>CAZXIX010000006.1:0-86053 GCA_964640855.1 uncultured Saprospiraceae bacterium
TCTTTTTACAACCCCGAATGGCCTAAAAAGGGCTTTTTCAGGGACGACTATTTAGCCTATTCCGTCTCTACTCAACGTCTTTTACGTTGATGCCTTTCCCCTTGTTGGCAGATACATAAGGCCAATATTTTTTTGCGTTGCTAAAATTGCCCTCCGGATCTTTTTTCCAATTGCGGAGAACCCCTTTGCTGTATTGGACCACCAGGTGACCGTCTACAATATCCCAGGCCTCCACATCGATCGAGGCGGTATAGCCATTGGATACGGCCCAGGCACAATAGCCACCGAACCACACCTTGTACTTTTCCGGATCGGAGTCAAAAAGTTCCTTGTTTTCCGCCGAAGAGAATTGATAGATAGCTCCTTTGTAGCGGGATTGAAATTCCGGTTTGCCCTTCACGGGCATATTTTCGGTGAAATAGGCTACAGGATCGTATCCTTTCAGAATGACGCCCTCCCGATCCACATTGGCCAGTCGGTCGGGATCCGGGGATGGTTTGAGGTTTTGGGCGCCTGCTGTAGCGGCCAGGGCAAAAAAGAAAAGCGAAGCAAAAAGAAAAAAACGCATGTGATTAAGATTTTAATGACTGGAATAAAAGCAAGGCATGACCATCCCCGTCGCGAACCATCAGGGCTTTTGTCTTTTCGAGTCCCAGAACCGGCAGAGTGACCACACCCCTGGAAATGATATCTGCGTTTTGCAATTGGAGCTTTCGGTACAGATCTTCCAGATTATCTACCTGGATACTCGTTTGCCAGTGCCAGAGGTCGGTAGCACGGCTGTCAGCGGGATAGGGCCTTCCGCCCGGCGGCGCCAGGTAGTCCAGGAATTCCACCCCCGCCCCGGATTGGGCTTTCAAACCCGTGATGACCAGATGAGCGCCAAAAACCTGATTGAGATGCTCTTGTTCTGTGCCGTAATTTTCGCTTCCCCCGGCCACTTTCAGTCCGATGAGTTCCTCGTAGAAGGCAATGGAGGTTTCGGTATCTGAGATGCCGATCGCCGTATGGTCTATTCCCAGAAAAAGGTCCTCTGTTGATTCCTGCCACCGGGGATCTCCTTTCCCAGGCGGGAAATGTATGATCTCCAGGTTGTGGCCATCCGGATCGCGAAAATAGAAGGCACTGATCCCGGCAGCCACCGGCAGAAAATCCGGGAGTGTTTGCGGAGATGAGGATACATGCTGGACGTTGAATTCTCGGAGCCTTTGGTAGGCAGCTTCCATATCCTTGACTACGATTGCGATGTGTTGAAACCAGAGATCGTTGCTGCGGGAATCGGCAGGAATGGGCAGTTGACGGTCTTCGTGCTGAAATTCGATCAATTCGATCCGTTCATCTCCCAGGGCCAGGACTGCGATCCGGGCATTGAGTCGATCATCCGAGAGGCCCAGCAGGCGTTGCAGCTCCGGCCCCGACCACTGGTACTCGTCGACCCGGCGAAAAGTCAGCACCTCCTCATAAAAAGGAACGATCTCATCCAGGCTGGAAACGGTCAGGCTTATTCGCGCTACCGACCGGGCAGACTGTCCCGCCAAAGGGGTAATCCCGAGGATCAGCACCACACAGGCCGACAGTACTCTTTTCATCAAAAAAGCGGTTTGGGTTTCGATCATTGGGTTTTCGTTCTAGAGTATTTCGTTGGCGAGGTAATCACCCACCCGAAGGGCCTGAGCCATGATCGTCAGCCCCGGGTTCACTGCCGAACTGGACGGGAAGAAACTACCGTCTACGACATAGAGGTTTTCGACTTCGTGGGCCCGGCACCAAGGGTTCAGGGCTGAGGTAGCGGGATCTGATCCGAAGCGGACCGTTCCGCATTGGTGGGCTGTGCCGGCCAGGGGGATTTTCTTACCCAGATAGAGGTTATTGGGAAGCAGATGGGTCTCGCATCCCACATGCTCGAGGATCCACCTCAGTTTTTTCATCAACTGTTTATGCCCTTCCAGGTTATTTTCGGTGTAATGAAGTTGGATCCGGCCATTTTCCCTGAGGGTGACCCGGTTGTTCGGGTCGGGCAGATCTTCCGATGTCATCCAGAAATCCATAGCATGTTTGGCTATGTAATCAAGCGCAAGCCCCGGAGCGAAGGAGGGCGCATCGTCGCGAAACATGAGGGGGTCCGATTTACCCAACATCTGAATATGCCCCAGGGGAAAATCAAAATCCTCGCTGCTGAAGTAAAAATCATTGAGCCCCAGGGTTTTCCCGAAAAGCGTGGGATTGGGTTTCCGCGAAAGGGCCAAAAGAGCGGAATTATTGTGGGCCATGTAGTGCCGTCCGACCACGTCCGAACCGTTGGCTAACCCCTGGGGATGTCTATCGTTTGCCGAACGCAGCAGCAGGGCAGCCGAATTGATGGCACCGCAGGCCAAAATCACGATATCAGCCGTGAAAATTTCCTTTTCCCCACCCCGGTCGACTACCACCTCCTTGACCTGGTCACCGGCGGCATTGGTGTTGAGCTTTTCCACCCGGGAGTCGATCAATAGGGTGACGTTGGGATGTTGTACGGCATTTTTGATCCCGATCACATGGGAGTCTGCTTTGGACTCGGAAGGATCCGGAAAACCGTCGAACCGGTCCAATACCGGCGGCGCCTCGCCGGGCACTCCGTTTGGCATTCTGACACCGATGGGCAAGGGAAAAGGGTGGAGCCCCAATGCCTGCATATCGTTGAAGAGTTCCTGGATCCGCGCTTCATGGGGCAAAGGCTCGTAAGGGTAAGCTTCCCCAGCGGATGGTTCAGTAGGGTCAATTCCCCGCTGGCCGTGTACGTGATACAGTTTTTCCGCCTCGGTGTAATAGGATTCGAGATCGGTATAGCTGATCGGCCAGGCCGGCGAGATTCCCCCATGATGTCGAAGTTCTCCAAAATCGCGTTCGCGCATCCGGAGAAGGGCGGAGCCGTAGACCTTGGTATTGCCGCCTACGCAGTAATGGATGCCCGGATGGAATTCCTTTCCCTTCTTGTCGTACCAGGTCTCTTTGGCCTTGTATTTGCCGTCCAGGAATACGGCTTGGGTACTCCAATTGTCTTTTTCTCTGGGCAAATATCCCCCTCTTTCCAGGATGAGGATCTTTTTTCCGGTTGGGGCCAGCTTGTGAGCCAAGGTTCCGCCGCCGGCTCCGGTTCCAACAAGGATGATATCGTAATGGGCCATGAATGGATGTTTGCTACAAAGTAAAGGGCCCGAAAGAAGGTGGCTTGTTACCCCGGTAACAACACTCCATGATTTAGCAAACTTTTAAGAATATAAGGTAGCCGAAGAAGAATGGAACCGCTAGGCCGGGATTTTCAAAATACCGTTTTCCCCTAACCTGAATCTGCCACTTTCCAGTTGGATGATCCCCTCGCGCTCAAACGCATTGAGCAAAAGCGAGACGGTTTTCCGGGAAGTACCGATCAGGCTGGCCATTTCGCCCTGGGTGAGATCATGCGAGACCCAGCCCTTTTGATCCATCGGATCCTGGTACACCTGGTGAAGGTCCTTCAGTAGTTCAACCAACCTTTTCCGAGCGTCCTTGTAGAACAGGATCTCCAGTTTTCGCTCCAGGCGCTGAACGCTGTCTGCAATTTTTTTGTGGATCTCCAGGGCGAAGGGTACGTAGCCGCGGGCCAGTTCCCTGGCCTTTTCCGCGCTCATCCGGCAGATCCGGGTGTCGTTTCTCACACATTGGGCAAAGTCCTTGTGCCTGCCCTGGCCGAGATAGGCGATTTCTCCCAGCAGCTCTCCCTTATGAAGATAGGCCTTGACGTATTCATTACCATCTTCGTCGTAATAGCCCACTTTCACCTTGCCTTCGGCCACCAGAAATATGTCCTTGGCTACTTCATCCGGAAGGAAGATGAAGTCCCCTTGCCGGAAGGAATCGTAAGGGTGAGTTTTGAGATGGTTGGCCATTTTGTAGGGGCAAAGAATGGTGTACAGATCAACCTCCTCCAGATACCAGACTGACTTATCGGCCACGTTTTTCGATTTATGAACACTAATTTCTATAATTTGAACCTATTGCCCAAAAACCAACAGATGCAGGTCAAAAAGTTTGACAATGGCCAAAATGACCACGACAACCAACAGACGATGGGCCCAGACGTTGGCTTTGGGGTGCCGGGCGGCGAAGAGTGCGGTAACATAGCCCCCGACCATTTGGCTGGCTGCGACCGTCAGGCCAAACTGCCAATGAATAAGGCCTTTCCATTGAAAAAGCGCCAGGGCGACCAGCGTGTAGATCCCTATGACCAGCAGCTTGACGGCATTTGCCTCGATTATGCTGAAATGGGCGGCCAATACCATCGCGGCCAGGAAAAAGATCCCCATTCCCATTTGCAGGAATCCGCCGTAAAAACCAATGAGGAGAAACAAAGGTACTTTGATCCAGTTGGATAGTTTAAAATCAGGGTCCGATTCCCGAAGCCACCTTCTGGGCCGGACCAGGATCACGGCCAGCATGCCGATCATAAAGAAGCGGAACACCCCCATAAATTGCTCGTTGCTCACCACCAGCGCCAGGGACATACCCGCCAAGGCACCGGCTGCTGTCAGCCAGATGTAGGTTTTTTGTCTGGGATAATCCAGTTTTCCCTGCCGGTAAAAGGCCCAGGCGCCGGCGGAGGTTTGCGCGAAGACGCCCACCCGGTTGGTGCCGTTGGCCAGATTGCCCGGAAGCCCCAAAAGCTCCGTGAATATGGTTAAGGTGATGGCAGATCCGTTCCCCGCGAGGGTATTGATCGATCCGGCGAATAGACCTCCGATCAAAGCCAGGATCAATTCAACCCAGCTCACTTATTCCCGGATTGTCTGGCAGAGTTCCAGCAAAACCCCATTCGCAGATTTCGGATGTACGAAGCAGACCCATTTATTATCCGCCCCACGCTTGGGCTTTTCATTCAGCAGGCGGAAACCTTGATCGCGCAGGCGTTGCATCTCGGCCTCAATATCCGGCACCTCGAAAGCCAAGTGATGAATGCCCTCACCTCGTTTTTCCACGTATTTGGCTATCGCACTTTCCTCCCCGGTAGCCTCAAGTAGCTCTACTTTGGAATCCCCGGCCTGAAAGAAAGAGGTCTTGACCTGTTCGGAAGTTACTTCCTCCTCCTTGTAGGGTCCTACCCCCAGGATCTGTTCGAAAAGGGAATTGGAGGCCGCCAGATCCTTGACGGCGATCCCGATATGCTCCAGTTTATACATACGAGTAGTTTTGGTTAAAGGTAAAAGAGTTCGGAAAACAATCTATTGACGCCTGCCATCCTCTTGGCTGACGAATGCAGCCTCGGGGGATTTCTGCCCGTCAGGGCTTGCCTGAGTCCGGAAACCGTCAATCCGGATCGGCCATAAGCACCCGATCCGGGCAATACCCTCAAGAAAACGTACTTTTGACCTCCCAAAGTGGTTTGTTGTGTCGAATTCCATGAAGAAGGTCTATTTCGCTTCGGATTTCCATCTGGGAGTAGATGCCCGCCTGAGCAGTTTGGAACGAGAGCGGCAGATAATCCGCTGGCTGGACCACGTCCGGGAGGATGCGGCTGCTCTTTACCTGGTCGGGGATTTGTTCGACTTCTGGTTCGAATACCGAAAAGTCATCCCCAAAGGCTACATACGCCTGCTGGGAAAGCTGGCGGAACTATCCGACCAAGGCTTGCCCATCCATTTGTTCACCGGTAATCACGACATGTGGATCTTCACCTATTTTGAGGAAGAACTGGGTATACCCACCCACCGGCAACCGATCACGGCAAAGTGGTATGGAAAGTCTTTTTTTATCGGTCATGGCGACGGGCTGGGCCCCGGGGATCACGGCTACAAAATGATAAAAAAGATCTTTGCCAATAAAATATGCCAGCGTCTCTTTGCCGCCATCCCGCCCTCTATCGGGATAGGTATTGCCGATTACTGGTCGAAAAGATCCCGATCTACCAACCCTTCGCCCCCCCGGTTTCTGGGTTCCGATAAAGAATGGCTGGTCCAGTTCGCGGAAGAAGAGTTGCAAAAGCGGTATTTTGATTATTTCATCTTCGGACACCGGCATCTTCCCATCGATTATCTGCTGAGCAATCAAAAAAGCCGGTACATCAACCTGGGTGAGTGGCTGAATTATAACTCTTATGCTGTCTTCGACGGAAATGAACTCTACCTGCGTTTCTTTGAGAATGATGCGGGTATTTTATTCGGCAACCGACAGGACAGGATTCAACAGGACTAGGCTGTGGCTGGGTCCGCTTTTCCTGTTTTTTGCCCTGTCCCCTTTAGCTGCCCAGGATACCCTTTCCCTTCACCTTCGGGCGGAAGTGCATGGAAAGTTCCGGTTCTTTACCACCGACCCCATTCAGAGCCTATATGCCGTAACGGAAAGTGAGGAATTGATCAAGTTTGATTCCCGCGGGAAAGAGCAGTTTCGGTACAATAATTTCACCCTGGGCAGGCTCGGACACGTAGACGCGACCAATCCCTTTTCGCTGCTGCTTTATTATCCCGACTTTCAGGCGGTGGTTCTCCTGGACCGAACCCTCAGCCAGGTTGGCGAGATCAACCTGCTCGACCTCAATCTTCCCGAAGCCAGAGCCATTGCCCTGGATGCCGATAATTTTATTTGGGTGTATGATCCGGTTCGGTTTCGGCTTCGCAAACTGGATACCCAGGGAGCTACCCAACTGGAGAGTGAAAATCTGGCTTTAAGCCTGCCCAATCCGCCGGAGGTCGACCTCCTGGTCGCCAACGACAATCGCATCTTTCTTCGGGACAGCCAGATGGGCATATTCATAATGAATAACTTCGGGCAGTTGACCCAGGCACTTTCCATAGAGGGCAAAAAGCCCTATTTCCAGGTCTCAGGCGGAAAGATCCTGTTTTTTGCCGAGGGAAAACTGAGACGAATTCTGTTGGCCGGTCAGATCGAAGAAACCATCCCCCTCCCAGCTTTCCTTGAAAAGGCTTCCCAACTGCGTCTGGAGAAAGACCTGCTGTTTGCCCTGTTCCCGGACAGGTTGGCCGTATTCCAGATCCCTTGAATCAGGGCCCTCGGGTGTTAAGGTTCGGTGGTCGCCATCAGGGAACGGGCCTGGCCCACCCAATTGTCCTTCTCGATCCGGCCTGGAATGTATCCGATCTTTCGTGTCAGCGTTTGCACGTCCTGCGATGTCAGGCTCGCAATTTGCTGGAAGGTGGTAATATTGACCTCAAACAACTTTTGTTGAAGAAAAGGACCGATCCCCTCGATTCGGGTCAGGTCGTCGTGGGCAGAGTCCTCTTGGGGCTCCAGTAGGAAGAGTCTCTCCTCAGGGACGCGCTCTTCGGGTAGCTCCGGTGGTTCTTCCGCTCCATCGCCGGCAGGATCTCCTTCCCGTCCAAATTGATCTATTTCAAAGACAGGCTGGGGCTGAAAGGAGGTTTCGGACCGGGGCTCAGGCGAGGGTTGATCTGTTCTGGATTTCAGCATTTTGAGTTCCTCGGTGATCTGTTTGTTGGATTGCTGAAGTTCTCTGAGCTGGGCGCTCAGGATTTCGAATGCCTTGGCCATATCCCCTTCTTCGGATTGTTGCTTTTCGGGCTGAAAGGCCAGGTCGGGTTCACCGCCTTCTTCCAGGCGTTGATTGCGGGTTTTGAGGACCATGATTTCATCTTGCATCTCCTCGATGGTGCTCAGGTAACTCTGCATGGCCGTTTTGGACTCCTCCAGTTCGCGTTGGGCCTGGTCCGATTCCTGTTGGAGCGGGGCGAGTCGACTGGCCATACGGGTGCGGTCTTCACGAACTTTCTGAAGCTCCAGCTCAATCTCTTTGCGGTTGTTTTCCAGCACGGCCAGATTTTGTTTCAACTGGTCTACCTCTACCTTCTTTTGCACCAGATCGGTATCCCGCTCCTTCAGACTTCGCTGAAGGGCCTTGTAAGCGGCGTTTCGAAGCAAGTAGCCAGCCAGGACGCCGAACAGAAAGCCGATGATCACGAAGATCAGGAAGTACAAGCTGGCTTCACTCGACATTCCAATAAAAAACTCCTGTATATTCCTCATAATTAGCGTATTTGTGGAATCAAACGGAAGACCACCCGATCATTTTTCTGGGTAGCCAGCGGATCCTTTTCCGAAACCTGGGGAAAACGATTACCTCTTCCTTTGACTTCTACTCTTAAATGTACACCCATTTCCTCCAATTGGGAATGCGCACGTTCTGCCAAAGCCAGGGAAAGCCGGTTGCATTCCCGCCGATCATAAGCCGAAGTGTAATGGCCGATGACTTCCATGCCGGCAATAGGGTATTCCTTCAAATAGGCTTGTACCTGATCCGCGTATATCCGCAAGGGCGAATGAACCGGGGCAGAAGTTCTTTCAGCCGGGAACAAAATAGCGGAATAACACATTTCCTGCACCAGGTATTTCTCCGGCCAGGCAGGTCCCTTGTCTATGCCCGACCGAAATAATTCGAAACGAACAGGCTGGCCTAGGTTCAAACTATCGGTTACAAAGAAGTCCAGGTAGATATCGTCTTCCGGAATCCCTTTCTCGACCAACAATTGCCGGATCCGGTCGCCTCGGGCCAATCCCAGGTTTTCGAAGCGGTCCGACCACAGGCTCTTCTCCCGATCCCTGTACGAAGCCCGGATCCGGAGTTCGCTTTCAGGATAAAGGAGCAAATATTCGGTCAGGGAATCCAAAAAAACGCGATTGTTGGTCGAAAGCAAGGGCCGGGGGCTATCCGGCGGAAAGCCGAATTCCTGAAAACCGGTCAAAATCCTTCTCCCATCCTCAGATCTTACTTGCAAAGTAGCCGGGCGGACGATCCGGTCCTCCGGATTGCAATTCCCCAGTATCGGGCACAGGAAGAGATATCGAGCCACGAACAAATAGATCAGGAAAAACAAAAAAGCCCCGAAGGCCCTCATAGGTATGGGAATTGGACGGTATAAAATTAATTAAATACAAAAAAACAAAAGCCCGGGCGTTCTAAAGTATAGGATTTCACGGGTTTAGAGCCCTCCCTCGAACGAATCTTGTTATTTTCGATGGTAAAACCGGAAGGAATGAAACTACGATGTGTGGAGAACAGCATTCGTCTTCGTCTTCGAAAATCGGATATCGAGGAACTCAGGAAGCGGCAAAAAGTGGAAGAAAGCGTGGCATTCGGCCCGCAGGAAACGTTTCGTTTCGCCCTGATGATCCTTCCGGGGCCTGCCGTCAAAGCAAGTTTTTCCCAAGGGCGGATGCTGATCTCCATCCCCGAAGACCTGGCCCGGCATTGGATGGAAACGGATCAGATCGGACTTGAAGCGGAACAAACCTACCCCGGCGGAAATACCCTGCATATATTGATCGAAAAGGATTTTCCCTGCCTGGATCGCCCGGAGGAAGACAAGTCGGATACTTTTCAGGAATTGGCCGAGAAAAAGGACTCCGCTAGCTGCTGATCAATTTCCCAACTGACCGGCTGCCCAGACGATGCCTGTTTGTGCCAGGTAATATTTGCCATACAGCGCCAGGAGTTTATCCCGGGCATCCACCAGTTTCTGCTCCCGGGAATTGATCAGGAAGATGGAACTGTCACCCAACCGGAATTTTTCGACCTCTGCCGCCAGCAATTGCTGGTAGTTGTCCACAGCCGACTCGAACAGAACGATTTGTTCCTGGGTGATGCTCAACTCTTGCTGGAAAGCGGCCACCTTATTCTCGATCTCCCGGAAGGTGGCATCCCGGTTCCGTGCATTTTGTTCTTGCTTGATCTGGGCCATCTGTTGTTTGGCGCTTCCTTTTCGCATCAGAATGGGCCAGGAGAGCGTAGCGCCCCATTTGTAACTCTGGGCAAACACGGAGGAGGGAGCCCCGCCTTCGACGGGCGCAACGGGAGCAAATTCAAACCCCGTGCCCAATACATAATAATTGACGTCCAGTTGGGGAAGCATAGATTGCCGGCCCAAACGCTCTTCGACATTGAGAACCCCTGCCTTGGCATCCAGCGCGGCAATCTTGGGGTGACGAAGGGGCGTAACGTCCGGCGGAAGCTGGGGAAACCCTGCATCCTCTTTCACGCCCAGGATGTTGAGGTTTGGAGCGCTGTAGGTAAGCGGAACATTTCCGTTGCCGCCCCAGATGAAGTTTTGCAGATCCAAAGCGGCTTTTCGCGTTCCCAGGCGGGCTTGCTGTACATCGAGATCCCGCGTTTGCACCTGTAGGAAACTCTCCAGCGTATCGACGCCTGCCAGTTCGCCGGCCAGAAAACTCTCCACAATGGCCTGGTGGCGGTTGAAGGTCACCGATAAAGCATTTTCCATCAATCGGAGGCGGTTTTCGGCAACCACCCAATTGAGATAATGGCCAACGCCCTGAAACAGCAGGTCGTTGATCATCAGCCGTTGCTCGGCTTCCAAACCGGCCTGTTCCAGCCGGGCTTGCTGGACTCCCGCCCGACCCGGATCGAAGATCAGCCCCTGGAGTAAGGGGAGCTCCAGCCCGATCAGAGCCTGCCCCTGACTCGGAACGGTAAGCCCGGGATTCAGGTTGATCCCGTCAGCAAACTGGTAGCCTACGGTTATCCGGGGCCCATAGGGCAGCGTCATCTTGATACCGGCATCCAGCACCCGGAAGTAATTGTCGTTCTTGAAAGCTTTCTGATCCCACTCCCCCATGAGTTTGGGGTCGAAAAACCCCCGGGCGCCCCGGACCAGCAATTCACCCCTTTCCAGGTTCAGGCGGGCGCTTTGGGCAAGCGGATGCTCTTCCAGGATCAGGGTCGACAATTCTCCCCAACCCAAAACAGGAAGGGTGTCTGAATTTGATTGGGCCCATGACTGGACCCAGATCCCCAAAACCAGACCGAGGATGCACCAATACCGCATTCGCATTACTTGATCGATTTTGCTGGAGCTTTCAGTTTGGGCTGCTTGTTCTCATCACCGACGTAGTAATCGGGCGGGAAGCCGTTGAGCTGTCGCCACAATTCGTACCACAGCGGAACGGTATTCAGCAGAGCGATCCCTCGAGCTCCCCCGCCCGGCCGCAAGGCCACCGGCCATTCAGGGCCTTTTTTCTCATCCGGAGCTACCAGGATTCGGTATTCGCCCTTGTCGTTGGCGTTGTATTCAATGGCAAAAATAGAGCCGGAAAACGTACCGAAGGAAAAGCCAGGCCAGCCCGAGAAGACGATTGCCGGCCATCCGTCAAACAGGAAGCGGACCTCTTGTCCTTTCTCCAACAAGGGCAAATCCATCGGTTTGACGTACATTTCTACTGCCAGCTGATAACTGCCCGGCATAATGGAAGCTACCGCCTCCTGCTCTTTGACCGTCTCGCCGATGCCCATGGTAAGAGCCTGGGTTATAAACCCGTCCTGCGGGGCCGTGATGTAGTAGAATCGGGATCGCTGTTCGTAATTCGCCAAGTCGATCCGCATTTTGCTTACTTGCCCGGTGGCTTCATAAAGTTGGGAATAAGTGGCCTGCCGGTCGCTTTCAATTTTGGCGATCTTTTCGCCATAGGAGTAATTAGCTTCTTCGAAGGCCAATTGCGCATTGATCAACTCATTTTTACTGCCCAGCAATTTGTTGTTGGCGGAGATTTCTTTTGCCAAGGCCTCCTGTTGTTTGTTTCGGGCGTTTTCCACCGATTTTCTGGGAGCAATATCCCGCTCGAACAAGCGCACGGCCCGTATGTATTGAGTATCGGCAATGACCTGAGCGACCTGGGCCTGCTCCAGATCGATGCTGTCGGCCGCGATCTTGAATTTGGCCTGCTGGATCTTGTTCTTCAGCTGGGCGATCTTCAAATCCCTTTCTTTGCCCAAGGCTTCAATTTGCTGCTCGAGCGCAATGATCTTATCTCGATAAGCCTGGACAGATCCTTCTTTCGCGCCGACTTGTTCGCGGGTGCGAGGCACCAGATCGGGGTCGAAATATTCCGATTTGATCTCCGACAGGAAAAGAATGGTATCTCCTCTGGAGACGGAATCCCCTTCCTGTACATACCATTTCTCGATCCGCCCGGCAATGGTAGAGTGTACGGTCTGAGGTCGATTGGCCTGATTTAATACGCTTACGACCCCCTCGCTCTGCACGTTCTGGGTCCAGGGAAGGAACATGAAGACGATGAATACGACCATGGCAATGACCAACCAACGCACGAAAAGGCGGTGAGCGAAAACCAGGTCGGTCTTGGAAAAAGACCCGAACCGACTCTTATCTACTTTGTCCAGAATCGTATTTGGCGATATGTTCAGCATAATTTTATTCTTTCAGTCCTTTAACAAACCCGGTTATGATATCTCTGCCGACCAGACCGTGACCGGAGAAGCCTGGAAAACGTGTTTGAAATGCGGGCCATTCTTAATGTCTTCCCAGGTGCCTTTCTGTACAATCTTTCCATTCTTCAGTATGATGATCACATCGCATCGGCGTGCCAGCTCGGCGTCATCCGTGACCGTGGCAAGCGTCCAGGGTTGCTTGGGGCGGGTCAGCAGGTCGTAAACTCTTTGACGCTCCCGGGCCTCCAAACCGGGGAAATAGCCTTCCACCAGCAAGAGACGCGGCTGCGATAAGATAGCCCGAGCCATAAGCAGGCGAGTACGCATACTGCGGGAGATGTTGCGCCCCCCTGGGGTCAAATGGGTGTCGTAACCCAGGGGCAGTGTATCCAGATCATCTTGCAGCCCCACCTCCTGAACCGCGCGCAGAACTTCCGGCATGCACTCTTCCGGATGACAAATGGTGATGTTGTTGAATACCGTGCCCTCAACAATGTCCTCATTCATGCTGTAATCGCCGATGTGCTGGCGGAGGTCCGACAGGTCAAGGTTTCGTAGCGGAATGCTGTTGTAGCTGATCTGCCCGGTATAATCCGAGAACATACTCCCGATGAGGCGGAGCAGCGTGGATTTGCCCGCCCCGTTGTATCCGGCTATCGCCAGGCTTTTTCCGGACTCCAGGTTAAGGTCCAGATCATGGATAACCGGGGTTTTGGCATCCGGGTACTGAAAAGAAAGGTTTTTCAACGAAACGGACATTCCCTTGCCAGTATCGATGCCGGTAAAGCTCAGCCCGCCTGACTTTTCGAGCGGCAGGTCCGTAACAGCACCGATCTTTTCCAGCCCGGTCAGGGTATCGTAGATCGTATCCATGGTCAGGATCAGTTTCTCCACATTGTTTGTAACCAGAATGATTACAATTTCGGCTGCGACAAACTGCCCGATGGTGATCCGGTTGTCCACCACCAGGAAGGCCCCCAGGAGCAAAAGGGAAGCCGTGACCAGGGTCTTGAAGGCCACCATGAAGCCGTATTGCCCCATCAGGATACGGAAGTGATCCTTCCGACGGTCGAGATAGGTAGATACCAGACTGTTGGTTCGATCCAGGGCAAGAGATTGCCCGCCTGCCAATTTAAAGGTCGGCATACTCCGTCCCACTTCTTCCAGCCAGGAAGCGACTTTGTATTTGTATTTGGATTCCTGCAGGCTGGTCTTCAAACCACCCGGTCCGGTGATCCAGAAAATCAGGAAAATGACAAACAACAGAATGAGCCCGAAAAAGGCAAAAAAGGCGTGGTAAAAAGCGATCAGAATAAGCCCAAACAAGATCTGTAGAGCCGCCGTGGAGAAATCCATCAGGATCTTGGGCAGGCCTTTTTGTACGTTCATCGTATCAAAAAAGCGATTGACCAGTTCCGGAGCATACTCGCCGGTGAGGCCTTCCATTTTGAAGCGGGGCAGCCGGTATCCGAAATCAAAAGAGGAGCGCACGAAGATCCGCCGCTGCAGGTTCTCCGTTACCGCGAGCTGCATCACCTGAAGCAGTCCCACCAAGGCTGTTCCTACCGTCACCGCTCCGACCAGCAGATAGATCGAGGCCGAGATGGCTCCGCCTGCTACCAGACTGATGATGGCCTGAATGCCTAGCGGTAGCGAGAGATTGAGCAACCCCCGGAAAATGGCATAAACATAGATATAGGTTATGTCCTTCCGATCCAGGTCCAGCAAACGCAAGAAACGGCCAACCGGAGTGATAGGTAGATTCGATTTCATGGTGTAAACTTGAACATCGATTGCTCTCGGGCAATGACAGAATTTCCAGGCTATAAAGTCATAGAACCCATTCAGGCCCTACATGGTTCTGATTGATCTCCCGGGTTGAGTGATCTGAGGGTTTTGCGCAGTCGCTGTCGAGCAAAATAAATCCTGGATTTCACCGTGCCTAATGGAAGATCCATTTCTTTGGCAATTTCTTCGTATTTAAACCCATGATAGTGCATCAGGAAGGGGATCTTCATCCAATCGTCCAGACGGTGAACTTCTCTCAGGATCTCTTCGATCAACAGATTATACTCACCATCGTTGAACCGGATCTCATTATTCTGTTCTACCCAGTGAGCCTGATCGGCATAATGGGCTAAACTTTGCCTTCTTTTATCTTTCCGGTAATCGTTGATATAGGTATTACGCATGATGGTCATCAGCCAGGCTTTCAAGTTGGTCCCCTTCTGAAAACTTCCCTTGTATTTGTAGGCCTTGTAAAGAGTCTCCTGCAATAGATCCTGCGCCATTTCCGGATCGCGGGTCAGATGCAGGGCAAAATCATTCAGAACTGACTTTTGCAGCTGGTAGGCTTCGATAAAACTGGATTGAGTCATAACATCAAGATTGAAAGTCTCGTGTTTAAATTTAATAGCTTTACTATTACAAAAGTAAGCTTTAATAGTTCAACGAACAAAGCGAATTATGCCTCCATCAAGTCGAAAAGCGTATTTTGGGTAGTGATCTGGAAATCGGCTATCAAATCCTTTGGTCTGTACCTTCGCCTGGAGCGTTCCCTTTCTCCGGCTACCCAGGAGAGTTATCAGCAGGACATCGACAAGCTTGCCCTCTGGGCTCGCGGGCAGAACCTCCGTCCGGACCAGTTAGGTGTTCGCGAACTCGAAGCTTTTCTGCTTTGGCTGGGCGAACTGGGTCTTAGCAGACGCTCCCAGGCCCGTTTGATCTCGGCCATCCGTTCTTTTTTCACCTTTTTGCTGCTGGAAGGTCAGATCAGCGAAAATCCGGCCGACCTGCTGGATGGCCCACGCATATCCAGGCATCTTCCCGAGGTTTTGAGCATCGGGGAGGTTCTCCGCATACTGGATGCCATCGATCTGAGTCATCCCCAAGGCACCCGAAACCGGGCCATGCTCGAGACCCTTTATGCCAGCGGGTTGCGCGTCAGCGAGCTGATCAATCTCGGCATAGCCGATCTTTATCTCGATATCGGATTCCTTAGGATCGTCGGTAAAGGCAACAAAGAGCGCCTGGTCCCCATCGGCGAAGATGCCATTCACCACATTCAGTTGTACTGGGAAGGCGACAGGCGGGCTATGCGGAAGGTAGACCCCGCTTCCGAACACCTGCTTTTCCTCAATCGAAGAGGAAGAAAACTTTCGCGGGTCATGGTGTTTTATGTGGTCAAGGAGGCAGCCAAACAGGCCGGTATTTCCAAAAACGTCAGCCCGCATACCTTTCGCCATTCCTTCGCTACGCATTTGCTGGAGGGCGGGGCCGATCTGAAAGCGGTGCAGGATATGCTCGGACATGAATCCATACTCACAACCGAGATATACACCCATGTGAACCAAGATTTCCTGAAAGAAACCCTGCTCCAGTTTCATCCCAGAGCCCGAACGAAACGTTCCTTCTAGCAAAATCCATAATTCATTTTCCCGATGCCTGCTATTAAATTGAAATTTAAAAACAGCGAGGGCCAGCCTTTGGCCGGTATGCTTGACCTTCCTGCCGACCGTCATCCACATTCTTTCGCTCTGTTCGCCCATTGCTTCACCTGCACCAAAAATCTGGGGGCCGTCCGAAACATCAGCCGGGCCCTCGGCCAACAAGGCATCGCCACATTACGTTTCGATTTCACCGGACTGGGGGACAGCGAGGGCGAATTTGCCGACACCAATTTTTCCTCCAATGTAGAAGACCTCGTCCAGGCGGCCCGCTTTCTGGAAGAGCAATACGAGGCGCCGAAATTACTGGTCGGTCATTCGCTGGGCGGAGCGGCGGTAATCTGTGCAGCCGGTTTGCTGCCCCAGGTGGAAGCCGTGGTCACCATCGGAGCGCCCCACTCGCCCAACCATGTCGAACACCTGATCCAATCCGGAAAGGAAGAAATCGAATCCAAAGGTGAGGCAACGGTTTACATCGGAGGGCGTCCTTTCCAGGTCAAAAAACAATTCCTGGAGGACATCCAGAGCCATTCGATGGACGAAAATCTGCAAAAGCTCGACCGGGCTCTCCTGATCCTGCATTCTCCGCAGGACCGAACGGTTGAAATTGAAAATGCCGCCCGTATCTATCACGCAGCGCGGCATCCCAAATCCTTTGTCACCCTGGACGGCGCCGACCATCTGCTGAGCCGAAAGGAGGACTCTCTTTACGTCGGGGAGATCGTGGGATCCTGGGTCAAACGGTATTTACCGTTCCCGGAAGAAGAAAAACTAAGAGCCAAGCGGACGGTGGCTGTCCGGCTGGACGGCGATGACTATACAACCGATGTCCGGATCCGGCACCACAGCCTTACGGCCGACGAACCCGGTTCCGTCGGCGGTAACGATTTCGGGCCTACCCCCTATGAGTTGCTTTCTGCCTCCCTGGGCACCTGCACGGCCATGACCCTGAAAATGTATGCCCGAAGAAAAGGGTGGGACCTGAAAGAGGTCCGGGTGCATCTGGATCACCAAAAAGATCATGCTACCGATTTATCCGAGTGCGAAGCCACCGAAAGAAAAATCGACTTTTTCCACCGGCTGATCGAATTGGAGGGAAACCTGGATGAGGCACAGAAGAAACGTCTGCTCGAAATGGCCGACAGATGCCCGGTCCACCGGACTCTTCACAACCCGGTAAGGATCGTCACCGAATTGGCGGAGGGCAAGGCATGAGTTAAAGTTTTCTGAACAGCTGTTTCTTGTCTCAGTCTCGACAAACGGGTTCCCAATTTTCCTGCTATTTCCAGGAAAACATGCCTACGTGTACCTGTATCTGCTTTTCACCCTGGGAATATTCCATACTCCCGCGCCTCTTGCCGAGAACGAGACCAGAGGCACGTTGATCCTCGAGGTAAGCAACCTCAGCCATGAATCGGGTCGGATATGGGTAGGAATTTACGACTCCGGAGAGTACTTTATGGATCGGGAAAAAGGGAAGCGGGTCTACATGCATGTTCGCCAAAAAGGGGATCTTAAGATCCACGTTCCCGATATGCCCCTGGGCGAATATGCCATAGCCATTTTTCACGATATCAACGACAATGGCGAAATGGACCGGAACGTTTTGGGAATCCCTTCGGAGCCTTTCTCCTTTATCAAGCCGCCCAAAAGCAAATGGCGGCCCCAGGTTCGAGGAGGTCGCCATCCAGTTCGGACAAAATCACCAGACCTTTCGTGTACCTCTGAAAAAGTGGTGGAAATATTGACTAAAACCCGCTGATGTCATGCAGGTTAACCGCCATTTTTCTTAACATAGCCGCATGCGGTTATTTGCCATCTCAGATATTCACGGATGTGCTCAGACCTTTCGGGAACTCCTTGATCAAATTGGGTTGAATCAGGACGACCATCTTGTCCTGGTGGGGGACTACATAGACCGGGGCCCGGATTCCAAGGGGGTTGTCGATCAGATCCTGGATTTGCGGGAAAAGGGCTATGCGATTACCGCACTGAAAGGGAATCACGAAGGCCTTATGCTGGAGGCCATCGAAAAGGAGGAGTTTTTGTCCCACTGGATCAGCAACGGAGGACAGGAAACGCTACGTAGTTTTGGCATCTCGAATCCCGCTGCCCTTTCTCCACGCTATTTGGATTTCTTTCGGGGCCTTAAGAACTTTCATCAAACGGACGAGGCCTTCTTTGTGCATGCAGGCTTTAACTTTCGGGCGGCCGATCCGCTGGAAGACGAACAGGCCATGCTGTGGATCCGCCACTGGTACGATCAGCTCGATCAGGAATGGCTGGAGGACCGGCTCATCGTGCACGGGCATACCCCACAACCCCGCCCCCGGATCGAGTTGCAACTGGCCCTGATCAACAGGCTGCCCGTATTGGACATCGACTGCGGTTGCGTATACCCGCGCGAGTATATGCATCAGCTATGCGCTTTCGACCTGACGAATCGAAACCTGCATTTTGTGCGAAACTGCGAAGCCGATAAGGTTTAAAAAAGAAAGCACCCGGGTCGAAATCTGCCCGGATGCTCAACTTGAAAAGAGATTCCAAATTCTATTGCTCGTTTCGCTTCCGGACGGAAACTTTGGATTTTCCGCTTAGCGGTGCCTGGTAGATTTTCTCGTACAGTTTCAGGTACTTTTCGTGCAGGCCATCGGGAAGCTTTTTCCCATCGAGTTTGAAATAATCCGGAGTCAGTTCGTAAGAATAGTTTTCACCCTCCCGGATCAAACCGTCGCGCATCATCTCCTCTTCCAGGGTTTCGTCGGAATACCCTCGAAAAACGTAATTAAATCCATCGCCGAAGTACACCCGGCTTTCGGCGGGGGTGTCCATTTTTCCATTCAACCCCAGATTCCGCCAACGAAAGATTTCACCGAACCGCTCTTCATCGATCTTTCCCAACTTCAATTGCTTTTCCAGGAACTCTTCCCACTCTTTTGCCTCATAATATTTCAACCCCCAACCTTTTTCTTTCCATTCGCGAATCCAGTCTTCGTTCAGGCCTTGCCTTTCTTCCCATTGTTTTTTCCAATCCTCCAGCCATTCTTCCGAAAACTCGGCATCCGGACCAAAAACACGGACCCCAGGGGCTTCGATCCTCAAACCCTTTTCTCCCTGAAAGAGGTATGGAATCCGGATCTTCTCACCCCCAAACAGGAAGGTCGTCTCGCCCGGCTCGATTGCCATCTTATCGATCACGATCTGCGATTGATTGGGATCTACCTCAATGAGGATGGAATCTGCGCCTTTCAGGGATTGCAGTTTCAAGATCGTTACTCCATCTTCGTCCTGTTCGGTCACAATGCGTGCCGGGCGAAGACCCGTCGTCCCCCCCTGAATGATCATCACTGAGTCCGACTCAAAATGGATCCGGGGAGATGCCGGTACAGGCGGCGCGGGTGGTGCCGGAGGAGCGGGCGGGGCCTCAGGTGCCGACGGGGCGGGCGGAGGAAAAGGGGGAGCCGCAGAGGGGGCCGGAGCAGGCGGAGGCAGGGCCGGCAAGTCGGTCATCAGTTCGGAAATTTTTTCCTCGTACTCGGCATGTCGGGATTCGGGTATTTCCTCGCCGTCTACTTTGAGCGAAACGATTTTCCCATTGCGAATGCGGGCTTCCACCTCTTCGCCGTTTCGCAAGAACTTGATTCGGGCGTCTTCATCCGGCAAGGTGTCGATGCTCACCCATGCAAAACCCTTGGCAGCCAGCAGTTCGGAAGCGGTGTTGTAGTGTACGGGAGCAAAAGGGACTTCCGCATCCGGCTCCTTATTCTGCTGGAAAGAGAACGTCAACAAGGCGGCCATCACCAGGCCCAGCGTCCAAACCCGGGCATTTATCCTGGTAGGCGCAACCGGTTGATGCAAGATCCTTTTTACCCGGTTCAGCAGGTTACCTTTATGGCCGGCCAGGGCCAGAGCCAATCGGGGAGAAGGGCGAGTCCACTCCTGTAGCTGGACCAAAGCTTTGGCATATGCCACCGAATCTCCACAGACCGCAATCGCCAGATCGTCGCAGCAATTTTCCCGTTCGGTGCGGATCAGAGAAGAGATCCACCAAACGGCCGGGTTAAAGTAAAGGATAGTCTCCACCAGCGACTGCAGCAGATTGAAGATGTAATCGTAACGCCGAACGTGGCTCAGTTCGTGGGCCAGGACCGCCTCCACTTGTTCCGGGCTGAGTTGATTGATCAAGCCCATGGGAAAAAGGATAGCGGGCTTGAGCCATCCGATGACCAGCGGGCTATGGATCCAGGCAGATTCCAACAGCCTGACCGGCCGCCTAACGTCCAGCCGGCGGGCCAGTAACGTCAATTGGCTCTGCCATTCGATACTCATAGGTTGACTGCGGTGGGTTCGGAGGTGCTGCAGATACAATAACCCTCCCAGGAAACGGAGAAAGAAGAGCACCATTCCCAGGATCCAGACCGAAACGATCAGCGGCAGATGCGATTCAAAATAATTGATCCAACCGTCGAAGAAGCCGGATGATTTCTCCGGAGGCAACCCAGCCGGGCTTAGGGCCTCCCCTTGGGTCAGGTAAGTAACATTTGAGCTGATCTTCTCAGAAACTTCGCCGGTGTAATACCAGCTGAAGGTACCCAGAGCCATGATCAAAACGAGAACCAGTCCGGCCTGGGCCACCCAGTAGCGGATGGCAGCCGATTGATGCCGGAGCAAAAGAGAAGTACCTCCCAACAATAGGGCGACCAGAGCGGCTTGCCAGAAGGAATGAAGGACGGTCCATCCCAGGCCCTGGACAACGGGTTCGGAAAGGATTGAAGTCAAACTTTGCATACGAATCAGGATTTTGTCGGGTCTTGATTTCTGGAATCTTCCAGTTTGGCGATTAAGTCTTTGATCTCCCGGAGTTCGTCTTCGGTCGTTTCGTGATTACCCAGGGCTTGTACCACCAATTTCATGGCCGAGCCGCGAAATGCGGTATCCACAAAATTCTTGAGCAAGCGCTGCTGGATGTCACCTTCCTCCAAAGCTGCTTCATAGATATGCGTGCGCTGGCTGGTATCCCGCTCAGCCAGCCCTTTATCGACCATGATCTGCATGAGCTTAAGGGTTGTAGTATAGCCTACCTCCCTTTTCTCACTGAGTTTCTCGTTGACTACCCGGACGGAACAAGGGCCCATTTCCCACAGTACCTGCAGGATCTCCAACTCGGATTCGGTGGGTTTGGAATGCGGTTTCTTCGCCATAATCTGTTTTACGAATAAGTTCGTAGTGACAAGTATATACGAAAGTTGTCGTACAAGCAAATTTATTCTACGAAAAAATTCGTAAAACAATTTTCCTTAACTTTTAAAGGTGAAAAAGATGCCGGTTCCCCGGCTTTCGAAAGGCTCCCGACCCCGGGTTTCGGTGGCTTCAAATCCATGTTCCATGATGCGACTGCTCTACATTATTATCGCTGCGGCTCTTTTGAATGTGCTGTCTTGCGGGCCACAAAAACCTTCACCGGATAAAAAACAGGTCCAGGCCGCCTGTCTGCCGGCGGATTCTCTTTCTGACGATCACTATTTTCACAGCCAACCCACCGGACAGGTGATCCGGATCCTGCCGGATTCTGCGCAGAACGGAGCCTTTCGAAAGTTGGAGATACTGGAAGCCGAAGATTGCAGCCTACAGCGGGAACACTGGTTGCCGTCGGATGCCGACGATCCGACGAGCTACCGACTGGCGGATCTCGAGTACAATTCCGCTTACCATTTTCTGGGGATTGCCGGAGATGGCCAACTCTTTTGTTACCGTTTGGATAGTCTTAAGCTCATCGGTCCTTTCAAGCCCGAATTTTCACACCCTACGGTCATGGAAGATGCCCAAAGCGGGCAGATTCAGCGATTGGAGTTGTGGGAGGAGTTCCTGCTGGGGTACATGGAGGATTACGGTCCCTTTGCCTATGACCTCAGGCCCTTTCCGGAGCCCAGCCCTATCCTTCCTTTTCGGGAGTGGAGAACGGAGGATGGCCAATACCATTCTTTATTTCTGTTTCCCGGCAGAGAGGAGGGTTTCTATCAACCCCTAGTCCCCATTTACGACCAGCAAGCCAATACGATCAACCTCGAAGTCTTTTTCCCCGAGCCCGTATTCATCGATCCGGATGAACAACCGGAACCCACTGATGACAGCCCGATCGTCAAGTTGATCCACTCGGAAGGGGAGGTCTTGGAGATCAATATGGCCAGTGGCATGGCCATTCAGTAAAAAGAGTTAAAGATGCTTCCAGCGCTTGAGTTCCATACGAATTTCATTTCGCCCGGAACTCAAGGGCACCCAAGTGGACCCGAAGGTGGGTCTTTTCCATTTATTTTCCGGGGTACGTGAAAAGGCGTAGGGTTCGGTGGGGATACCCCACAGGTTTGTGTTCAGCTCGCCGTCCTGGTTGAGGTCGTGATAAATAGCGATGGAGTACTGTCCTACGGGTAGGTCGGGCAGGGAAAAAGTCTGGTTTCCTTTTCCCTTGACAGCAACGGATTCCACATAGCTGGCCAATTCATCTTTCAGGAAGGCATCTTCGCTGGAGAACAGGGCCACCCGGATCAGCCCTTTCTGTTGTTCAATGTTTTCGATATGAAGTACAAATTGCCCGGTACCGGGGAGATGGGCCAGGGGAAACGCTCCCAGCGAAAGAACGACGGAGAACAAAAAAAGCATTGCCTTCACCATTACCTGTTGTAACCTGATTTCTTCAGCGGGGTTCAAAGTTGCTCCGACCCGAGGACGAAGCATATCTACCCGCCTGATGCAAGTGCAAAAATCTACTTTTATTCAAAAAAAGAGGAGATCGGCCTAAGAAAACAGATAAGATGACTAAAAAAAAGCCCGACCGAGCGGCCGGGCTTAGATGGAATTGTCTTTTCAGCAGAGGATTAGAAGCAGTATTCATTGGCTTCGATCAGGGCTTTAGCGATGAGCCGGCGATCCGCTTTGACGTTTGTAGGCGGGTAGCTTGTGTAGCGCTTGAGGCCCATGAGCAGGGTACGAAGGAGGTCTCCTTCGGCAAAGGAAACCAAAGCATCCGTACCGTTTTTCAGCATCCGGAAGTTGAGATCCGTCAGGAATACCCTCAGCATAGCCCGATACACTTCCTTGTCTGCACGAGTATTCATGCCTTCCAACTTCTGGATCCGAAGAAGCATAGACTCGGCTTCCAGCAGATCGTTGAGCATGTCGGAAAGATTCATCACGATCTCCTGCTCATTCTTCAGGTTAAGCTTACCGTCCATTTGCATTTTAGCCGCTGCGCCGGCTACCATGAGCGTCAGTTTTTTAAAGTCTCCGACTGCTTTGATCTCCGCTCCAAAGGTCCCTTCGGGCTTTTCCAGAGAAGGCATGGAAGCCAATTCTTTTTGTACATCCCAGGCGGGTCCCACCAGGTCGATGGCTCCTTTCATGGCCCGGCGGAACAACATATCGATGCTCAGCAGGCGATTGATCTCGTTGGTACCCTCGTAGATCCGGTTGATCCGGGAATCCCGATACGCCCGGGCAGCTGTACCTTCTTCGCTGAAACCCATACCGCCATGAATCTGAAGCGTTTCATCGACCACAAAATCAAGCGTCTCGGAGCCGGATACCTTCAGTAGCGCGCACTCGACGGCGTATTCCTCGGCGGAGATCCGTTTGGCTTCGCTGTAGGAAACCCCATCGGCCTCGAGGCTTTTGTTCATGACCTGGATCATATTGGAAACCCGGTAGAGCGCACTTTCCGTGGCAAAAACCTGGATGGCTTGTTCCGCCAGTTTGTGCTGAATGGCTCCGAAAGCGGAGATCGGCTGCTTGAACTGGACGCGCTCATTGGCATAGCGCACCGCAGAAGTGATGCTCCCCTTTGCTCCACCTACCACCAGGGCGCATAGTTTGAAGCGACCAATGTTCAGGACGTTGAACGCGATCAGGTGTCCTTTACCGATTTCGCCCAGAACATTCTCCCTGGGTACTTTCACGTTTTCAAAGAACACCTGACGGGTAGAAGATCCCTTGATCCCCATCTTGTCTTCTTCGGCTCCCAGGGTAAGCCCGTCGGAGTCCCGCTCCACAATGAAACCCGTAAACTGATTACCATCGACCTGCGCAAATACGATGAAGACATCCGCGAAACCTGCGTTGGAGATCCACATCTTCTGCCCGTTGAGCACATAATGGGTACCCTCCTCTGTCAATTCCGCTTTGGTTTTTGCGGCCAGTGCATCCGAGCCGGAGCTGGGCTCCGTAAGACAGTAAGCCGCCTTCAGTTCACCCGAGATCAAGCGGGGCAGGTATTTATTTTTCTGCTCCTCATTTCCGAAATAAAGAATGGGCAACATGCCGATCCCGGTATGAGCCGCGTAGGAAACCGTGAAAGACCCGCCTGCCGTACCAAAGGTATCGCAGATCAGGGTGTTGGTATTGGTATCCAATTGCATGCCGCCGAAGGATTCCGGCATGTGCGTTCCGAGAAGGCCCAGTTCGGCCATCTTGTCGAGCAAGGAGGTGGAAAGCCCTTTCTCCTGCTTTTCGATGCGATCCAGATTGGGGTAGATTTCATTCTCCATGAAATCGACAACCATATCCCGGATCATGAGTTGCTCCTCATTCATTTCCTCCGGAATGAAGGTATCTTCTGCGGCTGCCGATTTGACAATAAATTCTCCGCCTTTCAGCACGGATTTTTTGACCATTGTATCTGGCATAAGGCTATTCTTTTTTTATCCTTAAAATTTCAGCGAATATTCGCTATAAATTTAATCGATATAGGTCAAAAACGAAAGAGGAGGGCCGATAAATCAGCGAATATTCGCCAAAAAACAGAAAAATACCTTGCATAGGAGGGAAAGGGGCCGTTTCGCGGCCCTCCTGGATCAATGGATGGAGGTAGGAAAAGGAAAGATCCAGGCCCTCAATCAAGGACCTGGATACCGTAGACCATATAGTCGGTCTTGCCCTGCCAGGGCATATTCTTGTAGACCTGCCGGTAGAAAAGCTTCACCTTTTGTCCTTCGTACTGCGTGATCTTTGTATAAACCTCTTTTTTGGGTACCGAAAAGGACCAGATGTTACCACTGATCCCTTCACCGTCAGACTGGAATCCGCCCAGGTTGAGTTGGCCCTCGTAGGTCTTCCAGATCACGCCTTTGCGGGAGATTTTGATCAGGTTGCCGGAGCGGGTACCATCGCTGTAGGTCCATCCGCATACCCAAATGTAGCCTGCTCCTCCCAGGACAAGCAGCAGAAGCAGGTACAGGAATATTTTCCGAATGCTTTTCCACAGGCTTTTTTTACCCGTTTCGAGCACCTGTTCGAATTCGCTCATTTTGCAAAGGCTTTAGATAGATAAAGCTATAAATTTTTAACCTTTTCCATTCGGTATTCGGCCTTGAGAAGCTCGGGAAAGGTCTTCATCACCTTTTCTACTTTGGGGCGGGATACGTTCTGAATGTATCCGGATCCCGGATTCAGTTCGTAATAATTCTGATGGTAATCTTCGGCCTGGTAGAAAGTACCGGCGGGTTCTACCTGGGTAACGATGGCTTTATCAAACTTCCCGGAAGCTCCCAATTCGCGAATGTAGCTCTCGACCTCAGCCTTTTGTTTGGGGCTGTGATAGTAGACGGCCGAACGGTATTGCTCGCCGACGTCCGGTCCCTGGCGGTTCAGCTGGGTAGGATCATGGGCCACGAAAAATACCTGAAGCAACGTCTGATAGTCGATGACCGTCGGATCGTAGTGCACCCGAACCGCTTCGGCATGGTGGGTTTTCCCGTAGCTCACCTGATTGTAGGTCGGGTTGGGTTCGGAACCGCCGGTATAACCGGAAATGGCCTCCTCTACGCCCCGGATCCGTTCGAAGGCAGCTTCTACACACCAAAAACAGCCACCCGCAAATGTGGCAATGGCAAGTCCGCCTGCATCCGATTGATCAAGCGTCGGTACCTCTTTTCCCGTGGCTTGCGATTGAGTCTGATTGGAACAAGCCAGGATCAAAAAGGTGGAAAGCAAAAGAAATGAGATGCGCATAGTTAATTGGTTTTGGGGAGAAAACAAGAAAACAGCCTGCAGGTGGTCTTCCATTCCTATTTTAACGAAACAAAAATAGAAGCCCGTTGCCTCTGCCAGGGTACCTTCCGCAACCGCAGGATCAGAAATAGATCAATCGACCGTTGCTCAGGGCGGTTAGCGGCTGGAAGGTCTCTCCTTGGCAAATGCCGAAGACCATCAGGGGTCCGCCCGCGCGGAGGGCGATCAGCTGCCAGCCGGTTTCGGAGGCAACCTCCAGGCGAAGTTCATCTCCGGAGGAGTCTTGCCACCACCACTGGCCGGATTCCTGTCGGGGCAAGCCCCCCTCCAGGAGAAGGGGGAATTCCCGCAACCAGGGTTGTACGGCCAAAGCATCGGCAAAGGCATCCCGTAGCTTATCGATCCGGTCGTAGCCGCCTTTAGGCTGTATTTCCCGGTATGCTACCTTTCCTGATTCGGCCAGGGGCCTCTGCATCACGGCCCGTATGGGATAGGCGGATGGGTAGAAACTCAGGGTGGCCGGGACCAGCGCTCCGGGTTTCCAATCTCCCTCGAAGGGTGTTTTTTCTCCCCAGGCGAAATCCAGGATCAAAGCGAATTGTCCGGATTCCTCATCCTGGAGCCAAACCTTCCGGCTGCGCAATGGCTCCTCTTCCTGAAAGCCTACGTGCCAAACGCGCCAGGATCCGGTTTGAGCATCTGTCTCGCGGACCTCTTCTTTGCGCAAGTTCCAACCCGATGCCTGGAAAAGGTCCCATTGTTCCGGAGAGGAGAGCCATTCCAACTGCTCCCAGCTTTTGGCCAGCCGGTACAAATCGCCCAATTCCAGGAGAAGTCTTTCAGACCAGTCTGGCCGTTGGAACAGAAGCGGGATCTGCTCAATACGCTTCCCGACGGTTCCCATTTTGGCATCCACCATGCGGGCAGCCATGGATTGCCAGAAGTCAGCTTCCTGCTCCCGGGCAGCCGCCGTGCCCAACCGCATCAGGTCGAGCAGCCAATCCCGAAGATATTCGGCTCCTGCCTGCATGCTCTGAATCCGCTGATCCCGGCTCTTATTCCGCTGTTGAAGCTTTTCGGTTTTTCCCATTGCTTTTTTCCCTTCGCGCAGCCGAGGATTCACCCAGTCCGGTGATTCATCGGTCTGTCGAAACAGGTCAGACTGTTCCCGAAGCAGGAACTCCATCGCTTTTCGGTGTGCGCAAACGGGTCCTTGCACCGGGCAGGAACAATAAGAGCTTCCTTTTCCCAGATCCAGCGCTACCTTGAAATAGGTCGCTCCACGGCTCCGGCATTCTCCCCACAACTTGTGTTGGTGGCTTCCCAGATCCCGCCAGCGGGAAGGTCGGGCCAGCCCCCTGGCTTTCCGCAAGAGATCCTTTTGATCCGCCGTGTTGGGAATATTCTGATTATCGATGGGACGATGGGTTTATATCTCGGTTTCTTCCTCCTGCAAGATCCCCATGATCTGCATAGCTCTTTCCGAGGCGCTTTGCTCAGCGCTCTTTTTGTTGAAATCGTCGGCCGTGGCCATCCGTTTGCCGTCGACCAGTACGGCGACCTTGAAGCGGTCACGCTTTTCGAACTTGTAGCGAGCCAACAGCTTATAGCTTACCGATTGTCCGTTTTTCTGGCAGTATTCGAGCAACTGGCTCTTATAGTTATCGTCGTATTTCTCCAGTTCATGTACGTTGACGTAGTGCCGAAGAATGCGCTGGACGACGAAGCGTTTGGTGAAAGCGTAACCACACTCGAGGTAGATGGCCCCGACGAGGGCTTCGACGGCGTTACCCAGCATCGATTTGCTGAGCCTTGTATTATTGAGTTCCTGGAGGAAAATATCCAGTCCCATTTTATCGCCTATTTGATTGAGCGATTTTCGTTTTACGATCTTCGAGCGCATTTTGGTCAGGAAACCCTCATCGCTGTTGGGGTATTTTTTAAACAAGTATTCCGCCACGATGGTCCCCAACACGGCATCTCCCAGGTATTCGAGCCTTTCGTTGTTTTGAATGGCATATTCTTTTTCTGAGGAACCGGACTTATGCGAAAAGGCCAGGATGAAGATGGAGAGATTGACGGGCACGAACCCGACCAGCTTTTTGAGCCGTTGGGCAATATCCCGATCCGGGGACAGATAGTAATTGTACAAGCGAAACAAATAACGCAAGATCGTATCTGATTTGAGTAAATAATAAGTCTCCCGGAACCTGAGGGTTCCGGACCAGACTATACTTTACTCCCGATAACTGATGGTGTATGCGTCGGAGGGGCTGAACGGTTCGGTCCCTCCCGAATTTATTTTCTACTGCACGAGATGTATCCTCTATCCCGGGCGGGGGCGCACAATGTCATGGCACCCGCTTAAAGATAACGCTTGAATTGTGCCCACCAAAGCCAAAGGTGTTGCTGAGAGCAGCATCTACTTTCCGGTCTTGAGGGGAATTAAAGGTAAAATTGTAACGTGGATCCAATTCGGGATCGTCGGTAAAATGGTTTATGGTAGGGGGGATGAAATGATGGTTGATGGCGAAAATGCTGGCCAGGGCCTCCACGGCTCCGGCAGCTCCGAGCAAATGTCCGGTCATGGATTTGGTCGAGCTGATGTTCAGATCAAATGCTTTTTCGCCGAATACCTGCCGGATCGCCTTGACCTCGGCTATGTCTCCCAGGGGCGTGGAGGTGCCGTGGACATTCACATACTGGATGTCCTCGGGATTCAAGCCGGCGTCGGCCAGCGCCATGCGCATGACATTGCTTGCCCCCAGTCCTTCGGGATGCGGAGCGGTGATGTGATGCGCATCTGCCGTTGCGCCGCAGCCGGCGATTTCGGCGTAGATGGTGGCCCCGCGTTTGACGGCATGCTCATATTCTTCCAGAACCAGAGCACCGGCACCTTCTCCGAGGACGAATCCATCCCGATCCGCATCGAAGGGGCGGGAGGCCGTAGCAGGATCCTCATTGCGGGTAGAGAGGGCTTTCATGGCGTTGAAGCCGCCTACCCCGGCCTGGGTGATGGTCGCCTCTGAACCCCCGGTCAGAATGATATCGTTTCGCCCGCTGCGGATAAAATCGAAAGCCACCATGATGGCATGGGAGGCCGACGCACAAGCCGACACGGTTGCGAAGTTGGTTCCTCTCAATCCGTATTTCATAGAAAGATGGCCCGCAGCAATATCTGCGATCATCCGGGGGATCATGAAGGGATTGAAGCGAGGAATGCCGTTCCCCTCCACAAAAGCTTCGATCTCCACCTCCAGGGATTTCAGGCCGCCAATGCCCGATCCCCAGATCACCCCGATCCGATCCGGATTGAACTTATCGGCGGCGTCCTCCAAACCGGCGTTCGCCATGGCTTCGCTGCCTGCTACCAGGCCAAACTGGCTGAAGCGATCGATACGGCGCGCCTCCCGCCGGTCGATGAAGTCTTCGGGATCGAAATCCTTGACTTCACAGGCAAAACGGGTCTTGAAGTTGGAAGCGTCGAAGTGTGTGATGGGGCCCGAACCACTAATCCCTTTTTGCAGCCCCTCCAAATAGGCAGAAACCGAATTTCCGATTGGGGTTATGGCACCGAGACCTGTTACGACAACTCTTCTCATCTCAAAAGGTGTATACAATACGATTTGATTCGGGAAAGTACCAAATGAAGGGTCCAGAAACTACAAACCAGAACCCGGGGAGTCCTGATTTGCAGTTGTGACGTAGAATGAAGATCGGAGTTAGCTTTTCTCGGCGCCCTCCAGATATGAGATGGCGTTTCCGACTGTCTGGATATTCTCCGCCTCTTCATCCGGGATGGAGATATCGAATTCCTTTTCGAATTCCATGATCAATTCCACTGTATCCAGTGAATCGGCACCCAAATCATTGATGAAGCTGGCTTCGGGAGTTACCTCAGAAGCATCTACGCCCAGTTTGTCGACGATAATTTTACTTACTCTTTCTGCAATGCTAGACATAAGATCCGCTTTATGGTTGTTTAACGAATACCGACGCAAAGGTAAAACTTCTGGGAATGGATGGGCAAACTTTCACTTTTTTTTTGTCAGGCGCCCAAAAGCCCAGTATTGACGGGCTCTGAGGCAGGTCGAAAAGGGAAAGCCATCCGAAATTCAGACCGCATGAAACCTATTCCTTATCTATATTTGATTCTGTCAGGATGATCACTGGATTTTCCACTACTTTGCGTTAAAAATACACTTACCCTTTATGCTTCGCCAGACCTCGATTGTTAAAAATGAGCCCGCCGAACCCATACGGATCGTAGACCATCAAAGCACCAAAATTGTGGCTACCGTAGGGCCTGCTTCCAGCTCCTATGAAAAACTTCTGGAACTGGCACAGGCGGGGGTTGATGTCTTCCGGTTAAATTTTTCGCACGGGACCCATGAAGACCATCTTGAGGTCATCAACCGGATCATTCATATCAACGGCACCTACGGCTTGCACATAGGCATCCTGGCTGACCTGCAGGGCCCCAAGCTCCGGGTCGGGAAAATCAAGGATAACGGCATCGATCTGGACGAGGGCGATCTGATCCCTTTTGTAAACGAAGAATGCGTGGGAACCCACGAAAAGGTATACATGAGTTACCGGAATTTCGCCCGGGACGTCAAGGTGGGGGAGAAAGTGCTCGTAGACGACGGCAAACTGGTTTTTCAGGTAGAGGAAACCAATGGCATCGACCGGGTTGTTCTGAAAACCCTTTTCGGAGGAACCCTGCGTTCAAACAAGGGCGTAAACCTTCCCAACACCAAGATCTCCCTGCCTTCCCTTACCGAAAAAGACCTCCGCGACCTCAAGTTCATTCTCAATCAACCCGTCAATTGGATCGCCCTTTCTTTTGTAAGGTCGCCCAAGGATATTCGGGATCTGATCCGGCACATTGAAAGGGCCAGGCATCCCGCCAAAGTCGTCGCCAAGATCGAAAAGCCGGAGGCTGTCGAAAAGATCGATAAGATCATCAAAGTATCCAACGGGATCATGGTCGCCCGGGGAGACCTGGGGATCGAGGTTCCCATGGAACAACTGCCCATCATCCAGAAAGAGATCATCCAGAAGTGCCGGCAGCGAGCCCGGCCCGTCATTGTCGCTACCCAGATGATGGACAGCATGATCACCAACCCGAGCCCCACGCGGGCCGAGATCTCGGATGTGGCCAATGCCGTCATGGATGGGGCCGATGCGGTCATGCTGAGCGGGGAGACTTCGGTAGGCCGCCACCCCGTTCTCGTAGTCGAGGCCATGAATCGCATCATCGATGAGGCCGAGCGGCATCCCTTCTTCTTTGGAAACCTGTCCCGCCCAACCCCAAGCGAAAAGTCCCGAACCTTTCTCTCGGATGTCGTCTGTTTCAGCGCAGCCAAAACAGCGGATGATATCGGGGCAAAAGCCATCATCGGCATGACCTCCTCCGGATACACCGCCTTCAAGGTTTCCAGTTTTCGACCCAAGGCCGACATCTACATATTCTCGGATCAACTCAATATGCTGGCTACCCTGAATCTGGTGTGGGGGGTCCGGACATTTTATTACGACCGCTTTACCACCACGGATGAAACCATCCAGGACGTGACCGACATTCTCCGCGGGGTCGGTCGGGTAGCCCAGGGAGACCTGGTCGTCAACACCGGTACAATGCCGCTGCACAAGAGACTCCGGACCAATATGCTGAAAATCACCGTGCTGGAATAACGGATGGGCCTGCCTCCTACTCCAGGAGGCCCGAATACCTGGCTGTCCAAATTTTGTGACCGGACTCCCGCTCCTCTGAACTAAAGCAAGGCCCGAAACAGTTAGTGTGTAAGACCGTTCTATGTAAACGGATATTTTAGCGATTGGGCTATACCTCCATGAAAGTTGGGCTTCCCGGCCTTGCCGGATGCGGCTTAACTTTACAAACCGGAGGAGATGATAAATATGCGACCTATGATAAAACTGAGTTTCCCGCTGTTCATACTGTGGTTATGTATAGGGATGACCGATATCGCAAACGGTCAAAGGGTCAGTGAAGCCGAGGTCTATCTCCAGCGAATGTTCATAGAAGGGAACCGGGAGATGGCGTTGGGAAACCACGAGGCGGCAATTTCACTTTTTCAGGACGTCTTAAAGCAAGACCCTTCCAATGATGTAGCTTACTTCAAGATCGCGCGCCTTGAGATGCGGCTGAAGCATCCCGAACGGGCCTTGCGCCATATCGAAAAAGCTATAGAGCTCGATCCCAAAAACCCCTGGTATCTCCTTTTCAAGGCAGAAGTCCTCGAAGATACAGGCAAACCGGACCGGGCCGCCAAAGCCTATGAAGAACTGGTCCGCCTTGAGCCGGGAGAAGAATTGTACTACCAACGGTGGGCCCGGGCCCTTATCAAAGATGAACAACCGGCAGAAGCCATTAAGGTGTTCAGCCGTTTGGAAGAACGGATCGGGCTGACTGAGGATATTGCCCGCAAAAAACACACGCTTTATTTGGGGATGGGTAATACCCGCAAAGCCAGATCGGAATTGGAGCGTTTGATCCAAACCTATCCTTCCAATAATGATTACCGTTACTTGCTGGCGGAATTTCTGGAACAATCCGGGAAAAAGGAGGAAGCCAGGGCCGTATACGAAGAGATCGTAGCCCTGGACCCGGAAGACAACCGGGCCCAACTCCGGCTGGCCGGAGCCTCCTCCATAAGGGATGACCGGATTTCGTTCGTAGAGTCTCTCCAGCCTATTTTCGAAGAGGAGGAACTGGGTATCGACCCTAAGATCAAGCGGGTTCTCCCCCTGATCCAGGAGGTAGCGGAGAAAAACGACCCGGCCCTGGCCGATGCCCTCCTGGATCTCATGGGAACATTAAAAACCGTGCATCCTGACGAGGCCAAACCCTACGCTGCTGCCGGTGATCTGCTCTATTATACCAACCGCCCCGAAGAGGCGCTACGGGAATATTTGCGGGCCATCGAGCTGGATGATACCGTTTTCCCAGTCTGGGAGCAGGTACTTACCCTTTACGCCAGCCAATACCGTTTTGAAGAATTGGCCGAACAGGCCGAATACGCCATGGATATTTTTCCGAATCAGGCCCGATTGTATCTGTGGAGCGCGATGGCCGACATCCGGACGGGGAAAAGCAGCCGCGCTGTCTCCACGCTGAACCAAGCCGAACTGATGAGTTCCGGAATTGAGGCGCTTTTGCTGGAAGTCTATTACTGGCAGGGCATCGGTCACTCCCAAATAAATGATCCGGAGGCCTCTGAAGCGGCTTTTCAGAAAGCACTGGCCATCCAACCCCGGTCGGGCCTGGTAAAAAGCGCTTACAGCATGAGCCTCTCCGAAAATGGACTTCGCCCCCGGGAAGCTTTGCAACTGGCCGAGGAAAGCCTGAAGGATGAACCCGGATTGCCTCAGGGTCTTCAGGCCAAGGGGTGGCACTTCTATAAGGAAAAGCAATATTCGAAAGCAGCCCAATGGCTCAACCAGGCGAATGACAAATTAGAAGGAAAAAACCCGATCCTTCTGGAGCAACTGGGCGATGTGTATTATCAGTTGGGAGAAGTTGAGAGGGCTCTGGATTTTTGGGAAAAGGCCAGGTCGCTGGGCTCCGGCTCGAAACTCCTGGAGAAGAAGATCGCAGATCGCAAATTGTATGAGTAGAATGATTCGTAAACGGGCATTTTCAGGTTTTTGCCTGCTGGTTTTGATCGCTGCAAGCTGGGGGTGTAGTGCCTCCCGCAAAGCCACCGGATCGAAAGCCTTGCCCCAGATAGACGAGAAGGTCGCCTTTAAGCGAATGATCCGAAACCAGATCCAGGCAGACTGGTTCTCGGCCAGGGTCCGGCTGGCCTATGCCGATAACCAACAGAGCGTCAAAGCGAGCGGAACCCTGCACATGAGATCGGACAGCCTGATCTGGTTGAACATCCGAAAGCTGGGCTTCGAGGTGGCCAGGGTGAAGATCACGCCCGATTCGGTCTTCGTGATCGACCGCCTGAACAATCAATTCGTGGCTGAAGACCTGGGCTACCTGGACCGGACCTTTCAGGTGCCTGTGAATTTCTCCATGCTGCAAGCGCTGATGCTGGGAAATCCGGTCCTGTTCCGGATCGACAACATCATCCCCAATCCAACGACTGACGGCTTCCTTTTAAAGGCTCCCGATGATGAAGTAAGCGGAGAATATCGTTTGATAAATCCCGACCTTTTACTGGTGGAAATGATCCTCCGGGAAGTAAAGACCGACCGCAGGTTGAGGGTCGAGATGGAGGAGTATAATGCTCTGCCCGATGAGCAGAAATTTTCCTATTTTAGAAAAATCAATTTGAAGGAGAATGTCAAAACGCTCCTCGATCTGGAAGTTCAATTCTCTCAGGTAGAAGTGAACCAACCCAAGGAGCTTCGGTTTGTCATTCCAGAACGCTATACCCGTGTACGCTAGGAACCCTTTTCTATATGCCCTTTGCCTGTTGAGCATTTCGTTTTCCCTGTACGGCCAAAGTCGGCAGGAACTCGAAGCAAAACGGAAAGCCCTGCTGGTAGAGATCGAGCAAACCGAGCAGGATCTTGCCTCCACCCAAAAGGACCGGAAGCAGGCATTGTCCCGCTATATCAATCTGCAGAATCAGGTCAAAAACCGGGAGAGCCTGATCCAGACCCTCCGCACGGAAACCGGCTTACTGCAAGAAAGTATTGAGCGTACCAGTCGTACCGTCGAGGCCCTTCAACACGATATCATCGACCTCAAGGAGGAATATGCCCGGACGATCCGCACCGCTTACCGGCTGCGGCTGAATCGCAGTCTCCTGATCTTCCTTTTTTCCGCCAACAGTTTCAACGAAGCCGTCCAGCGATGGCAATACATTCGCCAATACGAAAAATACAGGAGCCGCCAGGCCGAACTGATCGCCATTACGCAGGAAACCCTTTCCAATAAACTGAAGACGCTGGCGGATCGAAAAGAAGAGAAGGAAAACCTTCTGGTGGTGCTGGAGCAACAGAGAAAAAAACTTTCCGGCGAACTGGGAGAAAGAAATCAGATCCTGAAAGGACTCCGGCAAGACGAAAAGAAGCTGGCGGATCAACTGGCGAATAAACGGGAAGCCGAACGGAAACTTAAGGAAACCATTGCCAGCGTGATTCGCAAGGAGATGAACGCCGAACCGTCGGCAGCCCTGCCGGCACGTAGAGCGGAAGAGGTGCGCTTGTCCGAAAATTTCGCCGACAACCGGGGGGCCCTACCCTGGCCGGTTGCCCGGGGAGAGGTCAGCAAGTCATACGGGACCCAACAGCACCCGAAGTTCAAGGGGGTCAAAACCACCAACAACGGCATCGACATCCGGACGGAACCCGGAGCCGAGGTCTACGCCGTTTATACCGGTCGAGTAGTCAGTACTTCCTACATCCCGGGCTATCAGAATACGATTATCCTGCGCCATGGGGAGTTTTACAGCGTATATTCCAATTTGGAAGGCGTATCGGTCGAAAGAGGACAGGAGGTTAAAGGCGGCGATCTGATCGGACGGGTCAGCCAGCATGAGCCCGAAGTTCACTTTGAACTTTGGAAGGAGAAAAACAGTATGAATCCCGGGAAATGGATTCAGGCCCGCTAGCAGCCTATTTTCCCCTTATCTTTGCATGACAGGTAACCGCATCCCATAAACCGGAAAAATCGAAGCGCCGACAGGGCGCCAATAGACTATGAGGAATGATTGGAACATAGGTGAGAAGAGGAAACCGGGGACCCTTAAAGGGGAGGAAACGGCTGTAATCGTGGGTTTGGTTCACAAAACCCAGACGGAAGAGCAGGTCCAGGAATACCTGGATGAACTTGAATTCTTGGCTCTCACCGCCGGCGCCCATACCATCAAGCGATTTATTCAAAAGCTTCCCCACCCCGATCCCCGTACCTTTATTGGAAAAGGGAAGCTGGAGGAAATCAAGAATTACGTCGACCGGTATGAAGATGTCAACATGGTCATCTTCGACGATGATTTGAGCGGGAAGCAGGTTAGTATACTGGAAAAGTTCCTGAAGGTCAAGATCATCGACCGATCCAGCCTTATTCTGGACATTTTTGCCAACCGGGCTCAGACGGCCCAGGCCAAAACCCAGGTGGAATTGGCTCAAATGCAATACCTCTTGCCTCGATTGCGCGGACTCTGGACCCACCTCGAACGGCAGCGTGGTGGTATCGGTATGCGCGGGCCGGGTGAACAGGAGATCGAGACCGACCGCCGGATCGTCCGAGACAAGATCAGTCGGCTCAAAAAGAAGCTTGAAAAGATCGACCAACAAAATGTCACCCGCAGAAAACAGCGCAGCCAGATGATCCGGGTGGCTTTGGTCGGGTATACCAACGTAGGCAAGAGCACCTTGATGAATGCCCTCAGCAAGGCCGAGGTGTTTGCCGAGGACAAGCTGTTCGCCACCCTGGACACCACCGTACGGAAAGTCGTCTGGGATCAAACGCCCTTCCTGCTGTCCGATACCGTGGGATTCATCCGGAAGTTGCCCACGCATCTGATCGAGAGTTTCAAAAGTACCCTCGACGAAGTCCGGGAAAGCGATATTCTTCTGCATGTTGTGGACATAGCTCATCCCATGCACGAAGACCAGATCCGGACCGTCATGAGCACCCTGAAGGACCTCAACGTTCTGGATAAGCCCACCCTACTGGTGTTCAACAAGATTGACCTTTACCGCATGCTCAACTACGACGAACTTCTCGACCAGGAAGGCCAGGAGGAGATCGAAGAAGGACTGAGAGGCAGTTTGCGGTTTCAATTTGATTATGAAAATGTATTCATTTCGGCTTTCACCGGCGAAGGGATCGACGAATTGCGCTCCATCCTTTTGTCTTGGGTAAAAGAGCAGTATCACAAGCGCTATCCCTATCAAGCCAAACGTTGGAGCTAGCCACCTTTATTAATCCGACTTCCTGATTCGATTTATATTCCAGCCTTTCCCATTTGAAATCACATGATCGACCCGTTGCAAACCATCGAAAACCGCTATGCCCGTTTGCTCACCCGTTATTGCCTAGATCTTCAGCCGGGGGAGCGCGTTTTCATCCGCAGTACCTCCCTGGCGGAGCCTCTCCTCAGGGAGGTTTATCGGGAGGCTTTAAGGGCGGGTGCCCATCCTGAAGTGCAACTGGATTTCAGCAGCCAGGGCAAGATACTTCTCGAAGAGGGGAACGACCAACAACTTCAGTTTGTCCCAACCTTATACAGCCGGGCCACGACCGAATTCGAATCCTACCTCTACGTCATGGCGCCTTTCAATTTGCGGGAAGAAAGCCAGGTGAAAGCCGATCGGCGAAAAATCCGGCAAGAAGCCATGCGTCCCTTTCAGAAGCGCTACTTCGAGCGAACCGGGAATGGAGAAATGAAAAGAAGCCTTTGCCTCTATCCCACTCCGGCCCTGGCTCAGGAAGCCGCCATGTCTTTGGAGGACTATCAGCAATTTGTTTATCAGGCTTGCCGGCTCGACCAGGAAAATCCTACGGAGGCCTGGCTGGGTGTTAGAGCCGAGCAACAGAAATACGTGGACCATCTCAACCGAAGCCGGCACATACGTTTCAAAGGTCCCGAGATAGATATTTCCTTTTCTTGCGAAGGACGTACCTGGATCAATTCGGACGGCCGAACGAACATGCCCTCCGGAGAGGTCTTCACCTCACCCATCGAAGATTCGGTACAGGGCACCATTCATTTCAATTATCCGGCCATTTATATGGGGCAGGAAGTGGAAGGGGTCACCTTATGGGTCGAAAGAGGAGAAATCCAAAAATGGGAGGCCAGGCGCGGGAAGGACTTTCTGGATGAGATCTTTAAGATTCCGGGAACCCGCCGATTCGGAGAGGCGGCCGTAGGAACCAATTACCAGATCGATCGATTCTCCAAGAACATTCTTTTTGATGAGAAAATTGGGGGGACCATTCACATGGCTATTGGCCAAAGCTACCCCCAAACCGGCGGGAAAAATGAATCTTCTGTGCATTGGGATATGATTGCCGATATGCGCGATGGCGGTGAGATTTATGCCGATTCCGACCGAATTTATGCCGATGGGAAATTCGTGTTGTGACGGACTTCCACGATTCGAAAATGCGCCCAAAAGGGAATTTCTCATTAACTTAGCTTACTCAACGAACAAACAAACAGTCCCCAAGAGGCACTATACGCAAAACAACACAACCTGTAAACCGTGAACAACATCGCCTTTTTAGAACTGAAGTATGGCAACATCTACGGCGGTTACCCCAACTTCTACGCAATCAGTGAAATAGCCTTATTGGTATTCGAACCCGATTCCCGAAAGATTTTTCTTGAAAGCTGGATCAATAACGCGGATGTAGACATCGTGAACGTTTTCTCCAAGGTCAACGAACTGGGACATACGGTAGGCCGGATGAAAGAGGTCATGAATATGCGCTCTCGCCGCAGAAAGGTCTACAAAGAGGACTACCGGCTCGAAGAGGCTGAACTCAGCGAGATCTTCCAGAAACTACGGCCTTCCAAGGCGCCCATCCGCTCTTTTCTGGTCCGCAACCTGAAAAAATACCGCTTCCGGGATATTGTCACCTTCGATGGCCGTCGGGATATCTTCCTGTGCGAACGCTCAGGGGCCAAATTCGACCGCTACAACATCGTGGATCTCCAAAAAGACTTGAATAAGGAAACGGATTACCTTTTCTCGCTGAACAAGCTGGCGGTGGTCATCAATTTCGACCACGACCGCTCATACCTCCGGTCCAACAACCTGGAATTCTGGCTTCATCCCATAGCTTCCCGGCAGATCGTCCCTAAGTCGGCGGCCTATGATGCGGCCCGCTTGTTGATGGTCCACCAGGAATACCGCGAACACCATGACGATTTCATGATGAAAGCGGCCCTGCTGCTACAGAAGATCCAGACCAGCACTTCGGGTATCTGATCCGCTGATTTTGGGATCCTACCGGAGTTCAAACTCCTGCCCGAGTTTGGGAATGGAGACCTGCTTGAACCCGTAATCCGTCAACATCTCGGAAAAAGGCTCCTGACGATCGATGGTCCCGTGGACCAAAAAGAGGTTCTTGAGGCGAACCCGCTGGTTTTTTACAAACTCGAGCAGTTCGAGCTTGTCGGCATGGGCACTGAAGGAATCCATAACCTCGACCTGGGCCCGTACCTTTTTTTCTTCGCCAAACAAGCGGATCTCCTCTTTACCGTCCCTCAAGGCACCACCGGGCGTATACGGAGCGCAGTAGCCAACGATCAGGATTGTATTCTTCGGATCTTCGATGTTGTTGGAAACGTGGTGTTGGACCCTTCCCGCATTGATCATCCCGGCCGAACTGATGATGATACAAGGCTCTTGCATGTGATTCAAAGCCTTGGAATCCTCCGTCTCTTTGATGTACTTCAGCCCGTTGAAGCCGAACGGGTTCGGATCCACGAGCATATATTCGTTGAGTTCGGAATCAAAACACTCGGGATGAGAGCCGAAGATCATCGTAGCATTGACAGCCAGAGGGCTATCTACGAACACCTGGATGTGGGGCAGGCGTCCTTCATTCTCCAATTGATCCAGCAGATAGACCACTTCCTGCGTTCTGCCTACACTGAAGGCCGGGATGATCAGCTTCCCCTTTCGGTCGACGCAGGTCCCCCGTATCACCTCCAGAAAATGCTTGGTCTCTTTAGGGGCATCTTCGTGCACCCGATCCCCGTAGGTAGATTCACAGATCAGGTAATCCACCTCGGGCATGGGTTTGGGATCCCGTAAAATGGGACGGTTGGGCCGACCGACATCCCCGGTGAATCCGAGGTGAATGGTCTTGCCGTTTTCGCGAATCCTCAGGGTAACGGAGGCGCTACCCAGTATATGGCCGGCATCTCTAAACAGGACATCTACCCCTTCGCGGACGCTAAACCAGCGGTCGTAAGCGTAGGTCGTGAAAAGGTTCATGGTTTTCTGGACATGATGCTTTTCATACAAAGGCTCAATCATTTCGTCCTTGCGCCCTCTTCGAGCCATCCGCTTGTTGTGGTATTCAGCATCCTTTTCCTGGATATGCGCACTGTCCAGCAGCATGATGGAGCAAAGGCTGCGCGTAGCATGCGTAGAATGAATGGTGCCTTCAAAGCCATCCTTCACCAGGCGGGGAATGCGCCCGCTATGATCGATGTGGGCGTGCGAGAGAATGAGCGTATCTATGGAAGAGGGGTCAAACAGCCATTGCCGGTTGAAGTTTTCCATATCCTCATCCCGGCCCTGGTAGAGTCCGCAATCCAAAAGGATCTGGTAGCCGTCGTCCAGGGTAATCAGATGGGCACTGCCGGTCACTTCTTGGGCAGCTCCGCAAAACTTGATTTTCATGCAGGTATTTTAGGTCTGTAGGGAAGCCAAAAAATAAGAAAAAGCCGCGAAACCCATCGGGGCTCGCAGCTTGATCGTCACAGTCGGGTGATTAATTTTTGGTTATTTTTTACTCACTTTCAGCCCCCCGTAGGTCAGTCGGGCTTTTATCAGTCCGCCAGAGCCGTTGTTCTGCCCTTTTACCTCATGGCTGGTCCCTTTCTCTACTTCGTATTCCACCTTCATATCGGAAGGATAGTTGATTCCGGCATAAGAGGAAGAAGCATCCATTCGATATTTACAATCCGAGTCCAGGTAGATCTTGAAGTCGGAATGACGGCCTTCGAGAGTAATTTCGGAGAAACCGGCGACGACCTGATTGACACGACCGCCCCCATATTGCATATCGAGATCCAGAGTACGCTTCAGTTGGTCCACCATCACATTGGTGTACTTGCTGTTCACTTCTACCTTATCGGCTTGCTGGATTTCGATGTTGTCGTACTTCCCCATGTTGGAGAAATCCCGAATCCGGCCCAACCGGTAGTTATCGTATTTGGTCTCAGCTTCCACATCACCTGCTTGCGAGATCGTGATGTTGGAATATTTGGTTTCCAGCTCGACATCTTTGACTTCCTTCATGGTAATGCTGGAATAACTGATATAGGTGGAGATGTCTCCGGCTCTTTCCAGGATTCCCTTGCCGTACCCCAGATAAATCCTGGAATCCTCGCCGAGTCCTTCCAGTTCGAAATTCCCGTATTTGACATTGATGTCCCCGCTTCCTTCGATAGCCGCCACCTGAGCATTGCCGTATTTGTTGGAAAGTTGCAGGTTGTTGGTCGCCGGGATATACACTTCATAATTGATGCTGAAGTCTGCGTTGTCATCGTTAGACCACCCGCTGAACCAACCTCCTTTCTGGGATTCAATGAGGGTTTCGGCGCTTACGCTGGAAGGGCTGTTCGAAAATTGGATGTCGATGCGATCGAATACTTCTTCGGCAGCCGATTCGTTCCTCGCGTTTACGATGATGGTAACGGTGATCTTGACGCGGTTGCGGTCCCAGGTCTTGACGTTCACCTTGCCATATTTATTGGTCAGGGATGTGGTGCCATTGGCGGAGATATCAAATTCTTTGTTGATCTCTTTGATGAACTCCCGCTTGGCAACGAGTTCTCCGGGAGTTGCTCCTGCGAGTTGAGCCGGAAGGCTCAACATAGAGAAGACCAGGGCCGCGGCCCATCCGCTGTATTTAAATGCTGATTTCATCTTCTTGCGTAATTTCGGTCGGTTGATTGGTTTCCATCCGCTCCAGCACCCTTTCCAAAATGGCGATCTTGGCCTGGTAGGTGCGGATCAGGTTTTCTACGATGCGCTCTTCGCTTCCTTTCGGACAATTCTTGAGTTCTTCCTGCAGTTCTTTCATGACCTCGTCGATCTGCTCCAGATCATTGATCACACTTTGACCCTGTTCAAAATGGGCCAAACGGGCCATCCGGTCGTCAATGGAGCGGGTGAAATATTGCTCCATTTCAGCATATTCCGGGCTCACGCTGGCTAAGCTCACCGGTTCGGAAGATGCCGATTCGGAAAGATAGAACCCCATACCCATGCCGAAGGCGATAAGAATGACTACCGAGGCTGCCACCGTGGCGAATCGGATCCAGCGCAGGCGCACTACCTTCGTCCGGGAAGGAGCCTCATCCTGAAGTTGCCGATCGATCTCGGCCCAAACCTTCAGGCTGGGAACCGCATCATCGAACTCCTGGCGGTGGTCCTGGATGAATTGTTCTATGGAATCTCTTTTCATGGCTATGTTTAGTATTTGGCTTGGCGGCGGTCGTCCTTATTGACCAGCACCTCTTTTAGTTTCTTTTTCGCTCGGCTGTACTGAGATTTTGAGGTCGCCTCAGAAATGCCCAATATTTCAGCTATTTCCTTGTGATCGTATCCTTCCAGCAGGTAAAGGCTGAAAACCACCCGATACCCGTCCGGCAAATCGTTCAAAGCCGCTTTTACCTGCTTGACATCGTACTGATAATGGGTCAGTTCCGGTTCTTCATCCACCTGCTCTCCGTGATAAGTCTTCAATTCTTCAATCTGCAAACGGTTCTTTTTTAAGTGATTGATGCAGTTGTTAACCACAATCCGCTTGATCCAGGCCCCGATGGAGGACTGGAATTGGAAGGAATGAAGGTTTTGGAAAACATCCATGAAAGAGCGCTGCAGCAGGTCTTCGGCATCCATTTCATGCCGGACCATCCGGAGGCAAATGTTGTACATAGCCCGGGAATACAGGCGATACAATTCAAACTGAGCCTTGCGCTCACCTTGCTGGCATGCCTCGACTATAGCCCGGTGGGTGTCCGCGTAATCCAATGGCTTGGTTTTCCTTGAAGCCTGGAAATCAATTTCCACTGCTGCTTGCATTGTCAACTTTCATGAGTGTGTTCTCAGTCAGAAGGACAGGCGCGCAGCCGTGTGGTTGCATGAAAATTAGAAATTTTCCCGTAGCCCCTGGTTTCCTTGCGGTTCAATCCTGTTTTGGCCAAAAGTTTCGCCATAGCATTACAAGACTGGGATATAAACTTGTGGTAAATGGGATTCATTCTCACCCCGGTCTGGATGAGGGCCAGACCCAAGACACCAGAGACGAGCTTTTTTTCTGGTCTCCGGACACTCGTCTCCGGTCTGTATAGAATCGTGAGCATGAAATGAGCAGCCACCTTTAATCATTTGTTCCATTGTCAATTCAGTTAACCTCTGTACATCTCAAATCAGGCACCCTTACCCAAACGTGGTAGCCAGGTCTGAAAGGCGCGGAAACGAATCAACCCCCTATATGGCTTGGCCTGTGTCAAAATGGGGCCGGAAACTTCACGATTTCATTCGATTCCTCCGTTAATTCAAGGAGGAAACCTTCTTGTTTCTGATATTTAGGGCCTTGAAAAGATTACCATGCTGGCTACCAAGTTGAAAAAGCGGCGGCAACTCCTGCCCCTTCCCATCCATCTTTTTGCCTTATTTGGCTTTTTCATGATGAGGCTCCTTCCGGCTGTTCAGGCCCAACCGGCATTTGAGCCCCTTTGGATCGCCGATGGGCCGGGCTTTGACATCATCCGTCAGATCCTTCCCATCACGGAAGATGAAATGTGGTTGTCCGGTTCATTTTCAGATAGCCTGACCGTTGGCGGACAGGTCTGGCGATCCCTGGGTGGTCGGGACGGCTTCTTAGTCCGGATCGATGAAGACGGTCAGGTAGCAGAATCTGTTCTGCTTCATTCGCCGGCCGACATCAGGTTGGAACATATGGTTTGGGATAGCTCTCTGGGCAGATTGGCCTTGTTGGGCGAATACAGCGGCCGGCTCGAATTACCGGATACGACTCTGAATAGCCCCTTTGGCACTACCTCGCTATTCGTGTATGTGATGGCATCGGTTGCTCCCTCCTGGGCCGTCAGCCTGGATAGCCGGGGGCTGATCGGAGCGGGGCAACTCCACTGGGCCGAAGGCGGCCAATTGTGGGTAAACGGTTTTTTTAAAGATAGTTTGGGCATTGGAGACGAAAGACTGGAAGGAAGCGGAGAAACCGACGCTTTTCTCCTGGGGTTTTCCGAAGGTGGCCAATTGGAGCGAAGCTTTTCTTTCGGCGGAAGCGGAAATGCCCGGGCCCGGTTGCTGAACCAGAACGCCGAGGGAGAACTGATCCTGGCCGGGGTCCTGGACGGAGAGCTCGACCTGCCGGATACCAGCCTGGCAGCTGTCATACCCGGGGATTACGATCTTTTCCTGTTCGCTTTCGACCCTGAGACGGGGCGCGATTCCTGGGCGATATGGGGTGGTGAGGTTTTGGATGAAGAAGTTACTGCCCTGCTGCTGAAAGAAGACGGATCCATCCTTTTAGGGGGCTTCTTCGCAGGCATTCTGAGATTCGAATCCGGTTTACGGTTGGAGAGTACGAGTACCCAGCCCGATGCTTTTCTGCTGAAAATCGACGAGGCCGGTCAGCAAGTCAGCGGGATAGCATTCGGAGGGCCAGGGAACGTCAGATTGCTGGACCTGACCCGAAGAGGAGATGAGTTGCTGGGTACCGGCGCTTTTACGGAAACCCTCTCTTTCCCCCCTTTTGAGATCCGGGCTACCGGGGTGCAATCCGGGTATATCTTGAGGCTGAATGAAAACCTCCTGGAACCCACATCCTTAAATGCCGTGACGGCAGATCAGACGGTTTTTCTGGAGGCAGCAGCCTATCTAGATCAAACGCCCCTGGTCGGAGGACAATTTTCGGGCAAGCTTTTTAACCAGCTTCCGTCCAATAACCAGTCTCTGGATGGACTTCTCCTCCAACCTTCCGTTCCGACCAGCCTCTACGAAGCAGCAAAAGAGTTTTTCCTCCTGCGCGTTTATCCCAATCCAACGAGAGGCGCTTTTTATCTGGATCAAAAGGTCGATTGTGATTCTTTTTCCCTGATAGACCCCAACGGAAAATTATTGGAATCCGGTACTATCCCAAAAACGGCCTCATGGGATCTGTCCAATCACCCGAAAGGCATGTACCTTCTGCATCTGCGTTGCGAAGGATCCAACCGAAGCCTGCGGGTTTTGAAAGAGTAGGCCAACTCGGGTTATCGATCGAAACGATACAATTCCAAATCCTCGATGAGGGCTATCAGTTTTTCGGCATATCTGGGGTCGGTAGCGTATCCTGCTTTTTTTAAACCCCTGGCCCAGCCCTTGTAGTCGGTCTGTTTCAGTTTGAATAGTTTTCGATACCGGGACTTTTGCAAAAACTTGCTGTGTTCCCGATAGCTTTCTCCCACCGAATCGTAGATCCGAAAGAAATCCTTGTGGTGGTCGTCGTAAAAGTTGCTGCAATGCCCTCGATGGCATCTTCTTGAAAAACACTTGATCCCGAAATGATTCTGGTTTTTGAGGGCCAGTGCACTCTCCCCGGCATTGCTTTCCAGGAGCCCCTGGGCCAGAGTAATGCTGGCCGGAATTCCGTAGGCTTTCATTTCCTGTACCGCTAAAGGGGCGTATTTCTTGACGTAGGCAATGCGTTTCATTCGACGCCGGTCTCCGGAAGACCCGCCCACATTCCTGGAACTCCATTCCATATTGGAAAATGAGTTCGCTTCCTCGGCTCCGATCTCCTCTTCGGATGTGACCTGAAAGACATTTACGGCGGAACTCCCGGGTCCCCCTGTGGGATTGTATTTTTTCCAAAACCGGGGTACCTCCCAGCTGGTCAGGTCTTCCATAAAGGAAGAGAAGCCGCTTTCCGGCTGGTGAACATCCAGATCCACCTGGGTATCCTTGTGCAGTACAACCCACATGCCCGCCATGACAACCGTCACGGACCACCAGTTCCTTTTCAACCAGGCGTGGTACTCCCATCGATGGCGCCAGAGATAGCGAAGCGTCTGCCAGAGGCCTTTAAGGATTGCGAAAACCATCCGTTGTTTTTTCAAACAAAGTAAAACAATTTGTTTTAAAAAACAAGCGTTGGTTATTCTTTTGAAAAGGCAGGGGTTAGGGGGCTAAGTGCCCGGCAGCAAAGGTTCAGGTTCGGAAAAACCTCGATCGGTTAGCTCGTTCCTTTTCCTGGACAAATTGTTGCAATTGCCCGGCACTGACCAGACCGGCCAGATTTCCGTCGACAAATACGGGCAGAACCGGATTCTCCTTGTTCAGAGTCTGGAACGCGTCCTTAAGCGAATTCCGCACGGACAGGGAAGCGGTGGGTACACTCATTCGGTCCCGGACCAGGACCGGGTGAAGAGGCGGGTTGTCCATGGCTTCTTGAATAGCTTTTGGGGAGAGAATTCCCTGGAGCCTGCCTTCCGAATCGACAACCGGAAAATGAGGACCGTCGCCCCGGGCCAGCGCCTCGCCGGCCTGATAAATCGAATCTTCTGTGCGAAGAGCCGTAAATCGATCCGGAATGATATCGCCCAGGGTATAAGAACTCAGAAAATGATCGCTTTGAACATAACGATATTCGGCCCCTGCAGCGAAGTAAACGAACAACCCGATGAAAGCAAGGACCAGATTCATTTCGTACAACCCCAGGCCGAAGATCCCGATGGCGAAAAACTGACCGATCCTCGAAGCCCAAAGTGTGGCTTTTAGTCTGCTGAAACGCATAGCCAACAAGGATCGCAAGACACGTCCCCCGTCCATCGGAAATGCCGGGATCAGGTTGAAAAGGACCAACATCAGATTAATGGAGATCAAAAAAGGGATCATATATTCCAGGCGGAACATTTCCCAGAGAAAGGTATTGCTTTCTTCACTGAATAGCCCCAGGAAGTGGGTGAAGGTGCTGGGAAAAAGCAATTGTACGGGCAGCAACAGGAGAATGATCAGCACGTTGACCAGCGGTCCGGCAATGGCTACCCAAAACTCATGAATGGGTTTTTCCGGTAACCCCTCCAGGCGAGCCACCCCTCCGATGGGGGATAGAATGATATCGCGGGTGTTTACGCCGAATCTTCTTGCCATAAGGGCATGTCCGAACTCGTGCAATACCACACAGGTGAACAAAGCGGTGACGGTAAGCAGCCAGATCAGAATCTCTCTCCATTGACTCCATTCGCCACCTCCTGCGAAAAACACCCAGACCAGCAACAACAGAAAGGTCCAGTGCAATTCTACCGGTATACCAAAAACTTTCGCAATTCGAAACGAGCTCTTCATACAAATCTTCTAACAGCAGAACGCCGGTACGCAGTTCAAGCCTGCGTCAAATGTCCTCCCAATGATCCAATTTAACCGATGATAGTCATCCCTTCATGAACAAGCCTTTCCCTTCTTTGATTCCCCGATTGAAGGGGCATCCGGGAAATTCCTTCCTTTTCTTCCTTAGGTAAGCTCGACCAGCTCCATCCACCTTCCTTCTTTCGCTTCAATCTCGGATTCCAGTTGCTTAATCTCTTTGGATAAGCGTTCAATCTCACCGCTATCTGAAATCCCCTCGAGGAAGCGTTCCTGAATACCGGATTTCTTCTCTTCCAGTTTTTTGATCTCCTTTTCCAATCTTTTCAGTTCCTTCTGTTGATCTCGGCTCAACCCTTGATCCCGAGGCACTGGTACGCCTTCTGTTTTAGCTTCTGTTTTCCGGGATCGCGCCTGCTCTCGCTCTTGCCTTTCTTCCTCCTTTCGAGTCTGCCGATAGGCCGTATACCCTCCTGGGAAATCCCGAACCTGACCATCGCCTTCGAAAACAAAGAGATGCTCTACGATTTTGTCCATAAAATACCGATCGTGAGATACGATCAGGATGCAGCCCGGGAAATCCATCAGGAAGTCTTCCAGAATGTTCAGGGTCAAAATATCGAGGTCGTTGGTGGGCTCGTCCAGGATCAGGAAATTGGGGTTCTGCATGAGAATGCTGAGGAGAAAGAGCCTCCTTTTTTCCCCGCCCGACAATTCGCTGACCCGTACCTGTTGTTGCTTGCGACTGAAAAGAAAGCGCTCCAGCAACTGCTCTGCCGTAAGTTTTTGTCCCTTTTCAAGGGGTATGTATTCGGCCACGTCCCGGATAAAGTCGATGACCTTCTTTTCGCCCGGGGATTCGATCCCCTGTTGGGTATAAAAGCCGAATTGCGTGTTTTCACCGACGACTACTTTCCCTTTGTCCGGCCTGATCTGCTGGGTCAGCAGGTTGAGCAGGGTCGATTTTCCAGACCCGTTGGGTCCGACGATGCCGGCTCTTTCTCCCTTGCGGAACTTGTAGGAAAAATCCTCGATCAGGGTTCGGTCTTCGAAAGCTTTGCTGATGTGATGAGCTTCGAGGATCTTTTTCCCCAATCGCTTTCCCTTGAGATCTATCTCCAATTCTTTTTCTTTCCGAATGTTGGCTACTTTATCTTGCAGTTTTTCAGCTGCCTGGACTCGCGATTTGGCTTTGGTTCCCCTGGCTTTGGGCATGCGCCGAACCCATTCCAGTTCTTTTTTCAGCAATTTTCGGTCCTTTTCCGATTCGCTCCGCTGCGTTTCTGTGCGAGTGGCCTTTTTTTCCAGGTAATCGGAGTAATTGCCTGCATACCGAAAGAGTTGTCCCCCTTCCAGTTCGTAGATCTGATCACACACCCGTTCCAGGAAATACCGATCGTGGGTAACCATGACCAGGGTTTTGCCGGCTTGGGACAGATATTCTTCCAGCCATTCGATCATATCGAGATCGAGATGGTTGGTGGGCTCATCCAGGATCAGGAAGTCACCATTTTCCACGATCATTTTAGCCAGGGCCAGTCGCTTGCGTTCGCCTCCGGAAAGATGCTTTACCCGTTTCTGAAGCTCATCGATCTTGAGTTTGCTCAGCACCTCCTGAATACGAGCCTCCGCATCCCAGGCCTTCAGATCGTCCATGCGCAGACTGGCCGCTTCGATTTCGGCATTCGACCGATTCAACAATAAGGCCTCCTCGTACTGACTGATCGCCGTCAGGATGGGGTCGTCGGTATCAAAGACGGCCTCCAGGATCGTGTGCTGGTCATCCAATTCCGGTTCCTGCCCCAGGTACTGCAGGCGAACCTCCTTGTGCATCCAAACCTGAGAAGTTTCTCCCTCCGGAGCTTCCAGACCCGCCAATACCCGCAGTAAAGTGGACTTACCACTCCCGTTTCGAGCTACCAGACCGATCTTGTCCCCCTGGTTGATCAGCAAGGAGATGCGATCAAACAAGATCTTCTCCCCGTAGGATTTACTGACGTTTTCTAGCTTGAGCAAATTCACCTTAGCTTGAATTTGGGGTTAGCTCCCGATTCACAAAAGGCCCGAAGACGGATCTGCCTTCGGGCCCTTTGGATGCGAGCGAAAACCGGTCGTTAACCGTTGGCCTCCTCCAGATCGTGGAGGATCCGCATGGTTTCTGTAATATAAAGATCTTTGGAGACCCGCTTGTGCCAGTCTTCGTTCCGGGCTTTTCGAGATTCGTCCAGGTTGATCCAGTCCCTATCCACTTCCAAATTATGGATCCCTTCATTAACTACCTGATCAAACAGGTCGGTAAACTCCCGGCTCTCCTCCTTTTCTTTCTGCTCCATGTTGAAATATTTTTCCCAGGAAAGGGGGACCACAGATTTCGAGCGAAGATCCTTCATGCGCTGAGCATTCTGAAGAATTTTCTGGAAGGTTACATTTTCTTGTATCCGCTTTTGGCTCAACTCCTTCACCCTGTCCAGTTTGTCCATCGCGTAAACCTTCTGGTCAAATTCCACCGGATCGATTTTGGTCCAGGGTATGGCGTTTTCTTCTTCCTTTTCACCAGCTTCGATAAAATGAAAATTATCCGGTAAAACGACATCCGGGATCACGCCTTTGAGCTGCACAGATCCTCCGTTGATGCGGTAGAATTTCTGAATGGTGATCTTGGCTGCTCCCAGAGGTTTGAAATCAGAGAATCCGCGGATGCGATCCAGGTCGGCCATCTGCTGGACCGTGCCTTTCCCGAAGGTGGACTGACCGCCCACGATCACTGCCCGGCCATAGTCCTGGAGGGCAGCAGCCAAAATTTCGGATGCTGAAGCGCTGTAGGTATTGACCATCACGGCTAGCGGACCGTGGTACTGTACGCGAGGATCTTTGTCCGAGAGTACATCCGCGTTATGAATGCGGTCTTTCACCTGCACGATAGGGCCTTCCTCAATGAACAACCCGGTCATCTTCACCACCTCATACAGGGATCCGCCGCCGTTGTATCGGATATCCAGGATAATGCCATCGACATTCTCTTCCTTCAGTTTTTCAATTTCTTTGGCTACGTCTTCCGTACAAGACCTCCCGTTGGGATTTTGAAAATCCGAATAAAAGCTGGGCAGGGAAATGAAGCCTATGCGTTCTCCAAACGGAGAATCAAGGATCAGAGACTTGGCAAAATTTTCTTCAATGATCACCACGTCCCGGAGGATGGTAATTTCTTCCTTGGTGCCGTCCATTTTTTGCACGGTCAGGGTGACTTCGGTACCTTTCTTCCCCCGTATGTATTGAACGGCGTCGGTTACTAGCATGCCGACCATTTCGATCTCTTCACCTGTTTTCTCTTCCTTTACCTTAAGAATGTAATCGCCGACTTCCAGCTCTTTTTGCTTCCAGGCAGGACCTCCCGCCACGATCCGCTCTACCTTAACGTATTCCCCATCGTTGGTCAGGGTGGCTCCGATCCCTTCCAGTTGACCCGACATATTGATGTCAAAATCCTGTTTTTGTTTGGGCTCGAAATATGAGGAGTGGGGATCGTAGAGATTGGTCAGCGTGCTCAGATAGGCCGAGAGCTCGTGTTCGCGACGGACCTTTTTGAGCTTACTGTACAAGTCCTCGAAGCGTTCCAGTTCTTCTTTGCGGGATTCTGCTTCCAGTTCTGCAAAGGATTTTTTCTCTTCTCCCTCTTCCCTTTTTTCATGAGCTTCCAATTTATTGTTTAGCCTGACCAGAGTCCGGTATTTGAGGATTTTGCGCCAGCGGTCTTTCAGTTCCTTATCGTTGGAGGCAAAGGGTCGTTTTTCCGCATCCAGTTGGAACTCTTCATCGCGGTCGAAATCAAAGGGCCGGGAAAGGATTTCCTGATAGTAGGATTGTGTTTTATCCAGGGCAGTCCGGTATTTCTCCTGGGTCAGATCAAAAAACTGGTAGGTACCGTCGCGAATCTCATCATCCAGTTGATTGCGATAGAATTGCAAGTGGTCGAGGTCTTCCTGGGTAAATAGTCTTTTGTCGTAATCCCGGCGACGGAGATATTCATCGTAAAATTCCGCGGAGAATTCGTCGTCAATGGATTTGGGGTCGAAATGATATTGATCCAGAAAAGTAATCAGGGTCCTCATCAATACCGTTTCCTTTTCGTTGGTAGCTATCTGAGTCGGATAAACGGCTGCAAAAAGAAACAGCGCAACGATGAAAGAGAGGAATACCGGTTTCTTTGATCTCAACATAATTCCTGCATTGGACTTCATGAAAACGAGCCTGAGTTATTCTTGCCCGGGAAATAAAAATAGAATTTACGGGGGTATTTGTTTGGGCAATAATGGTATAGCTCACCAATTTAACGTAAGTCTAACAAAAAAGGTGCCGCCTTCCCGAATTAATCGCGGGAAGGCGGCAAAATGGCAGTATTTAAGTGCGGACTAGATAAGTGGAGCGATTACCAGCGCCACGACAGACATCAGCTTCAACAGGATATTCAAAGAAGGACCGGAAGTGTCTTTGAAAGGGTCACCCACGGTATCTCCTACGACCGCTGCTTTGTGGGGGGCGGACCCTTTGTAATAGATTTCTCCCTGGATATCAACACCGGCCTCAAACATCTTCTTGGCGTTGTCCCAGGCACCACCGGCATTGGACTGAAAAATGGCCATCAGCACACCGCTGACGGTGACGCCGGCGAGCAACCCACCCAGCATCTCGGCCCCCAGTTGGCTGCCCAGTCCGATCAGACCCGGTGTAATGCCAACCACTACCGGCACCAAAACAGCCAGCAAACCGGGGCGCACCATTTCCCGAATGGAAGCCGCTGTAGAGATCTCCACGCACTTACCGTACTCGGCTTTACCATCTGCGGCCTCAAAAGTATTTTTATCCTCTGCGCTCCAATCTTTTTGGTCTGTTCCCTCGTTTCGCTTCATTACTTCCAATGCGGCACGGAGTTCAGGGATGTTGGCGAATTGGCGGCGCACCTCCTGGATCATGTCCATGGCGGCTCGCCCTACGGCGCCCATCGACAATGCAGAAAAAAGGAAGGGTAGCATACCGCCCACGAAGAGGGCAGCCATGACATAAGGACTGGTAATATTGATGCTGGTCAAAAGCGCATCGGGATGACTGAAGTTGTAAGCCGTAATGAAGGCTGCGAAAAGGGCCAGGGCCGTCAGAGCAGCCGAACCGATGGCAAAACCTTTGCCGATGGCAGCGGTGGTGTTCCCCACTGCATCCAGTTTGTCCGTGCGTTCCCGTACCTCTTTGGGGAGCTCGGCCATTTCGGCAATGCCGCCGGCATTGTCCGAGATCGGACCGTAAGCGTCTACGGCCAGTTGGATGCCGGTATTCGAAAGCATACCCACCGCGGCGATGGCAATACCGTACAGACCGGCGACCGAGTAAGAACCGATAATGGCCACTGCCAGAATCAGGATCGGTATGGCCGTGGATTGCATGCCTACGCCCAGTCCCGCAATGATGTTGGTAGCGGATCCTGTAATGGATTGATTTACGATGCCTTTTACCGGACGGGTACCGGTGCCGGTATAGTATTCCGTTATGTAGCCGATACCCAAACCGGCCAGCAGCCCGAGAATGACGGCGAAAAATACACCGTTGCTGGAATAAGTGAATCCACTCATACTCCAACTGGAAGGTAACATCCAGGTGACGATCAGATAAGTGGCTACCAACATGACCAGGGAGGAGAGCAATTCCCCCAGATTCAGCGCTTTTTGGGGATTCCCGCCTTCTTTGACCCGCACGAAAAAGGTGCCCAGAATGGAGGTCAGGATACCGACTCCAGCCAGTACAAGCGGCAGCAATACGGCATTCAGCCCGTCAAATTCGTTGGTTGTCTCAAACCCCTGTGCTCCGGTCACCAGGCCGGTGTCGGGATTGGTGGTATAGATGAAGGCGGCTCCCAGCACCATGGTGCCGATAATGGAACCAACATAAGATTCAAACAGGTCAGCTCCCATGCCGGCCACATCGCCCACGTTGTCGCCCACGTTATCGGCAATCGTGGCCGGGTTCAATGGGTGATCTTCCGGTATGCCGGCTTCGACCTTACCCACGAGATCCGCTCCGACATCTGCAGCCTTGGTATAAATCCCTCCGCCGACACGGGCAAACAGGGCTATGGAGGAAGCTCCGAAGGAAAAACCCGTGATCACGGTGATCACCCGGTTGATATCCCAACCCATATTGCTGTACAGCAAGAACAGGGAACCGAGTCCCAGAACGCCCAGACCGACCACGCCCATTCCCATAACGGACCCGCCTCCGAAGGCGATCTCCAGGGCCTTACCGAGACTTGTCCGGGCCGCGTTGGTCGTGCGAACATTGGCCTTGGTAGCTACGCGCATGCCGATGAAGCCCGCCAGGGCCGAGCAAATAGCTCCGATGATAAAGGACACGGCTATCAGCCAGGAACTGTTTTCGCTGTTGGCCGAAACCCCCAGAAGAATGGCAACGGCAATAACAAAAATGGAAAGCACACGATATTCGGCCCGGAGAAAGGCCATAGCACCGTCTGAAATATTTTGGGCAATCCTGGCCATTTTTTCGGTACCCACCTCCTGGCGATTGACCCAGGAGGAACGCAGGAAAGTGTACAATAAGGCCAAGATCCCGAGTACGGGAATAGCATAGGCAATCGTCTGACCCATAATCACTTCATTGATTTTTCGTTGAAAGGAAACGGGTTTCCCGAAAGTCGGCGAAACCCTTGTTTTTTACAGTTGGGCAAAAGTAAACGAAAATGGGTTATTGTCAAACTTGCCTCTGCCAGACTGCCCGCCCCGTCAAATTCAGGCAAAAATGTCGGCCTCCACTTCAAAGGCACGATGAAATAACCTAAATTAAACGGAATAGCGATCCAGAAAGCCATCCCAATGAAAACAGATCCAAAAAGCGTCTACTCCTCCGATCTTTTCAGCGAACCGGAATTGGAAAGGGTACCCCTGGAGGGCCCGGATCCATCCTTTGAATCGCCTCAGCAACGATATCGCCGAATCGACACCTTTTTGCAGGGCCTGGTGCTCTGGCCTACCTTGTTCCTGATCCTGTTTCCCCCTGCCTTTGCCCTGGGCATGCTCATACTTGGATTCGTTCAACTTACAAGTGCCTTGTGCGGAGCAATCTACTGGTCCGACAAAACCCGCTGGGTATACCTGGGCAGTAGCCTCGCATTCATCTTTTTCTGGTCCGGGATCCTTGCGCTTGGCTGGGGGCGGTTTGATCTTCCCGGGTATCTTAACCCGGTTGCTCTCACATTGATCTATCTGCCGGCTGTCATTGGCGCCTTCTGGTATTATCATTACAGCCAAAAGGCAAATCCGGCCGATTCCAAGCAGGAAGAATGGGTTTGAATGTGGTTTAAAAAACAAGTAAGGACGCGTGCAAGGCTTTGTTTTTTAAACGGATTCCCTATTTCCATTGAAGCCTTTCCAGGCCCGACCGGGCTTGTCGGTGCAACCCGGTTTTATAGGCCTGGGGAGAAAGCTGCAGGCAATTTTGATACCAGAGTGCAGCCTCTTGATCGTTTCCTGCCTGTTCGAACATAAGGCCGAGCTCCAAAGCACTTTTGCAGGCGAAATACCAAGACTCGCCGGTGCCCAACCGAACGGTTTTTTTCAGATGATCCTCAGCCTCTTCCAGCCGGCCCATTTCCTGAAAAACCCGGCCTTTTCGGTAATAAAATTCGACCATCAGCCGCTTTTCCTTCATCCTCTCTACCCTGATTTTGTCCAGCACAACTTTTGCCTGGCCGTAATAACCGCCGTCGAATAACAAACGGGCCTTGAGCAATTCCGGATGGGGCATGGCCCCGGATTGGGCTTCTTCCCAGGCGGCCTCGTCCTCCCCCACCCGACTTTCCCCTTTCTGAAGACAGCTCTCCATGAAATGCCGGTATCGGTTTTCACTCTCGAAAAGCAAGGCGTGCCAGGCTCGTTTTTGGTAAGCCGCTTTGAGGTAATGCCGGCCCTTGAAATCCCGGAGGAAGCGATCGAAAAAAGCAGCTGAAGCAGGATCCAACCGACGCAATCGGGCAAGCCCTTCCAGAAAGTCCAGATAGGGAAAAGGGAAGTAGGATCCGCCTTGAGGTCGGGAACGAAGAAATTGAAGAGCGGCTTCGTTTCTGCCCGTGCGCATGGCAACGTTGGCCAGAATAAAGCAGTAGAGAGGGCTTTTTTTCGGATCCAGGCCCAGGGTTGCCAGTCTATCCCAGGCCTCTGATGGTCGATTGGCCAGGTACAGCAGATGGTAGACTTCGAAAATGGAGGCCTCGGTTTGAAAGAGCCCGGATTGAGACGATGCCAACCGCAGTTCTTTCCGGCTTTCTTTCAGGGAGCCCCTCATACCGGATATCAATTGAAAGCCCCAACGATAGCTGTCGGGTAGGCTACCTACGAAAGCGTGAAGCATACCCAGGTTTTTCTGATTCGGTAAAAAGTCCGGGAAGCGTTTCTCGTTTTTTCGGAGCAGTTGGTAGGCGGTACTCAGGTCGTTGAAGGCGCCTATGTATTCTCCGAATTTAATTCGGGTCACCGCCCACTGCAGGTAGATCTCGGCTTGCACATACAGGGAATAGGGGGAATCTGAAGGGCCTTTGCGGACGGTTCGGAGGCGGGACCAGATTTCCTTTTTCCAGGCTTGAAAAGCCTTTTCATCTTCAGAAATGTAAACCTGGAGAAAATCCCGGTAATTGACCAGGTGGAAGACCGCCAGATTATGCGGGTCCTCTTCCTGGAGAATTCTGATTTTGTCCTCTGCTTCTCCCATTCGGAGCTCCAGCAAGAGCTGGTAGGCCTCCCCGGCCTTTTGGCCGTAATGAAAATGATAATCCTCAACCCGGGCGTTCGCCTCCCCGAAGCGGGGGAGGACAGACAATAACAAAAACAACCACATATCTCAAAATAAGCCTTGTCGGGCAACCGGACATACAAAAGCCCTCGCAATCCAATTCCGAGGGCTTTTTTCTGCGCAGGATACAGGAATATCAGGATTTAACTTCATCCTCCTGATCCACTCCGGCGGTTTCGGCATCTACCAAAATACGGCCGCAATGCTCGCAGGCTATGATCTTTTTCCGCATGGAAATTTCCAGTTGGACCTGGGGCGGGATCCGGTTGAAGCAACCTCCGCAGGAATCCCGCTCAACGGTAACGACGGCCAAGCCGTTCCGGTAGTTATTTCGGACCCGGTCGTATGCCTTGAGGAGGCGAGCTTCGATTTTGCCCCTTGCCTTTTCGGACTCTTTCAAGAGTTTTTTCTCCTCTTTGTCGGTCTTCTCGATGATCTCGTTCAGTTCGACCTTCTTGGCCTCCAGGTTCTTTTCTTTTTTCTCCAGCCTTTCCCGGGAGGCGGCCAACGTGTCTTCCTTATCCGCTATGGTCGTATTGGCCTGCCGCACTTTTTTCTCGAACAACTGAATGTCGAGCCGTTGCATTTCGAGCTCTTTGTTCAGGGCTTCAAACTCGCGATTGTTCTTGACGTCGTCCAATTGAGACGAGTAACGTTCGATATTGGATTGAGCCTCTTTGATGCCGGCTTCGTATTGTGAAACTTCCTTCTGCAGGTCATTCACGGTATTTTCAAGACGCTGGACCCGGGTCGTAAGGCCGGCAATTTCATCCTCCAAATCGCTGACCTCCATGGGCAATTCCCCTTTGAGAATGCCGATCTGATCGATTTGAGAGTCGATTTCCTGAAGTTTGAAAAGGTCTTTGAGTTTATCTGCGATTGTCTTTTCCGCCATGGATCGATTCTTCCGTTTTAATCCCTTGTAAAAAAGTAGTTCACCGGATTGGTGGTGACCTCTGTAGAATAAAACGCGAAATTAGGAAATTTGGATGACAAGACTTCAAAAAGTAGGTCGATCGTAAATTGTTCGCTCTCAAAGTGGCCTATATCCGCAAGCAGGATTTTCCCGTCCGCATCGAAAAATTCGTGGTATTTGTAATCGGCTGTCAGAAAGGCGTCTGCACCTGCCGCCAGGGCGTTGGGCAGCAGGAATCCCCCGGCTCCTCCACAGAGCGCAACAAGCCGGACCGGCCGGTTGCGGAGAGCGGTATGCCGGATGCAGGGAGCCTTCATTTGCTCACCCACCCATTGGAGGAAAGCGGGTTCCTCCATGGGACTTGGCAATTTACCGATCAGACCCGACCCCACCCCAGCGGAATTTTCATGGCGAAGGACCTTCAGGTCGCGACCGGGAAAAGAGTCGCGGATCCGGTCCAGTAGCCTGGGATCTATCCGTCCGCTGATTCGATTTTCACCTTCCGGGAAGGCATGCGAGGCCAGTTCGAGGGCTCCCAGCGATTTCAGCTTCATCATATCCGATTCCGGATCTTCGTGCGCGTACAGAGAAAAATGCATCGCGCCATACTTCGGTTTCAGGATACGGGTTTGCTGTAAACCCAGACGTTGGCCGATCCGCTGGTTCACGCCATTCACCAGCACATTGTCCAGATTGGTGTGGATGGCATAAATGGCCACCCCGTTTTGGATGGCTGCAATAAGCGTTCGCTCCACATAATTGGCTCCGGTCAATTGTTTGATCGCGCGAAAGAGGATGGGGTGATGGGCCACAATCAGGTTGCACCCTTTCTGTATAGCCTCTTCCACTACCGGTTCGGTAGAATCCAGGCAGGTAAGAACGCCGGTGCATTCCCATTCGGGATCTCCGACGATCAATCCGGCGTTGTCATAAGATTCCTGGTAGACGGTGGGAGCCAAATTCTCCAGCACGTGCAGGATGTCGCGAATGCGCATAAAACTACAATTTGAGCCCTCGGATCTTCTGCTCGATGCGGGTAGTCGAATAACCCGGTACAAAATCCAGTACGACGACCTCTCCGCCGACTGCCTTCACCTCGGAAGCGCCAACCACCTCATCTGTGCGATAATCCCCTCCTTTTACGAGGAAGTCGGGCAGCAGGGCAGTGATCAGATGGAGAGGCGTATCCTCCTCAAACAGGACCACGAGATCGACAAAAGACAGGGAGGCCAGAGCCGTTTGGCGAGTAGACTCGTCCTGGATGGGCCGATGGGAGCCTTTCAGGCGACTTACCGAAGCCGAGCTGTTCAGCCCGACCACCAGCCGGTCGCCCAGATCGGCCGCCTCGGCCAGGTAGTGGAAGTGCCCGTAATGCAACAGGTCAAAGCAGCCATTTGTGAAAACGACCTTTTCGCCGGCCTGCCGCCAGGCCAGGACCTGCTCCCGGGCCGTGGGCAGTTCCTGGATTTTGTACTGAATACGTTGAAGAGTTCGGGACATTAACTTTCCAGAACAGGTTGTGGATGATAATTGCGGTTTAAGATAGGCAATAAAATAAGGGCCATGATCCCGAAGAGCACGTTTCCGCCCAGGTTGATGGAGAAAAAGGCAATATTGGCCCAGGAGAATCCATCGTATTCCAGAATGCCATACATCAGCAAGGCCTTCTGAGCGAGAAAATGATAGGTACCCATGCCGCCAGGACTCGGAATCACAATCCCCCAGGACCCGAAAACAAAGACCAGAAGTCCCGCCAAAGGGCCCAGATGGGAGGTGGGCTCGAAGGCGAAAAAACAAAGATAGGTCATGGAATAATACATCGACCAGATCACCAGGGTGTGGAACAAAAACAGAGCGGGATTATCCAGTTTGAAAATAGAGCGCAGACCGTCTGCGAACCCTCCAACGATCTTGGCAATCCGCTGGTAGAGGCTGAAACCCTCCAATCGCTTGCGGAATGTGAGAAAGAGCGCCAGAAACAGCGCGAAAATGCCAACCAGCAGCAAAAGCAAATTGCCCGCATTCCCGAATTTGGATTCGAGGTCGACGTATTCATTGGCGAGGGCGAAGATCTTTTCCCGTTCGAGGATAAAGGCCGTAGCGGAGATCAGCAAAATACAGATCACATCGATGATCCTATCCACGACAACGGTACCCATTACTTTTTCGACCGGAATGTGCTCGTACTGAGCCATGGATCCGGCCCGGATGACTTCTCCGATCCTGGGCAGCCCCAGATTGGCAAAGTACCCCACTAAAATGGTGAGCAGAGAGTTGTGAAAGGTCGGTTTGTACCCCATCGGGCTCAGAAGCATTCTCCAGCGGGCGGCCCGGCTCAGGTTGCTGACAAAAAAGGCAGCCAACACCAGTATAATCCAGAAGTAATCGACCTGAATAAAGTCCTGGATCACCTTATCGAGCAGGCTGCAATCTGCAGCCGTAATGCCGTCCCGGGCGCATTGATCCTGGTAAGCATTGTTCTGGTTCCAATAGACGAGATACAGTATCCCCAGCCCTAAACCCAGGAAAATGAGGAATTTCAGAAAGTTCAGTAAGGTTTTTTTCAAGGGATTACAAATTTAGGGGATGCTTAAACAACCAGGAAGCCTCAAAAATAGTAATCCCCCAAGCATGTTTGCAATCCCCTTTTTATGGGGTCACCGCAAGAGGAGCGGGTATCCGGTTGTGAGCATCCGGGAATACAACCTGGGGTTCGTAGTTCTGTGCTTCCGCCTCTTGCATCCAGGCATAGGCGATGATGATCACCGTGTCGCCCACCTGGGCTTTGCGCGCAGCGGCGCCGTTCAGGCAGACTACACCCGAATGGCGTTCCCCCTTGATCACGTAAGTCTCAAGCCGCTCGCCGTTGTTGTTGTTCACTACCTGCACCTTTTCACCCTCCATGAGGTTGGCAGCCTCCATCAAAGCTTCGTCAATGGTAATACTGCCAATATAATTCAGATCCGCCTCCGTAATGGTTGCTCGGTGGATCTTGGATTTGAATCGCTGAATAAACATGGCTTTGTTATTGTGCGCGCTCTTCCTCTTTCCGCTGTTCAAAGAGGGAGCGCAAATTTGCAAATTTTAGGAATCCTCCAAAAGAGCTATGCCCTAAAAGAAACATTTGAAGACCGGCTATGGTTTGCCCAGCACATTGTCAATGAGCCGCACGGCCCCCAGTCCGGCCGCCGTACAGACGGCAAAATCAACTTTCGGGTCATCGTCCTGCAGCCGGGCCAAACTCTCTGCCTCCACCAATTCGAAATACTCGACCCTGAATCCGGCTTTTTTTAAGCTCTGAAAACCATCTTCCATTACTTCAGACGGTGGAACGCCTTCAAGGTAACGGTCTTTTGCCTGAGAAAGGGTTTGAAAAATCAGGGAGGCCCGTTGTTTTTCATCATCTGAGAGGCGTTGATTTCGGGAGCTCATCGCCAAACCGCCGGGCTCTCGAATGGTAGGGCAGGCGACCAGGTCCACCGGGATCGAATAACTTTTAATCAGCCTGTCCACCACCCGGATCTGCTGCAGGTCTTTCTGTCCCATGAAGAGGCGCCTCGGCTCAACGATGTCCAACAAACGCTTCACTACCTGGGCCACCCCCTCGAAGTGGCCGGGGCGGAACTTTCCTTCCATGACCTTGCCCAGTGAACCCAGATCCAGCGGTACACGCAGATCCTCATCCGGCGGATAGACCTCCTCTAACTCGGGCAAAAACACCACCAGATCGCCCAGGCTCGACAACAGGTCTATATCCTTTTCCGCTTGGCGGGGGTATTTTTCCAGGTCCTGGGCCTGATTGAATTGGGTGGGGTTGACGAAAATGCTGACCACGGTTGTGGCCGAACGGGCCAGCGACCTGCGGACGAGGTCGAGATGCCCCTCGTGCAGGGCACCCATGGCGGGGACAAAGCCGATTTCTCCGGAAGGATTGGAGCCCGAACGCAGAAAACGCCTGAGGTCGGCCCTTTTTTTGAACACACTCAGCATGGGGACCAATCTGGTTTGGTTGGTTTAAGCAATTCGCCTACAGCTTGCTAAGCTTTAATGATCCATCTCGGAAATGAAGCAAATTTGTTAACTTTGCACGTCCACAGAAAATCACGAAAGCTGATTTTTCGCTTCTATTCACAAATGTAGGACGGATTTATGAGCAAGAAGAAAGCGCTGATTGTCACTCAGGAGATGCAGCCCTACACGGCATTGAACGAAATCTCACAGATAGCCCGAAAACTCCCCCAATTTCTGCAGGAAAACGGTCTGGAAATCCGGGTTCTCATGCCCCGGTTCGGTTCGATCAACGAGCGCCGGCACCGTCTGCACGAGGTGGTCAGGTTATCCGGCATGAACATCATCGTTGACGATGACGATTACCCCCTTATCATTAAGGTGGCCTCCCTTCCGGAAGCCCGTATGCAAGTCTACTTCCTGGACAACGACGATTTCTTCAAGCGGAAAAGTCTATTCGAAAACAACAAAGGCGAGGTCCATGCGGACAATGCCGATCGAATGGTCTTTTTCTGCAAAGGAGTTCTGGAAACCGTCAAGAAGTTCGGCTGGGCACCGGATGTCATTCATTGCCACGGCTGGATGACTTCCCTGATCCCGCTTTACTTGAAAAGCGCATACAAATCAGAGCCCATTTTTCAAAATGCCAAGGTAATCTATTCGCTCTACGAAGATGCCTACTCCAAAAAATTTGACGAAAGTTTTGTAGGCAAAGCTTCCATCAACAACTTATCCGAGTCGGATCTGGATGCCTACCATGAAGACGGCGCCGTTACTTTGCACCAGGGAGCATTTACTTATTCCGACGCCATCACCCTCAACAGCGATCTGAACAAGAATCAGGTCAGCGCCTTCCTGGAATCTACCGACAAATCCATTTTGACCTACGAGGACGAGGAAAGTTTTTTTGAGTCCGTGCTGGATTTTTACAACGCTTTGCTCGCTGAGGAAGTCTCTTAAAGGTCAACCCCTTTTTTGGATTTTACCATCCCGGCCGGCTTCTTGCAGCCAGACATTACGGATGTAAAGGCTTACGAATGAAAACCATTTCCCCGACTGTTTACCTAGCCGGTTTGTTCCTGGCTTTCCTATTCTCTTGTACAGATCCCATCCAACTGGGGCAGGAGATCATCGAAGAAGATATCATTCAGGTAGCTGTCACCGACACTTTCCTGGTTCGTACCGCCACCGTCTCCACGGAGCCCGTACGGACCTATTCTTCCCCGGATGACGACCTGATCTTATTGTCCCGGGCGCCGTTCGGCCAATATCAGGATCCTGTTTTCGGGCGAGTCGCCTCCAATCTTTTGATCCAGCTTCGCCTACCCAAAGACAATTTCGGTTTCCCCGTGGAGACCTTTTTCCAGGATACAACCGTTTTTGATTCCATCGTTTTGATCCTGCCCTACGCCAGTGGTGAAGGCTACGGGAAAGTGGAAGGGGAAAACATGGGCATCGACCTATTTCGGCTGGGCGACCGCCTGGATCCCAACATCGACTACTTTACGGATACCCAGCTTCCGATTCTCGGGGGGCCTTTGTATTCCGGCCAGAATCTGATATCGCTGGATTCGGTCCAGCGCATCAACTACCGCCAGGGGAATGCGGATACGGTTTCTTTTCCCCACCTTCGGATCCCGTTAGATGAGCAACTGGGTATGGAATTCATGATGGCCGATAGCCTTACCTATACTTCCGACTCCCTCTTCCAGGATTTTTTCCAGGGGGTGGAGATTCGTCCTACCCTGGTCTCCGGAGGTTTGTTGGACCTCGACCTGAGCACCAGTTCGGGAGGCTTGTTCATCTACTATCGGAGGGACGATACCCTACAGACCACTTATCAGTTTACTTTCGCTTCTCCCGCCGTTCGAACCGCCCGCTATGAACATGTGTTCTCGGGAAGCCCGGTGGTCGGATTTTTAAATACGGGCCAGGATTCGCTGGCCTTTTTACAGGGATTGGCGGGCCCTATGATCGAGCTTACCTTCCCCCAACTCAATCAACTGAACAATGTGATCATCAATAAGGCGGAATTGGTGCTTTCGGTCGCAGAGTGGCCGGGAGACAGTACGGACTTGTATCCCCCACCCGATCAATTGTTGGTTTCCCAACGGAGCTCCGAAGGCGAGCTGCTGGTCATCGACGATGTGCGGAATCTGACTTTCGATCCAACCTTTCCGGCAGTTTGGACCTTTGACCAGGCCTTTTTTCTGGACCGAGTCCTTCCGGCCGGTTCATTCGGAGGCCAGATCGAGGGGGGAGAAAACGGCGGCCCGGATGTTTACCGGATCAACCTCACTGCCCACCTCCAGGACTTTATCGAACAAGGAGGCACCGATAAGCTTTTCCTGAGCCTGAACCCCAAGGCACAATCCCCCGAACGAGTGGTTTTTTATGGCTCCGGCCACAGTCAGTACGCGCCGAGATTATTATTGGCCATAACCCGATTGGAGTAGATGCCTTTTTTGCTTCGGAAAGTTTATCCAATTTGCAGCTATCCGGAGCCATTGTCCATCTGGGCTGAGGCCAGGTGACGCTCAGAAACCTGTGGCTCCCTAATCTGTTCCATCTTATAGACTTCTCATCATTCCCTAAAAGACCCGAAGCAAATGTGTGGTATTGTCGGTTATGTTGGCTCAAAAAAGGCTTATCCCATTCTCATAAAAGGACTCAAGCGCCTGGAGTACCGGGGCTATGACAGTGCAGGAATAGCGCTGATGAACGGAGAGCTTGCCGTATTCAAGAAAAAAGGGCGGGTCCAGGATCTGGAGGAGGTGACAGGGCAAAATGAATTTTCCGGGACGGTCGGTATAGGACATACGCGTTGGGCCACGCATGGGGAGCCGAATGATATCAATGCCCACCCGCATCGTTCGGGCAGCGGCCAGTTGGCGTTGGTTCACAATGGCATCATCGAGAATTACGATATTCTGCGAAGGGCATTGGAAAAGGAGGGCCATACTTTCCAGAGCGAAACGGATACGGAGGTTTTGGTGCACTTGATCGAGAACTTTCAGGAGCATGAAAATCTATCGCTGGAGGAAGCCGTACGCGTTGCCTTGAACCGGGTGATCGGGGCCTACGCCATCGTGGTCATGGATAAAAAAGAGCCGGGTAAACTGGTTGCTGCCCGAAAACAGAGCCCTTTGGTCATCGGGATAGGCGAAGGGGAATACTTTGTGGCATCCGATGCTACACCTTTGGTCGAACATACCAAAAAAGTGGTCTACCTGAACGACCAGGAGATCGCAGTGATCTCCCGCGGGGGAGACCTTCAGATCAAGACCCTGGACAATGAGTACCAGACCCCCTACGTGCACGAGCTGGACCTGAAGCTCGAACGACTGGAAAAGGGCGGTTTCGATTATTTCATGCTGAAGGAGATCCACGAGCAACCCAATACCATATCGGATGCCATGCGCGGGCGCCTGAACCGCAAAGAGGGCTGGGCAAAACTCGGTGGGCTAACGGATCACATCCGGCAAATCGTAAATGCCAAACGGATCATCATCGTGGGCTGCGGAACCTCCTGGCATGCCGGGTTGATCGGGGAATACCTGCTCGAGGACCTGGTAAGGATTCCGGTCGAAGTCGAATACGCATCCGAATTTCGATACCGAAACCCGGTGATTAACGAAGAAGACATCGTGATCGCCATCTCCCAATCGGGCGAGACGGCCGATACCCTGGCCGCTGTGGAGTTGGCCAAAGAGAAGGGAGCCCTGATCTACGGCCTGGTCAATGTGGTGGGCTCTTCCATCGCCCGGGCCACCCACTGCGGGTCCTACATCCATGCCGGTCCTGAGATCGGAGTAGCCTCCACCAAGGCCTTTACCGGACAAGTAACGCTGCTGGCCCTGATGGCCTTGAACCTGGCGCACGAAAAGGGAACCGTCAGCGAAACTTATCTCCGCAAATTGATCACCGAACTGGACCAGATCCCGAAAAAGGTCGAACAGGTGCTGAAATACAATGAGCAAATCGAATACATCGCCTCCGAAATAAAAGACCATCACAACGCATTGTATCTGGGGCGGGGATATAATTTCCCGGTGGCCCTTGAAGGCGCCCTGAAGCTGAAAGAGATTTCCTACATCCACGCCGAGGGATACCCGGCAGCCGAGATGAAACACGGACCTATAGCCCTGATCGATGAAAAAATGCCCGTAGTCGTTATTGCCAACAACCAAAGCGCTTACGACAAGATCGTAAGCAACATCCAGGAAGTGAAAGCCCGAAAAGGCCGGGTCATAGCGATCATTCCGGAAGGAGACCAGACCATCAAACAAATGGCAGATTACTCGATCGAGATCCCGGCCATCGAAGAGCCTTTTTCGCCGCTGCTATCTGTGGTTCCGCTCCAGTTGCTTTCTTATCATATCGCCGTTATGCGAGGATGCGATGTCGATCAGCCACGAAACCTGGCCAAGTCCGTAACTGTTGAATAATCCATATATTCGTACCTTTACACACACCATTCCCACGGCATAAGCTATTCGCCGGCCCCACTACATACAAAGGCCGGAATCAATTATTCATCATTCCATGGAATACAACTCGCAGAGAGAAGAATTAACCATTCCGGAATACGGAAGACACGTACAGAAGCTGATCGATTACTGCAAGACGCTGGAAGACGGCGAGGAGCGCCAGGCATTGGCCGACCTCATCATTCGCCTGATGATGCAGATGAACCCTCAGAGCCGGAACATTGAAGACTACCAGGATAAACTCTGGAAGCATTTTTTCCGCATCGCCGAATATGAGATCGATGTACAGCCTCCCAACGGAGAGAGGCCCCTCAGGGCAGATGCCGAAGTCAAGCCCGACCAATTGCATTACCCCGAAACGGAAGCCCGCTTCCGGCATTACGGCCACCTGGTGCAAGTACTCATCACCAAGGCCATGGCCATGGAAAATGAGGAAAAAAGAGAGGAGTTCACCCGGGTCATCGCCGCTTACATGAAACTGGCCTACAAGACGTGGAACAAAGAGCACTACGTGAGTGACGAGGTGATCAAAGCCGACCTGAGCGCCATCTCCGAAGGTAAACTCCAATTGGGGGAGAACACACAGATCGACAATCTGAATCAATCCTCCGGAGGCAAAAAGCGGCAGTCCACAGCCCGGGGCAAGAACGGCAGCGGACGCAAGAATTACGGCAAAGGACGGCGTAGGAAGAACTGATCGAACGGCTCTTTCCGGATCCTGATTTCACACCATCCGACGGCTTTTGGTGTGGCTTGGCGGAAGGATCTTATTTTTGCCGCGACAAACCAATCATCCAGATCAATCCATATGGAAGGAGATACCTTTGTCGTGGAAGGAGGACACCGCCTGAGCGGATCCATTACCCCTCAGGGAGCCAAGAATGAAGCCCTTCAGGTCCTTTGCGCCACGCTCTTGACCCGCGAAGAAGTAACCATTTCCAATATTCCTGCCATCCGGGATGTCGTTCGGCTGATCGCCTTGATCGAGGGATTGGGGGTAGAAGTAAAACGAATAGACGAGCATACCTTCCGGTTCCGGGCTGCCGAGGTCGATCTTGAGTTTTTCCAATCCGAAGAATTTCAGATGCATGCCCGAAGCATCCGGGGATCGGTCATGCTGATCGGCCCTCTGCTGGCTCGCTTCGGCCGGGCCTATCTGCCCCAACCCGGGGGTGACAAGATCGGGCGGAGAAGGTTGGATACCCACTTCACAGGTCTTCAGCAACTCGGAGCCAAATTCGACTTCAATACCGATAAGCACTCTTACCTGGTCGATGCCACGCATCTGGAAGGGAAGGAAATCCTGATGGACGAGATCTCGGTAACCGGCACCGCCAACGTCCTTTTATCCGCCGTGATGGCCAAGGGAGTCACCCGCATCTACAACGCGGCCTGCGAACCCTACGTGCAGCAGCTCAGCCGGATGCTCAACAGCATGGGCGCTCGAATCGAAGGCGTAGGATCCAATCTCCTGACCGTGACCGGGGTGGACGAACTGCGGGGCACTACCCACCGGGTATTGCCCGATATGATCGAAATCGGCTCCTTTATCGGGCTAGCCGCCATGACAGGCTCCTCACTGGTGATCCGGGACGCCCGCGAAACCGAACTGGGCATCATCCCCCGGAAATTTCAAAGCCTGGGCATTCAAATCGATTTCAAGGGAGACGAACTCCACATTCCCGCACAAGACCAATATGAGATAAAAACCTTCATCGACGGATCGATTCTGACCATATACGACGCTCCCTGGCCCGGATTTACACCCGATCTGATGAGTATCGTGCTGGTCGTTGCCACCCAGGCCAAGGGCAGCATTCTCGTACACCAGAAAATGTTCGAAAGCCGGCTTTTTTTCGTGGATAAGCTGATCGACATGGGTGCCCAGATCATCTTGTGCGACCCCCATCGCGCCACCGTCATTGGCCTGGACCGAAAATTCCCTCTCAGGGGCATCGAAATGACTTCCCCGGATATTCGCGCCGGCGTAGCCCTCCTGATCGCGGCCCTCTCGGCCAAAGGGACCAGTACCATCCGCAACATCAACCAGATCGATCGTGGCTACGAGCGGATCGATGAGCGCCTCAATGCCCTGGGAGCCAATATTCAGCGCATTTAACCCCAGCCCGGGAAAAAAGCGCCTCAGTGACCAAAAGCACCAAAACTACGCCCCGCACCGAGATACTTTTGCGCCAAAGCGAGCAGCGCCATGTACAGGTTTTGGATTTTCAGCCTATTTCTTTTTCCGGTATTTTCTGCTAACGGGCAACACGAGGAATCCCAACCCTCGGACCTCGAAAAGCATCAGGAACACGACTTTTCCCATCACCGGGTAGCCATCCTGTTGGGACACACCCATGTGCGCACAGCCGATGAGGGAAAAGGCCTTCTGATACCCGCGTGGGGGTTTGATTATGAATACTGGTTCAACCCCAAATGGGGATTGGGCTTGCATACGGATCTCGAACTGCAAACCTTTATCATACAGGCTGACCATGCCGAGGAAGACCTGGAACGCGAGTACCCGCTGGTGGTCAGTCTGGACCTTATGCATAACCCCTGGAAGGGCCTGGTGCTGGAATTGGGAGGAGGCTATGAATTTGACCGAAATCGGGGATTCTGGCTCGTGCAGGTGGGCGTGGAGTATGAGATCCATTTGTCGAAGGGCTGGGATGTTTTCCCTACCGTGTTTTACGATAGTCGCATCCAGGCCTACGATACCTGGACGATCGCATTCGGAGTAGGGAAAAGGTTTTAATCCCATCGTACGGCCTGAAAGGACACCCGGCAGGAAGATTTAAGGGCGGTGGCCCTTCCCGGTCAAAACTGCAAGCCCACCGAAGAATTCCCATTTACTTAGCTCACGTTTGTTATCTTAGGTCTTTCCCGGGTAGGGTCAAGAATCCCCATGAATACGCCGATGGAGAATTTTTTCCCGCTAAACTGAAAAAAGGCTACGTCCACATTGATCCTCTACAACGTCACGGTCAAGATCAACCACGAGAAGCACGATGAATGGCTGCGCTGGATGCGCGAAGTGCATATTCCGGAGATGATGGAAACTGGGCTCTTCTCCGGGAATCGGATCTGCCGCCTTCTGCATGAGGAAGATGACGGGGTTACCTATGCCTTCCAATATTTCCTGCCCGCCCTGACTCATTTTCAGCAATACAACGCCCACTACGCCGCCCGTCTCCAGGAGGATCATCAAAAACGGTTTGGGGAACATTACGTTGCCTTCCGTACCTTGATGGAGGTTTTGGAAAGTTGAAAAAATATGTACTCAAAAAAGAAGACCCTGTTCGTTCTGTTCGTATTCCTGCTGGGCCTGGCCACTTTGCTGGATGCTCAGCCTTTCACGGTCATGACATACAACATCCGCTTCGACAATCCGGAAGACGGCGAAAACCGTTGGGATAACCGCAAGGAAGATCTTTTGGACCAGGTTCGAAAGCAGGATCCGGATGTTCTGGGCATTCAGGAAGGCTTGATCCATCAGGTGAAATTCCTGGAAGACGGATTGCCCGGTTACGAACGCATCGGGGTAGGACGGGAGGACGGAGCCGAAAAGGGAGAGTTCGCCGCCGTTTACATCCGAAAAGAGCGGTTCGAGGTGGCGGAAAAAGGGACTTTTTGGCTTTCCGAAACGCCCGAGAAGGTATCCGTAGGCTGGGATGCCGCGCTGGAGCGGGTCTGTACCTGGGGATTGCTGAAGGACAAAAGGACCGGAAAACAGGCTTTGGTATTCAATGTCCATTTTGACCATCGGGGCGAGGAAGCCCGGCTGGAAAGCGCCCGCCTGATCCTGAGAAAGATCAGGGAGAAGAGAAAAGGCTCGGAAATCCCTATCGTTGTCATGGGAGACCTCAATGCCTCTCCGGACTCGCCGGTTCTGCAGACTTTGTTGGCTCAACTGGAAGACACCTATGCCGAAGCCTCCCTTAAATCGGGACCGGCAGGCACCTGGAATGGATTTAATCCCCAGGAAAAACCGGGAGGACGGATCGACTATGTCCTGGTTTCGCCCGATCTATCCCCCTCGGAATACCTCGTACCCGCTCCCATCGTCGACGGAAGATACTTATCTGATCATTTCCCGGTGAAAGCGAAAATCAATTGGTAAGGTCCGAAGGAGAGATTTCTCCCATTTTGACACTTGTTTAACCCTCTGAGCGGTCCATTCTCTTACCAATTCAGGCATTTTTAGCGTATTTTCGCTGGAAGCCTGAAAGGCCATATTTGCGCATCCCTAACCATGAGTTCCGGCTCTAAAAAAGAAATTGCTTTATGGATTTTTCATTGTCTGAAGAACACATTGCCGTTAAGGAAGCGGCAAGAGAATTTGCCCAGAAAGAATTGAAACCCGGCGTCATCGAGCGGGATTCCAATATGACCTTTCCCACGGACCAGGTTAAGCAAATGGCTGAACTGGGTTTCCTGGGCATGATGGTTTCTCCGGAATACGGCGGCGGGGGTATGGACACCTTGTCTTACGTTCTAGCCATGGAAGAAATTTCCAAGGTCGATAACTCCTGTTCGGTCCTGATGTCCGTGAATAATTCCCTGGTCTGTTGGGCCCTGGAAACTTTTGGGAGCGAGACGCAAAAGGCCAAATACCTGCCCAAGCTGGCCAGCGGAGAGTGGATCGGGGCCTTCTGCTTAAGCGAGCCGGAAGCCGGAAGCGACGCCACCAGCCAACGCACCACGGCAGAAGATAAGGGGGATCATTACCTGCTCAACGGTACCAAGAACTGGATCACCAACGGCGGATCTTCCAGTGTGCATCTGGTGATGGCACAAACGGATCCGGAAAAAGGCCACCGGGGCATCAATGCCTTCATCGTTGAAACTTCCTGGGACGGTGTCACCATCGGAGCCAAAGAAGATAAATTGGGGATTCGTTCCTCGGATACCCACACGATCATGTATACGGACGTTAAAGTCCCCAAAGAAAACCGCATCGGGGAAGATGGCTTCGGGTTCAAGTTTGCCATGAAGGTCCTTTCCGGGGGCCGCATCGGTATTGCAGCCCAGGCTTTGGGTATCGCCGGCGGCGCCTACGAACTGGCGGTAGCTTATGCCAAGGAGCGGGAAGCCTTCGGTAAGCAGATCGCCAAGCACCAGGCCATCTCCTTCAAACTGGCCAAAATGGCCACCGAGGTGGAAGCTGCCAAAATGATGGTGTACCGCGCTGCCTGGCTGAAAGACAATAACCTGCCCTACGATGCCGCCAGTTCCATGGCCAAACTTTATGCCAGCGAGGTAGCTATGAAACAAACCGTGGAAGCCGTGCAAGTACATGGAGGCTACGGCTTTGTCAAGGAATACCATGTCGAGCGCCTCATGCGAGACGCCAAGATCACACAGATCTACGAAGGCACATCCGAGATCCAGCACATCGTGATCGCCCGTAATCTGATCAACGAACAACTCTATCTCCCTGTGATGCCGGGATACATGGAGAAAGTCTGAGGACAGGATCCGCTGATGGCAGGAACTTGATCCACTGCATCGGCCAAAAGGCATCTTCCCGGAGTCGGGAGGATGCCTTTTTCATTTGCAGAGCTCCTTTTCAATCCCGGCTCCCCAGGTTCACCCAGGCGCCGAAAGAGAGCATACCCAGATTATCCGGGTTGGTGTGCATGTTCTCGTACTCCAGGCGAAGGTGCAGGAAGCCAAAGTTCAGGCCGGCTCCTACGCCCCAGGCAAAAGCCGTCTGGCGATTCGTTTCTTCTGCGTCCAGACCGCCCCCCTCATTTCTGGTGCGACTGAAAAATGCCCCGGCTTTACCGAATACTTCGACAATGGCGATGTTGAACGTGCCTTTGGCGAAGATATCCCCACCCCGGCTATTGCTGGTGACCGTTTCCCCGTTCCGGTCAGACTCGATCTTTCCAAAATCCCGATATCCTCCTTCCAGGCCGATGAATTTCCAACTCGTGGCCCCGTAAATCTTCCAGGCCAGAGCGCTTTGCTTGAGCTTGAAGTCCTCCCCGTTGAGATCGGTCAGGTTTTTATTGTGGAAGCCATTTCCAATGGAGGCTCCCACCCGACCTAAAAGCTGGGCATCGACAGAAAAGGCGGCGAAAAAAAGATGAAAAACAGAACGATGAGCTTGTACATGATCGATTGGGTTTAGGTTTACGAATGATGCTAAAGACCAGAGAAAGGTACTCCATATAGCTTCCCTTTTCAAGAGCTCTCCTCCTCTTTAACCCGTAGTTCCAAACCATTTCATTCTGTCTTGCTGCCGGGCAAGTCCTCATGGATCTTCCCGGATATAAGACAGGGAATAGGTGACCTTCCGACGGAGCCCCTCCAAGACGTCCTGAAATCATTACCATCTCCGGGAACCGAAACCTATATTTGCAGCCTTAATGAGAACATAACTCAAACAGACCCCGGGAGAACGCTGCAAGCAAATGAAGACATCACTCAACTGGCTGAAGACCTACATCGACCTGGACAAGTCACCCGAAGAAATCGGCGAGCTGCTGACCGGGCTTGGCCTGGAGGTGGAAGGCCTGGAAACCGTACAAAGCGTACAGGGCGGACTGGAAGGCGTAATCGTAGGAGAGGTGATCGAGTGCGAAAAACATCCCAATGCGGATCGCCTTTCCCTGACCCGGGTGGATGTGGGTGAAAAAGAGCTCCTGCAGATCGTCTGCGGCGCTCCCAATGTGACAAAAGGCCAGAAAGTGCTGGTCGCCCGGGTCGGCACCACCCTTTATCCCACCGACGGAGATCCGATCCAACTCAAAAAAGGCAAGATACGCGGGGAAGTGTCCGAAGGAATGATCTGCGCGGAAGATGAGCTGGGGCTGGGCACCAACCACGACGGGATACTGGTATTGCCCGAAAACAGCCCGGTAGGCCAAGCTGCGGCCGATTATTTCCAGTTGGAGACCGATCACGTATACGAGATCGGCCTGACCCCCAACCGGTCCGACGCCACGGCTCATCTGGGGGTGGCACGCGACCTGGCGGCTTTCCTTCGGATCAACGAAGATTACAACCGTCCGCTTCAATTGCCGGACGTCAGCAAGTTCAAGGTGGACCATACCGACTTACAGGTAGAGGTTGTGGTTGAGAACACGGAAGCTTGCCCGCGCTATTCGGGTATCTCCATCGAGGGGATCACGGTAAAGGAATCTCCCGATTGGCTGAAAAAACGACTGCTGGCCATTGGGGTTCGACCGCTCAACAACATCGTCGATATTACCAACTTCATTCTGCACGAACTGGGCCAACCTCTGCACGCCTTTGATCTGGCCAAGGTAGCCGGCCGAAAGGTGATCGTGAAAACCCTGCCGGAGGGAACCCCTTTCACCACGCTCGACGAAAGGCCGAGAAGCTTGCTCGCCGAAGACCTGATGATCTGCAACGGTCAGTCGGAGGGCATGTGCATTGCCGGCGTTTTCGGCGGCATTTCCTCCGGGGTGACGGAGAAGACGAAAGACATCTTCCTGGAGTCAGCACACTTCCATCCCCAATGGGTCCGCCGCACGAGCATGAAGCATAACCTGCGTACCGATGCAGCCAAGATCTACGAAAAAGGCAGCGACCCGGAAATCACCGTTTATGCTCTGAAACGAGCCGCCCTGCTGATCCAGGAATTGGCAGGAGGAAAGATCGCCTCCGAGATCGTCGATATTTATCCGCAGCCCGCCGAGCGGGCTGTGGTGGAGGTTAAAGTTCGCAATGTAAAGCGTCTGACCGGTATCGATTTACAACCGAAGCAACTGAAGGAAATCTTCGCTGCCCTGGACATGGAGGTCCTGAAAGAAGAAAAAGGGACCTTCACGGTAACCGTCCCGACCAACAAATCGGACGTGACCCGCGAAGCAGACGTGATCGAGGAGATCCTCCGGATATACGGCTACAACAAAGTCCCCGAAAAAAGCCGGATGGAATCGGCCCTGGCCATCGCCCCTTATCCCGACCCGGTCGCCCTGCGCAACCAGGTCGGCGACATGCTTGCCGCCAAAGGCCTGCTGGAAATGATGGGGCTTTCTCTTTCCGAATCCCGCTTTTATCAGGAGATCTACACCGAATTCCCGGAGGAGGAACTCATCTACATCAACAACACCTCCAATGTCCAGCTGAATATCATGCGGCCGGATATGCTTTTCAACGGCCTCTCTACCGTCGTCCACAATCAGAACCGCCAACAGCAGGACCTGAAGCTTTTTGAGTTCGGTAGAACCTATCGCCAAAAAGGAGAAAAAATAGATGAGGTCCAGCATCTCAGCTTATTTTTGACGGGGAACAAGCATCCGGAAAGTTGGCTCGTCCCTTCTGCCGGAGTTGATTTTTTCAGTTTGAAAGCCCTGGTACAGGAAGTGTTCCAGCGACTGGGCGTTGGAGGCTATCAGGAAACCTCTTTTCAGGACGCTGTATTCCAGTTGGGACTGCGCTTCCATCGGGGCCAGCAAGAGCTGGCTTCCTTCGGGAAGTTGAATCCGGCCTTTGTGAAAGCTATGGAGATCAAGACCCCGGTCTGGTTTGCCGATATCCATTGGGACAACCTCACGGCTGCTGTGAAACCCGAAAAGCTGATCTTTGAGGAAATCAGCCGATTCCCGCAGGTCCGGCGCGACCTGGCATTGGTTATTGATAATTCCGTCAATTTTCAGCATATTGTGACGATTGCCGAAAAAGGAGGAAAGAAGCTTCTGAAAGCCGTCAACCTCTTTGACGTGTACGAAAACGAGGAACAACTGGGAAAGGGCAAAAAGTCTTATGCCGTTAGCTTTATATTTGAAGACCCGGAGCGTACACTGAGCGACAAAGAGGTCGACAAAGTGATGACCAAACTGATCACCCAGTTCGAAAGTAAGCTTTCAGCCGTCATCCGGCGCTAAGTGAGACCCAAACGCCTATGACAGCAACCGAGCGTCTGGATAACATAGAAGAAAAAATTCAAACCCTGGCCCTGCAGTTTCAGGAACTTAAAGAAGAAAATGAAAAGCTGCGTCAGGTCAATCAACAATTACAAGGGGAGTTCGACCGTTTGCAAAAAGAAACCGTAGCTCCGCTGGAAGAACAGTTAAACGTGACTCGCCGGCAGTTGGACGAGGCCAAAGGAAAAGACCCGGAAGAAATGAACCGGCTGCGGGGAGAGATAGACCACTACATCAAGGAAATCGATAGATGTATCGAGTGGTTAGCTGAACAATAAGGACAAGGGATATGGAGGACCAGGAAGCCAAGCAAATTACCGTGCTGATTGCCAACCGACCCTATCCGCTCAAGATCAAAAGCAGCGATGAACCGGCCATCCGGAGGATCGTCAAGGAATTGAATGAGAAAGTAAACCGATTTCAGCTGACCTACACCAATAAAGATAAGCAAGATTGCCTGGCTATGGCCTTGCTTACCTATGCAGTCGACCTCCATTTGGAAAAGATGCAGACTGCAATGGATGTTAATCTCAATCGCAAGCTTGAGTCCATCGATGCTTTGCTCGATTCCCTGGTAGCCTGATCTAAGTCTCCCCCCTTTTTCTCTGTCCGCTGGCGCGAAGTCTCTTTTTTCATCTTAAAAGCATGATGATGGATATAGGAATCATAATAGGAATCGGGATCGCCGGGCTGGCCATAGGGGCCCTGATCAGCTGGTTGTTTTTCCGGAACCAGAAGACCCAGGAGATCGAAAAGCTCAACCAGGAGGCCGACAGGCAAATCCAGGAAGCCCGCAAAAATGCCGATCGGATCGTAACGGATGCGGAGCGAAAGGCAGAGGAGATCGTCTCTAAAGCGGAGAAGAAAAACGAGAGTATTAAGCAGCAAAAGATCAAGGAGGCAAAGGAGCGGTTCAACCGGCTTCGCTCCGAGTTTGACCGCGACAAAGCTGCTCATAAGCTCGAACTCAAAGAACGCGAGGTGGAGGTCAAGTCCAAGGAGAGCGACCTCCAGCAAAGAATAGAACGTTTCGAAGATCGCGAGAAGCAACTGGAGGCTCAAAAAACCGAGATCGAAGCCCGCGAAAGCGAGGTCAACGTGATCCGCGAAAACCTGGAAAAGCAGCTCAAGATCGTCGCCCGGAAAAAGGAGGAACTCGATCAGGCCAACGAAAAACACATTCGCGCCCTCGAGCAGGTGGCCCGACTCTCGGAATCCGAAGCCAAAGAACAGTTGCTCGAAGCGGTGGAAGCCAAGGCCGAAACCGATGCCATGAGCCTGCGCAAGCGCGTCATCGAGGAGGCCAAGGCTACAGCGGGCAAGGACGCCAAAAAGATCGTCATTCAGACCATTCAGCGGATGTGCGCCGAACACACCATCGAGAACACCGTCTCCGTCTTTAACCTGGACAGCGACGACCTCAAGGGGCAGATCATCGGACGGGAAGGCCGCAACATCCGGGCGCTCGAAGCCGCCACCGGAGCGGAAATCGTCGTTGACGATACGCCTGAAGCCATCGTCATTTCCAGCTTCGATCCCATTCGCCGGGAAGTCTGCCGGCTTTCCCTCAAGCGACTGGTCGCAGACGGGCGCATTCATCCCGCCCGAATTGAGGAAGTGGTCGCCAAAACCCGCAAGCAACTGGAAGAACAAATTGTCGAAATCGGAGAACGGACCGTGATCGAACTGGATATCCACGGATTGGATCCATATCTGGTCCGCATGGTGGGCCGGATGCGTTTCCGTTCTTCTTACGGCCAGAACCTGCTCAAGCACTCCATCGAAACGGCTAACATCTGCGCTACTATGGCGGCCGAGCTTGGCCTGAGCCCCAAGCAGGTTAAACTCGCCAAGCGAGCAGGCTTGCTTCACGACATCGGCAAGGTAGCCGAGGAAGATTCCGAGCTTTCCCACGCCATCCTGGGCATGCAAATGTGCGAGAAGCACGGCGAACACCCGGCCGTCATCAACGCGGTGGGCGCCCACCACGACGAGATCGAAATGAACAACCTGCTGTCTCCCATCATTCAGGCCTGCGATGCCATCTCAGGCGCTCGCCCCGGCGCCCGGCGGGAGATCCTCGAAAGCTATCTCAAGCGGATCGGCGAGCTCGAGGAGCTGGCCATGAGCCACGAAGGCGTGCACAAGGCTTTTGCCATGCAGGCCGGCCGCGAATTGCGCGTGATCGTTGAAGCCGAAAAGGTCACCGACGATCAGGCCGACCATCTTTCCTTCCAGATCTCCGAAAAGATCCAGGATGAGATGCAGTACCCCGGCCAGATCAAAGTGACGGTGATCCGGGAGAAACGGAGTGTGGCCTATGCCCGCTAGAAGCCAGAGTTGCCCATTGACGGTTGACTTGAGTTACAGACCGGCAAGCCGTCAGTGGGCCATCCATTCCTTCATTTCCCGAACGAGCTCCTTGAGGTCGGTCTCTGAAGTAGTTCCGGCGAATCGAGCCTGATCCAGCTTTTCCCAGATAGTCTTGGCTTGCGAGATTTTTTGCGGGTCAAAGGCCCTTTCTTCCAAAGCGGTCAGAATGGCCGGCTTTTGGGCCGTTTCGGGCAGTCTGGTCAGGCGTTGCAGCAGCAGTAACCAGTTCGCACTCAGGTAGGTCGGGGCCTCGGGAGATTGGAGGTCCACCGAGCCTAGTGCCTGCCGAAACCGTTTTTCGGCTTTCGCATCGCTCATGACCGGTACCTTTCCTCTACGTTGCTTTTGCCACAGGGCCCAGGCAATTACCCATGCCGCCAAAATGAAGGGAGAAAAAACCCACAACCAGAAAAGAGTAGTGCCTGCGAATTCCGCTTGCGGTTTTTCCAGGCTGGTGTCAAGTTTCAAGGGAAGATCTTCGGCCATACGGGCCGGCTTATCTTCCCAGGCAGACGAGCTGCCGGAGGTCCCCGGTTTTACCCACATTCGAATGGAATCCCGGATCAAAGGCCGATAGCGGGCAGAATCCGTGTCGAAAAAATAGAGCCCGGGCACCCACTCTACTTTCCCGGCCTGGGTGGGAAGAAGGGTGTAGCGAAATACCTTCCTTCCCAATAGTTTTCCGTTGAGATCGAATGACTTTTCATCGATCACTTTTTTATCGTAAGTTTCCCACCCATCCGGCAGATCCAGAGGTGGGGCAAATACGCGTTTTATGTCACCGTCGCCTTGCACAGACACAGTCAGTTGCAGGGCATCGTTCAGAGAAAGGATTTCCTGATCCACGGAAACATCCCCTTCAAATTGACCTACCGCCCCCATGAACCCCGTGGGGGGATCTGGGGGTAAGGATTTCACCTCCACATGAACGGTATCTGAGCGGAGCAGGCGGTAACGCAGCGGCGCAATACTGAACAGGTTGTTCAATCCATCTTTTTCTTGCACACCGACCTGTACCAACAAGGAATCGACGACTATGAGGCCGGACCGCTGGGGAAAAAGGGCTTTTCGGCGAAGGGTTTGCTGCGCATAGGAAACCCCGTCCTTCACCTCGCGCATGGCCCGGGAATTGAATCGTTGAAGGTCGTGTACCGATTGATCCGGGAAATCCGGCTCCTTGACAATATTGTAGTCCTTGACCCGGACCTGGTAAAGCAGATTGTAATCCAGATTGAGCTGCTGCCCCAGCCAGATGGTTCTGCGGGAGGGTTTCATTTCCAATAGCAATTCCGGGGCTCCGCCTTCGGTGCGGGCTTCTACTACCCGGACGGTGATCGGGTCGGACCGATACGTCTTCTGATTGCTCTGGATGGAAGCAGGGCCAATGGTCAGCTCGCCAACGCGTTCGGGCAGAAGGGTGTAGCGGTAAGAGAATTCACTGTTGACGCGGCCGTTAAGGGAGGTTTGACGAATGGAGGTATTGGGGCCGGACTGTATCAGGAAGCCTTGAAATTCCGGGGGCTGAAATTCCGATCCCCGGGCATTGACGAGGGTAAATTCTACGGTCAGGTAATCATCGATGGTTATCGTCCCGGCATCGGCTCGGGCCTCAAAGGTAATACGGGCCGGCTGGGCCAGGCAAAACGCCTGAAAAACGATGAGGCATCCGATGAGGAGGAACGTTCGACCCATTTAGATCCGGTAAATTCGACGCTTTTTCGAGCTGGGAATGGAATCCGGCATCGGTATTTTGAGGCCGGGCATTTCCATATCCAGAAACTGTTCGAAAAGCTGTTCCATATCCGGAAAGGATCTCAGCGAATCGCTGGGGAATCCGGGAAGAGAAAAACCCTCCATACCTGGTGGCAAAAAATCGCGGAAAAAGTCCATGTCCATGCCGTTCATATCCATGAGGGAGGGCTTGCGCTGGGGAATGCCTTCCGGGTTGGAAAGCACTACGATCGGAAGCTCTTCTGTGCGAAGGGTTTCGCCATCCACCTCCGCAAGGGCGGCAGGGAGAAAGTATTCCCCCTCCCCGCGGGGGAGCAAAACATAAGTATAGGTAACCCTTTGGGTGGTCTTGCCGTTTATCATGTTCATGACGGAGGAGGTCATAGGGCCGCTGAGCAGATCGAAACCCTGGATGACCGGGAGTTGGAACTGAACCGAGGGAGCATTTTCAAGTGTGTACTTCAACTCGAAAGTGTGCCCCATAAGAACGCTATCCTGGCTCAACTCGGCAAAAAAGCGGGGAGAATTCTGCGCGAGAAGCGGAATAAAAGCCCACAAAAGTAATCCTCCAATTAACAACGACTTCATGACGTCAGACATTTCCATTAAGAATGCGGTTTCCGGGATGAGAGTTCAATCCTTTTGCCCTTAGAAATGATAAAGGACACTATCTTCATTTCGAGCCGGGTTGGCCGGTTCCCCTGGCTTCCCGGCTGCAGAATGTAATACCCTATTACCCTATCTGCCGCAGCATTTTTCATCGCCAGTCTTTTTCGGCTCTGGGCTTATTCTTTGCTCCTCTTTTGACCTTTTCCTGCACCTTTTGTTCTTCCTGATCCATCACCTGTAGCAGTTGCAGCGCTTCTTCCCGGGTCATATCCCGGCTAACTTCCTCCTGGGGGCTGGATGGATCCTCCTGGGGCTCGCCCGGTTGTTCCTGAGGCTGTTGTTCCGGGTCGGAAGAAGGATCGTCCCGATCTTGCTGGGGTTGGTTGGATGGGTCGTCTTGAGGCTGATTTTGCTGCTGCTGTTGCTGGATCAGGTTATTGACCATGGCCAGGTTGTGTTTGGTGGCCAGATCATCGGGATAGCGGCGCAGGGCCGACTGATAGGCATCCCGGGCTTCCTCATAATCGCCTTTCTGAAAAAGGGCGTTTCCCAGATTATGAAAAGCACTGGCTTGGTGGTTTTCCTCTTCCAGCAGGCGGGCTGCCGACTCGTATTGCGGCACAGCTTCTTCGTAACGGCCTTGCTGGTAAATCGTATTCCCCAGATTGTAACTTCCCTGAGGAGAAGGCTCCAGGGTTTCTGCTTTGCGATAGTGTTCCTCAGCCGAACCGAATTCATTTGCCCGATAGGCCCGGTCTCCTTTGCGCAAGAACTGATGAGCCGACTGCCCGACGACAGGACTGACAGCCAACCCGACCAAAAGGACCCCCATTAAGCTACAAGTCCTGTGCATATCCTTTGCGATCTCGTTTTTTTTAAAGACTGCTCCTGGCCTCAAAAGCTGCCTCTCCGATAAGAAAGTAAGCTTTCCAATATCAAAAATAAAAGAGCCAGACCAATGAAATACTGAAAATAAGTTCTGTATTCTCCGTAAATCGGTTGGTCGAACTCTTGCTTTTCCAGTTGTTCGATCTCTCCGACCAGCGTATTGACTACCTTTCCGATGCCCATTTCGGCTGACAGGTAGCTACCTCCCCCGATCTGGGCCAACTGTTCCAGGGTCTCTACGTCCAGGCGTGTTTGGACCACCTGGCCCTCCTTATTTTTCAGATACCCTTGGCGGCCGTCTTCTTGCGGGATGGGAGCGCCACGGGGATCACCCAGACCGACCGTAAAGATCCGAATTCCTTTTTCCCTTGCTTTTTGAGCCTGTTCCTCCCAACCTGCTTCATGGGATTCACCGTCCGTGAAAATTATTAGAGCACTGTTTCGGGCCCCTTCTTCCGGAGCCATCTGCAGCACCAGCTCAATCGCCTCCCCGATGGCGGTACCCTGGTATTCGATCAAATCCGGTCCGGCACTGCGGAGAAGCAAGTCCACCTGGGCAAAATCGGTCGTCAAGGGAGTTTGAATATAGGCATATCCGGCAAAAAGGATGGTGGCCATTCGTTCCATCCGGATCGACTTCACCAGGTCGCGAGCGAGTCGCTTGGCGCGGCCGAGCCGGTTGGGGGCAATGTCTTCGGCCAGCATGCTTCGCGACACATCCAGAGCCAGATAGATGTCCGCGGCTTCCCGCTTGGCCGGTTTCTGCTCCACTCCGAGTTGGGGGTTGGCCCATGCCAAGACCAGGGATGTCAAGGCCAGGACCCATAAAATGAACTTGAAACGGGGTTTGGCCCGCGATTGCTCCGGTACCAATTGTTGCAGCAGATCCGACTCCCCCATTTTCGCTTTAGCCTTGCCCGATCTCCAACTGGACAAGGCGTACAAGCCTGCTAACCAGAGGATCAGCAGGAGAAAATACAGGTATTCCGGATGTTCAAATCGAAACATAAGCTGCTTCTGTCTTCGTATTTCAGATCAGGGGATGGCCCTGAAAATGGTAAACTGCAAGAGGGCTTCGGCTATCAATAAAACGATCGCCCACATGACGAGTGCGTGGAACTCTTCGCTGTATCGCTCTATGGTGGTGACCTCCACTTCGGTTTTTTCCAACGCATCAATTTCCTCATAGATCTGCAAGAGGCTTTCGCTATTGGTCGATCGGTAGTATTTGCCGCCGGTCAGGCGCGCGATCTCCTGGAGCAACTCGGTATCTATCCGGACGGGGATGAGGTCGAAAATATATTCGTCATTGATCCTGGAGACCGGTGATGCGGCCCGTCCCATACTGCCAATTCCGATGGTATAAACCTTGATCCCGAATTCGCGGGCAATTTCAGCTGCGGTCATGGGTTGTATGTAGCCCGCATTATTGACGCCATCGGTCAGCAAGACCACCACCTTGCTCTCCGACGGACTGTCTTTCAGCCGATTGACTGCCGTAGCCAGGCCCATACCGATGGCAGTAGCATCTTTCAGTAATCCGCATTCCAATTGGGCCAGCAGGTTTTGCAAGATCCGGTGATCGGATGTGAGCGGGCATTGCGTAAAGGCTTCGCCGGCGAAGACCACCAGCCCGAGCCGATCATAGGGTCTTTTGCTGACAAACTCCTGGGCGACCGACTTGCTGACTTCCAGGCGGTTGGGATCGAAGTCCTTGCTCAGCATACTGCTGGACAAGTCCATGACCAGGACAATGTCGATTCCTTCAGCCTTTACTTCTTCCTCTTTTAAAATGGTCTGGGGGCGGGCCAGGGCCAGGACGAGCAGGATGACCATCAGGCTTCGCAATACGTAGATCAGTGGATAGATCCGGGTGCGCAGACTGACAGGCAAGCGATCGCTGGGGATCGAAGGAACCCGAAGCCAGGTGAAACGTTGTTTCCTTTTTCGCAACCAATAGATCCACAAGACCGGCAAGAGCAAAAGAAGCCAAAGGAAGTAAGGCTGTCCGAAGGTAATATTTGCCCAGTCCAATATCATCTGTCCTATTCGTTTTCAGATGCGGCGATTTGCACCTGTTCATCCGCCGTTTGTATTACCCAATCGATCGCCCGTTCCAGAAAAGCCTTACGCTGTTCCGCTTCAGGTAATGATTTGGCAAATTTGACCAAATCTCCCTCCTTTAGCAAACGAAGCAAGGTTTCCCGATCTGGGTCCGGCAGCAGAGCATTCTTTTGGATCAGGCGGCCCAGCTCTGCCGTTGTTCGTTCGAGAGCCTCCACCCGGAATCTTTTTTCCAGGTAGTCCCGCAGAATATAGGTCGCCTTAACGTAGAAAGCATTGGGCGAGAGAGAGCTCCATTCCTTATGCTCCATCATGCCCTTCAACTCCTGCAAGGCCAGCTCATGGGCCGGACGGAATACGGGCGGCGGCGGCGGAAGGTCTCTCGGTTTCTTCCGAATCCGGATCACCCACCAGATCACCAGCCCCATGGCAGCCGCCAGCATCAGAGCGATCAGGTAAGGAAGAAAATCTTCACCCCGGACAGGCTCCTCCAGGATGGGTTTGATGGGTTGCAATACGGCTGAATCCGGGGAAACCGGCAAGGTTTCCATTCGAAACGAGAAGGCCCCGGACCGGACGCTTCGTTCCGCTTCCCCTTCCGAAAAAAAAACCTCGACAGGCGGAACCTGGTAAAAACCGGAATCAAAGGCCGTAAGCAGAAAAGTTTTCTGGGCCAGGCTATCGTTGATCCGCATCAGCGGACTTTCCTCCAGTAATTCCAAGCCGCTGGAATCCGTCACGGGCAGGACCACCCGATTTATCACGATTTGCGGAGGATGAGCGATCACCATTTCCATCGGTATGTGGTCTCCGATCAACAGATCGCTGGTGTCTGCCTGCAAACGGATCCGCGGTTGAGCCGGAAGCAGCACCGGCAAAACAAGCGCGCACACCATCATCCCGATCCGGATCTGAATCATGCCGACCTTTTTTGAAAGAACTGAAGCAATTGCGAAACGTATGACTGATCCGTGCGAATGGTTACCTGATCCACGCCGGCCTTTCGAAAAAGGGAAGTGAAAGCTTCATCTCTCTCCTGGTACCAATTAGCATATGCCTTACGGATTTTCCGTGACCCCGTATCCAGCAGGGCAGTCTTTCCGCTTTCCGCTTCCTGTACCCTTACCAATCCGGCATTGGGAAGTTCCGTTTCCCGTGGGTCCAGTACCCGTATTCCCACCAGATCGTGTTTCCGACCCACAATGCGAAGCGAATCTGAGTACTGGTCCGTCAGAAAATCCGAGATCAGGAAACAGATGCTCCGTTTCTTGATCACTTGCTGGAAGAAGCCCAGAGCTTTTGAGATGTGAGTCCCTGCTCCCCGGGGCGTAAAATCGATCAGTTCCCGGATGATCCGCAAGATGTGGCTTCGCCCTTTTTTGGGCGGGATGAATAATTCCATCTGATCGGTAAAGAGAATGAGACCGACCTTATCGTTGTTGTGGATGGCCGAAAACGCGAGTACCGCGCTTATTTCGACGGCCAGGCTGCTTTTAAACTGATGGACGGTGCCGAAATAGGCGGAGCGGCTCATATCTACCACCAGCATCACCGTCAGCTCCCTTTCTTCTTCGAATACCTTAATGTGCGGAATGCCTGTGCGGGCAGTTACGTTCCAATCGATGTGCCGCACATCATCGCCATATTGATACGCACGGACTTCACTGAAAGACATGCCCCTACCTTTGAAGGCGCTGTGGTATTCTCCGGAAAAGAGGTGGCTGCTCAAGCCCTTGGTCTTGATCTCAATTTTCCGGACGCGTTTCAACAGTTCACTGGTCTCCATAGGTCGAAGGCTGGCTGTTGGGGTTCGTCAAGGGACTTCTACCGTCTCGAGGAGTCGGTTGATGATATCCTCCTGGCTTACATTTTCGGCTTCTGCCTCATAAGTGAGTCCGATCCGGTGGCGCAGGACATCGGCCGCCAGCGCACGGACATCATCGGGTATCACATAGCCCCGGCGTTGCAAGAAGGCGTAGGCTTTGGCAGCCAGGGCCAGGTTGATGCTGGCCCGGGGCGACGCTCCGTATTCGATCAAGGGTTCCAGCTCGGCCAGTTGGCTGGCAGCCGGTTCGCGGGTAGCGAAAACCAGGTCAAGAATATACCGCTGCACTTTTTCATCCATATAGACCTTATCCACTGACTCGCGGGCTTTGAGGATGAGTTCGGGTTTCACCACGGCCTTGACCTGGCGGAATACCTCGCCATTGAGATTACGCTGCATTATTAGGAGTTCCTCTTCCCGGGACGGATAGCCGATCTTTACCTTCAGCATAAACCGGTCGACCTGGGCCTCCGGCAGCGGGTAGGTGCCTTCTTGTTCGATGGGGTTCTGGGTTGCCAGCACGAGGAAGGGTTCTTCCAGGGTGAAGGTCTCATTGCCGATGGTGACCTGGCGTTCCTGCATGGCTTCCAGCAAGGCACTCTGCACTTTGGCCGGAGCCCGGTTGATCTCGTCGGCCAACACAAAGTTGGAGAAAACCGGGCCTTTGCGGACGGTGAATTCATTGATGCCCGGATTGTAGATCATCGTGCCCAGGATATCTGCAGGCAACAGGTCGGGGGTAAACTGGATTCGGCTGAAATCGGCATGGATGGCCTGTGCCAGGGTTTTAATGGCCAGCGTCTTTGCCAGGCCGGGCAATCCCTCCAAAAGCACGTGGCCCCGGGTGAGCAGGCCGATCAGGAGTCGATTAAGCATGATCTCCTGGCCGACGATAATCAGTCGCGCTTCGTTTTGCAGATCTTCAACGAATGCGCTGTCCAGGTAAATTTGCCGATTGATAGCTTCAATGTCAATTGATTGCATGCCGGGATTTTTCCGTTTTTAAGGAAGCGAAACATTTGAACGCAAGAGCGTCCGGTCTAGAAATGGGCTTTCTGCTGTATCCCATAAGAGCTCCAACGTCGTCATTTTCCAAGGATTGTTGTCCCAACCGCCCGAACGATAATTCCTGAGAAGAGTCCCCGGACTCAAAAATCGGTTTGAGGGGAAGAGAATCGGGCAAGTCGAGGGGCTCCGGATGTTCGGGTTTTATCGGTTTGGGAGGCTTCTCTTTTTGGGCGGCGGCTTGACGAGCCTGCTCCAGGACGATGGAATCTACTATGATGGTAGCTTCCTCGAGCAGAGCTTGTTCGCAGTTTCGCCTTTTCACCGCGGCCCAATGGTCGAGCCGGTTCTTCACTTCCTGTTCGATCATACGATCGAATTCATCCTGGGTAGTCTCTTCACTTCCACAAGACCCCGTCAAAAAAAACAGCATAGCTAGCATGACGAACACCTTTCTCATTCTTCATCGGGTCTGGCCAACAATCGGTCGCGCATCTTTTGTTCTTCTGCTTTTCGGATGCGGATCAGAGAATCCACCATTTTTTGCAATCGATCATCGTGCTGGGCGGCGCAGGTGCTGTCCAGGATTTGAGCCAGCGAATCCATGCCCGCCCTGTAGAGGGTATCCACCTTTTGCAAATGGTATCCCGTCAGCCGGGGAGGCGGATCCTCCGCGCATCCGGCCCACATCCAGGAAAAGAGAACCCATGGTAAAACAAGCCTGACCTTTCTCATCAATCCAGATCGATGACTTTTCTCCGCAATTCAAAATTCTTTCCGAGATAGACCTTGCGAACCATTTCGTCTTCGGCCAGTTCCTCTGCCGTCCCGGCTTTCAGGATCTGTCCTTCGAACATGAGGTAGGCGCGATCCGTAATGGATAGGGTCTCCTGCACGTTGTGGTCCGTAATGAGTATGCCGATGTTTTTGGTCTTCAATTTGGCGACGATGTACTGGATATCCTCCACGGCGATCGGGTCGATCCCGGCGAAGGGTTCATCCAGCAGAATGAAGCTGGGATCGGTAGCCAGTGCACGAGCGATCTCGGTACGTCTTCTTTCGCCTCCCGACAGGGTGTCGCCCCGGTTCTTCCGGACCTTGCTCAGGCCGAATTCTTCGATCAGGGATTCCAGTTTTTCCTTTTGCTGGCTCCGGTTCAGGGGGGTCATTTCCAGAACGGCTGAAATATTATCCTCTACACTCATCTTTCGGAAGATGGACGGCTCCTGGGGGAGATAGCCAATTCCGTTCTGTGCCCGTCGGTACATGGGTAGGTCGGTGATTTCCCGTTGGTCCAGGAAGACTTTTCCTTCGAGGGGTTTGATGAAGCCGACCACCATGTAAAAGGTAGTGGTTTTGCCGGCTCCGTTGGGTCCCAGCAATCCTACGATCTCTCCCTGGTTCACTTTGATGGAAACCCCTTTGACGACGGTTCTCCGACCATATTTTTTGACCAATCCACTGCTACTCAAGATCATCGGCTGCCCCTGTGTTGGATGCTTATGCAAAGCTAATATATTCTGCTGACCTCCCCGACTTCTATTGGACCCGAAGCACCTGGCCGGGCGTGACATCGTTCCCCAGGAGGTCGTTCAGGCGTTTGATCTCGTTTACTGTGGTTTTGTATTTCTGGCTGATGCGCCAAAGCGTTTCGCCGGTGGCCACCGTGTGGTAGATG
>CAZXIX010000007.1:0-11541 GCA_964640855.1 uncultured Saprospiraceae bacterium
GACCCGATAACCAATACCTGATACCCCGATACCCAATGGACCCACTCAACTACTTCCCTGCTTCCAGGAAGTTAAATCTTTTTAACAACATTTGTTTTATTTATTCAACTATCTGTTTTTCATTAAGTTAAACCTGCATTCATTTCATTTGTTAAAAAGAATAACAGGGTATTAATTTGACATTTTTGCTTTTCGGGCGTCTACATGAATGAAAGCGGAAAAATTGAAACAGTCTGTTCGAAAATGAGGGATGGATCTTCGCTTTCCCGAAAGAAAAAATTGGGTGTTCTCATAGTGTGTGGGCTGCCCCGTTGCTCTCCCGAGCGCGGGGCGGTTTTTATTTCTGCCCTTCCTTCTCCTTAATTACAAAGAATTCGGCCGCCTTCGGGCGGATGGTGATGTACCGAACGTAATCGGGCTTTCGACTTACCTCGATCGGTACCGTATTGCGATCGGCCGAGATGGGGATATCCCGCAGGTCGATCTGTACGGTAAAATCGTCCGCAGATAACTGATCGTATCGGCTCAGGCCTACCGTGCAGCTCAGGTGTACTTTCTTCGGAAAAAGATTCAGGCTGTCCGTACTATCCTGAAGCACCCTCAGCGGTATGAATTCCTCCCATTCGGTGAATTGCTCTACCTGAATCGTTATCCGGACCTCCTCTTCCTCCAGTTGTACCGTAGGCGCGGGGCTTTTCAGTTTCCTGTTGATGATCTGGTCCAATTGGAGGTTGTCCAGGCTGATGGAGTCCGTCTGCAGGGACCGAATATTGGGCACCAGCGAAACGGGACCGCTGATAGAGACTGAGTCCGGGTCCACCTGGATCGGACCCAGGAGTTGGTATTCCGGGTGAAAGTTCAGACGGGTAGGCACCCGAACGGGCACCTTGCGTCGGGCCAGAGGCTCGAGGTTAAAGACGAGACGATTGTAATTGAGGTCTACCACATCCAGGTCGCGATTGGCCAGGCCGGCTTTGACCGCCGATCGCAGCTGGGAGCCATCCAGGGTGAGGTTATCGCTTTGATTCAGATCCACAGCGATCCAGACGGAATCTTGTTGGACGAATTCCCGAAGCAAGTTCCACCCCGTACTTCGCACTTCAGCGGAAAGATCGTCCGGAGGAAGCCGCGAAAGCGCTTTTTCATCCGGCAAAGTCAGTTCATAGTCAACGGGCAGGGAGGTAGTATAGGTTTTGGACATTTTGACCAGGATCCAAAAGAACAGGGAGATCCCCACACAGATAGCCCAGATGCCCCTTTCTTCGGGGACAGCCATCCGAAGCCAGCTGAAGATGCCGGAACTCCATCTTTTCCCTTCACTTTTTTTCTTGTCCTTCACTTCCCAGTGCCTCCGTCATCTCTTTGGAAATAGCGCTCTTGGTTACCCGAATATACATCTTGTTGCCTACTTCCAGGGAAACGACGTTGTCTTCCACCTTGTTGATCCGGCCCAGAATACCGCTGGCGGTGACCACCTCCTGGCCTTTTTCCAGACTTTGGGTGAAATCCCGTTGCTCGCGCTGCTTTTTAGCCTGCGGACGGATCATAAACAACCAGAAGATCAGGATCATCGCACCGAAAAAGATCAGGGTCACCGTCATATCGCCTCCCCCGGCGCCGCCTTGCAATAAGATTGTGTGAAACATATGATTCAAGTTTTTACATTAATTGGGTTCGGTTGAAAGCACCTGGCCCTTGAGCAACATTCGGTAGGTTGCAGGTCGGGCGTTGGTTGTCAGTTGAATAACTCTTTGCTGCTCACCCAAACGACCCGTCGAGTTGAATCGCACAAAGAGGGTGTCCTTCTCCCCCGCTGCAATGGGCCTTTCGGGCCAGCGGGTAGCCGTACAACCGCAACTGGAGCGAACTTCCCGGATCAGCAAGGGACCGCTTCCCCGGTTCGCGAAGGGAAAAGATACCTCTATCGATTCGCCTTCCATTACTCTTCCGAAGTCCTGCTCCTGAAACTCAAAAGCCATTTCCGGCATCCCCTGCTCCGAAGCAGCCGCTGGAGGGAAACGGACCAATTCAGCCTCCTCAAACGGCCCCGGCAAAGGAATTTCCTGCACCAGTCCCCTGCCGGGATCAGGAGACTGGCAAGCTCCGAGCCCGACCAGGGTAAAAAATATCCACAACCAGCTGTTGGTACGTGTCCGCATCAACTTTTCTCTATTTGGGCTGTAAAAGTAGGAATTCAGCAAGTTTATTCTTTTTTCTTTGGAAGTATCCGGAAGATTGCCGGACAAATCATTGTTTATCCGAGGTGAAGGTTTATCTAATCGGCTTCATGGGCAGCGGAAAAACGAAGATCGGGCGAAAACTGGCCGAGGCCCTTGCTTTTTCCTTTGTCGATCTGGACGACCGCATCGAAGAGGAATCCGGAAGGTCGATCAGCGAAATTTTCCGCCAGGAGGGAGAGTCCCGCTTCCGCGAACTCGAGCAACGCGCCCTTCAAGCCACGCATTCGCTGCAACAGACCATCATTGCCACCGGCGGCGGCACACCCTGCTTTTTCGACAATCTTTCCTGGATGAATAGGCACGGACTGACCTTCTATCTCGAAGTGGCTCCGGAAATATTGGCTCAACGGCTGCAAAGCCAGACCCATCACCGACCTTTACTCGCCGGTAAAACATCTGAGGACCTGATCCATTTTATACAGCAGAAACTGGAAGCCCGCCTGCCCTACTACCGTCAGGCGCACATCACCGTGGAGGCCGGCGTTCCGGCGGAAGAACTGGTAAAGAGATGGGTCCGGACATGGAAGAACATCACGGGGCATTGATGCCTCCCTTCGCAGGGATCGACTACGGAAGCAAGCTGGCCGGCACGACCGTTATTGCCATGGTCAGGGAAGGACAGGTATCCTGGCTGTGCAGCCAGAAGAAACAGGATGCCGATGCCATGATCCGGCAATGGAGCCGGGATTGGGAACCGGAACTGATCTTCCTGGACGCCCCCCTCTCCCTGCCCGGAGTGTATACCGGGCAGGCTGGAAAGTCCGACTATTTCTACCGGGCAGCCGATCAGGAGTTGAAAGCCATGTCTCCTCTCTTTTTGGGTGGCCTTACTGCCCGCGCCATGCAACTGGCCCATTCGCTTCGCCTTGCGGACAGACGGATCGTTGAGGTGTATCCCGCCCCGATGGCAACCCGCCTGGGATTAAAAGAGAAAGGGTACAAGAAATCGGGCGATCCATCATCGATGCTGTTTTCCCTGCTGGATAACAACTCTTGGTCCTCTGAACTACCCGAAAAGGTCAGCTGGCACATGGTGGACGCTCTGCTGGCGGCGCTCATCGGCAAACGGTTCTTATCCGGTGAAGCTCAAGCCTTCGGAGATCCCGAAGAAGGGCAGATCTGGATCTGAATCCAAGTCCATAGCCCGAAAAAGAGCTGCGCTTTTTCCCGATCCAGAAATGTTTATTTTTCCATCCTGTCCATTACACAAGTACACTTGAAAAAGGAAATCACCGTGCCGTTCACCTGCATCCGCTATCGCAACAGCGACGGAAAGGTATGGCTGTGTCCGGTGTCCAACATTCGCATCCACTGGCCCGAGGCAGATAAAAAAAATCCCCTCTTAAAGCAAAGAGAAGGATGGCAAGCCTTTTTGTCGGAACACCAGGACTTCCTTTTTGTGGGCCTCTTTCAAAACATATCCGAAAACTGGGAAAGCGAAGAACTGGAGTGGATAGCGGAGCCGGACCTCATCCCGGAGGCCCAATCGGAGCCTTTCTCGCTGGCCTACGTTTATCAGAAAGAAAAACAGGGATGCCTGGGAATCATTCCCTCCTTTCGAATCCTTGCCTGGGGAACAGACACAAAGGAGATGCAGGATCAACTGGCTCGAAAGATCCGGCAAAGCCTGCAGGCTCTGCCATCTTCCCAACGGATGGGAGCGCTGTTGACCGGTAGCGGAGTGCAGATCCTGGGCCTGGAAACCTTTTCGTTAACTCTTTCTTTGGAAGATAAGGATGTGTCGGCCACAGGGAGCGGAGCGAAGGGTTTTTCTTTCCCCCTGGAAAAAGCGATAAACGAAATTCCCCCCGACCCACCGCTCAATGCCACGGGCTTCAGTGAGCAGATTCAGGATTTGCTGCCCCTTTTCGAATCTCGTCCCTACCCTAGCCTGTTGATCGTCGGTCCTTCGGGAAGCGGGAAAACCACCTTGCTCCGGGTATTATCGCAGGCCATTCGCCAACGGGATCCCGGGCTTACCTTTTTTGAAACCCATGCCGGACAGTTACTCCAGGGGCTCACCCAGGATCAGGGATGGGAGCACAACCTTCCCTTGTTGCAGCGAGAGTTGGCCGCCCGACAAGGCATCCTGTTGGTCCATCACGCCCGCGATCTGCTGCAGATCGGACAATACGAAGGCAATAGATCCAGCTTGGCAGACGGTATGAAGGAAGGTATGAAAGCCGGAGAATGGATCCTTTTTGCAGAATGCACCCCGGAGGAACTGCGCTGGATGGAAAACCGGGCTCCCGATTTCGTCCGATTATTTTATAAAGCCCAACTGGTGGTCCACCCGGAAAAATTCGAGCCGTTGATCCTGGAAAAGTGGGGCCGGCTTACAGACGGTAAAGGACGAGATCACTCCGTGGCGGTAAGGGAGTTGTTAGCCCTGCAAAGGCGTTTTGAACCCTATTCCGGTCAACCCGGCCGTGCCATCCGATTCCTGGAATCCTACCAAAAGGAGTATCCGGGTAAATCCCTGAATGTGCAGGTCGTTCGAAAATTCTTTGCGCGTCAAAGCGGGATCCCACTCCTGCTGTTGGACCCCGAAGTGGAGCTGGACCGCTCTCAAATAAAGTCCCGATTGGAATCCGGCTTATTTGGCCAACCTGCAGCGATCGAGGCGGTCACCTCTACCCTTCTGCGGCTGAAAGCCGGCTTGTTGCGCGAGCGAAAACCGGTGGCTTCTTTCCTGTTTGTAGGGCCCACCGGCGTGGGAAAGACCGAACTGGCCAAGCTGCTGGCCGAGTTTATTTTCGGAAACCGGAAAAGGCTCATTCGTTTCGACATGAGCGAATTCGCCGACCGCTTTGCCGCTGTACGCCTGATCGGAAATGGCTATCGACAAGAAGGATTGCTCACCGGACAGGTCCGGAAAGAACCGTTTTCAGTCTTGTTGCTGGATGAGATCGAAAAAGGAAATCCGCGCTTCCTGGACCTCCTTCTCCAGATCCTCGGAGATGGGCGGGTGACCGACGAAGAGGGAATAACCACCGATTTCGGAGGCACCGTGATCATCCTTACCTCCAACATCGGTGCCGAAAGGCTGGGCCGCAAAACCATCGGTTGGGAAAGAGAAGATGGAGCCGAGACGCAAAACCGAATTCTGGAAACCGAATTGCTCCGGCGCCTACGACCTGAATTATTAAACCGGATCGACGAAGTCGTACCCTTCCGCCCCTTGTCACCGGAAACGGTCCGGCAAGTTTTCAGCCGGGAATGGCAGGCTTTTCTGGGAAGGGAAGGCATTCGCCCGGATCACATCGAAATCCGGCTTTCCGGTTCGGCCGAAAAACTACTGCTCGAAAAAAGCTTCGACCCCAAATACGGCGCCCGTCAACTGCAGCGTACCCTCAGGAAATATGTTTATCTGCCCCTCGCCGAGCGGCTCCGGCTGATGGACCTCGATGAACCGACTCACCTTCAGATCGACGCCCGGGAAGAATGGCTGCATTTCCACATCCGGCAGGAAGAAGTCTCGTTCCCGGAGCTCCTGATCCAATGGGAACGCATAGTGCTGGCCGATCAGGTCTCAGCCGACCGTCGATTGCTGGACCGCATCCGTCAAGGCCCTGTCTGGGAAAAGCTGGCTGCCAGAGCCCATCAGCACCCATGGGAAGCCGAGCGGAAGGACTTTCCGGGCTCGTCGGCAAAGGAAGCCGCCCAGCTGCAGAACCGATTCGAACTACTGACCCAAGGCGTGGAAGCCCTGGAAGAGGAAACCGCCCTGAAAGTATTGCAACGAGAGCAGGAAGTTTTGAATGAAAAACTGGAGCATTGGAAACGGGAATTGGAAAAATGGGGCTGCGAGCTGCTGCAGTTTTTCCAGCCCGACACCCAACTGTGCCATCTGATCATCCTGGGCCGACAGGCCCTGGAGATAGCGCAATGGTATGAGCAACTCCTCCAGAGCGGTAACTGGACCTATCGGTTTTTCCTGCGCAAACCGGATTCCCGAACCCAAGCCGAGCCGGGCAATTGGGAGCGTATCGAATTTGCCTCCTGCGCCAAGTTGGGGCAAAAAGTGGAAACGGAGGACATCCGTGGAATCGAATTCGAGATCGCCGGGCCGTGCAGCTATCCGTTTTTCAGACCGGAAGCTGGATTCCAAAAATGGATGTCGGGGCCAGACCCGGCCCGTACCTTTGCCGTTTTGGTCCAAAAGGAAAGCCACATCCCGCCGGAAGCCCATCGGAAGACTTTTTACCTCAAAAAACCCGTTCGAAGAAGCATGAGCCAGGGAGAAATGACCGACCATCAATGGAAAAAAGAAAAGATCCCCACCCAAGCGGAACAAGTGGAATGGGTCCTGGATAAACTGAAACAAGAATTCTCCACTTATTTACGAAACTTTTTGCTGACCGGAGAAGCATGAGAAGCGTCGCACTACTCTGTTGGCTATTCGTTGGGCTAATGGCTTTTCCACTAGAAGCCCAGAAGAAGAGTTTCTGGGTGATGGTCGCCTTCACCGACAAAGGAAAACTGACGAAAGACTGGCAAGGGGGATTCGAAAAGCTTTCTCTTTCGCCCAAAGCACGGGCCAGGAGAGCTCGATACGGTATCGAACTCGACAGTCTGGATGCTCCGGTCCATACAGCTTACCTCCAACGCTTGCATGATTTGGGATATCGCACCTACCATCCCTCCCGCTGGCTGAATGCGGCTTTGGTAGCCATACCCCGCCGGGAAGTACCGGAATTGGATACGCTTGATTTTGTTCGGGAAACCCTTTTTCTGGGAAAAAAAAGGTCGATTCGTTTTCGCTATCCGGCCCGATCCAACCAGAAAGCCCTCCGTCTGGGACCCAAAAAGAAAAATCGTTTACAGCCCCATCTGGAGTTCCTGAAGGGTACGCCCCTCCACGAAAAAGGGTATCTGGGGGAGGGAATCCACATTGCCGTTCTTGATGCCGGTTTCACCGGAGCCGATCGGAAAGGGCTTTTTACCAACCTGGCAACAGGCACCCACAGAAGTTATTTGGATGGTTCACTTTCATCGGTATTCGGAGGCAGCCACCATGGTACGGCTGTGTTGGGTCTTTTGGCAGCCGATTTGGACAGCCTTTACCGAGGCTCGGCCCCCGAGGCCCATTATACCTGCCTCGTCACCGAATCTGAATGGGGCGAAAATCGCATTGAGGAATACTTTTGGGTGACCGGGCTGGAGTATGCCGACAGCCTCGGCGTAGACCTGGTCAATTCATCACTGGGTTATAAACGGTTCCCCAAAAAGCAGGGCTACTACACCTCAAAGGATTTGGATGGCAAAACCGCGATCTGCAGCTGGGGGGCAACCATTGCCGTTTCCAAAGGGATCTTTCTGGTGGTCAGTGCCGGCAACAACGGGCAGAACATGTGGAGCAGCATCGTCTTTCCGGCGGATGCCGAAGAAGTGCTCGCCGTGGGTTCCACCGATCTGAAGGGAAACCCTTCTTCCTTCTCCAGCCAGGGTCCCACATCAGACGGTCGGATAAAACCCGAATTGGTGGCTCCCGGAGAGGAAATTCCGGTTTTGCAACTCTCCCTCCGGAAGCTGAAATCGGGCTGGGGTACTTCTTATGCCGCTCCGCTGGTGTCCGGACTTGTGGCCTGCCTGATGCAGGCTTTTCCGGAACACACACCGGCCGAGATCCGGGAAGCTTTGATCCGGACAGCCAGCCAGGCAGAAGAGCCCGGCTCGAGGCTGGGATATGGCATTCCGGATTTTGAAGCCGCTTTTCGTTTCCTTAAAGGGGAGACTAGATCGCCTGGTGATTGAAGGGCTGAAGAACCATTTCGGAAACGACGCCGGAATCCGGTTGTTGGCAAAGGAACCAGACGGCTTTTCCGGCTTCTTTCGCACTGACAAATTTGTCCCGGTTTACCCGCATATCGATCTCATCCCAAAACGGCGTATCAGTTCCCCCCAGATACAGATTGGTGATCCGGATCTCGGTTCTCCGGAGTTCTTCCCGGATGGATTTCATCATACCGTTGAGTCCGTACTTGGATGCCGCATAAGCCGCAGCGCCGGCCATCGGGGTTTTGCCCAAAACACCGGGTAAATTGACGATCAGCCCTTCCTTGCGCTCTTTCATGGGAGGCAGGAAGAATTTGAGCACATGGAATGCACCTTTCAGATTCACATCAATGACCTTGCTGAAATCCTCCGGCTCCAGACTATCCATGGATTTAATGATCCCGATCCCGGCAGCATTGATCAGAATATCGAAGGCTTCGACCTGTTTGTGCAGTCTTTCGGCGATTTTTCGCACTTGCTCGGCATCCGTTACATCCATGATGAAAGAATGATCTGCGGATACCCCCAACTCTTCAACCAACAGTTGGAGAGCCCCCGGGTCGCGACCCGTCAGGAATACTTCGACGCCGCTTTTGTGCAACAGGCGCGTTGTTTCCTGGCCAATACCGCCAGTGGCCCCCACAATAAGGGCTTTCTTATTTGATAACATAATGTAGAATGGTTTTATCGGATGGCCTGGAGGAATTCCTGTCGGACATTCTCGTTGAGAAAACGACCTCCAAAATCCGTGGTTATGGTCTTGCTGTGATCGTGCTCTACCCCCCGGGCTTCCACACACATGTGCCGTGCATCGATGTATACGGCAACATCCTCTGTCCGCAGAATCTTTCGGAGTTCGGCACCGATCTGTTTGGTCAGTCGTTCCTGTACCTGAGGCCGGCGAGCGAAATAATCAACCACCCGGTTCAGCTTGGAAAGACCGATGACGTGCTCTCCCGGAATATAGGCCACATGAGCGCGACCGATTATGGGAAGAAAGTGGTGTTCACAGAAGGATTTGACGGTAATGTCTCTTTCGATGAGTAGTTGCCTGTAGTCGTACGTATTTTTGAAAAGGGAAATTTTGGGACGTTGTTCGGGGTCCAGGCCTTTGAAGATCTCCGATACATACATTTTAGCTACACGCTGGGGCGTGCCTTTGAGGGAATCGTCATTAAGGTCCAGGCCGAGCAGGTCCATGATCGATTCGAAATGCTCGGCGATTTGTTCCATTTTTTCTTCCCGGGACAATTGCTGGGAAGCGGGTTTCATGGGGGTCTCCAGGGAAACAGCCGGCCTATCCAGGCGGATTACCTCTGACTCGGGAGACGGGCGATGCGGTTTCCCATTCAGGGTACCGTTTTGAGAATTACTAACTGTCATTTGGTATTGGAAGTAGAAGTAGTTAATGTATTTGACGATTAATCAAACGCACAGAGGGAGCCATTGTTTAGGATGGCTTGTAGTTCCTGTCATTCAATAGTTAAGACATTAACTTACCGGACATTTTTTAAACCGGGCCGATCTTTAGGCCCCGATGGGATGGAATCAGCGGCATGACAAAACCGAAGATCCAACTCCTTACACAATGTGGAAAAATGTACCTAACTGCTGGTTTTCAGACAGTTTTGATGTGAAAACTTTTATAAAAAAATATTTATTAAATTGTTTATCAGTGCTTTAATTAATTTGTTTACAGCATGTCATGCGCCTCCATTGTTTGACACGAAAGGCTGAATTTATTACCTTTATCAAGGTTCTTAAGAAAAGCGATTTCTTGTGAAGTTCATCAAAAGGTCATCCAATATCCCAAAATCGTCCCGCGGAGATACTCTGTCCCCGGGTGGATTGGCCTGTATGAAGGACCACCCTATCATTCAATGATCCAGACGGTAGGCTTTGCTGACGCCTGCCCCAAGAATAGGAGCCAAGCGCTCTGCGAGTATTTTTTGTATCAGTAAGTTGGACAGGCTCCGCCGCATCAATGTGGCGGAGTTTCTTTCTTTACGGACCTTTCCACCCAACATTGGTATATTTGAGGTCTTCTTTGAACCCAATTCTTTTCATCTTAATATTTTGAACAAATGAATTACGATCTTCTGGTTATCGGCAGTGGCCCCGGCGGATATGTAGCCGCCATCCGAGCTTCGCAGCTGGGTATGAAAGTAGGCGTTGTGGAGAGAGAGTCTGTCGGAGGCATCTGTCTGAACTGGGGTTGCATCCCGACCAAGGCCTTGCTGAAAAGCGCGCAGGTCTTTGAATATATCCAGCACGCAGCGGATTACGGCATTTCTGTGAAAGACGCCTCCGTCGACTTCAAAAATATGATCCAGCGAAGCCGCGGTGTCGCTGACGGTATGAGCAAAGGAGTGAATTTCCTGTTTCGCAAAAACAAAATCGATCTGATCGAAGGTCACGGACGATTGCTCCGGGGCAAAAAAGTGGAAGTCACCAACGAAAAAGGAGAAAAGAAGGAATACTCGGCCGAGCACATCATTATTGCCACCGGAGGCCGGGCTAAAGCCCTGCCCAACCTACCCATTGACGGTGAAAAAGTCATCGAGTACCGCAAGGCCATGAGCCTCGAGAAACAGCCCAAGAAAATGGTAGTTGTCGGTGCGGGGGCTATCGGGACCGAATTTGCCTACTTTTACCACAGCATCGGCACCGAGGTGATCGTGGTGGAGTTTCTGGAACAAGGACTTGTCCCTCGGGAGGACGCCGACGTTTCCAAGGAACTGGGCAAAATCTACCGGAAAAAAGGAATCCAGGTCATGGCCAACTCGGCTGTCGAATCGGTAGATACCTCCGGAAAGGGATGCAAAGTAAAGGTCAAAAAGCCGCAAAGACGATTCCGTCACCGAGATCGACTGCGACATCGTGCTCTCCGCCGCTGGGGTGACACCCAATACAGAGGATATCGGACTGGAAGCCCTGGGGATCTCCACCAACGGCCAGGGAATGATCGAAGTGGATGAGTTTTACCGCACTTCCGTAGATGGCATTTACGCCATCGGAGACATCGTAAAGGGCCCGGCCCTCGCCCACGTCGCCAGCGCCGAAGGGATCATATGCGTAGAGAAGATTGCGGGAGAAAATCCACAACCTTTGGATTACAACAACATCCCTTCCTGCACCTATTGCGTCCCGGAAGTCGCCTCCGTAGGCATGACGGAGGCTCAGGCTAAAGAAGCCGGCTACGAGATCAAAGTTGGCAAATTTCCTTTCACCGCCTCGGGAAAAGCCAGTGCGGCAGGCGATAAGAGCGGATTCGTCAAGGTCATTTTCGACAGCAAGTACGGCGAATGGCTGGGCGCCCATATGGTAGGCCAGAACGTAACGGAAATTATCGCCGAAGTCGTAGCCGCTCGCAAACTGGAAACGACCGGTCATGAGATCATCAAATCGGTCCACCCGCACCCGACCATGAGTGAAGCCATTATGGAAGCGGCGGCGGCAGCCTACGGGGAGGTGATCCACCTTTAAAAGAGATAAGGAAGTGTCTGAAAAAAGCACCCTTTGG
>CAZXIX010000007.1:11551-74165 GCA_964640855.1 uncultured Saprospiraceae bacterium
TTTCCAGGCACACCCTAACTTCCACAAATGAAAAAAGGGGAATCCGTCGCGTCGGCTTCCCCTTTTCTTTTTTCCGAAAGACGGGTCGCTCTTAATCCAATCCCAGGGCCGGATCTTTGCCCGGATCGAAGATCATTTCCACGAACTTCCTATCCTGGGTGATCACCTGAGCCTTGCCATTTAAAATCCCGAGCTGATCGATGACATTTCCGCGATTGGTTATCAATCCGTTCGGGAAGTCAACCGTGATCACAATGTTGTCCTCGTTGGGAACACTTCCCTTTCCCTCCACTTCGCCGATAACGGCCCCAAATTCATTAACTGGAAAGCTGGCCAACTTGACCACCACTTTCTGCCCGGGTTCCACTTTGGCAGCTCCTTTCAAATCGATTTTCATCCGGCCCCGGGTAGCCTTCATCACCATAGGCCAGATAACCATCAACTCCGTTTGGTCGGGGATATATTGCTGGGCCCGCAGGTTGCCCAGGGAGAAAAGGACCACCCCATCGATGGGTGAGGTCAGCAGGAATTCCTTTTTCCAGTTTTTCACATGATCCCTAAGTTTCAGGAAACTTTCTTCCAGGCGAGAATAGGCTGCATCGGTGGATTCCTGGTTTTCTACCTCCAGATTATCGATCTGACGCTGGATTTTTTGGATTTCAAATTCCCGGGCCCGTATACTCGATTCCAGGCCCTGCATTTCGCGATTCAGGGCATAAATCTCTTCCTCATTGCGACGAACGGTTCCGAAATCGATCTCCTTTCGTTCCAACAGATGCTTATTTCGGGCCAATCGCTGGTTGACCAGGTCCAACTGGTTTTCAAGATTGACTTTACGCGACCTGTCGGAGGTCAAAAGCTGTTGAGTTTGCCGAAGCTGGCTGCGGAGTTCCTGCTCAGAAGGCTTTTTGAGCCTCCTGTTCCGCTGTTTCCGAAGGTCAGCCTGTTTTTCAGAGAAATCGTAAAGGGAAGACTCCACACTCCCCAACATCATATCGCGGGGAGGATCCAGACGCAAAAGTTCCTCGGTATTCAAATCCCGGACCCCGGAGAGAAGCTCTTCCAGGTGCAGGACATCGATGAAGTTGGCCTGGTCCTCAAAAACGACCAATAAATCGCCTTTTTTCACCGTATCCTCATTATTGACCAAAACCTGGTCGATGTAGTTGTTTCGTTGGGAAAACAGCCTGCTCTCCGGATCGGTAGAATAGATCGTGATCTCTCCCTTCACTACATCCGGATACTCTACCATGACTGAGATGCAAGCCAGACTTACGACAACCAGCAAAGCCAGCATGGATCCGTAGCGGACCAGCCAGGAGGGAGGAGACCCCAACACTTCCTGCACCTCACTACTTCGATTAATTATATTCAATTCTTCCTGTTCCATGGTGGTTTATCCTCCCAGTTCGATCTGATTTTTCACCAATTGGTAATAAGCCCCTTGCACGTAACTGAGCTCTTGATGCGTACCCTGCTCAACCAACTCGCCGTCTTCCAGCACGATGATGTTGTCCGCTTCAATGATCGTGCTCATCCGGTGTGCTACGATAACCTTGGTCGCCGACCGGAAAATATCTTCCAGGTTTTCCATGATGAGCATTTCGTTGTAGGGATCCAGAGCCATGGTGGCCTCATCCAGAAACAGGTATTCCGGATCCTTATAAACCATTCGGGCGATCAGGAGTCTTTGTTTTTGCCCTTCTGACAAGCCCTGCCCTTCCCGGCCAACCACGGTATTGTACCCCAGCGGAAGGGCCTCCACAAAAGATTGGATGTTGGCAGCCTTTACAGCCCGCAAGAGTTTCTTTTGGTCAATGATCTCATCCCCCAGAGCAATATTGCGGGCAATGGTATCCTGAAAAATATAGCCGTCCTGCAGAACCCCGCCGCACTTGCTCCTCCACAGACGGTTATCGATGTTTTGCAGGCTAATATCTCCCAGGCGAACAACCCCTTCGGTGGGCTGGTAAAGGTTCATCAGAAGTTTGATCAGGGTGGTCTTTCCACTCCCGCTGGTCCCCACCACAGCGGTTGTCTTTCCTTTTGGAATCCGCAGGGAAACGTTTTTCAGGACCTTCTTGGAGCCGGGCCCGTGGTATTGAAAGGTGACTTTTTCCAAAACCAGATCCGCCCTTTCCGGCAACAGGGTGACCGCCTGATGGGCCAGATCCTCCTGGTTTTCGCGCAGGTGGATCTCGTTCATTCTTTCAAGACTGAGCCGGGCTTCCTGGAAAGAGCGCAGGAATTCCACGATCCGATTGATGGGGGCTTGTTGGGTCCCGACGATGTACATGATGGCTACCATCATCCCCAGGGTCATCTCCCCGTCAATGACCAGGTTGGCCGCTACGGCGATGATGAGCAGGTTCTTGCCTTCGTTGAAAAAGGCGGAACCCGTTCGCTGCAATTGCTCCAACTGTCGGGTTTCCAAACCGATCCGAAACAGTTTGGCCTGAATGCGCTCCCAAGCCCAGCGCTTCTGCTTTTCTGCGTTGTGCAATTTGATGTCCCGCATCCCATTGATCAATTCCATCAGGGAGCCCTGGTTCTGGGTCAACTGGTCAAATTGCTGGTAATCCGACTTTCGCCGCCATCGCCCTACCAGGGCGACCCAGGCTACGGCAGCCAGGGTACCGGCCAGGAATATGGTCAGTATGATCGGGCTCCAGATGGCCAGAATGGCAACAAATGCAAAAAAGGTCAGAAAGGAGAAAACCGACATGAGCGAAGTAGAGGTCAGAAAACGCTGAACTCGCTCGTTATCTGCTATGCGCTGAAGTAAATCGCCGGTGAGCCGGGTCTCGAAAAAACGCAATGGCATTTTGGTAAGCTGGATTAAAAAGTCTGACACCAGATTGATATTGACCCGGGCGCCCACATGCAGCAGGATCCAGCTTCGAAACAACTCCACCCCCAGCTGACTGATCAACAAAACCCCCAGGGCCAAAGTCGCTATCACGATGAAGTTGACATCCACCCGGTTGATGCCTACGTCTATAATGGCTTTCAACAGGAAGGGAACCAACAATTGGATGAGCATGCCAAGCACCAGACCTACCCCCAACTGCATCATCAGTTGGCGATTGCGAGTGAAGTAAGGCAACAGGTAGCGAATGCGGGACCGGTCTACCGTCTCTCCTTCCCGGGCAAAAAACTCCGGAGTGGTTTGCAGCAACAGCAAGACGCCTACCTGGACGCCACCTTCCTCCTCTTCCGCCCAATGGTTGAGAAACTCTTGTACGTTGAGCTTGCGTTTACCTTTAGCCGGGTCTGCCACCAGGATCGTATCTCCTTTGACCCCGTAAACCACCACGAAGTGATCTTCGTCCCAATGAGCGATACAAGGCAAAGGCAGATCGGAGATCAGACGGTTGACCGATACCCGGACGGCCAGGGTCTGCAAGCCGATCTTCTCGGCCGCTTCGCTGATACTGAGCAGATCAACGCCCTGTTTTCCGATATAGGTTATCTCTCTCAGGTAGTCCAGAGAGTAATTCCGGCCAAAATGGCGAGCCACCATGCGTAGGCAAGTGGCTCCGCAATCCATACTGTCTAGTTGTTGGTATATGGGAAAACTATTCCGCATTCCGTTTTTTACTGCCAAAGGACTTGGCTGCATATATCTTTCAAAAATATCTTTTTTTGTCCAAAAGAGGAACTATAACCGCTAACCACCCCGCTAATTGGCGGATTCGCAAGCCCTATTCCTCCTCCCTATTCGGTTTTCGGATCCGTTCGAACCAATTTCCGGCGTAGGCCAGGACTTCAATTTTGTTGGGCTCGTGGTGGATTTCGTGATACAGGCCAGGCCAGGATCTGAACTCGACGCACTCATTCTGATCGGCAAATTGACGGCTGGCTTCCATCGAGGTAATCCGGTCGCCATCTCCGTGCATGATCAAGACCGGTACGGGGGCTCTGCCCGTCCGGGCCATCAGTTCTTCCCCTCCATCCATTATGCCCAGGACTGCCGAGGGCGTAATCCGCGAATGCACCAAAGGATCCAACTCATAGGCAGCTACCACCTCGGGGTCCGTACAAAGATATTTGGTTTCCAAACCAGAGGCTTGTTGCAAGGAGGGCCAAATGTTTCGCATGAATTTTCCCAACCGGATCTTCCATGCAGGGGGATCGAAAGCCAGGCGCAACCAGGGAGCAGTGGCTATCACTCCGGTGACCGTATCCGGTGGGCGATGATATACATACCGTAAAACCAGCATGCCCCCCTGGCTGTGCCCGTAAAGCAAAATGGGTTTGTCGACGTACAAGTTCTTTGCTCGCTGAACCAAATGATCGATCTCCTCCAGGTATTGATCGATGGATCCTACATGCCCGCGCAGCCCCTGGGACCGGCCGTGCCCCAGTCGATCGTTGGCCAGTACGGCAGCCTGGTGCTCGTGCTGAAAAAAGTCGACCAAGGAAACATAGCGACCAGCATGTTCGCCAAAGCCATGTTGGAGAACAACTACCATCTCAGGCTCAGTCTTCGGCCAATGGTAGACTTCGATCTGCTTTCGCGATTTGGTTGTCCAGTAAAAGGATTCTGGTTTCATACCCCATAAGGAAATCAGAAATCTAAGCAAAATGGCTCTATTCGAGAAAAGGAACGAAAAAACCCTGCCGGCAAAAGAAGCAGACAGGGCCTTAAAAGAGCAACAAATAGTAAAATCAGATCCTATGGAGAGTCAAATGGCAAGGTTTTCAGATCCGTCTTCCCGGTGATTGATTGTCGCATCCCGCTTAGTAATGGGATGAGCCCATCGGAAGGAACATCTCCGGAAGATGGTTTGCCCTCCACCCTAGGCCATGGCTTGGTCGTAACGGTACAATTTCAAGGCCTCAATAATGTGGATCAGCTTTTCGGCGTATTTCGGGTCCGTTGCGTATCCGGCGCGTTTCAATTCATGAGCCCAGGCCTTGTAATCGGTTTTTCCCAGGCGAAATAGACGGCGATAGCGCTTGCCTTTTAAAAATTCGGAATGATATCGATAGCTTTCTTCCGCCGAGCCAAACACCCGGAACATATCGTAGGCATCGTCATCGGCATAATTTCGACAGGTGCAACCCCGGCACTTCGATTTACATTTGATCCCGAAATGATTATGGGACTCTTTGGCCAACCGGCTGCCTCCCGCGTCGGATTCCAAAAGTCCCTGGGCCAACGTAATGCTGGCCGGTATGCCGTGTTGCTTCATTTCCCGGACCGCAATCGGACCAAATTCTTCCAGATAGGCCTTCAGGATCCGCAACTTCTCCTGAATGATGGCGGAAGAAACTCCTTTTCTCTTCAGGTAATGCTTACCCAACACGACACTCATATTGTAAATCTGGTCAGCCTGTTCTTGCTCGGCGGGGCTTAAGTTGTTTTTTCGATCCGTACGGCCACGGCCGATGCGGGATTCCAGTACCGCCGGCAAGGCTTGGGCGTCTTCTCGCTGGACCACCTCGGGAATGGCCAGAAGTTTGAAGTTCAGGGAAATGTCTTTTTGGAATACCAACCAGGCGAAACAGGCCAGGATAACCGCCTTCAATACGATATCGAGATGCGCAAATCCGCCTTTGGCCCAGGAGTCTATAGGGTGCGAATCCATGTTTGTTATTTTTTCTCAAACATAAAACATTTTGTTTTAAAAATCAAACATCAAATTCTCCTAACTTCCGTCCGAATAGAGACTACGGGCTATTTTCTTAATTTCGCACACCATGATTTTAATTGCAGATAGCGGATCTACCAAGACGGATTGGCTGGGTATGGATAAGGGCTCAGTGACTTATCAAGGCCAGACCCCTGGCCTGAATCCGGTACTGCTTTCCACGCAGAAGATCCGGGAGCACATGGCCGAAGGTTTTCCTTCGGACTTCCCTTTTGGAGGCGTCCGAGAACTTCATTTCTACGGTTCGGGATGTGGATCCGCCGAGCGTCGTCAAACGGTGTCCCAGGCACTGGAGGCCCAATTCCCCCAGGCCGGCATTCGGGTGGATCACGATCTGACGGGAGCTGCCAGAGCCACCTGCGGCAACGAACCGGGGATCGTCTGCATTCTGGGAACCGGAGCGAATTGCGGCCTGTACGACGGCACCGCCATCCTGGATCAAATGTTTAGCCTGGGATATCTGCTCGGCGACGAAGGCGCCGGCGTGGACCTCGGCAAACGCCTGGTCCGTGACCGCTATTACGAACGCCTGCCTGCCGAACTGGCGCAAGCCTTCGACCGCTTCTTCCTGGCTCTTACCGGGGGGGGCCCAAAAAACATTGTGGACGCAGTCTACCGGGCGGATTCACCTCCCCGTTTCCTGGCTTCGTTCGTTCCTTTTTTATATGATCGCAAGGAAAATGAAACCGTTCGATCTTTGGTCCGCGAGGCTTTTCAATCCTTTCTGACCTATCATGTCATTCCATACCCCCAGGCCGGGTCCCTTCCCATACACTTTGTGGGTTCGGTGTCCTGCCTTTTCCGGGATATCCTGGAAGAACTTCTGGATGAGTTCAGGCTGCATCCCGGCGAATGGGTACAACGACCGATATTAGCCCTGGCCCGATACCACACAAAACAGAAAAACGAAAAACAGAAATGAGTAAAACGATTAAGAAAATTGCCGTCCTGACCTCAGGCGGAGACGCTCCCGGTATGAATGCCTCCATTCGGGCCGTCGTGCGTACCGGTGCTTTTCACGGGCTGCAGGTTTACGGAATTAATCGGGGCTATGAGGGTTTGATAGAAAGCAAATTCAACCTGATCGACGTGCGGGAAGTGGGTAACATCATTCACCGGGGCGGCACCTTTTTGAAAACGGCTCGCAGCGAACGCTTCCGCACCAAAGAAGGCCGGCATCAAGCCTATGAGTCCTTTCTGGCCTACGAAGTGGATGCCGCCATCGTCATCGGTGGAGACGGGACGCTCACCGGCGCCAAAATCTTTACCGAGGAGTACCCCGACATTCCGTTCATTGGCATCCCAGGCACCATTGACAACGACCTCTTCGGCACCGATACAACGATCGGATTCGACACCGCCTGCAATACGGCCATAGAAGCGGTCGATCGCATCCGCGACACGGCCGACTCCCACAATCGGCTGTTTTTTATCGAAGTCATGGGCAGACACTCCGGCTACATTGCCCTCCATACCGCCATTGGAGGAGGGGCGAGTAACGTGCTCATCCCCGAAACCGATACCACGGTAGAACAACTCGTAGATAAATTGAAAAGGGATGCCCGAAGAAAAAAGTTATTCAGCCTGGTAGTAGTTGCCGAAGGGAACAAAAACGGCGGCGCGGCGGAAATCGCCCGGAAAGTGAAGGAAAATCTGGACACCTACGAAATCAAAGTGACCATTATCGGGCACCTTCAACGAGGGGGCGCCCCTTCCAGCTTTGACCGCGTACTCGCCAGTAAGCTGGGTTACGGAGCCGTAGAGGGACTCTTGAACGGAGAGCACAACAAAATGGTGGGTTTGGTCAACAACAAGCTCAAATACACTCCCTTCGACGAAGTCATCGGCAATACAACCTCACCCGATGCTACCTGGATACGGCTGGCGGATGTACTGTCCGTCTAAACCGGAAACCCAGCCAGAAAGCCAGGGCTAAGGGCACCAGTCCGTGAGGTAGTCGAAAAACGGTCTCCGGCAGCCATTGATGCACAACATAGCCTACGGGGCCCATATCCCAATGGGCGACCAGGCGCGCTAGAGCTGTGGCCAGTCCCCACAGCACGCAATACCAGGCTCCTACTCTTCCCAGGACCCCGCCTGCCAAAAGCAAGGCTGCAGCAATGAAATCGGCAACCCCCATGATCAGAAGAAATTGCCGCGCTCCGGATTCATCGACCCCAAGTATGGCCATGGTCATATTGAGAAAATTTCCCGGAGTAGGAAGTACATGGGCCGCAAAAAGGCCGTGTCCGATAAAAGTGGCCGCTACGGCCAATTGAAATCCAACCCGCCAGTTGAGCTTAAGCCCGAAGCGGGCGGTAGCAAATAGTAAAAAAGGCAGGCTGACCTGTATGGCCAGCTCCATGGCCTGAGCCCAGGGGGGAAAACTGCCCTTGATCTGGGCCAGCGCCATCAAAAAAACAAAGAACCCTCCTCCAAGCAGCGCCAGATTCCTCCACCGGACCCGGGTCCAGAAAAAAGTCAGGCAAAGAGCACAGAGGAGCAGAAAAACACCGACCGCTTGGGCCCCGATCGTAACCCATCGGTCCACTTGCAAATTGGTGGCGAAAGCATCCCAGCTTCCCCCAAACCAGGTCAGAATGGGTTCCATCCATCCTTGATCCCACAAGACCGAACGGTAAGGGGTATCCCAAAAGATGTGCTGCCATCCCCTGCCCAGGAACAGCGCTACAGCCCCCACACGAAGGATACGGAGGATCAGGTCAACGGGAAGATCAGCCCATCCCCGGGTCACTACAATGCCGGAAGTCAGCGAGGCCGAAGACGGTTCTTTGATCGGTCTGGAAGCCATTCAAGCAAAATAGAGAATTTTTCAGATCCAATCGCAAGGACTCCCAACAAAAGGCCTACGCGATCCTTACTCGACAGCTTCCGGGCTGTCGTGCATCAGCCAGGCTTTCAGGAAGGGTTCCAGGTCACCATCCAGGACCGCATCCACCTGGGAAGTCTGGTGATTGGTCCGATGATCTTTCACCCTTCGGTCGTCCAACACATAGCTCCGGATCTGAGACCCCCATTCATTGGCCATTTTGCCGGCTTCGATCTCCTTCTTTTCCGAGCGCTGTTTTTCCAACTCAAGCTCATACAAACGGGACTTCAGCATTTGCAGGGCTTTGTCGCGGTTCATGTGCTGAGAGCGCTCTTGCTGACATTCCACCACGATCCCGGAAGGAAGGTGCCGCACCCGCACGGCGGATTCGGTCTTATTGACGTGCTGCCCGCCTGCGCCGCTGGACCGGAAAGTATCCCACTCCAGGTCGGCCGGATTAACTTCCACTTCGATCCGCTCATCCACCATGGGGTGGACAAATACGGAAGAGAAAGAGGTCATGCGTTTCCCCTGGGCATTGAAGGGGCTTACCCTTACCAGCCGGTGCACGCCGTTCTCCCCTTTGAGCAATCCGTAAGCAAAGTCCCCTTTGATCTCCAAAGAGGCATTTTTCACGCCGGCCACGTCGCCATCCTGCCGGTTCAGTTCACTCACCTTGAATCCCTGGCGTTCGGCCCACATGGTGTACATGCGCAGCAGCATGGCCGACCAGTCGTTGCTTTCCGTGCCGCCGGCTCCGGAGTTGATCTCCAGGATGGCTCCCAGTTCATCCTCCTGCTTATTGAGGGTGGATTTGAATTCCAGGTCGTCTGTAGCTGCCATGGCTTTCTGGTGTGCTCCTTCAACTTCCTCTTCCGAAGTTTCGCCGGATTCCAGAAATTCCTGGAGCACCTCCACGTCTTCGAGCAGGGCTTTGACCTCCTCGTATTGCCGGACCCAGCTCTTGTGGCTTTTCAGGGTCTTCATTACTTTTTCAGCTTCCTCCGGATTATTCCAAAAGTTGGGATCCAGGGTAAGCTGCTCGTTCTCTTCGATTTGGATCAGACGTTCATCGACGTCAAAGATACCTCCTTAGCGAAGCCATGCGATCCTTCAGGTCCTTCAGTTGATCGGTTGTCATGGACAGATTGGTTTTGGGTTCACAAATAAATTCCGCACGGAAACCTGATAACCCCTTAAGCGAATAAGGGAGTTCCCAATATATAACGCCAAAAATCCTTTTCGGATTTAGGAGTCGATCCGGACCAGCTTGACGTAGAAGACCAGGTCGGTACGAGGCGGAATGCCGCCGCGACCATTTTCGCCGTAAGCCATCTCATAAGGAATGAAGAGTACGGCCTCGGTTCCCTCTTTTAGCAGAGGTATACCTTTGGCCCATCCTTCAATGACGTTTCCTTCTTTTCCGAGTTGAAAGCTGTAAGGTTCTCCCCGTGTAAAAGAGTTGTCAAACATGCGTTCGTCGGCAAAAATCCCGTAGTAATCCACGCTGACCATGGCCGTATCGCCCGGGTAGGCCCCACTGCCTTCTGCCAGAATGTAATATCCCAGGCTGTCCGGGGTATACTGAACTCCCTCCAGGGTACCCTCCTGATATTGCGCGTTCACCTCTTCCAAACGGGTGACGGCTCCTCCGGTGAATTCTTCGTCCGTCCGGATTTCCAGCAGTTCCAGATCCACGTAAAAGACGCTGTCGTCCGGGAAATCCTGCGTAGCCTGCATGGCTATGGCCGGAGCCAGAGAATCAAAGGGGATGGCAATAGAGGCGGAATCCCCCGGGCTCAGTTTCATCAACACTTCGAAAACGGCATTCGGATTCCCGTCGGCATCCATCTCCTCACCGGTGATCCGGTAACTGGGAGTCGGCGCCATGGGGTTGTTCTTGGTGCTGGACAACTCCCGATCCCCTACCCTTTGGGCAAAATGGTAAAAAACCCAATCTCCGGTTTGGGGTTTTTCCGTGCCGCCGGCCGAGTACAATTCATAGGGGTAGCCTCCTTCGGTGTACTGGGTCTTGGACCCGGATTCACAGGCCAGCAAACCCATGACCATCAGGGCGGCCAGAAAAAAGTGTGATCGTCTCATATGTCTGATTTCTTCTTTGTTAAGAATGTTGTAATTCGGATTTATAATCGTGCAGGATCTCTTTGAGCCGGCGCAATGTGATTTCCAGATTTTTAAAGGAAGATCCACCGGCGGCATTTTTGTGCCCTCCCCCCTTGAAATGTTTCCGGGCAATCTCCTGCACCGAAAAATCCCCCTTGCTTCGGAGAGAAAGCTTTACAATGGTTGGCTGCTCCGTGATAAAAACAGCCATTTTAACCTTGCGGATCTTCAATAGATAATTTACAATGCCTTCTGTATCGCCTCTTTGGATATCAAAATGGGCATAATCTTCTTTGGTCAACCAGATGATACCGGTGTGATACTCCGGAAGGATTTCCATGCGATTGGCCAGGCAATGCCCCAGCAATCGAAGATGCTTTTCCTCAAGACTATTGAAAATGAGGTCTTGCAGATGGTAATCATCCACCCCTAACTCCAGCAGGCCGGATACCACCTCGAACAAATGAGGCGAGGTCCCGTATTTGAATGAACCCGTATCCGTAACAATCCCCGTATACAGGCAATCGCCTATCTTTCGATCCAACAGGAGTTTCCAGCCCATCAAACCGACAAAATCAAATACCAGTTCGCAGGTACTGCTGGCATCTGTCCGGCTCAGTTGATAATCTGCGAAGGGTTCGGGATACAAATGGTGATCGATAAGTACAAAGGGCATCTTAAGGTCTTGGATGAATTCCCCTACCTTATCGATCCGGTCCAGGGAGTTGAAATCCAGGCAGAAAATGATCTCCGCTTTTTTCAGGTAGCCCTGGCAAGCCTCCGGTTCATTATCCCAGATCAGGATGTCGTCCGCTCCGTTGAGAAAGTGGAGGAATTCAGGAAACTCGGAGGGACTGACAATATGGACCGTATGACCCTGTTTTTGCAACAGAAGAGCCAGGGCCAAAGAAGACCCGATTGCATCACCGTCCGGATTCCGGTGCGTGGTGATCACAATGTCCCTGGGGACATTCAGCAATTGTTTAAGCCCTAGGATATTTTCCATTCGAGTCGGCCGCGAAGTTGCCAAAAAACGCTCAGTCCACCAAAAATGATTCTCTTCCCCAAATGTACCCCCGGCATTACTTACATTTGCAGCGTTTTTAAAAATCAACCGCAAGCAAACCCGATCAAAACCCGGAAACCGGAATGGTTTTGTAAGTCAAAAAAAACGAAATACCATGGCTGGCAATCGCACATTCACCATGATCAAGCCCGATGCTGTAAAAGCAGGACATATCGGTGCCATTCTTCATCAGATCAACGAGGCGGGTTTTCGCATCGTCTCCCTGAAACTGACGCATCTCTCCCCCGAAAAGGCCGGGGAATTTTATGCCGTTCACAAAGAGCGCCCCTTTTATGGGGAACTGGTTTCTTTCATGAGCTCCGGACCGATCGTCGCGGCTATTCTGGAAAAAGATAATGCGGTCGAAGATTTTCGGAAATTGATCGGGGCCACCAATCCCGCTGAAGCCGCTCCGGGCACCATTCGGGCCAAATACGCCACCAGCATCGGAGAAAACGCCATTCACGGTGCCGATAGCGATGAGAATGCCGCTATCGAGGGGAATTTCCACTTCCCGGGCACCGAGATGTTCCATTATTAATATCGGTACGGCTCCGGGCAAGGCGGAGTCCCTGCCCGGGCCCTGCCTCAGTGGATCTCCACGAGGGTGACACCATCACCTCCCTGTTGAGGTTCCGGGTGTCGTACATTCATCTCTACGTTATATTCTTTCAGCTTTTTGCGGACTGCCTTGCGCAGAACGCCGGTGCCCTTGCCATGTATGATCTCCAGATTGCTGGCACTGGATAAAAGGGCCTCGTCGAGAAATTTTTCCAACAGGCGAAGGGCCTCGTCCATGCGCATCCCCCGGATGTCGATCTTCTGATCGAAACGGGCCGGATTGGTCTCCGTGTCGGTCACAACCTTGCCGGGCGTAGGCTTGGCCAGGGGGGAATCTACCCGTTTCAGGTCCCGGACCGGAACCGTCATACGGAGCATACCCATCTGGACAATGGCCTTGCCCTTCGAGACCGACTCGACGACTCCGCGCGAACCTCCGCTCAGCATCACTACGTGATCTCCCGATTTCAAAGGGACCTGATCATCCCCGTCGCGCGTGTAGATCTCTTCCCGCAGGTCCTGAACTTTTTCGACCATCTGCTGGCGTTCCTCCTTGCGCTTCCGGGCCAGTTCCCGGGCGCGTTCCAGGTTTTTCTCCTCCTTGATCTCCCGAATGGCTTTTTCGAGCTCCCGATTTTCGTGAGCCTGCTGCTGAAGGGCCTGTTCCCGGGAGGCTAGCTTCAGGCGCTTGCGTTTGTATTCCAGGTCGCGATGCAGTTGCTCGTAATTCCGGACCAGTTTGTCGAGCTTTTCTTCCCGCTCGGTCAGAGTGCCCAGCTTATCCTCAAGTTCCTTCTTTTGCTGTTGCAAGTCGACCAGCAGCTCATCGACCGCCTTCTCGCTGGCACCGGTTTTTTGGCGGGCGTAATTCAGGATGGACTTCCCCAATCCGCTTTTCTGGGCTATTTCAAAAACGTAGGAACTACCCGGCCGACCGACGGTAAGCTCATAGGTGGGCGTAAGGTGTTCTTTGTCAAAGGTCATGGCCCCGTTCAGTATCCCTTTTGTTTTGAAAGCGAAAACCTTCAGGTTTGAATAATGGGTGGTGATGATACCGCTTGCCTTTTTGCGATTCAATTCAAACAGGATCGCTTCTGCGATGGATCCTCCGATCTTGGGGTCGGTACCCGAGCCGAACTCATCGATCACCATCAGCGAATGCTCATCGGCTTCCTTCAGGAAGGTCTTCATATTTCGGAGGCGAGAGCTGTAGGTACTCAGGTCATCCTCTATCGACTGTTGGTCGCCAATGTCGGCGAATATCTTCTGGAACAGTCCTACCTGCGAGTTCTCGTCTGCCGGGATCAACAGACCGGACTGCACCATCAGCTGCAGGAGACCGACGGCTTTCATGGTGATGGATTTTCCGCCGGCGTTCGGACCACTCAATACCAGGATCCGGTTGGCACCGAATAATTGCAGGTCGAAGGGAACGGTCTCTTTTCCGGCCTCGCGGTTTTTCAGGTACAGAAGCGGATGAAAGGCTTTTACCCAGCCCAGGTGCGGCTTATCCAGGATTTCCGGGCGGTGGGCGCCCATACGCGAGGCCAGGCGGGCTTTCGCGCAGATCAGGTCGAAAGTTACCAGCAATTCCTGATAGCTGCGAATGACGGGTACATAGGGGCGGAGCGTGGCGCTCAGCTCTTTCAGAATCCGGTAGATCTCCCGCTTCTCTTCCGTTTGCAGATCAAAAATGTCGTTGTTGATCTCGATGACCGCTTCGGGTTCGATAAAGGCGGTTTTCCCGGTCGTGGACTCGTCGTGGATGATACCGCGGATCTTGCGTTTGTGCTCGCTGGGGACACTCAGTACCCGGCGGTTGTTCCGAAAGCTTTCTACATTGTCCGTCAGCCAACCTTTGCTCCGATAGGTATTGGCAAGTTGGCGAAATTGCTTGTCCAGTTCCCGCTGCTTGCTTCCGATCGCTCTCCGGATGGCCTGCAACTCCGGGGAAGCATCCGGGCGGATATCTCCCTCTTCATCCACGACCCGATTGATCTCCTCCAGCAGAGCCGATTCAAACTGAAAGCCTTTTAAAAGCTCATACAAACAGGGGAATCGCTCTTGTTGCTCGGGGCCGAAGAAAGAGAAGATCTGGCGGGTCAGGTGAAGGGAACTTCCGATCCGGACCAGGCTTTCCTCGGAAAGAACGTAGTCCTCCACCTCCAGCATGCGCAGATCCTCATCCAGGTTTTCATAGGAGGCTTGCGGAAAAGGCTTTTCCCCGCCCTGGCTGTCCATCATTTCGCGGACTTCATCCAGCCTGGCCTCGACCCACGCCTTCTTTCTTTGGGGCAGCAGGCTCAAAGCGGCTTCCTCTCCCAACTCTCCGGCACAATATTGGGCCAACAAGTTGAGGACTTTGTTGAATTCGAGCTTTTCGAACAGATCGTTTGGGAAAAATACCATTGTACTAACTTGCCTTATCCGCTAAAAATAAATCTTTACCCCCAAAAGGCTTCTTTTACCCAACCCCGGGGAGGGAAAGTTGCGTCTAGCTTTCCAAAATCCAAAGCATGAGAACAACTGTTTTTTATGGACTGTTCGCGCTCTTCTTTTTGGCGACCTGCTCCAGGGATGAAATTGAAATTTCACAACCGACCGATGGCCCCCGGATCGACTGGAGCCAACTCCAGGTCGGGCAAAGCAGCACATACCTGCATTTCGTTACGAAAGGTTACTTTTCGGATGAACCCGGAAATTCGCAAACCTTTACGGGAGATACGCTTGCGGTGGACATCATCGGACAAGAAGGGAATAAGTTCCGCCTGCGGGAATATTTGCTTCCCGGCTCACCCTCTTTGCTGGAGGAGGGGGAATCGGTGGTGTCGCAAGCGGATTCGGTCTATGAATATTACCTGTACGTTCGCAACGACAGCCTCGTCATTGAATCCCTCTCGGGCCACCAGGGGCACCGAACGCATCTGTTCCAGGGAGGAAGCGGAACGCCTCTCCCCCTGCAACCGGCAGCCGACCTGGAAATACCTTACACGGATTGGCGGACCGATATCGTCTGCGCTTGTTATGCGGAAGGAAGCACTTCTTCTTTGACCGTGTTGGGCGAAAATTACACCCAATTATTTACCGTCATCGATCATTTTCCCATGGCTTACGACGGGGCCGGGCAAACCTTCAGCTTTCGGTCAGATCTGGGCTTGTTGCGGACTTTTGTGGTCAATCCGTGGTTCGACTCAGTCTTTGGTTGGGACCTTCTTCCCTAAAACCGCCCTATATTGCCGCCTCAAAAGGAATTGGAAGTGGCAGGAAACAGTTTTGGCAAGATTTTCCGGATTTCCACCTTCGGGGAATCCCATGGCAGGGCGATAGGCGTGATCATCGACGGCTGTCCGGCAGGGATAGCCGTCGACCTGGAAGAGATCCAGCGAGAAATGGGCCGACGAAGACCCGGGCAATCGGCGATCGTCACCCAGAGAAAAGAAGCGGACCAGGTAGAGATCCTGTCGGGAATTTTTGAAGGGAAAACGACGGGAACGCCCCTGTCCATGATCATCTACAACGCAGACGCCCGCTCGAAGGATTACAGTCACATCGCCGATAAGTTCAGGCCCTCCCATGCAGACTATACCTACCAGACCAAATACGGGATCCGGGACTATCGGGGCGGGGGGCGTTCGTCTGCGCGCGAGACAGCCGCTCGCGTTGCCGCCGGCGCCCTGGCCCGGCAGTGGCTTCGGGAAATGGGTATTCAGATTCAGGCCTGGGTAAGTCAGGTAGGCACGGTACAGATGCCGGAAGAGCAAAGGATGTACCGGCCCGAAGAAGTGGAAAGCAATCCGGTCCGGTGTCCCCATGCCGATACAGCCGCCCGCATGGAAGAACTGATCCGACAGGTCCGAAAAGAAGGAGATACCATCGGCGGGGTGGTCAGCGCCCGGGTAGAGGGCGTACCACCGGGTCTGGGAGAACCCGCTTTCGACAAACTGCATGCCGACCTGGCCAAAGCTATGTTAAGCATCAATGCAGCCAAAGGCTTCGAGTACGGCTCCGGATTTGCGGGGATCCGCATGCGGGGATCGGAACACAATGATGCTTTTGTAAAAGAAGGGGACCGGATTCGAACCCGCACCAATCATTCAGGAGGCATTCAGGGTGGGATCTCCAACGGGGAAGCCATTTACTTTCGGGTAGCTTTCAAGCCGGTAGCCACTATTGTTCCCGACCAGGATTCCCTCAACGAAGAAGGAGAAAAAGTCATCGTCCAGGGAAAGGGAAGACATGATCCGTGTGTGGTGCCTCGGGCGGTTCCCATCGTGGAGGCAATGGCAGCACTGGTCCTGGCCGACCATATCCTGCGGCATCGGTCGAGCCGGAAGTGATTCCCCACTATTGGGATCCCAGAAGCTCTTCTTCCTTTTCTTTCTTTTCGACCTTGTTTTCCGTATCCTCCTCTTTTTTCTTTTTCTTCTTTCCCAGTTTCTGGCCGATACTCTTCAGGAATTCGCTGAACTCATCGTATTCTCTCCGGAAACTGAGCCCCGTTCCGACCTGGAGCCGGCTGCCCCCACCCAGGTCGGGCTGAAGTTTCTGATACACCCTCAATTTGAGGGTCCGGTCTTTATTCAGTGTATATTCGATGACCAGGTCGTTGCCGATGAATGTTCCGTTGGCGGCGTCCGGAGCGGTGACATTCCCTCCCACATCGATATTGCCTCCGACGATAACCGTCAGGCGATCATTGAAAAAATCCTGCCGCAATCGCACCTGGAATTCACTCCCGCTGGTGTAATCCTGACCTTCTCCCAGGTCCGCTGACTGGTAATTGGAGTAGGCTACATCGATATCGATCCCGGAAAGAACGGCGCCGTCGCTGATGATCTCGGAAAACAAGCCCGTCAGCAACATGGATAATTGATTGGACAGAAACTCGCTGACGGTATTGTAAAAAATGGAAGATCCCTGTAGGTTGGAATCGCTGGGGAGAAACTGCCCGGCTACGATCAAGCCGAAAACCTGCCGGTTGAGTTCGTTTTGATCCCGTCGGAGAATTCGCATTTTACTCTCACAAAGGTTGAGCAACTCGCCGGTCAGGTCAGGGAAGAAAATATCGAATCCAATGACCGGCTTTTCGAGCGGACCGGAAAGAGCCATCTCCAGGATGACGCGTGTAGATTTGCTGGCGTCGTTTTTCAGGGTGGCGGAGGCCGACTGCAGGTATTCTTGTATGAAATTGGCCACCGAGGTGCTCAGGGCTGTATACTCTGCCTTAACATCCAACTGCGCCCGAAGCGGGTCGCCCATGAACTGGATTTGCCCGCCTTCCTTGATCGAAAACTGTTTGTTGACGACGTTGTACATCGTGAACAGGTAGGAACCCTGGGTGATCCGATATCCCCCGAAAATCTGAAACTGCCCGTCGCGGGTGACGTTGATCTGAAGGTTTCCCCTGCCCTGTCCGCGAAGGACATCGCCGGATTGTTCGTCGAATACGATCTCTACCACGGCCTCTTCCTCAATATTCAGGTCCATTTCAATTTCCAGACCTTTCAGCTCATCCGTCTGGCGGACTTTTCCGTTTTGCTGGGCCTTTACCTGAGCCTGATCCACAAATTCCACAAAATTGAGTTGGGATTCCCCGCCTACCGAATTCACGGGGATAGTCAGGCGACTGCGTTCACCAACCGTGGCATTGATGTAGACATTGGGTTGTTTGAAAGGGCCCGAAAAACGAACGCTCCCCGTACCCAGAGCATGACCGAAAAACTGCTCGTTATCCTCCTGATCGGTATCCATGACTTGCAGTTGATCTACATCCAGATTGGCTCCCAGGCGGAAATTTCGGAGATTATCATGGCGGATCCCTCCCGTCAGGATGGCTTCGTGCCCGTAGATATCGTAGATGCGGGTGCCCGTACCGTCAAAGGATTGGTTGTTGATGACAAATTCGGCACCTTCCTCCACCCGATAACGCGTTTGCAGGTAGGAAACCGTAAAGGCTACGTCCTGCAAACGCACATCCCCCTGGATGTTGGGTTTTTCCGGTAATCCGTAAACTCTTGCCTGGGTTGTTATTTTTCCGGTCATGTCTTCCAGTACGGCAGCGATGAAATACCCTCCCACCTTGGCAGGAAACTGGTCCATCTGAGCTCGGAAGTCAAAATAGCCCCCCTTCTTTTCCTGCGCGATCGGATCGCCCTCGGCCTGATCGGCCAGATTCATGAAACCATCTACCTGCAGCTTCTGCTCCTCCTTTCCTAAACTGAACTCCGCAGCCAGAACCCCGGAGGGGCTCGAAGTAGAGGCTTGCAAAGACAATTCCCCCCGATCCTCATTATTGAGGATGAAATGAGGGCTATGGACCCGGAGCGAAAGGTCTTTCAATTTATAAGCATCCTGGATTTGCAGCACTACTTCGTAATTGCCTTCGAAGTCGAGGGGATCGTAGTTCAAAACCGTATTGAAGTAAGAGAAATCCAGATCGTACAGCCGCATATCCAGGCCCCGGCTTCCCATGTTCTTGATCTCCACCAACTGCGTACCGTTGGTCATGTAGAAGTGTCGGGTCTCGAAGGCTTCAGCACTGAATTCCAGGTAATTGTCTGGGTCTATCTTCCATCTCTCCTGAAAAAGGAAAATGTCGGAATCGTCGAATTCCACGCGGAATCCGGTGGAATCCTTCAGCTGGAAGGATCCGTTAATGTTGACGTTATCGACCAGCGCATTTTGGGATTTGCTTGGGTTGCTGAGCGGCTGCTCGGTGTTGAAGCCAAACAGGAGGGAGCCCTGGTCGATCAAACTCAACAGTACCGTTTGCCCCAGTTGCAGGTTGCGATTCAGGTAAACGGAATCCAGCGTCATATCCAGTCCACCCTCTTTTCCAAAAAGGTCGAGGATAATAACATTTCGATGAACGACAATGCTATCGTAGCGCAGCCGGGGGATGAGGAGATCGACGAGCAGAGAATCCCTCCTACTGTCCAAATAACCTTTGACCCGGGTCCCGTCCATCGGGCCCAATCTCTGGCTTACCAGTTTTTCGAATCCGCCGCTCTCAGGGATGGAGAGCTCGTAAGTAAAAGCCTGGGGAGCCCGCAAGAGAGTGTCTTTTTTAATGCCCAAACGACGTGAAAATTCCGGGAAATTACGTCCCAGGATCTGGGTAAATACAGCGGGTGTTTCCGTCAGATTAAAACGGCCTTCGATCTTGCCCTGCAGCAGGTTGCCCTCCAGAAGGTATGTTTTTACGCTGTCCGGGGAAATAGAAGCGCGCAGGAAGAGCGAGTCGATTTCCAATTCCTCTTCGTCAGGAAGGCGAACCCGAAAATCCCGAAGCCCGATCTGACCGGTCATGTCGGCCGGGTCCGTATCCACAATATCCAGCTCGATCCCCCCGGAAAGCAGAAAATCCTCCTCTGTGATGTTGAGTTCCTTCAAGGCCATACGCCGGATTTCTGCCTGGAAATCAAAATCCGGCGCTCCCCGGCTGAAATCCACTTTACCCTGAAAGTAGAAATCGATGTTATCGTCTGTGATGTTAAACTCTCCGTCGAAGCGGTTTTCATTCAGGGCCCCTTCCATGAGGGCATTTTCGTACTGGTATCCCTTGTAGGTCAGGCTCGTCACGCGGGCGATAAGTTCGGCATAGGCCGTTTCGGCGGTCAGCCCGACCCCGTTCAGCACCTGCGAGCTGACCGTCACCAGGCCCAGGTCGGGATTGCCGGTCCAACGGCCGAGGTTAAAGTTTTCCAGGGCCAGTTCGCCCGAATATTCGGCACGCTCCTTTCCCGGCAGCAAATTCATACGCATATCCATACGTGCCGTACCGATCTCGCTGACCAGCAGCCCGTTGGCTACAAAGTCTTGGAAAAAGCCGTCATAGGAACCCTGGAAGGATAATTTTCCCAGGCTGAAAAAATTGGTCGGCAGTTGCATCTGCGGGAACAATTGGCTGAGCGTTACCGCTTCCGTTTGCAACTCCTCCAACCGGATGTTCATACGGGCGTTATCCTTGTCCGTGATGTCGTTGCTGGAGAAGCGCCCCTTGATCAAAGTACCGTCCGCCAATTGGGCGTCCAGGTCTTGAATACGGAGGCTATTGACGCTGCCTCTGACCTGACCGTTGATCCGGACCACCTGATCCCGGTTATCCAGGAAAAAGCGATTGCGCCGAAGACCCGGGGCAAAGGTCAGGATATCGGAGATGGATACCGTGGCATCGGTCAGGTTGCCTTGCATGCGGACCCGATCCTCAAAGTCATTGAAATCCAGAAAACTGCGAAACCGCATTTGGAAAAAACGGGTGATCCGACTTTTGGGGGTTTCGATCAATAGATCCTGAAGCGTCACCTCCTCGGGCGAGACAATAACCTGGGTGGAGGATAATCGATCCAGGACAAAACCGCATTTCTCCTTGCCGCTGATCACATCCACACTTCCTTCAAATCGATAATCCGCATAACGGAAATCGTCAATCCCGATTTGAATATTCCGCACCAGCATATGCTGGTAGTCCATTACCGAATCCGGTAAATTTTCTACCGAGTCTTTCCGATAATTATCCAGGCGAAAGGCACCACCCGATAGGGTCAGCCGGTCGATCGATGCCGTAAAAGGTAGGGTATCTCTGATCTGATTCGCCTTTCGCTCCTCCACCAGAGCCTGCAAGGAATCCGGCAATGGCTCGCCTGCGTAGTTTTCAATCTCGATCAGCGGATCTTCGAGATGGATGGCCGTAGCGGCAATTACTTTCCTCTTCAGATCGAAGGTATCCATGAGGATCTGTCCCCGCCTGAGATAGGCGTGGAGATAACTTCCCTGTACTTCGTCGCGTTTCCGAAAATCGACATCCGCGAGGCTCAATCTGCGGAGTTGGAGCTTCAGCGGCTCGCTTTTCTTTTCCTTTTTGGGGAAAAGGGTGGACAGGATCTGTTCGAAATCGCTTTGCACCTGTCCCTCCCGGCGAACCCAATGGAACTTGGTTTTCTCAAGCTCAACGCTACTGATCCGCAAACCGTCGGACCCCAGGGTGAAGGGGTTGATCGTCAGGTTGACCTTCAGAGAGCGGCTGTACAGAAGGGTGTCGCCTGCGTAATCTTCCAGGTAAAAATTCTGAAGGTCGAACCGGTTGAGGAATAACAGGGAAATCCGTTCGATACTGACCTCAGTATTCAGTTTTTTGGACAGAAAGTTTGTGGCCTGTCGCGCAGCCCAGGTTTGCACGGCCGGGATCTGAAAGGCCAGAAGAACCAGCAGGATGAACCCGATGATAGACAGAATGGTCCGCCGGACAATACGGACCCATTTCCGGCCTTTTTTTTCCGGTCTGTTTTTCAACTCATTCTGTGGCTGCTCCTCCATGCTCCGCTAGATTGGCGGCTGTATCGTAATGATGAAAATGTGCTGGCAAACCCTTTTCACAGGTACCGAGCTCTCGGGAGGAAAAATGCCGGGAGGGTGAACAGTCCTTGAACGGGCATAAACCTTAAAAATAACGTTTTCCGGCCAGTATTATTCAGGATTAACGATCCTTTAAGGGAGAGGTTCCGATTCAGAAGGCCCGGCGAAGTTGCTCCAGTCGCAGATCCGGCAACTCAGGGTTATCTTCCTGAAGCTCCTGGTAATCCTGCAGAGCCTTCCGGGCTGACTCGGAACTGAGAAAACCCAGCTGCCAGAAAACCAGATAATGATCCCGCCCCCCGACCAGACAAGACATTCGAACGGCCTTCAGTTCCACCCCCCTGTTCAGAAAGTTCCGCAGCCGGATCCGGGCTTCCGAATAAGAAGGCACTGTACTATGGACCAGTGCATATCGATCCGGACTAAACTCCTGGATCCGGGTACAGGGATAAACCGAAATGAGGTCCGGTAGCACGGCTATAAGATAAGCGTTTTCCCGGCCTGTGGGTACGGAAGGAGAATATCCGTCCGGCAGCTGGGTATTCCGGTATATGGCCTGCAAGCTGTCAAACCGGAACATATACTCCCCGACCTCCCGACTGTAGGATTCCAAAAAAGGCGTGTCGATCTTGAAAAACCCGGGTTCTTCTACGGGATTCAAAAGAGGCCTATCCACCGAGCGCCTCCACTGATAAGCATTTAACACCCTTTCGGGCTTCTGCTGGTAGAACCGGACCAGGGTAACGCCCAGCACTGAAAAGGCAACCAGGCTGAGAAAAACCTGCTTCCAGTGCTTGGGTCTGAAGCGCATCAAACCCTTGGTGTAGGAAAGACCTCTGCCTGGCAACGTACGGGCGATAGCTGGTATAATCAGGCGCTCCCGCGAACGAAGCCACCTTTCGCTTTTTTCCAGGAAAGAGGAACTCCCCGACCGGCTGACATCCATCGTGCTGCGGGCAGCCGCTACCACCAGGTTTACCTTATCGTTGGGGTAAACGATCAGCAAACCGACCCCGGTAGCTATGCACTGTCTTCGGAGTTCCTGATAGGAAGGGTCTTGTGGATCCCGGAAAACGTCGGCCCCGATGGCAATCCACTGATCGTCCGACCGGTAGGCTTTGAACTGTTCAATGGCGTAAATGTACCGATACCGGTACCGCGAGCGACTGATGGCTCGTATGATCAGGAAAAGCGAAAGAAAAAGGGCGATGCAAACCGCCCAAAAAAAGGTACCTCCGCCCAATTCCCAACGCAGCCACCCCAGCTCCACGGAGACAGCGACCCCAATGGCTGTGATCCAGGACGACAACATAATAGCATCCCAGCTTCGCTTGGGCATGAGGGGCTTATAAAGGACCTCCTCCCGGGTATGCCAGGAGGTAGCTTCAAGGACGACATGGTATTCTCTTCCGTCGGCTGCGAGGTATTTCAGATAGGCATCCGTGACGATCTCACCGGAGACCTGTTGGCCGGCTGTAAGCATCCTTTGGCCTTCAGCCTGCCTTTTGGCGTAGAATCGGCTCAGGAATATCAAGCCTACCTCCCGGATGTGATCTTCGTCAAGGTGCCTGCTCATAGGATTCATTGTCAGCCCCGGAAAATAAAGGGGCGCCGAGCGCTTCCCAAAGCCGGACGACCTGCACGGCTTCCCTTACGTCGTGGACCCGCAGGATCGAGGCCCCCTGTTGTAGCGCCACCATATGCAAAGCGGTAGTCCCGTTGAGGCTTTCGGCCGGTGTTGTACCGATCACCTTTCCGATCATGGACTTTCGCGAAAGTCCCGCCAGCACCGGAAAATCGGTAAGCCTGAAAGCGTGCAGATGGCTGAGCAAGCGATAGTTCTGCTCTACCGTCTTGCCGAATCCGAAACCCGGATCCAAAATGATGTCCCCGACCCCCAGGTCGCGGAGTTTTCCGGCTCGCCCGATCAAAAAATCCAGTACCTCTACCAGTACATCCTCGTAATCGGTCTGTTGGCGCATGGTCTTGGGCGTGCCCCGCATATGCATGATCACATAGGGTACCTGCAGGCGGGCTATCGTAGCGAACATGGCTTCATCCAGCATGCCCGCAGAAATGTCATTGATCAGATCGGCCCCTTCTCCTGTGGCAGCATCGGCAACTTCAGCACGGATCGTATCCACACTGATGAAAGCATCGGGAAAGGCCTTTCGGATCGCTTTCAGGCTGGGAAGCAGGCGTCGGAGTTCTTCCTCTGCGGGAATGATCTCAGCTCCCGGACGGGAGGACATCCCGCCCAGGTCCAGGAGGGTAGCTCCCTGTTCGAGCATCCTTTCCGCTTGCTGCAAGGCCATGTCCTGACTGTTGAAGCGACCGCCGTCAAAAAAGGAATCCGGGGTCAGGTTGAGGATACCCATGACCACAGGCTTTCGAAGATCTAGCAACCGACTGCCGCAACGGATGGTCTGCACAGGATTCATCATATGCAATAAGTGAAATTACAGAAATCCAACCAGGAAAGGGAATGAAGGCTGAGCGGGGAGGGCAAAAAAGCGGAAAGTCAGCCCGAGAGGCTGACTTCCTACCTTTAACTAACCTTCAAATAAAAGAAACAGCACTACAAAAACAACTATATATTTAACGAACCGGTTATTTTATTCGCTGCCTCAGATGGAGAAATAATTATGAGTACGCCTTTGTATCCTAAAGATAGCGGGTCCTGGATAAGGCTTCTGGTGGGTGTTTTGCTTTTGATCGGGGCTCTGGCAGCCTTGCGCATGATCCAATCGCCAACCCCTTACGACGCCGATGTTCCCAGGGAAGTGTTGGTCAATTACGTGCCGGCAGATTTTACCTTTCAGCTGGATGAAGAATACGCCCTGGCCGTGTTGACCCATCCCGTTCGTTACAAACATGATTTTGAACAGATCGTCAGACAGGTCAATGAAGCCCTGCTGGACCACACCGCTCGCCGCATGGGCCTTCCAGACAGCATCCGGGCCAAGGTTCGCTCCGCCTACCAACCCCACCACGCCTATCTGGCAGATCTCTATTTTCGCGATTACATGGCGCTAACCGACAGTACGGAGTCCCTGCCTCAATTGTGGTATGAAAACAAATACTCGGGAGCGACCGATATCTTTCGGGAAGTAGTCTCCAAATACACCTGCTTTCTGACCTCTCACGTATTGAGTACGGCACTGGAAACTACTTCGGGCAGACTTATGGCAACCGGATCGGGTGTGCAATCGCCTTGCGGACTTGCCCTGACCGAAGGGCTGAATCCCATGATGAACCGGCTTCGCGAACGGGCGGCCATCCTGGATTTCGCCGAATCCCGCAACCTGATGCAAGAAAAGGTGGAGCGATTGGTCACCGAATTGGCCACCATCGAAGTGAAGGACAAAAAAGGCCTGAACAAAAAATTGCAGACTGAGGTCATGGGGTTTCGGGTATCTACCACTGACATCACGGTTACCGCGGTCAGCATCCTAAAGGTCGGTTTCGATCTCAATGAATATTTTTCCCTGGAGGTAGACCCTTCCCGAAAAATCGTAACGGTCATCCTGCCCGAACCCCGGGTGCTCTCTCATGAGGTCTATCCCCGATTGGAGAATCTGAGCATCGGCTGGATGCGCGAATTGCGAAACGAGGATCTGAACAACGCCTTCAATGCCCTGCGTGCTGAATTTCGGAGAGAGGCCCTGGATTCCGGCACCCTGGAGCGAGCGAGGGAACAAGCCCATGAATTGATGAATACTCTTTTCGCGCCCATGATCGCCTCCATCGATCCTCGGATGCGCCTCCAGGTACGTTTTCATATTCCGGAATCCATTTCAGAACCTTACCAATCGCCCTTCAATGATTGATTCGGGAAAAGTGGAATATTGGAACGACCGCTATCGGCAAGGGATCACCCCCTGGAATATCGGGCAGGCAAACCCCGTGTGGCTGGGCTACATCCGATCTTTCCCCAAGGAAACCCGCATACTCTTTCCGGGAGCCGGGCATGCCCACGAAGCCATTGTTCTCTACCGGGAGGGCTACACAAACAGCTGGATCTGCGACTGGTCTGAAGAGGCCATAAGGCTGGTCAAGCAGCGGGAGCCCGATTTCCCGGAAGAGCAACTTCTTTGGAAGGATTTCTTTGAACTCGAAGGGCCCTGCGATCTCATCATCGAACAAACTTTTTTCAGTGCCTTGCCCCCAGCCTGGCGGGGCCGGTACGTGCGGCAGATGCATCGGCTTTTCAGGCCCGCAGGAACTCTTGCCGCTTTACTGTTTGCCAGCCCGATGAATTCGGACCGCCCCCCTTACGGAGGATCGGAAGCTATCTATAAAAGCCTGTTCCGCCCCTATTTTGATTTTCTTCAATTCAAGATCTCGGACCAGTCCATCCCTCCCCGCCTGGGAAACGAATTTTTTCTGGAAATGAAACCCCGACCCGACCCGGATTGAACCTCTTCCGGATGCCAAGCCGGGTAGTTTTGTCCGCTTTTGCCTTTTGGCAAACGGGCTTTCCTGCCAAAAATAATCCAAACCCTCACCCAAAGAAGCTTGTACCTTCGTTCTGCCAGAACCCGAAGGCCAACCTTCAGCGTCCGGCACAGTTAATTGATTTTCAATTATTTGCAGAATATAATTTTTTCATTTTCGGGGCCGGGAAACCTTAGGGTCCCGAAAAGGGAAGGATCCGGGAGAAAAAAAACGGGTTTTAAGAAATCTTTTGGTGGCTTGTTGAGTTCATTATCAGGGAGTTAAGGTTAAATAACCTGTCTCGCCCAACAACACAGGCCCGGCATTGGAACGCAAATACGCAACAGGCTCAACCATTTGTAGAGAACTTTCGCTTATCGTATATTGGTAAATGAAAAAGTGGGCTCCGAGTAACGAATAGCAACTATGAAATCACTATTTTTCACGGTTACCCTCTCTATTTTCCTGTTCACTTCCTTGGGAGCGGCCAATTACTACTTCCTGCTCGATCCCAGCTGCATGGATCGGCTGGAGTACGAAATTGCCGGCAACGGCAACGTAGCCCGTGAAGTCTGGTACAGCTATCAGGTAGGGAATAAGAAAGTTTTACTGGAAGTGGGCGTTAATCCGAGCCAAAGAATCAGTCAGTTAGACGGAACGGTATATAATTGTTCCAACCGGCCGACCAGCAATTACCAGCTCAATCAACTTCGCTCCCAGGGAAACCGACTCTTTCTCGTGCGGGCTCTAAGCACACCCGACCGCGGATATTCGAGCAACTACGAAGCCTACGAACTCCTTTCGGCCGGTGTGCTGGAAGCAGATGCTTACAATCTCAATCTCTATCACTGGCAATACAGCTTTCAATACCGGATAGGCAGTTCTCCGCAGGGGCAACCGCTACCCGGGGGCTCCGGGTCCGGAAGGATCGTTTATCAGCGGTCCGAGCCTAACAGTTGCCTGACTACCTACGTTTTCCGGCAGTATTTCAATTTTGATCAAAACGCTTATATCGATATTAAGGTGATCCCCCAAATCGGGATCGTAGGCGAGTATCCCAATTCGGCGGGAACCTTTCCCAAAAATCTGGTCAGCGTTAACGGCAACTCCCTTTTTTCGGTGATCAACCAGCTTTGCTCCAGTGCCTCATCCGGCAGCCAGACCCGCGGGGGGCAAAACGGTGCGTTCGGCCCCAGCCCTCCCCCTTCTACCGTACCCGTATCTCCAAGCCCGGCGCCCACTACGCCGGGCAATACGGGAAGCACTCAAAAACACCGGGTTTCGAGAGGAGAGACGCTTTGGGCCATCGCCAAAAAATACAATATCGAAATCAGTGATCTGAAGGCCTGGAATAACCTCTCCTCCAACACCATCTCCACCAATCAGGAGCTGATCGTATCACCCAATACAGGGCGGCCTAGCCCGGCTGCCCGCACGCGCGGAGGATCTTCCTCGCTTATGGCGCCCCCGCCTTCGAGCAATACGGTCGGTTCCAGTCCCTTCCCGGAATATCCCACCGGAGCTTCCCGGGATCCCGTGTGGGCGCAGCCCCCTCCAGTGCCTCAAAACATAGGCGCCGCCAGCCGAAACGACTGGCGGACCACCGACGGGTACCACACCGTTCAACCCGGAGAAACCGTCGGTGCGCTTGCCCGGCAATACGGCTATACGGAAGCCCGCTTCCGCTATATGAATAACCTGGGGCCAGATGACATCGTGCGTCCCAATCAAGTCCTGAAAACACTGGATCAACCCCGGTCTGCAGCCCCTTACGGCATCACGCCATCCACTCCTTATGGCTCCAGAGGCAACGAATCGACGGTTACTCCCTATCAGGCTCCCGGAACGAACAATTACGACCTGAACCAACTCTACTCTCAAGCCGACCCGAACCAATATCCGTTCGAGCCTTACCAAAGTGAGAACAGCCCTTCCTTTGGCGGGCAACCACCGGCTTCCGGCAGTGGCTTCAATCCGACCACCAGCTACGATTGGACGGAGCCCAGTCCCGCAGCGCCTCCGAGCTACGACCTGTCTCCTCCGCCCGCTTATCCCAGCTATCCGGCACAAACCGGTCCGGGTGCCACGATTCCTCCCTCCTACGACAGCCCGGCCTCCAGCTATCAGCCCGGAGGCGGCTCTGCCGACCAACCGGCTCAAACCTACAACCCAGGAGGAGCTGCAGGCGGAGGGGGCGGCCAACCCCCGGCCAGCCAACCGGGGAACGCCAATCTTCCGACCCAAAACACCCTGCCTACGTTCAATCAAAATACCCGGGGAGGTAGCAACCCGACCTTCAACTACAATCCCGGCGGAACTCCGCCCCCGGCGGCTACCGGCATGCCCAGTTCCTACAGCCAACCCAGCACAAGGGGAGGCTCGGCCAACACGCCCTTCGGAAGCAGTATAGGAACAACCACCGTAACGCCAAATAATTCCGACCCGGAAGAGATCGTTTCCTATCACGTCGTACAACCCGGTGAGACCCTTCAGACCATATCCAGCCGCTACGGAGTGAGCGTAAGTAAACTTCGAAGTCTGAACAATTTGGAAAAAGACGATCAACTTAATCCCTACCAACGCCTTTATATCCAATAATTCTGAACCAGACGTTCCAGCTATTGTATATTTGGCTGGATGATATAAAAAGATTCCCTCCCTTTTATGGTTCTCCTTCTTATATATTTTGTGCTGGCCATCGTTTTCTCCTTCCTATGCTCCGTTTGGGAATCCGTCTTGCTGAGTACTTCGGAATCCTTCGTGGCGCTGAAAGCCAAGGACAACAGCCAGGTGGGCCAACTGCTAAAGCGGTATAAGGATCCCGAACACATAGACGAACCCCTGGCCGCCATTCTTACCCTAAATACCATAGCGCACACCTTGGGAGCCACCGGCGTGGGTGCTCAGGCGGCCAAGATCTGGGACCAGCATGCTTCCTTCCAATTCCTGGGTGTCTCGATCAGCGCTGAATTTATCGTCGCAGCGGCCATGACCCTGGCGATCCTTTACCTTTCCGAGATCATCCCCAAAACCCTGGGCGCTATTTACTGGCGTTCGCTGGTCGGTTTTACGGTCACATCCATCCAGCTCATCCTCATCCCTCTGTGGCCACTGGTAAGGCTGAGTTTATTGATCACCAATTTGTTGAAGGGAAAGGAAAGGAAAAGCGTGTTCAGCCGGGCAGAGATCACGGTGATCGCCGAACGCGGTGAGGCCGAAGGCGTCGTCAATGAAGGGGAGACCCGGATCATCCGCAACCTGATGATCAGTCATACCATTCGGACCAAGGACATCATGACTCCTCGTACGGTAGCCGTGATGGCTCCGGAAGAACTAACCATCAACGACTTTTACCAGATACATCCCAAGCTTCGCTTTTCACGCATTCCCATCTACAAGGATTCCAAAGACCACGTGACGGGCTTCGTACTAAAGGATGACATCCTGTCGGCCATCATCGACGATCGGGGGGAAGAAACCATTTCCGCACTGAAAAGACCCATCCAAATGGTCAACGAATTCCTCCCCCTGCCCGAACTTTACGAAAAATTACTGGAGAACCGGGATCACATCGCTTTGGTGGTGGATGAATTCGGAGGCATGTCCGGCCTGGCAACCATGGAGGATGCCATTGAAACCCTGCTGGGCGTCGAGATCATTGACGAAATGGACAATGTAGACGACATGCAGCGGTGGGCCCGCAAGAAATGGGAAGAGCGCGCCAAAAGTCTGGGGATTTTGCCGGAAGCCTGACCCCCAATCATTTCTTACGCTTATCTGCAGTTTTGGCCTTGCGGGTCTGTTGCTCGGCCTGAAGGCGTTGTTGCTCCTTTAAGGCCGCTTCCAATCGCTGCTGGAACCCTCCCTTCTTTTTGGGCTTCTTTCGATTTTCTTCCAGTTCTGCCCGGACCTTTTCCTGGTCGATGATCACATTTTTGGTCACCACGGTCTGGGTGATGTTGATCAGGTTGCTGAACAAGAGATAACAGGTAAGACCGGAAGCAAAACTATTGAAGAAGCCCATAAAAAAGATCGGCATGATGTACTGCATGTATTTCATAGCCGGGTTGGCCGACATGTCCATATGCCGGGTATTGTAGAAGGTGTAGATCAGGGTGGTGACTGCCCAAAGCAGGGTGAACAGACTGAGGTGCGAACCGAAACCAAAAGGGATTTCGAAGGGCAACCAGGCGATCACGTCGTAAGAAGACAGGTCGGAAGCCCAAAGAAAACCTTCCTGCCGGAACTCAATGGCGGCCGGAAAAAAGCGATACAGAGCAAACCAAATGGGCATCTGCAAGACCATCGGCAAGCAACCTCCCAGCGGACTCACCCCAAATTCCCGATACATCTTCATGGATTCCATCTGGTAAGCTTGCTGGTCGTCTTTGGTCTTCTTGCGAAGATTCTCCAACTGAGGCTTGAGGGCAGCCATCTTGCTTTGGGAATACAACATCCGATAGGTCAACGGATATAAAGCCAGCTTCACAAACAGAGTCAACATCAGAATGACGATCCCCATGTTGCCGATAAACCCGCTCAGAAAATTGAAAATGGGCCGGATCACCCAGCGGTTGATGGTCCCGAAAATGCTCCAGCCGTAGGGGATCACCTCCTCCAGCTGATAACCCACTTCACGCAGTCGCTGAAACTCATTGGGGCCGGAATAGATCTGCATGTCGTAAGACGATGCATTCAGGGGAATCTGGACATCAGCGATCATCTTCTTGAGGTTCGTATCCTCCTCCGACAAAAGGCGATGCTGCATCTCCCCTTTCGAAAAGCCTTCCTTGGAGATCAGGGTGGTATTGAAGAATTGGTTGGTTTGGGAAACCCATTGCAGCCTCTCGCCGTCCGCATCTTCCTCCGAATCTTTGGTACAGCTGCAGTAACTGATATCTTCGGATACGGTCCGGAAATACTGGCAGCTGTACTGAAGTTCGTAGCTGGTATTCTTCTCAATGGCCGTCAGGTAGTTTTCCCAATGGAGGACAACCTGGTCCGAGGCGCCGGCAAGGCCCCGCAAACCTTCGAGCCCAAGCTGATAGTCCAGCAGATACGTTCCTTCTTCCAGTCGGTAGCGCTGTTCAAAGTATCTGCCGTTGCCGGTCGGCAGCTTGAAGGTCAGAGCGTTTTCGGAGGATTCTACCTGAAAATACAGATCCTGGGTGCTTAGTTCCGTTCCGTTGGGCCCGGGCAGAAAAAACTCGAACCGGTTTTGCGGATCCTCCATGAGCCGGAGCGGGATTCGTTGCTCCTCCCGGTCTTCCGTGTAGGTGGTTTGGTAGTATTCCTTCAGGAAAACCTCAATGACCCTTCCCCCCTTATTGGAAAAGGCGATCCGCATAAGATCATTCTCCAACACAAAGGTCTTTTCCTCCCCGATCGCGCTGGAGGCCAGATTTCCATAGGTACTCTGAATGGCTGCTGAATCCGGCAGCCTTTGAACGGCTTGCAGGGTATCTGCAGCAGGAGCGGTATCAGCGACGGGGTCCAGTCGGGCAAGACTGTCTTCGACCCGGGCCAGGGAATCCTGCACCCTCTGCTGCGCCTCCATTTCTTCCGGACTGGGTCTCACAAAGTATTGCCAGGCAATAAGCAAGACAAAGATCAATCCCAATCCAATCCACGAATTCTTATCCATGCTATATGCTAAATCTTACGCAGGCGATTGTTACCCGTTTTCAAAAAGCAACGCAAATCTACGATTTTGAAAAAGCTTTCCGGAAAAGCATCGACTATTGTTCCGTCAAAACCTACCGAAAGGCGGGTTGCTTCGCCCGGATCCGTTCGGGGTAGGCTTCCAGAGCCTGTTCCAGAATATCCATCCCCCGCTCCAATTGGTCTTTTCCGCGTACAAAAGCGATTCGAACCAATTGGCGTCCCTGAGCCGGATCCTGATGAAAAGCCGCCCCGGGAGAAAGCATCAGGGTCGCTCCCCGGTAAGAGAAATCCTCCAAAAGGAAGCGGCAAAAATGTTCGGCATCTTCTACGGGCAACTTAGCAAAACAGTAGAACGCGCCTCCCGGCAGATAGGTTGCGACATCCGGCATGGCTTTCAGACGATTATAGACGCATGCTCGACGATCGGCGTACTCGGCTACGACTTCCTGCAAATAGTTTCCTTCTTCTTCCAGAATGATCCCCGCCAACAATTCACCCATGGCGGGCGGACTAAGCCGTAGTTTGGCATAGCGCCCCAGGGTGATCAGCAGGTCTTGATTCAGACTGGCGACATTACCAACCCGGGCTCCGCAGGCGCTGTATCGTTTGGAGATGGAATCCACCACGATCAGTTGCTGGCGGGCAATACCCCAGGAAAGACTGCAAAAGGGCTTCCGACCGTCGTAAACAAATTCCCGATAAACCTCATCGGCAATCACGAACAAATCCTTTTGCTCTGCCCACCGGAGCAAGGCCTGGATATTCTCGGGATCGTAACAACTCCCCGAAGGATTGGACGGGACGTTGAGCAGGATCCCTTTGGTCCGCGGCCCGCATCTCGATTCAAATTCCTCCAGGGAAGGCAGCGGGAAACCCCGTTGCGTATCGCCGGGAATCGTATCCAGGTGGATGCCCGCAATTTCGGCAAACCCCAGATAGTTGGCGTAATAAGGCTCGGGGGTCAGCAAACGGTCGCCGGGATCGGTCAAGGCAAAGAACAACAGTTGAAGAGCCTCCGAAGCGCCCGCCGTGACGAGGAGATCGTCGGGGGTCAGCTCAACGCCGAAGCGGGCGTAATATCCGGTCAGTTTCTTTCTGTATTCCAGGCTTCCAATGCCCGGATTGTAGGCTACAATGCCGGGTAATTGCCGGCTGAATCTTTCCAGGGCACGGGGAGGGGTAGGAATATCCGGCTGGCCGATGTTCAAGTGAATCACCTCGACACCTCGGGCTTGGGCAGCCGTGGCAAGCCCTCCCAGTTTGCGGAAAGGCGATTCAGGTACGCGGCTGGATCGATGGGAAAGCTTGGGCATTTTCGGCTGAAGGTACCCAAGAAAAGAAAGAATTCAGAACGCAAACTCTTCGGGCTTTTCCGCCTGGGTGAAAAGGGCTTCCGGGACCGACTCCCAAACCTGAATGTCAAAGAGTTGATACTCTCCTCGAGCTCCCGAAAGCTGAATACCGCCGTAGGTCTCGTAATTTTGCCAGGGGGTAGAGATCCGGGGTACGGAGCGGTCGCGGGTCGGAAAAAATTTCCAGTAGATCACTCGTTTGGAATCGGGGGCCACGTAAACGTTGTATTTGTTTTCGGGCGTATCGCCTACCGAATCAAAGGTGAGTTCCACGGCAAGAGCTGTCTCATCATCAGGCGTATCTTTTTCTCCCAGGTATTTCAGGGTCACCCCGCTGTCCTTCAGCTTGAAGGGCATGACCAGCCAGTAAGAGTCGTTGATCCAGATGCTGGTTCCTTGTTGGACGAGCGTATCGAGCCGGGCAGAATCACTCACTTCCAGGCCGGAAAAGAAGACCTGGCCGGTTTTATTTTTCAAGTCTAACAGGTAGACTGCACTGTCGGCAGGAATATCGATCCGTACCCGTTGAGCGAGTTTGTCCCACAAAAGATGCCGCCTACCGAAAAAGTTCCAGCCTATGTAACGGGTTTGATCCCATGCTTTCCGACCGCCCATAGCCTTCATCACCTCATCGGCCAGAGCGATCGCCTCCGGATCAGACCCTTCTGCATTAAAGCCCGGTGCGGGAGGATTAGGATCGGCTTCGGAGCCGGGAGCCGATTCACAACTGGACAATGCCAAACCCATTAAGGCGATGAAAAGCAAGCGAAAAGTCATAATTGCATTTTGATTTCCTTAACAACAAAGAGCCCGAACGGTTTCCGGGGTCTGTAGATCGTTGAATTTTGTGGTTTAAGGATATTATTCCCAAGCGGTCGCCGGCAGGTTTAGGGGTGAGAACGGCTTAGAGGAAGGAAGGACTTGGTAAGGTGCCGGCCGGGCTGCAAGCTGCATTCCCCGGCCGGTTCCCATGAGAGCCCTGGCTTTGCATTCAAAAGATCGAGGGTACCCCCGGGTGAAACACCGGGGCATTGGCTTAGATATCAGTTTTGCTGCAGTAGGCCGGGACGATTTTCGCTTACTTATCGGCCGGATCTACGCCGCCTTCGAGATAATCCTGATATTCTTTGAGTTCGTCCCATTTCCCATCGGCTGCCAGCCGGGCCTGCTTGGGCCAGGTGGAAGGGTTCGCCAGTTTAAAGCGCGGATTCACGCTGAGGATCTCCCGGATTTCATCCGGGGTCTTCTCGGCGAGTTGGCCCAGGGTACGGATGCCGGCCCCGTTGAGAGTACGTTCGATCTGGGGGCCAATGCCTTCGATCACCTGCAAATCGTCTTCGGCCGTCGCCAAGAAAGAAACCAGGCGTTCTACCTTGGCCGGATTTTCCTTGTCCGTTTCCACATTGTGCTCTACGTCCAATCCCTTTTGATATTCGATCAGTTTTTCCCACTCTCCGTTGATAGCCATTTGAGCTTGCTTGGGCCAGGTAGAGGGGTTGTGGATACGATAAGCATCTCCTCCTTCAGCCAACACGGCCCGGAGTTCTTCTTCCGATTGGGAAGCAATGTCTTCCCAGGAGTTCACCCCGTTCGCTTTGAGTACCTCTTCGATCTTCGGACCAATACCTTCGATGACCTGGAGATTGGTGTTGGAAAAGATCCGATCGTAATCCTTGTAGACTTTGGTTGCTCCTCCCTGCGATCCCAATAAGGGAGAGGCTTCCACGCCCAATTCCTTTTCCAGTTCCTGGATGCGGGAACGGTACACTTCCAGATCGGCCTGGGTGCTGTTGAGCGAAGTCCGGAGTCCCCGATTGTCCTTCTCCAGGTCGTCATGCCGGTACTTGAGGCTGGTGAACTCGGCCGATTTGGCATTGAGTTCATTTCGGGTTTCCCCCAATTCTTTCTTTTGCTGATCCAGGCTGGCGGAAAGCGATGAGATCCGGCCCTGTCTCAACAACCATCCGATCAGGATACCGATTAGCAGCGGAATAAGTGCGAACCAGATAAAACAGGGCAGCTGAGCTAAGGTGTGCAGAAAAAGCGTTTCTCCGTACATAATCTGATAAGGTTTCTTTTAGGTGGTGGTTGAGATCATTCGTTCAGGGTATGGATTTCGACCCGCCGGTTCAGGTGGCGGTTCTCCTCCGAATCGTTGGATGCCACGGGCTGGGTCTCTCCTTTGGATTCAATTCGGATCTGGGATTGAGGCACGCCTAGATCTGCCAGTTTCCGGGAAATGGTCAGGGCCCGATTGCGTCCCAGTCTCTGGTTGTAATCCTCAGGGCCTTTGGAATCCGTATGGCCGACCACCCGAATAGCTGCTCCGGAGGATTTCAACTTTTCGGCCAGTTCCTGGAGATACTCCTCCACCTGCGGATTGTATTCTTCTTCGGTGGAATTGTAAGGAAAGCGGAAGATCACCCGATCGGCCAGTTCCTGGAGCTCGAGGCCCGGATCTTCTTCCGTTTCGGGAGCCGGCATTTCAACTCCGAATTCCGTTCCGACAAAAAATCCTTGGGTAACGGGTTCCGTTGTCAGCGTTCGAGCCCTCAGCCGGATCCGGTCTTCCGGGATATCTTGAGCGAAGAGATTGCTTACCGCCACGGCACGGGCGAGTCCCATGCTTTCGCTTTCGGCTGGAGTTTCCTCATCTTCGAAATACAGCCCCGTAATCGTCAGGATGCCGTTTTCTCCCAGTTGGCCAAGCAAGGACTGCCGCAGGGAATCGAAGCCGGTATTGACGTTCGGCTCGGGATTGGAAAAGGAAAAATCAATGGGAAATCGTTGGAAATCGGTAGAGAGATCAGCGTCATCGACCCCGATTCCGGGAACTACAGCCTCTCCCATGCAGCCCGTACAGACCGTGTCCGAACAAAAACGCAGACCGATTAAACTGTACAAAAGCCACGCAATGAGCAACAGGAGAATTCTCCAGGTGGTGGACATATAGCGGGTTTTAGATCATTATCGGACCGGGGCCTGAACTATGCCGGCCCGGTTCGCGTCTAAATATACAGCAAAGAAGATTATGTTTTCATTTTATTTAGTCGATTTCTGCCGGAGTACGGTTGGAATTCCATTTTCAAAACCATTGGGGTTACCTATCTTTGTAATCTTACGCAATCAGAGAAAGAAGAGATGTTTGATAGTTTAAGCGATCGGTTAGAAGGTGCGTTCAAGGTTTTCACGGGCAATAACAAGCTCACGGAGATCAACATTGCCCAATCCGTCAAAGAGATCCGGCGTGCCCTGGTAGCGGCCGACGTCAACTACAAAATAGCCAAGGAGTTTACCGACCGGGTCAAGGACAAGACCCTGGGGACGGAAAACATTCTTTCCTCCGTCTCCCCCGGGCAGTTGATGGTGAAAATCGTCCAGGACGAGCTTACCGAGCTGATGGGCGGCCAGCAGGTGGGCATCAATGTCAAGGGAAAGCCTGCCGTGGTCCTGATCGCAGGTCTTCAGGGTTCGGGAAAAACGACTTTTTCCGGTAAGCTGGCCAAATACCTCAAGGAAAAACAAAAGAAAAGCCCGCTGCTGGTGGCCGGCGACGTATATCGACCCGCGGCCATCGATCAACTGAGCGTTTTGGGAGAACAGGTGAAGGTGCCGGTTTTTTCCGATTTAGACAGCAAGGACCCGGTAGACATCGCCCTGCGGTCTATAGGCCACGCCCAGTCTCACGGGCATGATGTGGTGATCGTTGATACGGCCGGCCGACTGAGTATAGATCAGGAGATGATGGATGAGATCAGCCGCATCCGGGAAGCCGTTCAGCCCAACGAGACCCTGTTCGTAGTCGACTCCATGACCGGGCAGGATGCCGTCAACACCGCGAAAGCCTTCAACGACCGGCTCAATTTTGACGGGGTCGTGCTCACCAAACTGGACGGTGATACCCGCGGGGGTGCCGCCTTATCCATCAAATACACGGTAGGCAAGCCGATCAAGTTTGTCAGCGAAGGAGAGAAAATGGAAGACCTGGACGTCTTCTACCCCGACCGAATGGCGCAGCGGATCCTCGGCATGGGAGATATTACCTCCTTTGTGGAAAAGGCTCAGGCCACTTTCGACGAAAAAGAGGCCAAACGCCTGGAGCGGAAGATCAAAAAGAATAAATTCGATTTCAACGACTTCCTCAGCCAGATCAACCAACTCCGGAAGATGGGGGATCTGAAAAGCCTGATGAAGATGATCCCGGGCATGAGCAAGATGCTCAAAGACGTGGATATCGACAATAACGCTTTTAACAAGGTCGAAGCGATCATTTTATCGATGACCCCGGAAGAGCGTGCCAGCCCGGAGATCATGAATACCAGTCGGAAAAGGCGGATCGCCAAAGGCTGCGGTCACCAACTGGAGGACATCAATGCCTTCATGAAGCAGTTTGAACAAATGCGGAAAATGATGCATCAGTTCAGCAAATCCCCGGCCATGATGGGCCAGGGTCCCGGAGGCGGCGGACGTGGATCTTCCCAACTGCGCAAAATGAGTCGCAAAAGGCGCTAGTATCCCCCTTTTCCCGTCACCGGTCAAACGTATATCTTGTGGAAGCCTACGCCAACGCTTTACTGTTCGCCATCCCCGGCTTTATGGTGCTGATCCTGATCGAAGCACTCTACGGCCACTTTCGTAAGAAGCAGACTTTTCGAGGCATGGATACCGTTTCCAGCCTGAGTTCGGGAATTACCAATGTGGTCAAAGATTCCCTGGGGCTGATCGTTGCCCTGATCACCTATCCGTTTCTGTTGAACCTCCTGGCCCTCCAGAAACTGGAAGCTACCTGGCCCGTCTATGTGATCGGCTTTATTGCCATCGATTTTGCTGGCTATTGGTCCCATCGGCTCAACCACAGTGTCAACGTGTTCTGGAACCGGCATATCGTTCACCACAGCAGCGAAGAATTCAACCTGGCCTGCGCCCTTCGGCAATCCGTTTCCAATATACTGGGCTTTTATGCCGTCTTTCTGATCCCGGCAGCTTTGATCGGTGTGCTCGAGCAGGTCATTGGCCTGTTGGCCCCGCTGCATCTCTTCGCCCAGTTCTGGTACCACACCCGACACATTCCCAAAATGGGCTGGCTGGAGTATGTCATCATCACTCCAAGCCAACATCGCGTTCATCATGCCATCAATCCCGAATATCTGGATAAAAACCTGGGGCAGATCTTTTCGGTCTGGGACCGGATGTTCGGCACTTTCCAGGAGGAATTGGACGAAGTGCCGCCTGTATACGGCGTCACTCGCCCGGTAAGTACCTGGAACCCCATCAAGATCAACTTTCAGCATATCTGGTTATTGGCACAAGATGCCTGGCGTACCCAAAACGTCTGGGACAAGGCGAGGGTCTGGTTCATGCCCACCGGTTGGAGGCCACCGGATGTGGCCGAGCGATATCCCGTCAGGAAGATCGAGGATGTTTACCATTTCGATCGCTATTCCAGTTCTGACTCCAGACTCCTTTTGGTTTGGTCCTGGTTCCAGCTGATCAGCGTGACGCTGCTACTCCTGTTCATGCTCAGCCAATTCGGGAACATCTCCCGGGAAGGCTTAGTGCTGTATGGCGGCATTCTCTTCCTGAGCATTTACGGATTTACATCGCTGATGGACCTGGATCGCAGCGCTTTGTGGGTCGAACTGGCCCGGGGATCGATCGGTCTGGGCATCATTTACTTTACCGGGGGTTGGTTTGGGATTGACCCGGTTATGCCAGGCGGCTCGATCGTGGTGGCCTCCTACTTCCTGATCACTCTTTTGGGAAGTGTCTATTTTCATCAGACGGAAGTGTTGTCCCGGCAACAAAACAACGGTATGCAACGAGCGGTGAGCAAATAATGCCGTGCGTGTCAACCGGCTCCACCCGCAGGAATGCGATCAGGTAATTCCATGCCCCAGACCTATCCTTTTCGAAAAGCCGGCGCCACCTTTTTCTCTTTGCTACCGGCTTCGTACTGGTAGAACCCTTCTCCGGATTTGACGCCCAGCTTGCCCGCCGTGACCATGTTCACCAATAAGGGACAAGGTGCATACTTGGGGTTTCCCAATCCATCGTGCAGAACATGCAAGATAGAAAGACAGACATCCAAGCCGATGAAGTCAGCCAGATGCAGCGGTCCCATGGGATGAGCCATACCCAGCATCATGACGGTATCGATCTCTTCTACTCCGGCCACCCCCTCATGCAAAGAGATAATGGCCTCGTTGATCATCGGCATCAAAATCCGGTTGGCTACAAACCCCGGATAGTCATTCACTTCGACGGGGGTCTTCCCCAGTTTGCGGGAAAGTTCCATGATCCGGGTTGTGGTCTCCTCCGAGGTGGCATACCCCCGGATGACTTCTACCAGTTTCATGACGGGTACCGGATTCATGAAGTGCATCCCAATGACCTTTTCCGGCCTCCGGGTGGCAGCTGCGATTCGAGTGATGGAGATGGATGAGGTATTGGTTGACAGAAGTGTTTCCGGCGGGCAGAGCTCATCCAATTCAGCAAATATTCGGAGCTTGAGGTCCACGTTTTCCGTTGCCGCTTCCACCACCAGATCGGCTTCATTCACCCCTTCACTGGTTTGGGTAAAAGGGGTCAGTCGATGAAGGGTAGCTTCTTTCTCGGCAGAAGATATTTTCTCTTTTTTGATGAGTCGATCCAGATTCCGGGAAATGGTACTCAAAGCCTTTTCGAGCGCTTTGTCCGATATATCAATCAGGCTTACGTCGAAACCGCTTTGCGCAAAAACATGGGCAATCCCATTGCCCATGGTACCGGCTCCGATGACAGCAATTTTTTTCATACCGTATTTTTTTGAAGGTTGGCCTGGGGAGGCGAAAGTAGAAAAACGAAGGGATTTCGTAGCCAAAAAAAGCATGCCATCCGGCGAACCGAATGGCATGCTCTTCCAATCCCCAGGTCGGGACCTTACTTATTGAAATAGGAATCGTCGTTGGTTTCGCCGGATTCCAGCTTTTCCAAGCGGGCCTTGAATTCGTTAGACATTTCAATGTCGTTCTTCTTGGCGTAGATCTCCTTAAGGGCGATCAGCGTGTTCCGGTCATTCGGGTCCAGGCTTTCCGCCTTCTGGAAATAAGGCAGGGCCTTGTCGAATTCTTCAAAGATCTTGTCCTGCAAAGCTTCGTATTTGGCCGTACCCTCTTTGGAGTAATCATTTTCAAGAACGGCAAGTTCTTTACTCATCAAGGCGGCTTTGTTATAATACAAAGCACCTACGGAATAAGTCGCATTGACGTTATCCGGGTCTATTTCCAGGGCCTGGTCATAGTACTTCAGCGCCTTGTCGAAATATTCCTGGGCATTTTCTTCTCCGGCTTCCAGCGATTTTTGATAGAGCTGGTCGTAAACGCTGCCGGCGGTAGCATAGAGGGATGGATTGTCGGGTTCGGCTTTGATGCCTTCTTCCAGCCTTCCGATCAGCACATCCAATTTGCCCTGGCGAAGGAAATGGTTGATCTCGGCAAACAACAAGGAGGTTGTGTCCGGATATTTTTCACGACCCTTTTGCAAGTATGCGTAGGCTTCTTCCTGATCTCCTCCTTCGGATACGATCGAATACATCAGTTCGTAGATGAGGGGATCATCATAGTTCATTTCGATCAACTCATCGATCAGGCGCCTGGCGTCCTCGGGGCGTTGGGCCTGGACGGCTGCCAGAGCCGTGTAGAACACTTGCTGGCCGTAGCGATCTGCCGATTCGTCCAGGGCGCTGTCTTCGCCGTTTTCCTTGAGCAATTTGTGGACTTCCAGGGTAGCGTTGAAATGCTTGTAGGCATTGTCGTAATCCCCTACCGAAGGATCGTACAAAATGGCACCGTAGCTGACCAACGAATTCTGGATAGCGGCCATGTTTTCGAGAGCCTGGCTTTGATCCCTGCCCTTTTCGGCCATCGAAAAGGCCTTTTTATAGGCTTCAACAGCATCGAGATAAGGGGTTTCCATATCAGGGATACCCTCGATATTGGCAAACTGAGCCATGTTCGGATCCTTGGATTGAAGGATCTTGGAGCCGATGGCCGCGTAAATATCTCCCTTCAGGATCCAGGTATCCGCTTCGGAGGCCAGGACCTCGTCTTTCTCGGCCAACTGGATGTTGGCATAAGCTTCCGCCAGTTTGGCATTATCGTTTTGGTCCAGGTTAAAGCTGTTTAAGCTGGAACTGGCTTTTCTCAGCGCCTTTTTGGCTTCTTTATCCTGAGCGATTCCCGCATTTACTACGAGAAACGCGCTGATCAGCAATAGAAATAAAGATCTCATGTCAAATGGTTTGTTAATGGTCTATTTTGGATTCAAGATAAAAAGTATCTCATTCTTCTGATTCGGGCTCTTCCATCGTCATCTCCTCATCACCGTTTTTCGGGATTACGGTCACATCGGCAATTTCGTCTTCTTCGTCCAGCCGGATTACCCGCACCCCCTGGGTGGCTCGCCCCATGACGCGAATATCTGAAACCGGGAGACGGATGCTGATGCCGGATCGATTGATGATCATCAGGTCATCTTGATCCTTTACAGCCTTTATAGCGACCAAACTGCCCGTCTTTTCGGTCACTTGCATGGTTTTGACCCCTTTTCCGCCGCGGTTGGTCAGCCGATACTCGTCAAATTGGGATCGTTTGCCGTTCCCTTTTTCAGATACGACCAAGATGGTCGTTTCCTGATCGGAAGGATCTATGACGATCATGCCAACGACGGCATTTTTTTTGTCACCCCCCAGGTCCATGCCCCGGACTCCCGTAGCCGATCGTCCCATGCTTCGAACCTTTTCTTCTTCAAAGCGAATGGCATAGCCGGATTTGGAAGCCAGGACTACCTGGCGTTTCCCGTCGGTCAGGCGCGCCTCCAGCAACTGGTCCCCTTCATTGACGTTGATGGCGATGATGCCGTCTCGTCTGGGGCGCGAAAATGCCTCGACCATCGTCTTCTTCACCATACCGTTACGAGTAGCGAAGAGGATGTAATGGTTGGTCAGAAAGTCCTGATCGCCCAGATCTTTAACAATAATATAAGCTTTGACCCGATCCTCCTTGGGCATGGAAAGGATATTCTGAATGGCGCGGCCGCTGGAGTTTTTCCCGGCTTCGGGAATCTCGTAGGCGCGCAACCAATAGCATTTTCCGGCCTCCGTAAAGAACATCAGGTAATTATGGTTGGTGGCCAGGAAAAGATGCTCGACAAAATCGGATTCCCGGGTCTTGGCTCCTTTGGCCCCCCGGCCCCCGCGGCTTTGTCTCCGGTATTCGGAAGCGGAGGTTCGCTTGACGTATCCCAGATGAGAGATCGTGATGATCACTTCCTCATCTTCGATCAAATCTTCCAGACTGATCTCTCCATCACTAACACTTATTTGCGTTCGACGTTCGTCGCCATATTTGTCGCGCACCTCGACCAGCTCTTCCTGGATGATCTCTCGCTGCAGTTCCTCACTGGCCAGAATGGCGCGGAATCGCTCGATCTGTTTTTTCAGTTCCTCGTACTCCTCCCGGACTTTTTCTCTTTCCAACCCGGTCAGTTTCTGCAGGCGCATATCCAGGATAGCGCGAGCCTGCACTTCGGTCAGGACCTGCTCCTGAGCCAGCTCCTCCCCTTCTTCGGGGGCCATTTCTTCGATCAGGGGCCGGAATTGCTCCCAAAAAGCTTCCCGATCGTCGATAAATTCGCCGGCCATGAGGCCGTTGCGGGCCTCTTCCGGAGTAGCTGAGGATCGGATCAGATTGATCACGGCATCCAGATAGTCGAGCGCGATCAGAAGGCCGACCAGGATGTGGGCTCGCTCCAGGGCTTTGCGGAGGTCATAGCGCGTGCGCCTCACCACCACTTCCAGTCGGAATTTGATGAACTCCTCGATCATGTCCTTCAGATTGAGGAGTTTGGGGCGCCCGCGCACCAGAGCAACGTTGTTTACACTGTAAGAGGTTTGTAGAGGGGTGTATTTATAGAACTGGCTGAGGACAACCTGAGCGATGGCATCGTTTTTCACTTCCACCACGATCCGGACTTCGTCGCGTGCGGATTCGTCCCGCAATTCCCGGACGCCATCGATCTTGCCTTCGTTGGCCACCTCGGCCATCTTGACGATCAAGGCGGCCTTGTTCACCTGGTATGGGATTTCCGTAATAACGATGGTCTCCCCGCCGCTGGGAGTCGTCTGGATCTCGGCTTTGGCGCGAACCACGATCCGGCCCCGGCCGGTGGTAAAGGCATCCAGTGCGCCTTGTAAACCATAGATGATCCCGCCGGTGGGGAAGTCAGGTGCCTTGATGAATTTGGCGAGTTCCTGGACACTGATCTCCGGGTTCTCGAGCGTCGCCAGGATCCCTTCTACCACTTCGGTGAGGTTGTGGGGAAGCATATTCGTGGCCATACCCACGGCAATTCCGGAGGCCCCGTTCACCAACAGATTCGGGATCTTGGCCGGAAGCACGATCGGCTCCTGAGTGGAGTCGTCGAAGTTTAATTGAAAATCGACCGTCTCCTTGTTGATGTCGGCCAGCATCTCATCGGCAATGCGCTGAAGCCGAGCTTCTGTGTATCGCATAGCCGCGGGGCTGTCTCCGTCCATGGAGCCGAAGTTCCCCTGACCATCGACCAGAGGATAGCGCAAACTCCAGGGCTGGGCCATCCGGACCATCGTATCGTATACCGAAGAATCTCCATGGGGATGATATTTACCCAGGACTTCCCCGACGATACGAGCCGATTTCTTGTAGGCCTTGTTGTAGGTGAGGCCCAGGTCGGACATGCCGAAGAGTACCCTCCGGTGCACGGGTTTCAGCCCGTCCCGGACATCGGGCAAGGCCCTGGAAATAATCACCGACATCGAATAATCGATGTAGGCCGATTTCATTTCATCCTCAATGTTGACAGGTGTAATGCGCTGACTCAAGGTAGATTAACCTTTGGTTTGAAAAATAGTGTAGCCCGGATTGACAGGAAGCGCTGTTTTGATCCCGTAAAAATACGAAAAAAAGCCCGATCCCAGACTAGATTCGTAAGTATTCCCTCAAAATTAAGAGGGAAGTAAAATCTCAAAAATTACCATTTAAAATGCTGATATTCAATTTTTTAGACTTCCCAACTGAACCAAAGGCAAGCTAGAGGAATTTCTATCTTTGCAAAAATCCGGAAAATTATGCCGCAGGAAGTCAAACCCTACCATCCGGAGGGAGAGAAGAAGGATCAGGTGGAAAAGATGTTCAACCGTATAGCACCCCATTACGACGGGCTGAATCGCTTTCTTTCCCTGGGAATAGACGTTGTCTGGCGGAGGAAGGCCGTCCGTACGCTCCAGGCTCCGCCCGAGGCCCGCATTTTGGACGTTGCCACCGGCACGGCAGATGTGGCCCTGGAAATCTACCGCCAACACCGGCCCAAAGAGATCCTCGGGGTCGACATCGCCAACCAGATGTTGGATATCGGACGCCGGAAAATTCAGAAAAAGAATTGGGAGGAGGCCATACAGTTGGAACAAGGCGATTCGGAAAATCTGCGATTTGCAGACAATACCTTCGATGGCGCTACCGTTGCTTTCGGAGTACGTAATTTTCAAAACCTGTCAAAAGGGCTGGGAGAAATCTATCGCGTGCTCAAACCGGGCGGACAGCTGGTAGTGCTGGAGTTTTCCAAGCCCCGCATCTTCCCCCTCAAACAGGTTTATCATTTCTATTTTCGAAATATTCTGCCGCTGATCGGACGTTTTACTTCCAGAGATCCACGGGCTTACGCCTACTTATACGAATCGGTTCAGGCCTTTCCCGACGGAGATGCCTTCGAAGCGGAATTAAAAAAATCAGGTTACACGATCACGGCATGCAAACCACTGACCTTCGGCATATGCTCCGTTTACTGGGCCCAAAAATAGTCCTGGCAATTGTTGGTTTCTTCCTCTTGCCCAGTCTGGCTTCAGGGCAAAAGATCCGGGGAAATTTCAACTATTTCGATTATCAGAAAAAACCCTACTATTTCGGAATTACCCTGGGGCTCAACGTATCCAAATTCCGGATCCAACGGGCGGACGACTTCATCAACAGCGATAGTGTTCAGACCATCGAATCCTTGTCGGGCCCGGGCTTCAACCTGGGCATCATCACCAACCTGAAAGCAGGAGAGTATTTCGATTTCCGCCTCTTGCCTACCCTGTCTTTTACCGACCGCCAACTTCAGTTCGGACGAAACGGACGAACGATCGATCAGAGCTTTTCTTCCGTCTGGGTCGAGATCCCTTTTCACATCCGATACAAGTCCGCTCCGTTCAAAGACAAGCGATTATACCTGCTGGCAGGGATCAAGTATGGTTTCGATGTAGCGGCCAAAGCCCGTAGCCGCCAAGATCCAGAACTGCTCGATCTGTCTTCCACGGAATTTGCCATCGAGTACGGGGCCGGCGTTCAGTTCTTTCTCCCCTTCTTCATTTTCTCCCCTGAGATCAAAATCTCCCACGGCATTGGGAGTAGCTTGATCTTCAATCCGGAGAAGTCCGAATCCAGCCTGATCCAGAAACTTCTTTCCCGCACGATTACCATTGCCTTTCATTTTGAAGGCTAGACACTCAGGAATCCACACTTTTGAAATAGGCCCCTTGCGACTCCCGGTAGACGTTTCCTGTATTCCCCTGAAAACCCGGCCGCTAGCCAGGAGTCCTGTAAGCCCTCGTCCTGATTTAAAGAGCCTCTTTCACCGCCTGGACATGAGCCTGCAGGTCGGGAAAAAAGATATTGAACTCAAGATCGAATTGATCTTCGGACAACTGCAAGCTATCGACCGCCCCGTCCAGCAGATCCGGTTTGCTGACGCGTCGGCGCAAATAGTAAAAAGTCGTTTCCAACCCGCGGTAGTGGGCATACCCGGACAGCCAATCGTCGGCTATCATATTGGGTAGTAGCTTTTGCAATCGGGAAGGAAATTCTGCCTGGTGTTCGTACAGCAGGTCGTACGTCCGCGCCACGTACTTTCCGAAAGGCTCCAGGCTGTATTGCTCCCAGTTGTTGGCCAGGAAGTAGTCGTAAAATATATCGATGAGCACCGGAGCGTACTTCCCGTGCCGCCCATAAAGCCGTTTTTTCCCTTGCAGAACCTGAACATGGCGATCGGTAAAGGAATCGATTTCCCGGTGAAGACGAACACCGTGTCGCATTCCCTCCGGCAGGTCGAGTACCTTCTTGTTGTTGACAAAATCCCCCATGAAATTGCCCAGCAACAGATCGGTATCCTCACCGGAAAGAAAAAGATGTGCCAGAAAATTCATATAAACAAGGTGATTTTTCGGGAAAACAGCGCCCCCTGCAGGGTGCCTGCCAAACGGCATCTCCGCCTTGGTAGTTGGGCATGGGTTTTCATCCTCTTGTCCCAAACATGGCTATATTTGCGGCTTCAAACAGCTAACCTCTTTTTCGGTATGGGACTTCAATGCGGCATCGTAGGCCTCCCCAATGTAGGGAAATCCACTCTTTTCAACGCCCTGACATCAGCCAAAGCACTGGCTGCCAATTATCCCTTTGCAACCAAAGACCCCAATGTGGGGGTGATCACCGTGCCCGATGAACGCCTGGATAAACTGGCCCAACTCGTCAATCCGCAGAAGGTAATTCCCACCACCATCGAAATCGTGGATATTGCCGGCCTGATCAAAGGCGCCAGTCAGGGAGAGGGACTGGGCAACCAGTTCCTGGCCAATATCCGCGAGGTAGATGCCATCGTGCACGTGGTACGATGTTTTGAAAACGAGAACGTAGTCCACGTAGACGGCTCGGTAGATCCGGTCCGCGACAAGGAGATCATCGACACCGAGCTCTTGCTCAAGGATGTGGAGACCCTCGAAAAACGACTGGAGAAACTTCGCAAGCAGGCCAAGAGTGCCGCCAAGGAGGATAAAAAAGCCTTGCTGATCGCCGAGCGCATCCTGGAGCACCTCAACAGCGGCGCTCCCGCCCGAAGTTTTCCGGCTCAGGATGAGGAGGAGGCGGAGCTGCTGGATTCCCTGTGGCTGCTCACCAACAAGCCTACCCTATACGTGTGCAACGTAGATGAAGATTCGGTGAACGAGGGCAACGAGCATACAAGGCGTTTCCGCGAAGCGGTGAAGGATGAAAAGGCAGAGATCATTTTGGTAAGCGCGGATATAGAGGCAGATATCGCTCAGTTGGAAACCCGGGAGGAACGGGCCGAATTCCTGGAAGAAATGGGTTTGGATGAACCCGGCGTCAATAAGCTGATCCGGGCTTGCTACCAGTTGCTCGAGCTGGTCACTTATTTCACCGCCGGCGAAAAGGAAGTCCGGGCCTGGACGATCATGGAAGGCACCAAAGCCCCGCAGGCCGCCGGCGTTATCCATTCCGACTTCGAAAAAGGCTTCATCCGGGCGGAGGTGATCCGGTATGCGGATTATGTAGCCTTCGGCTCCGAACAAGCTGTCAAAGAGGCCGGAAAAATGGGGGTCGAGGGCAAGGAATACGTGGTCGAAGACGGAGATGTCGTACATTTCCGCTTTAACGTCTAAAGGCATGTCCGGTTTTCGGTACTTTCTGATCTACAAGCCCTACGGTATGCTGAGCCAATTCACTGCCGACCAGCCCGGACAACAAACCCTGGCAGATCTCCATACCTTTCCAAAAAGTGTTTATCCAGTCGGCCGATTGGACCGAGACAGCGAAGGACTCCTTCTACTCACGGACGATAATCGGCTTAAAACCCGATTGTTGGATCCCGCCAATAGCCATACCCGCACCTACTGGGTACAGGTGGAGGGGGAGCCGACCGAGGAAGCCTTGCTGAGGCTCCGTGAGGGGGTAGCGATCCGGGTCAACAAGCGGGATTACGCAACCCGGCCGGCCCGGGTTCACCTCCTGCAGCCCGACAAGGTCGCGAGTCTTCCGGAACGCCATCCCCCCATTCGGTTTCGAAAAAGCATTCCGGATAGCTGGGTGGAAATAACGCTCACGGAAGGCAAAAACCGGCAAGTGAGAAGAATGTGTGCCGCAGTGGGATTCCCCGTGCTCCGGCTCGTCCGGGTCGGCATAGAAAAATTGGAGTTAAAAAAGATGAACGGGGAAAAAGTAGTCGAAATGGACCGGGATGTTCTCTACAAGCTGCTTTTCCCCAGCCCATCGAAATGAAAAAGCCGGCAGGGAAAACCCTGCCGGCTTTTCAGGCCAGCCATCAGGCCGGGATTTGCTTAGATGAGGATTATCAGAAGAGCTACCAGGATGGCACCTGCCCCGAATCCGATAGACAACCAGGAGAAGAGAGGATCGGAGTCCTTTTTCAGGCCTATGATACCCAGTACCAAACCGGCTATACCAAATATGAGGGCTACCGGCCAGACCAGCCAGCCAAACAAGAAGCCGAAGCCGGCCAAACTCAAACCAATTATTCCGAACAAGTTGTCGCGGGCATCTTCGGGAGAGAATTCTTCCCCGCGTTCCTTCGCTTTACGGTATTTCCGCTGCAGGATCTTCAGACCGACTTTTTCACCCATGTTCAAGCGACTTCCTGTTTTGGCTTTGATCTCTTTAGGTTTCATCGTCATGGCCTCGGCTACGGTCAATCCGGCCAACGGACCTTCCTGAATGACGTATTCGTCGGCTGTGACGTGAGAGTTCGCCTTTTCAGGGTTAACGGAAAATGCAGGAATGCTCAAAGCGATGGAAAAAACAATGAGCAAAGACAGGTTTAACAGGTTTTTCATTCGTTGAAGGATTTTAAGTTTTCAAGGATTTACCCTTTCCCCCAATTATAGATAATCTTGAAGGAAAAGTGAAAAGTGCAAAAAGATTTTCATCCGAAAAGAGTTCCTTTCAATCTATGGCTGCCCCAACCTCTATACAAGCTTAGCCGGGCCCGTTCATCCAAAGGTGGGCCGGTGGGAAACCAGAATGCAGTGCAGCTTTTTGACCATGGTGAATCCAAGCGCGCTAAAGCACCACGATGACGGCAATGATAAAAAAGAGAATGGTTAAGCCTCCCAGCACCAATGCACCGATGGAGAGTCCGGGACGGCTATCTCTTTTCAAACCGACGGCTCCCAGCACGATGGCTGAAATGGCCAGGAACGGGGATAAGAAACCGAGAATGGGAATAAAGGCGAACAACAAGCCGATACCGCCCAGGATGATACCTATAAGACCAAGCCTGTTGTCAGAAGCCAGTCTTTGCTCCAGTTTTTCCACTTTGCGGGGATCTTCGGAGATCTTTCGATACCGCTTTTGCACCATTTTCAGGCCCAACCGCTGCACCAAATTCAACTTGTTGCCGGTTCTCTCGCGCAACGTTTTATAATCGGTGGTCAGCACCTCCTCGAGAGTGAGGCCGGCCATGGGGCCTTCCGGAAAAACGTACTCGTCTATCTTTAGCGGGGAAGCTGCTTTTTCGTGGTTGACGGCAAATGTGCCTTGAACGAAGCAGAGGCTCAAAACGAGGGTCAGAAAAAAAGGAAGATGGCGTGTCATTTTGGACGATTTTAGGTGGACTCTAATTTCCAACTTTCTAAAAAAATTGCCGCAAAAGATGGGTCCGTTTTTTTACACCGCAATCACAACCGCCACTCATCCAGGTATTTCACAAAAATTTTGGCAAGATTCTCCGCATCATCTATGCCTCGGTGATGCGTACCGGTAAATTCGAAGCCCTCTCTTTCCACCGCACTTTTCAACCCCACCGGACGGCGAAGTCGCCGGATTTCCTGGTATTGCCGCTTTAAATTGATATGAGGGGTCAGCCAGTCTTCTTCCAGGTCGTGCAGGCGGCAATCCTGCGCCAGCTGACGCTTGTCGAAACCTCCCCAGGAGCAAAGCACGACCCCGTTGCCTTCCCAGAGTTCCATCCAATCCTGGAATTCCTGGATGACTTCCGGAAAGAGCCCGGCCCGCTCTATCTCCTCCTGGCTTATGGTGGTCAGGTCGCGGCAATAGGGCGAAAGGAAGGGATGCAATATGGGGCGGATAAATTGATTAAAGGTATCCATCACCTCCCCGTACCCATCCAGCTTGAGGGCTCCGATCTCGATAGTTTCCCGTTCGTGCTCCATGCCCCGGTTGGGCCAGCAGGTTGCTTCCAGATCAAATACGATATATTCCAAAATAATCGATCTTTTCTATGAGGAGCGAACATCATTTTTGATCAGAAGCTCCTTGATTTCTTCGATTTGGGCTTTCAGGTCCTCCATTCTTTTCTCCAGGGCATCGTTGTTGTCGAGGGTCATCTCGTCTACAAAAACCGCATTGGCCAGTGACAAGCCGAAAATACCCCCTACCAGAACGATCAACCCGATGTAAAAGCGGGCGGCGTAGGTAAAAAAGGGATGCGTACTCTTTTCTGCCACCGCCTCCGAGATTTCGTTCCAGCCCTCGATCGTGAACAGCTGAAAGATCGAATAGGCCGAGATCAGGGGATCCCCAAAAAATGCCGGCACCTGCTCCCCGTACAGATGACAAGACAGGATGGCCAGAATAAAGTTCAACATGGCCAACGTCAGCAGTACAAAAACGGATGCCCGAACTGCCCGCCCCAGTCCCGAAAGGATCTTTCCCAGGTGTGGGATAAACTTAAGGAATCGCACCAGGCGGAATAAACGGAGCAGCCTGAGCAGAAGAAAAACAGATGTATCCGGTATGTCGACAAAATGGATGAGCAGGGAAGGCAGGCTCAATACCACCACCAGGAAATCAAAGCGGTTCCAGCGGTCGGCGAAGTAAGCTTTGGAGCCCAGCTCAGACATTTTGACCAAAGCCTCCAGAATGAAAAGAACGATGAAAAACTCATCGGCCAGGATCAGGCTCTGATTGTCGCGCAACGATGGAAAGGACAACAGGAAAATGACCCCGGCATTCAGGACGATGGCGGTCATCATGTTCCACTCGCTCAGAAAAAATCGTTTGAGCATATGCCAACAAGCTTTCAGGCTTCAGTCGGTTGGGCAGGAGTAGGTTGCCACTCTTTTTCGGGGTTCCAGTCGATCCGACCTTCCAGCCCGTAATGTTCCAGACGATTGTGATAATAATAAAGCAGTTTGAAGTTATCGCTTACGATATCGCCTTTTTTATTTTTCCGCAAAGGCTGATTCACGTGAAAGGTCCCGAGCCGGGCAATTCCATCGTTCACCAGGTCCCCGACTGGCCATTTCAACGCCTTGGATTGTTTGATCTTGCCTTTGGCCTCCATCGTTGTCAATATGGTTTGCAATTGGCCGATGATAGCGTAAAGGCGTTCTTTTTGGAAAACGTACTCGTCACCGGGCAACCGGAGCAAGCCGAAGAGGTCCAGTTTGGGATTGTCCCGCTTCAACATCAGAAAGGCTGCGTGGGCAACCACATGACTGGAAAGCACTATGTTATCTTTAAAATAACGTTCCACCAAGCGTTCGGATAAAATACGCGTGTACTGCGACTCGCGCTGAAGGTCTTTATTCACTCCTTTGCCCGATTTGAAATAGGCGGCCACATCCATCAGGTTGCCGTATTGATCATAACTGTTGCCTGCGGCATCTACCGCATGCCCCAACACATCCATGGGCTGCCCAAACGACAGCATGATCTCGCTCTCCTGGGTAAACAATTTCCACAGGAATTTCATCGTCTTCCGGAAACTGTAGGATTCGTCCCGGCTGTGATAATGCTCTTTGCCTTCCCTTTTCAGGTATTGGTTGATCAGGGATTGAGCCTCCAGCACGAAGTGGTAGCTCAGTACCAGCGGCACGATAAACACCTTTTTGTTTTCTCCGCGCATGGCCATGGCCCGCTGCGCTTCCACGGCGGTACCCAACAAACCCAGTTTGACCCGGCTTTCCAGGGCACCCGAGCGCGAGCGCGTGCCGCCCGGGAAAAAGAGCGAATTGGTTCCCTGCTGGATGGACAAATTGGACATGGCCTTGAGCGTCTCCAGGTAAATGGGATTCTTTTTGCGCCGGTCGACCCGGTAGGCCCCCAGCCGGTTCATGAAGTAAGCCGTATAACCCGTATTGTACAGATTGAGTCCCGCGCCATAGGCGAAGGAAGGCAAGCCGGCAAAGGTATCCATGGCGTAGCCGATCAGGATGGAATCCAGATTGCTGAAGTGAGTGGGTACGACCACGACCGTGCCCTTGGAAAACAGGGAGCGTACCGTTTCTACCTCGCCGTCGATCAGGAACCGCCGGGATAGCTTCCGGGTCCCCCGCTTATAGTAGACCACAGGCAGGGCCAGACGGGATAGGAGCTGATGAAAAAAGAAGGTCAGGAACCGGCGGGCAAAGAGAAAGGTCTTGATCCGGAAGGTGCCGACGATCTCCTCGGCGTAGCGTTTGACGATGGTTTCCAACAACTCTCTGTTGTTGGCAAAAGCCGTTTCCTCGGGCATGTCGAGCGAGTAGTCGACCAGTTGATTGTGGATTTTTTTCCAGAATTGCCTTTCGTTGGGAGGATCCACCTTCCAGGGCTCTTCTTTGATCCGGATCCGCTCCATGTAGATGGTGCGGGCGATCACGTCGGTCACGTCCGATACCGGGCGTGACTGCAGGCGGTTGACCGTAAATTCCACCAGTTGAGCGACAAAGGCGCGGCGGTTTTCACTCTGCTTGTAGATGGGCCAATCCGAAATATCAGGGAAAATATGGGGGTAGATGAGTCTATTCTCCTTCATGTTCTTCGTCAGCTTTGCTTCAGTACCTCCTGATTTACCTCGTGAATGAAGGTAAGGATTTCTTCCCTACCGAGGGACTGGGTCGCCGAGGTGACAAATTCCCTGGGCAAGGTTTCCCAACTTTCCAGCAAGACCTGCCGAAAGGCGTCCAGGTTGGCCTGCAGGATGGCCGGCTTGACGCGATCCGTTTTGGTGTAGGCAATGACAAAGGGGAGGTGCATTTCTCCCAGCCAGTTGATAAATTCTATGTCCAGCGCCTGGGGCGGAATGTTGGCATCCACCAGAACGAAGGTACAGCAAAGGGTTTCCCGCTTCACCAGGTAATCCTGGATCATTTTTTGCCATTGCTTCCGTCTGGATTTGGAGACCTTCGCGTAGCCATAACCCGGCAAATCAACCAGGAACCAACTGTGGTCCACCAGAAAAAAGTTGATCAACTGGGTCTTGCCCGGTTTCTTCGATGTATGGGCCAGATCTTTTCTCCCCATCAGCATATTGACCAGGGAGGATTTGCCCACATTGGACCGCCCGATGAAAGCAAATTCCGGACGCGTATCTTCCGGACACTGCCCTACGGCCGGATAACTTCCCCTGAATATGGCCTCTTGTACTTTCATACTCAACGAAGGTAATTGAAATCCAGCAGCCGGAAAGGAGGAATTCCCTTCCGTAAACTTCCGGGAATCTGTTGTAGGTGGAAATGAACAGAATAACGACCTTTGCAGTCCTTTTAGGTAATCCCATAACAGACGGGCATGTCGATCTACCGGATTTGGATATCATTTTTTATTTGGCCGGGAATACTCTGGATTTCTACACCTGTCCATGCCCAGGTGGAAATCGGCCCCAAAGCCGGCATCAGCATTTCACCGCTTGAAAATCTCGACCGAACTTTTTCTCAGCAGGGTCAGAACTACCAAATCCGATTGGAGGAATTTAGAACCGGTTATCACGCCGGCGCTTTCCTCCGCTGGCAGGCCGGCGTTCTCGTCATTCAACCCGAGCTCCTCTTCGACTACTATTCCATCTTGTTTTCGCTGGACTCTCTCGATACCTCCGGGGAGCCGGGGGGCCGTCTGATCTCGGGAGCGCAGGAATCTTACCTTTCTTTACAAACCCCTCTGATCGTCAATCTGAAACTGGGGCCTGTCCGGGTAGGCGGCGGTCCGGAAGGGGTGCTCCACCTGGATTCTTTCTCGGACTTGGAAGATTTGCCCTTTTACGAAGGCCAATATCGGACCTGGTCTTGGGGCTGGGAAGCCGGCCTCGGCCTCGACATCTGGAAGCTGACCCTCGATCTTCGCATCGAAGGCAGCCTCGAAAGTCTGGCCTATCACCAGGCTTTTTTCGACGAGACCGGTAGTTTTACCAGCCCTTTCCGGCGATTTCTTTTCCAATTGGGTTTCCGTTTTTAAACAAAAGTGGAAGGAAGGAGACCAGTCTGACCATTTGTGCCGGGGCTGAAATGGCCACAACTTTTTATTTTTGACTACTTCAAAACAAGGGCATACAACCTTTTGGACCGACGGGAGGCTCTTTCCTCATAGGTTCATAGAAAAAAAATGCTATGCCTGCTTCCGGTTTTAGCATGACTGAAGAAGATTTGATCCAAGGCTGTTTGAATGGGAATCGGGTGGCCCAAAAGGCCCTCTATGACCGATATAACCGGGCTATGTTCACCACGGTCTACCGGATGTCGGGCGATTTCGAACTGGCCCAGGATATTCTGCAGGAAGCCTTTGTCAAGGTCTTCACCCACCTGGATTCCTTCCGGCGGGAGTCTACACTGGGAGCCTGGATCAAAACGATTGTGGTGCGGACGGCATTGAGCAAGCTGAAGAGGCAGCCCAAGTTCGAGCCCTACGAAAACCATTTTACCGATGAGGTAGTTGATTGGGGCGATTATCTGCAGGCCGAATACCTGGAAAAAGCCATTCTTTCCCTTCCGGATGGTTATCGGTCCGTATTCGTCCTGGTAGAGATCGAGGGATATGCCCACAAGGAAGTGGCCGAGATGCTTGGTATTTCGGTCGGCACCTCGAAATCCCAGTTGTATTATGCCAAAAAACGATTGCAGGAAAAACTGAAAGCATACGTAGAGTGATGAAAGAGCAAAATCGCAACGCCCTGGAGTCTGCCCTGAAAAAGCTCCCGGAATACGGTCCGGAAGAGGGGGTATGGCATGCCATCGACCGGGACCTGTTTCGGTTGGAGCAGCGCCAAAAGCTGCAAACGGGGCTCGCTGAATTGCCTGCCCATACGCCTCCGGATACGCTTTGGGACCGTATCGCCCAAGATTTGCCTGCCGGCAAGGAGAAGAAACCCGTATGGCGGGTGCTCCGCCGGGATCTGGCGCGGGTCGCAGCAACGGCCGTTTTCCTGCTCTGCGGCTATCTGGTCTGGGATTTCTACATTCAGTCTCCACAGGAGCAGGTGACTTTTGCTCTGGTGGCCGAGCCCATCGGGGAATGGCAAGCCTCCTTCCAGAGCGGGGACCCCATTGCCGCCGATGAGAATCTCATCGAAGAGGCCGTGACGATGTTCAAGCAAAGTGTGGGCGCCAGGCTGGGGGATCAGTACAACATTATCCTGTCTGAATGGGAGGAATTGAACGATGCCAAACAAGCCCTCGAGGAAGCTCTCGAGCTTTATGGTCAGGATCCGGATCTGGTCCGGGAACTGAAGGATATCGAGCTGGCTCGATCGGAAGTCGTCCGGAAAATGGCTCGCTTTATCTGAAAGCGGTTTAACGGAAAAGTAAAATGAAGGCAACAGCAACTACATTCTTTGGTCTGCTCCTGAGCCTGGCGACATACGCCCAGGATAGCCTTTTCACAGCTACCCGGACCATCGAGAGGTCTTATGCGTACGAAGCCGGCCGCTCGTCTGTCAATGTCGAGGGACAAAAAGCCGAAGTCTACATCGACACCTGGGATCAGGAGCGCATCCAGGTATCCATCGTTCTGGAGAGCAGGCACCCGAACCCAATCGTTGCCGAACAAAACCTGGAACGGATTTCCTATAAAACCGAAGTGGCCAAGGGAAATATCTACCTGAGAAATTTCATCAGCAAAGAGGAAAAACCAGAGGAAAACGCTCCCGTCCTCAGCGTTCGCTATTTGATCCAATTGCCAAAAGAATGCCCGGTTTATGTTAAAAACCATTTCGGGACCGCCCAGATCAACGATCTGCAGGGAGAGCTTCAGGTAAATGGCGAATTCACCAATATCGCACTGGAAAACATCAAGGGGCGCATCGATGTGATCACCCGCTTCGGAGATCTGGAGGCCAACTTCATCGACGGCAGCATGATGGTCAACGCCCGGCGGTCGGATATCATTCTCAACGAGATCAAGGGCACCTTCGATATCAAGACACAATACAGCACCATCAAAGTATTCAGCGATCCGAATCTGATCCGGCTGAATATAGATGCCCTGCGATCGGACGTCTTTCTCTACAGCACTCAACCCGAGATCTTTGCCTACGACATTGTAGCTTCCAATGCCCACGTAGACACGCCCGACTGGATGCAATTCAAAACCCTGCAGGATCCGAATGGCCTCCGACAGCAATTTACTCCCCAAAATGAGATCTACGCCAACATCACCGTTATGATCAATTTCGGCGACCTCATCCTCGAGAAGATCATGAAGGGAGGAAAGAAGTGAACAAGGGGTGTACGTGGTATCGGGTCGAAGCGGAGCGGAGATCCTGACAAGCGAGGGAAATATCCAAATCCGGCAATGAGTGTGATTCGCTTCGTCCGGGTATCGGGGTATCGGGTATCCGTCGAGTGGGCATCAAATATCGGAAACTGCCAACTGGGTAACTGGTATAGAAGGATGAAGTAATTGAAGCCTTAACCGGATTCGGAATGGGAAATAGGCTCTCTTTTCCTGCCATTTTTCCCATCTTGCACTCCATTTTACGTCTCAACCGATCTCCCCAAATCCGTTTACTCTTTTATGGAGGCTTATTTTTTCGAATGCGATCATGTCCCTCAGTTTTCTTCCCGAGACAAGGCCTATATCCGGGAAGATGAACGGCTCCGGCCCTTCTACAAATATCCGGTTACCCTGAAGGCCTTTTCGGATGTGATCCGTGACAAGTCCCAGGAAAACACCGATCGAGCTACCCTCGTCCGCGTTTTGCAAGAACAATATGAAGAGCTCGACACCACGGAGGAAGTTCGCCGCAACATCGAGAGCCTGGCCAGTGATACCACCTTCACGGTCGTCACCGCTCACCAACCTGCCCTTTTCACGGGTCCGCTTTATTACATCTACAAAATTATTTCTTGCCTGAAGGTGGTCCAGCAGCTAAGGGAAAGCTATCCGGAACACGAGTTTGTGCCCGTTTTCGTCAGCGGATCTGAAGATCACGATTTCAAAGAGATCAATCACGCTCACCTTTTCGGGAAAACCATTGAGTGGGAACAAGATAAAGGCGGTTCGGTAGGTTTTCTGGAGACGCAAAGCCTGGGGCATGCCCTGAGCGAGCTGAAAGAGATCCTGGGTGATTCCGATAAGGCCAGCCAGGTCTATCAATTGATCGAAGAGGCATACACCCGTCACGACCGCTATGCGGCCGCTACCCGCCACCTGGTCAACAGTCTGTTCAAAACCTACGGCCTGGTCATCCTGGACATGAGTGCAGCCCCCCTGAAACGGCTTTTCGTTCCCGTCATGAAGGAGGAACTCCTCGACAGCCCCTCCCAGGATTTCGTCGAAAAGGCCACCCGAAAACTGGAGGAAGCCGGATTCAGCGGTCAGGCCTATCCCCGGGAAATCAACCTGTTTTATCTGGGCGATGGATTCCGGGCGCGCATAGTCCGGCAAGCGGATCAGTGGGAAGTACTGGATCGTAATATCCGCTGGAACCAGAGCGAGCTTATCGAAGAACTGGAAGCGCATCCCGAACGATTCAGCCCCAATGTGGTGCTCAGGCCTATTTACCAGGAACTCGTACTCCCGAACCTGGCCTATGTGGGGGGCGGCGGCGAAATCGCCTATTGGCTGGAACGAAAAGAGCAGTTTGCCCATTTCGGGATCAATTTCCCCATGCTGATCCGTAGAGACTCCGTTTTGTGGGTCGATAAAGGCACCTCCCGGAAAATGGAAAAGGTGGGCTTCCACATGGAAGACCTTTTCAAAGATACCGATGAGCTGATCAAAGCTTACGTTAACCAACACACCCAGAACGAGATCAGCCTGAAAGAAGAACAACAGGACATCGATCAGATCTTTGAGCAAGTCGTGGAAAAGGCTTCCCAGATCGATCCTACGCTGGTAAAAACGACCAAAGCAGAGGCCCAAAAAACGATCAACAGCCTCAAAGGGCTGGAAGCTAAGTTGATCCGGGCCGAAAAAAACAACCACGACACTGCGATCAATCAGATCCGGGGGGTGAAGGAAAGATTATTCCCGGAAAACGGTCTGCAGGAGCGCTACGATAATTTCCTGGCTCTTTACCTCCGCTACGGCGACCAGTTTCTGGAAACGCTGATGGAACACCAGGATCCCTTCCGGAAGAAAATGTGCGTGATCCTGGACCGCTGAGGTTACTGGTAGTCTTCCCGGGCCGGATGGAAGACATCCACCAACTCCACATCCGCCAGTACATATGCGGAGTGCGGCACGTTGCCTGGTATGACCACCACGTCGCCGGGCTTGCAAATGCGGGATTCCCCATTGACCACCATTTCCAGTTCTCCGCTCAGCACGTGAGTGATCTGCTCATGCGGGTGCTGGTGTTCCGGCAGACGGCTTCCCCGGGGGCTGCGAACCCTTGAAAAAGTGAGCTGATCCGTGTGCACCATACGAGCGAAAAAACCGCTTACAATCTCCTTTTCGGAGATGTTCTCCCCAGGGTTGAATGCGTTCATCGATCTGTTTTTATACAAACCTAAAAGAATGGATGGCCGAGTCGAAAATGAATGTATACATTTGGAAAAATCATTCCGAAGAAATTTCTGATGAAAAAGTCAAAATTCACCTTTTCCCTGACCCTTATCCTGCTTATTCTTTTATCCGCCGGATGTTCTTCCACCCGCTTTACCGCCACCTGGCAGCCGGATGACCTTTCCGAGCCTCTGGATCCGCAGCGGGTTTTCATCCAGGTACATACTAGTCGATTGGATGCCAAGCAGACAGCGGAGAAGGAATTGGTCCGCATGCTGGTATCCCTGGATCAGAAGCCCACCAGCAGTCTGGATGTTTTAGGTCCCAATTACCGGGTCGACACCTCACAACTCGAAACCCTGACCCGTGATCTTTTGAATGATGATTTTGAGGCTGCGATAGTCGTTAGTGTGCTGGATGTGAATAAATCCCAGAGATATGTTCCGGGCACTACCTACCCTTCGGGTTTCTACGGCGGATACGGTTGGGGCCACTATTACGGCTATTACGGGCGCGTTTACGAGCCGGGTTACTACACCACCTCCACAACCATATTTCTGCTCACCGACATTTACGACCTCAAGACCCGGGATTTGGTCTGGACCGGACAAACGGAAACGCTGGATCCCTCCAACTTGAATAGCTTTGTGAGGGAGTTTTCCCAAGTGCTTCGCACAAAGTTGAAAAAGGACAAAGTTTTCGCCTCCCGGTAGAGCCGGTCAGGCCGCTACATCAAACAGGAGAAGTAAGTCGCTGATGCGGTCTTTCAGGTCCTTCCGATCCACGATGAAATCGAGAAAGCCGTGCTCCAGGAGAAATTCCGAGGTTTGAAAGCCATCGGGCAGATCCTGCTTGATGGTTTCCTTGATCACCCGCGGGCCGGCAAAACCGATCAAGGCTTCCGGCTCGGCAAAATTGATATCGCCCAACATGGCAAAGCTGGCGGTCACTCCACCCGTGGTTGGATCAGTCAGCATGCTGAAATAAGGAATTCCTGCCCGGCTAAGGCGAGTTAACTGGGCCGAAGTCTTGGCCATTTGCATCAGGGAAAAAGCCGATTCCATCATACGGGCACCACCCGATTTGCTGATGATGAGCAAGGGAGTTCGCTGCTCGAGCGCATGGTTGATCGCCAGAGAGATCCGCTCACCCACCACCGAACCCATGCTTCCTCCAATGAAAGAAAAATCCATGGCCGCCACGATCAGCGGGCGGCGATTGATCTTCCCTTTGGCCACCGAAATGGCATCGGAAAGCTCCGTTTTCCGGTAGGCTTCCTCCAGTCTTTGGGGATAAGGTTTCAAATCGGAGAATCCAAGGATGTCTTTGGAACGCAGATCGGTAAATAGTTCCTCGAAATTCCCGTCGAACAGAAGTTCGAAGTAATCGTGGGAACCTATCCGCACGTGATAATTGCACTTGGGACATTTCAGGAAATTCTCCTTCAGCTCTTTGATGGTGCTGGTTTCCTTGCAGGCTTTGCACTTGTACCAAAGGCCCTCGGGAGCCTCTTTTTTATTCCGCGTAGCCGTTTGGATCCCGTCCTTGAGTCGCTTGAACCAACTCATAATTATGTTTTGATCGCCCCGGAGGGACAAGTATGCGATTTAATGAGGTCCGGGCCTCAGGTGATGATTGAAGGGTGCCGGACGATTCCAATCTGCAGCGTTTTCGAGCGGTTCCAGGAGCTCTGCAAAGGTAAGAAACCAAGACCGATTTGAAAACCACAGCCCGCCGGGAGATATGGTCAGTACCGGTATTCTTTAACAGTACGGACGAAGGTTTTTACCTGCTCGAGCGGGGTGTCGGGATACACGCCGTGCCCCAAATTGGCAATGTGTCGGGATGGAAAAGCATCCAACAGGCGCAGGGTTGCAGCCTGTACTTCTTCCGGAGAAGCGTATAACTGGCAGGGATCCAGATTTCCTTGCAATATTTTTTCAGGTCCCAATTTTTCCCGGGCCTCGTCGGGTCGGATCGTCCAATCCAGCCCGATGGTCTCGCAATCCAAAGCCCCCATTTCCGACAGCGAAAAGGAAGCACCTTTAGCAAAAAAGGTAAAAGGAATCTCGCGAACAGTGCTGCAAATCTTCTGGATGTAGGGAAGGGCAAATTCTTGATAATGCGCCGGATGAAGGTGCCCCGCCCAGGAATCAAACAACTGGACCAAGTCTACTCCCTGGGCTATCTGCATTTGAAAATAGGCGATGATGGAACCGGTGATCTTATCCAGCAACTGGTGTGCCAGCGCTGGCTCCTGGTAAAGGAACCGTCTAGCTTTGGAGAAGGTCTTGGAGCCGCCGCCTTCGATCATATAAGCCATGAGCGTCCAGGGAGCCCCGGCAAATCCGATCAGCGGAACCCTTCCGTCCAGGCGTTTCCGGGTTTCGGAAATGGCATCGTAAACGTAGCCCAGACGTTGGGCGGCCTTTTCGCCGCTGACCAGCGATTCGATGTCCGAACCACGCTCGATCGTACGGGGGAAACGAGGCCCCACTTTTTCTACCAATTGATAAGGCAACCCCATGGCTTCGGGGATGACCAGAATGTCCGAAAAGAGAATGGCCGCATCAACATCCAGTTCATCAACGGGCTGGATGGTCACCTCGGCCGCCAGGTCCGGTGTGGTCACCAGTTCCACAAATCCGGATAAACGGGAACGGATAGCCCGGTATTGCGGCAGGATTCGCCCGGCTTGACGCATCAACCAGACGGGAGGACGTTCGACCTCTTCACCGCGAGCCGTTCGGATCAACAAATCGTTTTTCAAAGCCATGGAGCAAGTTTAGGCTTTTCTTCAAGGCCCTTATCCTTTTCGCTTTAAAATTTGACACAAAGCTGTCCTTTCCCCGGCTGGAGATCACCAAAATAGGAGGTAGCCGGGCTGCCTAAAGAAACTCTTAGGGACAGGCGGCAACGGTAGCATTCTGGTCCCCACCAATAACGGATTGCCATACCGACAGGTCCAATTTGTGGGTGGATTCGAAGGAACAGCATTTGCCCAGGTCGTCTAAACTTCCCTGGCTTAGGTCCAGACAGTATTCGTTGTGGTCGCCCCGCCAAATGGCGCTGGGGGTACTTTGACTCTGGGAATAAATAAACTGAATAGCGGCACCTCGTTCATGAACGCTCATTCCGTTTTCCGCAAGATGCTCCAACCGGTTTCGGTTGAAATTCAACTCATGGGTAATATCATCCGGCGAGTGTGACCAGATGAAAACCAGGTTTCTCCCGCAATCGTAAACGTGATTGTCCTCAAAATGGATCCGGTCCGCATTATGGGCGTAATATCCGGCCGTTGCAACTCTTGATATGCTGTTGTGCGAAAGGGTGTGCTCGTCGGCTCCGTCGTCGGTATAGATTCCAAATGCCTGCTGGGCTCCGTCCCGCGTACCGGAAAAATTACCAAAGATGTGGGAGATGGTATTGTGCTGAACATAGCACATGCCGGGCTGATCGATATCGCCTTTTTCAAAGCAGTAGATCGCCCCCCCGTCGTTGAGCAAAAGCATTCCGCTATCCAGGGTGTTGTAGCGAATCCGGCAATTCGACCCCAGATAATTGATGCCGATGTACCCGAAATGGCTTATGGTATTGGAATCGACCATCGCTTCATCGTTGTAGGCAGCAATAGCCGGTTCTCCACCGGCCCCTGTCTGCATCATTTGATCCCAAAGACCCGTATTTCGGATGATATTGCGGATGATCCGAACCTCGCTGCCGCTGTCTTGCCCGCCGAATTTCGCCCTTATTGCATTGGTTGATGAGCTTTCAAAGTAATTGTCCCGGATAAGCGTACCGCTGCTATTGGAATAATCGACGCCGTTCTCATTGTATAAAAATCGACACCCTCTGACGGTATTCTGGTTTGAGCCTCGGGTGTCCACACCCGCGTAATTGAAACCCACGATCTCCAGGCCCTCTACGATGGACCCTCGAGCCGAGGCTTCGATTTGCACCCCTCTGTCTAAGGTGGAAAGCTGAATGTCTGTCGGACCCGAAGCACCGAAATAGACGTACAATTTATTGGCAGAAGGATCGTAGAC
>CAZXIX010000007.1:74175-82915 GCA_964640855.1 uncultured Saprospiraceae bacterium
GTCACAAAATGCCTTATCCCGGGTAAAGGCAATGCCGTCTCCTCCTTCCGGCATATAGGTTTGCTGACCATCTCTCCTTTTGAATTCAAGGTAGAAGGCCTTTTCGCCCCGCACGGAAGTGATGTCGCTGTAAAACAACCGATAACTGGTTTTGACGATCGCCTCAGCCTGGTTCAAAAAGCCCAGCCTGCTGATTTCAACGGCGGATACGGATTGGGAATTGGGATCGACGGCAGTCAGATTGAACCAACCAAATTCAGGTTTGCGACCTTGCTGGTAATTAACTCGCTTGATCAGCACACTGTTGGGATAGGATTGCAAGGGAGCGGACGGGCTGGCACTATACAAACCGGCCCCTTCATTGGTCCATTCGGAAAGGGTTTCGTACCCGGACAGAACGGCCGGCTCGGTACCGTTGTAGGGATAAGGGATCAGATGGATCTTTTTGTCCAACCTGATTTCCTCGTGCAGGGTATCCCCTCGTAGAAGGGCGATCCTGGCGCCGGAAGAAGCCGCTTGATAAGCGGAGGCAAAGGTTTTCTTGGCTTCCGATGGACTCCGTCCGCTGTTGCTATCGCTTCCGCGGGTAGGGTCTACAAAAAAATCGACCGATAGAACTGCTCGGGCCGGGGCCTCCGGATCCCGGACATCTGCCTCCACAGCCCCTCGTTTCCGGATGTTTTGCAGGACGGTTTCCAGAGTGGAAGCTTTCGGCTCCCGTTCCCTGGTAACCAACAGATCGATAACAAAATCCCGGCCCAGCCATCCGGCGAGCATAAGGACGGCGAAAAGAAGCAACCCCAAAAATAATTTCCTGACCATGAAAAGACCTTTTGAATTCTGATTATCCCCGTTTTTTCTCCAGTCACCTTCCTCTTCCAGCCGGAATATTAGGGAAAGTTATCCGTTTGGGATACTGCCATTCCGCCAGAGAAGTCCTGATTTTCCCTTATTGAATTACCCGGGAACCGACCGCTTTTTGGCCGGAGTTTCGGACAGCCTCCACAAAGGGAATGGAGGCTGCACCCGTATACGAAGCCGGACTTATTGGAGTTGGCAGATAGCCTTATTGCCCACTCAGGCACAACCAAACACAAACTCACATCACCATGCCTCGGGTTGCGTACTTAATCGGTTTACAGAGCTTGGTTTGGAGGGTTGAGACGATAAGCTGTCGTTTCCGGGACCATGCTGTTTTCCGGTCTACCAGCTATTTTTTCCTAATTTGCGTGCTTCATTGAAAAAAGCAATATGAAACGCTTACCCTTGCACGTCCGGATCATCATTGGTCTGGTACTGGGCATCATCTACGCCTTTGTTTCCAGCTACCTGGGCTGGAACCAGTTCACCCTCGACTGGATAAACCCTTTCGGCGATATATTCATCCGGTTGCTCAAATTCATAGCCGTCCCGCTGGTCCTTTTTTCCATCATCAGCGGGGTTTCTGCCTTGCCGGATCCCAGTAAACTAGGCCGCATGGGGGCCAAAACGCTGGTTGCCTACATGATCACTACCGTGACTGCCGTGGGTATCGGCCTGCTTTTGGTCAACACGCTTCGCCCGGGCGAGTACGTGGGAGAAGAGCAGCGCATCAAAAACCGGATCAAATACGAAATGTGGGCCTCTTCTACGCCTGGCGTCGGCTTGCTCGACGATCGGAATTTTTCCCAGAACCCCGAATACGCCGAGTACGTGGACGATGCCCAGCTGGCGCTGCAGGAAGAATCCGCCAATCAGGACGTGAGGCAGCGAATGGAAGCTGCCGAGCAAATGAAGCAGGGCAGTCCCCTTCAATTTCTGGTGGATTTCGTACCGGATAACATTACTGCTGCGCTTGCCGACGGGGGCCGAATGCTCCAGGTCATCTTTTTCGCTATCTTCTTCGGCATTGTTCTGCTCATGCTGCCCAATGAGACCACTCAGCCCGTGGTGGCTCTGGTAAACAGTGTCAACGAGGTCTTCCTGAAAATGGTGGAGGTCATCATGGATGCCGCCCCTTTCTTCGTCTTTGCGCTTATGGCCGGTGTCATAGCAGAAATGGCCGACACCCCCAGGGATGTGCTTGAGATCTTTAAGGGGTTGCTCTCCTACTCCATCGTTCTCCTGATCGGGCTCTTTTTCATGATCCTGGTTTTCTACCCGGGAATCATCTGGCTGGTCACGCGAAAATTCGGATACAACGATTTTATGCGGCGGATCAGCCCGGCCCAGTTCCTGGCTTTTAGTACGAGCTCGAGCGCCGCTACCTTACCCGTGACCATGGAATGCGTACGCGACAACCTGGGCGTTTCGGCCAGTGTCACCAACTTCGTTCTGCCCATCGGAGCTACGGTGAACATGGACGGTACCAGCCTTTACCAGGCCGTTGCCGTGGTTTTCATGGCCCAGATGCATATGGTCGACCTGACCTTCGGCCAACAATTGACCATCGTGCTCACGGCCACCCTCGCCTCGATCGGTTCGGCTGCCGTGCCCAGCGCCGGATTGGTCATGATGATCGTTGTCTTGCAATCCGTCGGCCTCAATCCAGCCTGGATCGCTATCATCTTTCCGGTCGACCGGATCCTGGATATGGTGCGTACGGTAGTAAATGTGACGGGAGATGCAACGGTTTCCACCATAATTGCCATGAGTGAAGGGGAATTGAATCCCCCTGACCGCATGCAAACCGTCTGACGCTTCCTGTGTTGTAGAAAAGGGTGATGCATCGCTTGGGATGCCACCGAACGCAAACTTGATCCCTATGTCCGGAAAGTCATTGTATTGGGCCCTGGCGGCTCTCCCGCTTCTGTCCTCCTGCATTCGAATTGAAAGCGCTTTCGTGGGCCTGCCACCGGGTCCCTGGCGGGCAGAGATTACCCTGACGGAAAACCCGGACGCCATGCGCGAACTGGAGGATGACATTTCGATTGGGATCGAGGAAATCGCCCAAGGCAAACTCCCCTTCAACTTCGAGGTAAGCTATGTATCAGACAGCAGTTTTTACCTGGAAATCCTGAATGGAGAAGAGCGCATCCGGGTGGATGACATTACCATGGGGCTGGATCGCAGCACCGGCAGGGATACGATCCTGATCCGGTTCCCAGGCTATGAAAGTTATATTGACGGAGAGTTTGAGGAAAATGAGATCCGGGGCGAATTTGTGGACCCCAGCCGGGGACCGGATTACCGGCTCCCCTTCCGGGCCCGGTTTGGTCAGGACCATCGCTTTACCCGTTTGCGAAAAACGCCGGACCAGGACTTGAGCGGAAAGTGGGAAGTGGCCTTCGAATTTGAGACCGACGAGCCTTACCCTGCCGTCGGAATTTTCGAGCAGGACGGGAACCAACTTTACGGTACCTTCCTGACTGAAACCGGGGATTATCGTTATCTCGAGGGTACCGTACAAGCTGATAAGGCCTATCTGTCGGTTTTTGATGGGGCGCATCTGTTCCTTTTCGAAGCCAAAATTCAGCCGGACGGAAGCCTGCTGGGAAGCTTTCGCTCGGGAAAGCATTACCGGAGCCTCTGGAAAGCAACCCGCAACGAAAACGCCCGACTTTCAGGTTTGACCGAACACATCGAGGTCGTAAAGCCCGAACCTTTCGATTTGACCTTTGAACTCCCCAATGGCGAACCCTATCGGATCTCGGAAGTGGATGCCGGCGTCAAGCTGGTACAGATTATGGGTACCTGGTGTCCGAACTGCAAAGACGAGACCAAATTCCTGATCGAATTTCTGAATACCCGCCCAACTGATGCGATTACGGCCCTGGGCGTAGCCTACGAGAGGCGATCTCGGGAAGATGCCATTCGATATCTTCCCGTTTATGTCCGGAAAATGGATATCCCCTATCCCATTGCCTACGGAGGTAGCCTGTCTAAGGAGGAAGCCGGCAAAACATTTTCCATGTTGAGTGAAATCCAGGCCTGGCCGACCTTGCTGGTGCTGGATCAAAAAAACAGGATACGACGCGTGTATTCGGGATTCTTAGGCCCGGCGACCTCTGGCTTTACTGCCTTTCGGGAGGATTTTAATCAAATTACCCAAGAACTAATGGAAGAATACCGTTCTAAAGGGTAACTTAACCATTGAATGAAATTTAACTCCCATGGCCATTGCAAACCTGAATCTAGGTTACTGCATTGATAATGTTCAAACTGCAGAAGTGCTAGACGAACGCCTGAGCGCAGCCCAATTCCAGATCCACCACATCTACAGCAAGCAAGATCAGGCAGGCGGCAGTTTGTCCGAACAATTACTCAGCAGTCCCCACCCTACCCTCCTCCTGATCAGCGACAACTTCCTGAAGTCCGTCGCCTGCATGAGCGGCAGCCTTCAACTGCTGCAGCGAAAGAAGGATGACATCCTCCCGCTGATCATCGACGGATTCGACAAATCCGAACCCGAAAAAGTAATTCATACCCAATTCGAAAGGGTCAGCGATATCATCCAGTACATCAATTACTGGCAGGAACAATATCTCGACCTGCGGCGCCAAAAAAGGCAATTGGACCTGGATAGCGAAGAGGCGTTCCATAAATATCTCCGGGATGTCCGGAGTATCTCCGGGGAAGCCGGCGAATTCCTGCGTTTGCTTCGCAACATGACCTTCTACCGGATCGAAGAATTCAGTCAAAATAATTATCAGGCCCTTTTTCGCTTTCTGGGCAAGGAGGCCGAATGGCAATCCGCCTCCGAGATTCCGAACATGCCGGCACAAGAGGGAAATACATCCGCCGGGCCCGACCCGAAGGTGGTTTCTCAAATCCCGGGAATCGATTTGCTTCCGGAAGAGCAGCCCAACCCGGGAGCCCGGCCCGAAGCGAACCCTACACCTAAGCCCGACCCTGTGGAGCGGAAAGCCCGGATCGACCAGCTGATCGCTTCCGGTCAGCAGGAAGAGGCCGTCCGGCTTTTGGACGAAAGCCTGGCAGAAGACCCCCAATCCGCCAGTTTCCTTTTTCAAAAGGCCCTCCTTCTCAGCCGAATGGGCGGAGAGAAGTTCCCGGAAGCCATTCAGACGCTGGATCAGCTGCTGCAGGTAAGACCCGTACACCTCGAAGGACGCTTTCTGCGCGCTGAACTGAAAGAGAAAGAAAGCGACTACGCAGGGGCCCGCCACGACTACGAGCGCGTGCTCGACCTGGACCCCGATCATCCCACGGCTTCCCTCCGATTGGGCATTCTCCTGGCCAATCACTTACGGAACGAACCCCTGGAAGCCGCCCGGGTCCTGCAAGTTGCCATCCGCAAGGATCCCCAGAATGCTGAGGCCCCCTATCAATATGCGCTTTTACTAAAAAATCAACTCCGGCAGCTGGAGTCCTCTTTACCCCAGTTCGAAAAAGCCATTTCCCTCAATCCGGACAATGCTTTTGCCCGGCTCGATCTGGCCTATACGCTGAAAGAACTCGGAAGAGAAAAGGACGCTTTCGAATCTTATCAGATGGCCCTGGAGTTGGCCCCCAACTTGCGAACAGAGAAAAAAGATCAATACTTCTTCGTTCAGCCCAGGGTAGAAAGCGAATTTTCGGAAAAGCGGGATTCTTTTCCTTCCGAAACGGAATCCCAGACACCTCCCCGGGAAGAAAGCCGGAAAGCGCCCGCAGAAGAAGAGTCCCAGCCTCCTTTTTTGGAGAGCAATGGAATAGGTCGGTATGATGCCGCCCCGGAGGAGGATAAAAGTACAGAGCCGGAACACCTTCAATTCCAGGCCTCTAAACCTGAAGCTTTCCCCTCCGATTCGGAGGATCTTTTCCCGGAAGATGCCGGCGCTCCGGAGGTGGATGCGCCGGTAGAGGAGCCGGAGGAAGACGATACGATCAATGCTCTCAAAGACAACCTTCAAAAACTGGAACTGCTGCTTGCCGAGCGCCGCCGCCGGGAAAAAGAGGCTCTGGAGGCCCACATTGCCTCCCAGACAGACAAACAGACCGTTCTGATCACCGGAGCAAGCTCGGGAATTGGGCGGGCTACCGCTCGAAAGTTTGCCGAAAACGGCTATCGCATCATCGTGACCGGGCGCCGCTCCGACCGATTGATGGCCATGAAGGAGGAGTTTTCAGAGGAGTACGAAAATATGGATATCTATCCTCTTCCCTTCGATGTACGCGATCTGGGCAGCATCCAATTGGCTTTAAATCGACTGCCTGAGGACTGGAAGAAGGTCGATATTCTGATCAACAATGCCGGCAAAGCTAAAGGACTGGATCCCATACACCAGGGCAATATCGATCATTGGAATGAGATGATCGACACCAACCTGAAAGGCCTGCTGTACCTCACCCGCGCCATCAGCCCGGGCATGGTCGAGCGCCGGAAAGGGCACATCATCAACGTAGGATCGATTGCAGGAAAAGAGGTTTATCCCAAAGGAGGCGTTTATTGCGCCACGAAATTCGGGGTGGAAGCCTTGACCCAGGCTATGCGACTGGATTTCCATGCTTACGGAATTCGGGTAGGCCAGGTGAGTCCCGGCCATGTGGAAGAGACAGAGTTTGCCTTGGTACGCTTTGATGGGGACGGTCAGAAAGCCCGGATCTACGATGATTTTCAACCTCTGAGAGCTTCTGACGTAGCAGAGGCCATTTTCTTCATAGCGACGCAGCCTCCCCACGTCAACGTGCAGGATATCCTGTTGATGGGAGCCCAGCAGGCCAGCGCCACGATCATTGACCGGAGCGGACGATCTACTTCCTGATCCCGTACATGCTCAGCGATCCAGCAAATAAGCCTTCAGGCCCTCGGCGTCCTGTGGCTTCATGCGACCACTCAGAACCAGGCGTACCTCTCTGCGACGGGGAGCGCTTTCATATCGTTGCTGTTCGATCTCCGTCAGGGGAAGAACCGGAGGAACCGGCACGGGTTTTCCCTGTTCGTCCAGCGCCACAAAAGTGTAATAGGATTGGTTGCACTTCCGGCTATTGTGTCCTTTTATGTCTGCCGCAAAAACCTCGCAGAATATTTCCACAGAAGTCCGGAAGGCCCGGGTGACCGTCGCTTCAATGGTGACTATGTCTCCGATGGATATAGGCCTTTGAAAAGAAACGTGGTCGACCGAAGCTGTTACCACATGGGCTTCGCAATGTTTGCCGGCGCAAATCCCCCCGGCAATGTCCATCCATCTCAGCAGATTTCCACCCATGAGGTTGCCCATCGGATTCCCATCGTTAGGCATGACCATCTGGGTTATCACCGTTTTAGACAGATCGACCCGCTTGGGGTTTGGTTTTGCATCTTTCATTGGGCATGCTTTTACCGGATCATAACGCCTTTTCGCTCCATGATCGGGATGGTTGTAAAGTGCTCCTCCGAAATGCTGCCTTTTACAAAGACATACTTCCGGTCGTACATATAGCCGTCGTGTACGAAGCTGATCCAATACTCGTTAGCCATTTGAAACAGGTCCTCCGGTATGGGCTCGATGAGCACACATCGCTTGGGGCCGATCTCTTCGAAATAATGCCGCAGGGTGGTTGTTTTTCTCGCTTCGCCTTCCAGTTGGCCGTACCCCTTGGAATTGATCAACACATTGCGAAGCGTGCTGTCCTTTAAATTCACTAAAAAAGTGTCCCAAAGGACGACTTCTTCGTCTTCTTTCTTTTCGCGCGGAACAATAGCAATCCCTACATCTTCAACTTTCAGCTGGAGAATATCCTTCTTCATTCGTCTTGGTGTATTCATATTCAAACAGATCGGCCAGATGGGTCCGCACCCGGTCCTTTATCTCGGCCATGGGAATCTCCCTTCCCAATTCTCTGGCCATAGAGGTTACTTCCCGCCCCTTTTCCTGTATACCGCAAGGCACGATGTGATCGAAATGATCCAATTGAGTATTGACATTAAAGGCGAAGCCATGCAGGGTCACCCATCGGGAAAGATGTACGCCTATGGCGCAGATCTTTCGCTTTACCGAATGGTCTGGATCATGAAGCCAAACCCCGGTAAAGCCTTTTTCCCGAAATCCCTGCAAGCCGTAAGTGGCCAGTGTCCGAATGACGGCTTCCTCCAGAAACCGAACGTACCGGTGTACATCCGTAAAGAAGTCGTCGAGATCAAAGATGGGATAGCCTACCAGCTGGCCGGGCCCGTGATAGGTAATATCCCCGCCCCGATTGATCTTGAAAAAGGAAAATCCTTCTCTTTTTAGAGAGGATTCGGAAAGGAGTAAATGTTGGGAGGAACCGCTCTTTCCGAGGGTAAAAACGGGATCGTGCTCACAAAAAAGAAGGTGGTGCAAAGGAGGATCCACCGGAAGGCCTTCCTTCCTCATTTCGCGTTCGACAAGCTTCTTATGTATTAAAGCCTGATGTAATTCCGTTTGCAATTGCCAGGCCTCTGCAAAAGCCATCCTTCCCAGATCTGTAAACTGCACTTTCTTCATGGATACATAAAGGTACCAAGTTCTATTACTTTTCGAACAACCCTGAACTCACTCGAAAAGTTGGTTTTACCTCCAGCTTACGCAGAATTCCTTCGCAAACGGGATGGTTTTTCTACTTTTGGCCCCTATTTAATCCAAACTTGCTATGAAATACAGATTGGGACTGCTTTTGCTGGCTGTGGCCACTTGTTTTCTTCAATGTTCCGGAGAAAACGTATCCTCTACAGAAAACGATGAGGCTCAAGCCGATACCCTTCGATACGAGGCCGAGGTACACCTGAAGAACCTCCGCCAACTGACCTACGGAGGAGACAATGCCGAAGCCTATTTCAGTTTCGATAATGAAAATCTCGTGTTCCAATCCAATTTTTCCG
>CAZXIX010000007.1:82925-85471 GCA_964640855.1 uncultured Saprospiraceae bacterium
CATCATCACCTGGATAGTCGCAGGAAAACTGTCTTGATTGGGGCGTAGAATGCGATCAGATTTTCACCCTTCCTCTTTCCGGGAGCATCGAAGGCCACCGGCCGCCTATGCTGAGCACGGGCGACGGCCGGACCACCTGCTCCTTTTTCATGCCGGGCGACAGCACCATTTTGTATGCCTCTACCCACCTGGCAGACCCCAACTGCCCGGAGGTGCCGCGCTCTGTCGACGGCAAATACGTCTGGCCCGTCTATGCCGGATTCGATATTTTTGAAGCAGACCTGGAGGGCAATATTCACCGCCAGTTGACCCAAGAACCCGGATACGACGCGGAGGCTACGGTTTCTCCCGATGGCAAAAAGATCGTTTTTACCAGTACCCGTTCCGGAGACCTGGAGCTCTGGACCATGAACGTCGACGGCACCGACTTGCGCCAGATCACCGATGAGTTGGGTTACGACGGTGGGGCCTTCTTTTCTCCCGACAGCAAAAAGCTGGTGTTTCGCGCCAGTCGACCCCAGACCGCAGAAGAGATTGCCACCTATCAGAGCCTGCTGGCTCAAAACGTGGTCCAACCTACGGATATGGAAATATTCGTTTGTAATGCCGATGGCAGCGAACTGCGTCAGGTCACGGATCTGGGCGGAGCCAACTGGGCCCCCTTCTTTCATCCTTCGGGCGAAAAGATCCTTTTCTCCTCCAATCATCATGTGGAAAGTGGGCGCCAATTCAACATATTTTCGATCAATCTGGACGGCAGCGGCCTCCAGCAAGTCACCTTCGATCCCACGTTCGATGCCTTTCCCATGTTCTCCTACGACGGCAAGAAGTTGGTATTTTCTTCCAACCGCAACAATGGCGGCACGCGAAACACCAATATTTTCGTGGCGGACTGGATAGAATAAGGCCAAAAAGGCCCGGTTTTGTAACTTGCTGCCAGAAAAGCCAAAACCCGTGCGCCAGACCTTCCTGCTTTGTATTTTGCTCCCGGTCTTGAATTGCACCCTTTGGAGTCAAAACGGTTATCCTCCTTCGGCCGGAGCGCGCGGAGTAGCCATGGGCTATACCGGGGTGATGTTCCAGGATATCCACAGTTCTTTCCGCAATCAGGCCGGGCTGGCCTTTGTCGAAGGCTGGTCGGTCATGGCGCAGGTCGAGCAGCGTTTCATCAGTTCCGACATCCGGATGGCAGGCCTGGCCACTGCTTTCCCCACCTCGGCCGGCACCTTTGGCCTGAATGCCCAGTATTACGGTGTCTCTTTATACAACGAACAGCGTTTCGGCCTCAACTACGCCATGAAACTCTCGGAAGGTTTTTCCATCGGTGCTCAGTTCGATCTTTTCGGAATCCGGATCCAGGAATACGGCCAAAAATGGTTTCCCACTTTCGAACTCGGCTTCCAGGCCAATCTGACTTCCAACCTTCGTATAGGAGCCCACCTTTTTAATCCCCTGCGGGTAGAGGTAGTGCAGGAAGAATTCCTCCCAACCATCATCCAGGCCGGTCTGAGCTATGCCCCCGGCGATCAAGCCTTGTTGGTTTTGGAAATTGAGAAAGACATCAACCGACCGGTCCGGGTGAAAGGCGCCGTCGAATATTTTCTGCTGGATCGCCTTCCCATACGGGTCGGTGTAGCCACCCAACCCGCCGCCATCACCTTTGGCCTCGGATTCTACTTTTCCAAAAGCATCGGTGTACAGGCCGCTTCTTCCTGGAACAACCTCCTGGGTTTCAGCCCTTCCTTCAGCGCCGACTATACCCATCAGAAGCCATGAGGATACTGGTCGTTGCCGCTACCCTGCCCGAGATTGCGCCCTTCGGACATTGGTTGGATGAAAACTGGGGCAAATTTGCGCCGGGGCACTATCAGAGCGGGCCCGACCAGGTCAGTTTATTGCTATCCGGAGCCGGCATGCCGCAAATGGGCTATGCCATGGGGCGCGTGCTGGCCATGGAATCTTACGACCTGGCCCTGAATGCCGGAATAGCCGGCGCTTTAAATCCGGATTTATCCCTGGGAGATGTGGTCGAAGTAACGCGGGAGTATATGGCCGACCTGGGAGCAGAAGACCGGGACGGTAGCTTTATCCCGGCTGAAAAGTTGGGGCTGCTGGACGAGAAGACCCAACCCTTCGAAGGCGGTTGGCTCCACAATCCCTATTCCGAGGATATCGACATGCTCCCCAAAGTAAGCGGCATCACGGTGAACCGGGTCCATGGATCGGCGGATTCCATTGCCGCCCTCAAGAATCGGCTTCAAGCGGATGTGGAAAGCATGGAAGGGGCTGCTTTTTTCTATGCTTGCCTGCAGGCGGAAGTAGCCTTTCTGGAAGTTCGCTCCATCTCCAATTTTGTGGAGCCCCGGGATCGAAAAGCCTGGAAGGTGGACCGGGCCATTCAGAACTTGAACGACACCCTGATTGAACTGGTCGAATCCTTTGCTTGAAGGAATTACCCTCGCTTGTTTCTCTTCCCATTCTTTTATCCTCTCCCAAAAACAGAAAAGGGACGCTCTGAGAGCATCCCTTTTCCTTGCCAGATCGGG
>CAZXIX010000008.1:0-29138 GCA_964640855.1 uncultured Saprospiraceae bacterium
GGGCAATTTGCTGGCGCTTTAAGAGCTTGATCAACCAATTTGACCCATTACCAGAAATTTGACCTTTCAGGCGGCTCAAACGAAAAATGTCATTCGGCAGATGGTCTCACCCCTTTCTCGACAACTGCCAATTCGATGGATTCCACGCCTTCCAGACGGTCTCTCCGGCTGTATTGTTCGAGGATAATTTGATACTTCCCCGTTTGTTGAAAAAAGACATTTTCCTGGAAGGACAGGCCAAAAGTGCAGGTCTGACCGGAGCAATCCCCCTGCCAGAAACCCACCTGGTCCATCAATTCGAGCGAAAGATTTTGGCTTTGGGCCTGGCCGTCCGGAAACCGGGTCCGGATACGGATGTACAGGTTTTGAAAAGGAAAATCGGTATGGTGGCGGACCTCCAGTTGCAGATCGTACAGATGAAGCGTATCCGGAATGGAAAAGTCAAATACGAGGGTATCCCGGTACGTCCAGCCTTCCTCGGGTATCGGGTAAGATTTTTTGTACAGCAGGTCGCTTTCACAGCCGAAAAAAAGGAGGAGGACGGTCAGTAGAAAGAGCAGTCGTAGGGACATAAACATGGAATAAAAAGGGTGCAGCCTTAAGAACGTATTCTCCGAGCGAATTAGGGTGTTCTTGAAAAAGGTTTGGGGTAACGGAAAATTGGTGTTTTGGGTCCGGTTTAGTTAAACAGCCCCAGAAAAAAAAGGGGCCTCCTTTTCCGGGGCTCCCTGCACGAAGGGCGGGGGTAGAATTCAGACCCATCCGGGTAAAAGGAAAGAGGTCCTCCTCTTCCTCACTTGAAGTAGTCCCGCATTTTTTCGAAGAATCCTTTGTCGGATTTACCGGGGTCGGGATTGAAGTTGCCGCTGTTTCGCAGTTTTTCCAGTATGCTTTTTTCCTCTGCGCTCAGCTTTCGGGGGGTCCAGACATTCACATGAATGAGCTGATCGCCCCGACCGTAAGCCTGCACGGAAGGGAGCCCTTTCCCACGCAGGCGGAAGATTTTTCCCGATTGGGTTCCCGAGGGGATCTTGATCTTCACTGTGCCTTCGATGGTAGGGACCTCAACGCTGGTGCCGAGAGCTGCATCGGCAAAATTGAGATAGAGTTCGAAGATGAGATTTTGACCATCCCGCTGGAGGAATTCATGTTTCTTTTCCTCAATATTGATGAGCAGGTCCCCTGCGGGGCCCCCGCGCAGGCCTGCGTTACCCTTGCCGCGCAGGCTCAGTTGCATACCTTCCTCCACACCGGCCGGAATTTCGATATCGATGGTTTCCTCATCCATCATGACGCCGTCGCCTTTACACTTGGGGCAGTTGGCGGTTACGGTTTCACCGCTTCCGTTGCAAGTGGGGCAAGTGGTAGTGGTCTGCATTTGCCCCAGGAAAGTACTGCGGATCTGGCGCACGTAGCCGGACCCTCCGCAGGTAGCGCACCGCTGTACGGAATTGCTATCCTTGGCACCGCTGCCTCCGCACAGGTCGCAGGAAACCTGTTTTTTTACTTTGATCTTTTTGGTGACTCCGTTGGCGATGTCCTCCAGCGTTAGGCTGACCTTGATCCGCAGATTGGTGCCGCGCTGGCCGCGCGTGCGCTGGCGGGTAGCACCGGCTCCGCCGAAGAACGAACCGAAGCCGCTATCGCCGAAAATATCGCCGAAGTTGGCAAAAATGTCCTCCATGGTCATGCCGCCGCCGAAACCTCCGTTCGCATCTACGCCGGCATGCCCGTAGCGGTCGTAGCGAGCCCGCTTCTGGCCGTCGGAAAGCACCTCGTAAGCTTCCGCTGCTTCCTTAAACTTATCCTCTGCCGATGTATCGTCCGGATTTCGGTCCGGGTGATACTTCAAGGCGAGCTTTCGATAAGACTTTTTGATCGTGGCTTCGTCAGCATCCCGGCTTACCCCCAGAACCTCGTAATAATCTCTTTTTGCCATGTCGTTTTCTTCCTTGCTTATTTACCAACCACTACCTTGGCGTGCCGGATGATGCGATCGTTAAGCCAATATCCTTTTTCAACGGTATCAATGACTTTCCCTTTCAGATCTTCTGAAGGAGCGGGAAACTCCTGTATGGCTTCGTGGATTTCGGCGTCAAAAGGTTCTCCGGTACTCTCCATAGGCCGCAGGCCCTTGCGTTCCAGGGCCTGGTACAATTTGTGATAGACCGCATTGACGCCTTCGCTGAAGCTTTCCTCGGTCTCCGGATCGTCCGAAGCTTTTTTGGCCCTGTCAAAATCGTCCAGAACGGGAAGCAGGGCTGTCATGGTGTCCTGGGCTGCAGTTTTGGCCATCTCCAGGCGCTCCCGGATCGTCCGCTTTTTATAGTTTTCGAACTCCGCATACAGGCGCAGGTACTTATCCTTCAACTCCTGCATCTCTTCGATAAGATTCTCCCGATCATCGGCCTTGTCCTCTTCGCCCTGAGCCTGCTCCTGGCCTGTATCCTCCGGCACTATATTTTCCTCGACAAACTCTTTTGTTTTATTCTCCTGATCTTTGCTCATTTTCTGCTAGTTTAACCCCCATATCCAGCGCAATAACTCTGCCAACGATTGTCAAATGACAAAATGACAGGGAAAGTTTAATCGGTCCAGACCGGGATTCCCGGTGGCAAAGATACATTCGCCAAGCCGGAACGGGTCGGTCTCCCGCCTTTTTTGGGTTCCTTCGGGGAAGAGATTCCATTTGAGATTATTTTGTACCTTATTTCCCGGCAATTTATTTACCCCTTATGAAAACCATTGTACCAAAGGATTTGAGCCCTTCCGAACGGCATCAGCTTTTGGTGGGAAGTGTGGCCCCCAGGCCCATCGCCTTTGTTTCCTCCCTCGATCGGGAAGGCACTCCCAACCTGGCCCCATACAGCTTTTTCAACGTATTCAGCTCCTCTCCTCCCATTCTGGTTTTCAGCTCCAACCGCCGGGTTAAGAATAATACGACAAAAGATACCCTTCACAATGCCGAAGCTACCGGCGAACTGGTCATCAATACGATCAATTACCCCATCGTCCGGCAAGCTGTGCTGACCAGCGTCGAATTCCCTCCCGAGGTGAGCGAATTCGAAAAAGTAGGCCTCACTCCGATCCCAAGCGAACAGGTGAAGCCCTTCCGGGTCAAGGAATCGCCTGTGCAATTCGAGTGCAAGGTCAGAGATATCATTCCCCTGGGAGATACCGGAGGAGCGGGACACCTGATCATCTGCGACATCCTGCTGATGCACTTCGCCGAATCGATCTTTGATGAAAAGGGCAGGATCAATCCGCACAAGATCGACCTGATGGGCCGGATGGGGAGGGCTTTTTATGTGAGAGCCAGCGCCGAATCCATCCAGTATATCTATCAGCACGTTACCAAACCGGTAGTCGGATACGATGGCCTCCCGGAAAGCGTTCGCAACAGCGAGATCCTGACCGGAAACAACCTGGGGCAGTTGAGCGGGATCGAAAACGCTCCCTCCCCTTCCGAACTGGAGGCACTCAAAGACCAGGACCGGATTCAGGAAATCCTGAACTCCGACTCGCCCCTCCTGGAATTGCACAGGTATGCGCAGATCGAACTGGCTAAAGACAATGTGGACCTGGCTGCCCGTATCGCCTGGCTGGGCGAAACGCTATCGAAAACCATCGCCTCTGATCCGTGAATAGCTACACCCGAACCATCGTTTTTCTGATCCTGGGATCGCTCGCCCTGGGATATTCCTGCAAACCATCCGCTCCTCCGCAGGCAGAGGAAAATGCCTTTGCCTTTGATCCGGAACAGGCCCGGGAATTGGGCGCCGATGACTACGGTATGAAAACCTATGTCATGGCCTTTCTCAAATCCGGACCCAACCGATCCGCCGATTCCCTTGAGCGGACCCGGCTGCAACGCGCACATCTCGACAATATCACCCGATTGGCAGAAGAAGGTAAACTCGTCCTGGCCGGCCCTTTCCTGGGCGACGGAGAAGTTCGGGGCATTTACATTTTTGACGTGCCGACCCTGGAGGAAGCCGAAGCATTGACCCACTCGGATCCCGCCATCCAGGCCGGAAGCCTGATCATGGAATTGCACCCCTGGTACGGATCTGCCGCCCTTCCTTTACTCCAGGATATGCATCGGAAAATCGCCAGGAAAAAGATCTGATCTCCCCAAAAAAGGAAGGTGTGTGTCCGAAACAGGACGAGTAACCCAAAATAAAGATCTGCACATTAGACCAATTGGTCTAATAAACCTAAATTTCATGCCAAACAAAACCGAGCATCATGCCTGCCCAAGCTGAGAGATCCATCCGCACCGACTTTCCTCTTGAATCCCATTACTTGGAAGTCAAAGGGTCACGAATGCATTACATCGAAGAAGGAGAAGGAGACCCTATTCTTTTTCTGCACGGCAATCCGACCTCCTCTTACCTCTGGCGCAACATCATACCCTATCTGACCGGCAAAGGGCGCTGCATTGCTCCGGACCTGATCGGCATGGGGAAATCCGACAAACCAGATATTCCTTATCGCTTTTTCGATCACTATGCCTATCTGGAGGAATTTATTGAAAAGCTGGGCCTGGAGAAGATCACTCTGGTGATACATGACTGGGGCTCGGGACTGGGATTTCACTATGCCGCCGAGCATCCCGAAAAGATCAAGGGAATCGCTTTCATGGAAGCCATTTTTCGGCCCACGAAATGGAGCGCCTTTCCGGCGGGCTACAAGATCGGTTTTCAGCTCATGCGCACGCCCTACCTGGGCTGGTTCATGATCAGCGTAGGCAATTTTTTCATCAATCAGTTGATGCCCAACGCTATTGCGCGCAAGCTTACCCGGGAAGAGCTCGATCACTACAATGCGCCTTACCCCAACGTCAAAAGCCGGAAACCCATTCGCGTTTGGCCGCAGGAAATCCCGATCGAAGGCAAACCCAGAGATGTGCATGAGGCCGTCAGCCGGTATCACGAATGGCTCAAGCAGAGCACCATCCCGAAGATCCTGTTCTACGGCGAACCGGGAGGGTTGATCGATGCCCGATCCGTAGCCTGGATTGAAGAGCATTTTCCCAATACGGAGACCGTTTCCATCGGAAAGGGCATTCATTACCTGCAGGAGGATAATCCCCACGGGATCGGAGAGAAATTGGCGGAGTGGTATTCCCGGCTATAGCCGTATCAACTTCGCTTCCCACAGGGTTTTCAAGCTGAAAACCCCTTGTTCCCTTCATTCGGTGTCCGATCGAAAAAATTAATTTGGAATGTTTGTTCCAAATTATGCATGTTTGCGAACGAAACGATCGTTCCAATATTAATTAAGTTTGTGGGGACAGTCTAATCTGTCCCCCCCCTTTTCTCTATGCCTAGAACAAAAGCATTTAATGAAAATGAAGCCTTAGGAAAGGCGTTACAGCTGTTTTGGAAGCAGGGCTATCATGCAACCTCCGTCCAAGACCTGGTGGATCACCTCAGCATCAACCGCGCAAGCTTGTACGATACCTTTGGCGGCAAAAAAGAGCTTTTCGAAAGAGCATTTGATCAATACATCCAATCCAATACCGCGCAGTTGCGGTCTTTTCTTCAACAGCAATCCAGCGTGAGGTCAGGCCTTAGGAAGCTGTTTATCAATACCATCCGGGAATCTGTGAATGATCCCCACCGAAAAGGTTGTTTCGTGGTAAATACGACGACCGAGCTGGTGCCCAACGACCCGGATATCATACCAACCCTGGAGAAAAACCGGCACCGTTTTGAAAGCCTTTTCCTGGATTATTTGCGGATGGGCCAAGAAAAACGGGAAATTCCTGCCGGGAAAGACCTTCCGGCCATCGCTCGCCTTCTGTTCACGCTATACAACGGATTAAAGGTAGTAGCTAAAACCAACCCGACGGAGGAAGACCAACTGGCCTCGGTAGATGCTCTACTGACCATTCTGGATTAATAAGTGTGGAAAAAATCAGATCAGTCCTGCTGACTGAAGTCGATCTCGGTATTGTCGCCGATGTTCAGACTTTGCCTCAGGCCGCGGATGGAGGTGTCGTTGCCCACCACCGAAGATTGCAATACCACCTCTGCGATGGAGGCGTAATTGCCGATGATGGAATTTTGGATGATGGCATTATCGATCCGGGTATGTTGCCCCAGCGTGACATGAGGACCCACGATTGAATTCGAGATCTGACATCCTTCTCCGATGCTAACCGGGTCAATAATGATGGAGTTATCAAAATTAGGGAGATTGGCTGAGGCGTAGCCCTCTCTATCCAACAGAGTCGCGTTGGTTTCCAGCAGCACCTCCTTTTTGCCGCAATTGAACCAATTGTCAACGGAAAAAGAACCGATCTGGACATCGCGCTCGATCATGCGCATCAGTGCGTCGGTCAGGGGAAATTCTCCGTAGGAACGAATATTGTTCACCACATTGAACTGAAGCGCCTCGATCAGCGCCTCCACTTCAATGATCTTGTAAAGCCCGACCATGGCCAGATCGGATTTGGGGATCTTGGGTTTTTCCACCACCCGGGCGATCCAGCCGTCGTCACCATACTCCACGACGCCGTATTCCCAGGGTTGGCTGACCTTGCTTACCCCGACGCAGGAAGCCGGAAAATCAACCACCCGGCGCATATCGACATCGATGATCACATCTCCGAAAAAGATATACACCTCGTCGGACCCTTGAAAGAACTCCCGGGCCACCCAAAGGGCGTGGGCAGAACCCAGGCGCTCTTCCTGGGTGACGAATTTCATATTCAGATCGGGATAGGTCTCCTCTACATAATTCTTGATCTTCTCCCCCAGGTAGCCGATCACAAAAATGAAGTCCTCGATGCCCACATGCCGGAGTTGCTCGATCAGGTAGGATATAATGGGCTTGCCAGCCACCGGGATCAGTGGCTTGGGGTTGGCGTATGTCAAAGGGCGTAGCCGGGTTCCGGCACCGGCAACAGGAATGATGGCCTTCATTATCGCGTGGCTTAGACCCAGGCAATATAAAGAAAAGACCCGGCCGTGATTCCCAGCCGGGTCTATTTCTGTCAAGCCGCATCAGCGTTTTCTGCTTTCCGGGTCAATAACTGGTACAGGACCGGAACCAGCAGGAGAACAAAGAACGTAGAACTGATGAGCCCCCCAATGATCACCCAACCCATGGGCGCCCAGAGAGATCCGCCTGCCAGCGTGAGGGGCAGAAGCCCCAGAATGGTGGTCAGTGTGGTCAGGACGATCGGAATGAAGCGCACCTCCCCCGCGTGGGTGACCGCCTCCCGAATGCTCGCCCCTTTACTCTGTTCCTCGTTGGCAAAATCGACCAGAACAATAGAGTTGTTGATGGCAATACCGATCAAGCTGGTCAGGCCGATGAATCCCGTAAAGGAAAACGGGATCCCGGTAAACAATAGGGCCAAAATGGATCCGATCATGGCCAGCGGCAGTGCGGAAAAAATGATCAGGGGCTGGAGGAAGGATTTGAACTGAAGGATGAGGACCCCCAGAATCAAAACGAGAGCGATCACCGATGCCACCCCCATGCCCCCGAAAGACTCGTTGCGGCTCTCCAGGTCTCCTTTGAACTCGTAGGAGTAGCCGTTCTCCCAGGCTATTTCGTCCAGTTTTTCTCTTGTGTCATTGACGACCGGGTCCAGTGTGTGTCCTTGACCCAGATCTGCCAATACGGTGGCTGTGCGATCGTAATCCAGATGCGAAATCCGGCTGGGTGCCTCCTCAAATTCGATCCCGGCCAAATGTTTGAGCGGCACGAAACGACCGCTTACGCTCTGCACACTGATCCGGTCAAAATCTTCGATCTTGAACTTTTCATCAAAGGCATAGCGCATGACGATCGGAAAATCATCCCCGTCTGTATCCCGGTAGGTCCCGATCGTAGATCCGTTCACAAAGGTCCGAATCGTTTTGTCGACCCCAAAAACGGGTACTCCCAGCATCATGGCCTTATCCCGGTTGATTCTAAAGAAGAGATCGGTACTGTTGGTCCGCAACGGGTTTTCTACGTTTATGGCGCCCTCGGTCTGACGGACAATGTTCTCGACCTGCAAGGCATAGGCTCTCAGTTTTTCCAGGTCCTCCCCATAGATCTTAATGGCAACCGGGGCCTCCGAAGGCGGACCCTGTACGAACTCGCGCACGTCGATCCGAGCCCCGGTATAAGCGGACAATTCTTCCCGCAACTCCTCCAACAAGGGATAAAAGGTTCTCACATCATAGTCTTTCAGGAGAACGAAGACCTCGCCGAAGGAATTGGTATAATTGGTGGACACCACATTGTAATAAATCCGGGGATTCCCATGCCCGACGTTGGCTGCGAAGGACCGTACTTCATCCCGGCGGGACAAGACCTCCTCCACAAATCGGACGGCCTGATCTGTGGCCTCCAAATTGCTGCCATTGGGCAGACTGACCGTGATCCGGAATTGAGGCTTCTCCGCCTTCGGGAAAAAGGTAATCCCCACCAGGGGAAACAGGGCGAAGGCCCCGACCAGGCTGACAACGGCTATGGAAATGGCTGCCAGGCGATGGTCCAGCGCCCATTGTAAAGCTGTGCGATAGGGTCCGGCAACAAATCGATGCATTTGCCGATGTAGCCAGGTCCCGCTTGAAGACGTCTGCCCGGGATTTTCTTTTAAAAAACGGCTGGAAATGAAAGGCGTCAGGGTAAGAGCGATCAGCAAAGAGGCCAGCAGAGTTGCGATGACCGTGATGGGCAGGGCCTTGATGAAAGCTCCCGTGACATCCGGCATCAAAACGATGGGTACAAAGGCAAAAACCGTAGTCAAAGTGGCGCTGATGATCGGCGCGGTCAGCTGCTGGGTGCCCTGTACGGCCGCCTCCACCCGACTATACCCCATGGCCAGATAGCGCTCAATGTTCTCTATGATCGCAATGGAATTGTCCACCAGGAGACCCAGGGCAACCACCAGCCCGGCAATGGACATTTGCTGAAGGGCGTAGCCTCGCTGCTCCACCAGAAACAAACCGATCAGGATGGAGAGCGGGATAGCCAGCATAACGATGGAGGCGGACCGGTATCCCAAAGCCAGGAATATGATGAGCCCGACCAACAGGATCCCCTGCAGCAAATTCATCAGGAATCCGTTGACCCGGCTGCTTACTCCTTCGGATTGATCAAAAACGGTAACCAGTTCCATTTCCGGAGGCAGGGTCCAACCCTCCAGGTTTTCGTGGATGGGATCGATCACATCGAAGATGTTGTATTCGTCCTTTTGCTGAACGGTCACGTAAACAGCCGGTACGCCCATGTATCGGGCCAGCCAGCGGTCATCCTCGAAAGCGAAAAATACCTCCGCTATGTTTTTCAAATAGATCAACTGCCCCTCATGAGCTCCCACCACCGTATTCCGGATCTCGGAAAGATCTTCGTAGGCCCCCGATGTTTTGATGTTGAATAGTTTGTTGGCCACCTTCACGGCGCCCCCGGGAATGTTGGCGTTGTTGCTCTGTATGGCTTGCTCCACGTGATCAATGGAGATTCCCATCTGTTCCATCTTAACCGGGTCGAGTGCAATTCGAACTTCCTGCTCCGGGTAGGCCTGGACTTCAACCTTACGTACTCCGTCCTGCTTTTCGATCATCTTCTGGATGCGGTCGGCTTCCTTCTCCATCGCCTCGTAGCCGGCGGTCTCGCTGATCAGGGCTAATTGGAGGACATTGACGGTGCTGGTGGTGATCTTTTGGACATCCAGTTGATACAAGCCATCGGGCAGCTCTTCGCGAACGTTGTTGATCTGCCTTTGTACGTCATCCAGTTTCTCGTCTGAATCCACGCCGAAATCAAATTCCACATCCGTAACGGCCACACCGTCCCGAATCGTCGTAACGACTTCCTTGAGGTCATCCAGTTCGTTTATGGATTCTTCGATGGGATCTACCACCTGGCTTTCGATATCCTCGGGACTGGCGCCCGGATAAACGGCCACGACAACAACATTGGCAATGTCCAGCTTAGGATCCTCCCGCTGGGGCATGCTGAGGAAAGAACCCACGCCCATGACGAGGAAAAGGACAAACAAGGTCAGAGTAATGGGATAATTCCGTATGGCAATTCTTGAGATATTCATGATCGCTGACTTGAAAACATGACGACCAACCGGGTGCCGGCCGGCCGGAATGGATTATTTCTGGCCGATGAAAACCGAATCATTTTCTTCCAGATAGCTGCCGCCGGCTACCACGACCTCTTCACCGGCTTCCAGACCGGAACGGACCAGCAGGTCTTCATCCTCCAATTTTTGAATGCGGACCCGGCGCTTTTTTACCCGACCGTCCTTTTCCACATACACGACTCCTTCATGGCCGTCTGCACTGATCAGGGCATCTACGGGTATGCCAACCATCTCCTGCATTTGACGGGTCTGTATCTCCACCTTTCCCACAAACCCTGAGAACAGCCTCCTGCCGGCGGGGAATACTTCCACCTCGACCTGGAAAGTATTGGTGTAGGGGTCGGCCTTGCTGGATATTTCCTGCACCCCCCCGGCAAAATCCACATCCGGGTAGACATCGAAGTGTATACGGGCCGAATCCCCGAGCTGGATGAAGATGATGTCCTTGTCGGTGATGTTGACCCGGATGACCTGAGCCTTTTCTTTTGAACCGAAAAGGAAGATGGGGCGGCCTGGTGTCGCCAACTCGTTGACTTCCGCCGTTTTCGAGAGGATGGTTCCGCGGGAGGGGGCCAGAATCCGGGAATAACGCAGGTTGAAATCCGCCACTTCCACGCTCCTTTGAGCGTACTCCAGGCCGGCTTCGGCAGCCTCTACGTGGTTCTGCGCATTGTTGAGCAGAGTCCTGGTATCCTTAAGTTGCTCCTCCGTAGCCACGCTGTCTGCGTACAAGCCCTGCACATTGGCAAAGTCGCGCTTGGCCTTTTCCAGCCCCAGAAGCGCATTTTCCAGTTGAACGGCGGCCTGTTTTTCGCCGAGGCGGGCCTGCTGGGTCTGGGCTTCGATTTCGTCCATATCCAGTTCAGCAAGCAATTGCCCTTTCTGCACGGTCTGCCCTTCCCGTACGTTGATCCGCCGGATGATCCCTCCCGTTTTGAAACTCAGCCTGGACTCCTCTTTACCGGCAAGTTGTCCGCTGGCAAATATGGAATAGCGATACAATACTTTTCTGGCTTGTACGGTTCGGACCTGCTTGACCGGAACGCTTTCGGAAACTCCGGAATCCGCCGCTTCTCCATTGCTACAAGCTCCAAAAAGAGTGAAGGCCAAAAACAGAAAAAGCAAATAGAATGGTATGTAGACAAAAAATCGTGTTTTCATGATCGCAATAGGTTTGAAAGCTTGTGCTTTATTGATCGAATGAATAGAAGGCGGTTGCCCGTTCCAATTCCGCAAGACGGATCTGATAATCGTAGGTGGCAATCACGCGGAGCAGGCCTGAGCGGGTCTGCCGGGTGAGCGCCTCGATGAAGGTCACCTGGTTTTCCTGCCCCTGCTGATAGCGTTTTTGGACGATCCGAAAGGCTTCCCGGGCAGCGGCCTCTTCCAGTCGGGCATTATCGACCACTTTGGAAGCCGCTTCCAATTCATACCAGGCCTCCACCACCTGCAAGCCGATCTGAAGCCGGGTCTCTTCCTGCTGCCTGACCAGGCGCTCCTGCTCAATGCGAGCCTGCTGAGTGCGATTCCGGTTGGAGGCATCGAAGAGAGTCCATCTCAGTAAGACCGAACCCTGAAAGAAATCCGCATTGGGGTCCGACAGGTCGTAATTCGTTCCCTGGATCCCGTAGTCCAGCGCCAGATTGACCTGGGGCAGATAAGTGGCCTTGTTTCTCCGGACGTCCTGTTCGGTGGCAGCGATCAGGTAATCCAACTGCTGCAGTTCCTCCCGACCTTGAAAAGCCACTTCCCGGGCCCGGTCTACGTCAATCGGCTGATCGTAGCGCCGGACCGTATCCTGTTCGACGATGGGTCTGTCGTAAGCTTGATTCAGCAGGAAATTGAAATAGGACCGGGCTACATACCGGTCTTTTTGGGCCTGAGCCAGTTGGGCCTCAGCCTGTGCGACCTGGGCTTCGGCGGTGTAGACCTCGTTCCGAGTGATCTGGTTGTATTTGTAAAGGCTTTGGGTAGTTCTCAGGTTTTCCTGCACCAAGTCCAGTGCTTCCCCGTACAGATTGACGCCTTCACCTGCTTTCATGTAATTGAAATAGGCCGTCTTGACCTCTTTTACCAATTCGCGCTTGTAGGTGTCCACATTCATCCGCTCGGCCTCCGCCAGGTGGCTTCGGATCTTCTGATTGTAAATGATCGCCGCATTGAAAACGGGCATGGAGGCGCGAAGGAAAGTTTCCTGTTCCGTAGGGCGTAAAAGGGGATTATCGACATTTTCCAATTCCGGGTAGGTAGGAAAGGACGGATAATCCGGTATGCTGGACTGGTTGATCTGGTTGATCACATTCAGGTTGTCGTATACCGGGTTGACGATATCCCCTACCGGGAAATCAAATGTCCTCCCCCCACGGGCCAGGGAGTAGCGTGCGTTAAGGCCCAGGGTAGGAAGAAATAAATTGCGGGCTTCTTTCATAGCCTCCAGAGCGGCGGCGTAGGAAAGGTCTCTTTGTTTGAGCGCGACATTGCTTTCCAAAGCCTCCCGGATATAGCCCTCGAGCGGGTTGGGTCCTTGCCCGAAAGTCAGAAGCGGCAAGAAAACCCAAAATGCAAAAGTCCAGTTCTTCATGATATTCAGGATAAATGCTTACTGCAAACTTCACACAGAGCCGGGCTTTTATCCAATGGAAATGGGTCAAATGCCGTTCGGACTCAATGATCCGTCAGAAGGGTGATATGAATCGTTGGATGCAAAGAAGAGCTCTCAAAAGGAAGGGATCGACCGAAAGGCAAGCGAAGGTAGTTTCGGACGTCCGAACTCCCCATTCCGGACGCGGACCCAGGCAGTCATCGAACCTGCTCTACGATCCTGGAAAGGGGATTGGAGGAGTTGCAGGCCAGGTGAAATTGGAAGGCGGAACCTGCCCCGGGAAAGTTGGATTGCAGGGCATTCCACCAATCCGCGTCTATCTTGTCTCCTTCCACCCAAAGCAGGTAAGGGATTTTATCAGCGCGGGCAAAGGCCAGGCTGACCTGGGTCCACAAGGCCCGCTCGGACCAGCGGGGCGGGATGCGGCTCCACAGGGGAATCAGGGAATTTCTGACCGGATGCCGTTGGAGGAAATCCAGAATGGCCGTCAGGCCGCGGAGGGTGTCCTGCCCCTTCCGAAAAAATTCACGGGCCAGTCCGGAAGGGGGCGGGGGCTCCATACTGCGATAGTTTTTGACCTCCATCAGGAAGGCACCGCCTCCTCTTCGATAGCCGATGAAGTCAACCCCTTTTAAACCGGAACTGCTGAGTCCCTGGTAGTAGGTATGCCTATCCCATCGAATAACTTCCCATTGCGGGGAAAACGAAAACTGCAGCCCGCTTTCCTCCCTCATCAGGAAACCTGCTGGAGCTGAAGGTGGCGGACATACTCGCTCGGGGTCATGCCCGTAAATTTTTTGAAGATGGCGTTGAAGGTAGACTTGGAATTAAACCCGGCATCGTGAGCCAGGCTGAGCAGCGTGTACTGATGGTTGTCGGGATCGATCAGCAGCTCTTTAAATTCGGCGACCCGGTAGGAGTTGATAAAGTCGTAGAAGTTTTGTCCCAGGCCTTCATTGATCACCCTGGACAGATCGTTAACCGGCCAACCCATGCGCTGCGCCAGTTCGCCAATGGTCACCTTCGGCTCCAGATAGGGTTTTTCTTCCTCCATAAAGCGACGGAGCTGGTGGCTCAGCACCTGAACGCGATCCGAGCTCAAACTGGAGCCCTGATATTTTACCGTTTCCTCCTCCGGCACCTCCGTATGAGGCACCTGAACGAAAGCCACTCCTCTTCGCAGACCATAATACCCCTGCAGGAAGATATTGCCGATCAGGAAAAGAAAAGCCATTTTAAATCCGGTCTGGACTGGAATGATGCCCAAAAAGTCGCTCCCGACAACTTCGAAGGTCAGAAACCCCAGCCAAACGATGGTTTGGCTGATCAGGAAGTGATAAAGCCAGGCCAAACTGACGTCTTCCGTGAAGGAAAAACGGGTTCGGATGTAAACCTCATGGATCCGGATCAAGCGATAAGATTTGTAGAGGTAAATCGGAAAAACACCCAGGAACAACCCGTAGGACAAGAAGTAGTACCAGGTTGGGCAAATGTTTTCTGTTTTGACCAAATCCAGGACTTTATACTTCTCTTCTGGGCTTAAAGGAGCAAAATTGGCAAGATAGAGTGTGAGAGCTGCCAGGGCCGGAATAAAATGGATCCATTGCTGGAGTTTCCGAAAATCCAGTTGCCCACGAATCATGGATTTGATGTACAAATAGAAAAGAGGAACCGCCAGGTAGGCCACAATAAAGGTCATCAGGGGGAGATACAGACTCACGTCAGAAAGTTCTGCCTTGTAATTGAACAGCATGATGACGGTGAAGATGGCGAAGAGCTCCAGGCTCAGCAGATAATCCGATTGCTCGCGTTTGCTCTTCAGCAAGGAAAGGAGAGCCAGATTGAGCGCCTGAGCTGCACCTATGGTGATGAGTACTTGTAATAACATGCCAAGGCTGAGGGTATGATAGTTTCGGGTATCAGAAAACCTGATCAATTTATATAAAAGCGAATTAGCACGCCATGGGTTTGAATCCAAATAAAAAAGGTATGGCCGCGTGGACCATACCTGGTGGTTTTTCGTCTGCTTGTTAGATGTATCCCGATCAGCCTTCCAGCGCAGCTGCGCCGCCGACGATCTCGGAGAGTTCTTTGGTGATAGCCTCCTGGCGCGCCTTGTTGTAGCTGATCCTGAGTTCTTTCAGTAATTCATCGGCGTTCTCGGTGGCCGCATCCATGGCCGTCATACGGGCACCGTGTTCAGAGGCGTGCGTATCGAGAATGTATTTGTGGAAGGTAGTCTTGAGTATGGTAGGGATCAGATACTCCAACAGAGATTCTTTTCCAGGTTCGAAAATATAGTTGGACCGGAAATCGCCTTCCTGGCTTTCCATCCTGGCGACGGGCAGCCACTGTTCCACCTCCGGAAACTGGACAGCCGCATTTTTGAATCGACCGTAGGCAATGTGAATGGAATCGTATTCGCCTTTCTCGAAAGCATCCATCAGCCGCTGGGAAACCTGAGCGACGTGATCAAAGGACAAATCACTGAATAATTCAACATAGTCATGGATCACGGGGATACCCCGGTGCTGGCGGCGAAAATGATCGTAGCCCCGCTTTCCGATGGGCAGAACGGTCAGGTTGCCCTCGCGCTTCAGGTTGGCATACTTTTCCCGGATCACCGCTTCGGCCGCTTTGATCACATTTGAATTAAAAGAACCGCAAAGTCCCCTATTGGAGGTGACCACTACCAGCAGGGCGTTTTGGATCGGCCTTTCCAGACCGAAGACCGTTTCTACATCTCCGTCCAGGTTGGAAAGTATGTTCCGCAACATATTATCCAGCTTGTTCGAATAAGGTCTCATCCGCAAAATGGCATCCTGAGCCCGCCGCAGTTTGGCCGCAGACACCATTTTCATTGCCTTTGTGATCTGCTGGGTATTCTTTACGGATTTGATCCGTTCTCTAACCTCTTTTAAGTTTGCTGCCATGGATGGTGTAAGATTGAGGAAGGTGCCTCTCCTTTTGCCCGGCACCTTTCCGTTGGCATTGGTTTACTTCATCGCATGGATCAGGTCAGCAGCCAATTTCTCCAGATTGGACAGCATTTCCTTTTCCAGTTTACCCGCTTTCAGTGACTCCAGCACCTCGGGGTGCTTTTGCTCCAACTCAGTGAGGAAAAGCTTTTCGAAGTCGTTAACCTTATCGATGGGCACACCCATAAGTAAGCCTTTGGTACCCAGGTAAATGATGGCTACCTGCTTCTCTACGGCGAGCGGGGAATACTGGGGCTGCTTCAGGATCTCCACGTTCCGCTTTCCTTTTTCGATCACTGCGGTGGTGGCGGCATCGAGGTCAGAACCGAACTTGGAGAAGGCTTCGAGCTCGCGATATTGGGCCTGATCCAGCTTCAGGGTGCCGGCGATCTTCTTCATGGACTTGATCTGAGCGGAGCCCCCCACCCGGGATACCGAAATACCCACGTTGATGGCGGGGCGTACACCGGCGTTGAAGAGGTTGGATTCCAAAAAGATCTGACCGTCCGTAATGGAAATCACGTTGGTAGGGATGTAAGCGGAAACGTCACCGGCCTGTGTTTCGATAATCGGCAGAGCCGTCAGAGAGCCGCCCCCTTTGACGAGAGGTTCTCCGTTGGCATCCTTGGCCTCTTTGAGACTCTCGGGCAGATCGTTCATCTTCCGGGCGATATCATCGTTTTTGATGATCTTGGCTGCCCGCTCCAGCAAGCGGGAGTGCAGGTAGAAAACATCACCGGGATAAGCTTCCCGTCCGGGAGGACGACGAAGGAGAAGCGAAACTTCCCGGTAGGCGACGGCCTGCTTGGAAAGGTCATCAAAAACGATTAGAGCCGGGCGCCCGGTGTCCCGGAAGTACTCACCGATACAGACTCCCGCAAAGGGCGCATAGAACTGCAGCGGAGCCGGAGCGGAAGCCGAAGCGGAGACGATCACAGTGTAATCCATGGCACCGTTTTCCTCCAGGGTCTTGGCCACCTGGGCTACGGTAGAAGCTTTCTGGCCGGAAGCTACGTAAATGCAGTAGACCGGTTCCCCGCGTTCGTAAAACTCTCGCTGGTTGATGATGGTGTCCAGGGCAATAGCGGTTTTACCTGTCTGGCGGTCACCAATGATCAATTCGCGCTGACCGCGGCCGATGGGGATCATGGAATCGATCGCCTTGATACCGGTCTGAAGCGGTTCGTTCACCGGCTGGCGGAAGATCACCCCGGGCGCCTTGCGCTCCAGAGGCATTTCGAAGCGTTCGCCGGTGATCTCCCCCTTGCCGTCGATGGGTTGGCCGAGCGGATTGACGACACGACCTACGAAACCTTCACCCACGCTAATGGAGGCGATCCGGCTGGTACGATGTACCCTGGAACCTTCCCGGATGTGTTCACCGGCTCCCATCAAAACTACCCCGACGTTATCTTCCTCCAGGTTCATAACAATGGCCTGGGTCCCCTCTTCAAATTCGACAAGTTCACCGGCCTGGGCTTTGTTCAAGCCGTATATGCGCGCAATACCGTCACCCACCTGCAGTACGGTACCAAACTCTTCCAACTCTATCGAGCTGTCAAAGCCGGCAATTTGCTGCTTAAGGATCGAGGATATTTCTTCAGGTCTTACATCAACCATGATTCAGGATTTTGTATCCGGTTCGGCACCGGCTTATTGCTAAGATGATTTTTATCGCTTGACAATTTTGGATTTGTAGGGGTTTTCCTTGAAATCCCGCTTCAGGTCCAACAGCTGCTTGTTTACAGTGGCATTGTAAAGATAGTCCTCGACCACCACCGCGAATCCTCCGATCACGTCCTCATTCAACTCCTGCTCTACCTCCACTTTATCTTTGAGCATGCCAACCTCTTTCAGTTTCCTGACCAGTTTATCAATGGACTTCTGGCCGATCTTCTCACCCGAAATGATCCGCATTTTCGAAATGCCCAGAATGTCCATATAGGCTTCCTGAAAACCTGAAACGATCTCTGGCAGAAGGGCGCCCCTTTCTTTCTTGATGAGCAAAAGCAGGAACCGTAAACTCAGGTCGTCGACTTTGTCGGAGAGAAGTTGGCTTGCAATGCTCTCCTTTTTGGAGTTGGGAATGATCGGGCTTTTCAGCAAGTTGAAGAACTCTTTGTTTTGAGCCAGGGTACGATACAGATCTATGTCTTGCTTGACCTGCTCCAGTTTATTTTGTTCCTGTGCCAGTTCGATGAGGGCCTCGACATACCGGGCGGCGACTCCTTTCAACGACATAATCTTACTTTGTCAGACCTGAGCCTGTATCATTTAATGTTCAATTCATCCACCAGAGTATCCACGTACTTATCGTGGTTGCCCGCTGTTTTCAGATCCTTGCGGATCACTTTTTCAGCGATATCAAGAGCCATCAAACCGATTTGGTTGCGGGCATCGATCATGGCTTCGGATGTCATGTGCTGGATCTGCTCCCGCGCATCTTCCACGATCTTTCGGGCTTCATCCCTGGCCTTATCCTTGGCTTCATTCACGATGTTGTCTTTCATCTGATTGGCTTCCCGGAGGATCTTGGCTCTTTCTTCGCGGGCCTGCTTGAGCAGGTCCTCGTTCTCGGACTTGAGGCTCCGCATCTCCTCCCGGGCAAGTTTTGCCTCGTTGAGGGAATGCTGAATGTCCATTTCCCGCTTCTTCAAGGCTCTCTGGATGGGTTTGAAAGCCACGACAGCCAATCCGATCCACACGATCAGGAAGATCAGCGAGGTCCAGAGAATGAGTCCCGGGTCGGGTTTGATTACCGAAAAGTCAGCCAAAAACAACAGATCTGTCATTATTATTCGCTTTTGCCCACCAAGAGGCTGAAAATACGATGAATTTAAGTTTTCATTTTAGGTGAGCAGGAATCTCAGCCAACCGCTGAGACCCTGCCCATGCTTTGCGCGCAGGATTAGCCTGCCAGCAGACCCACCACGATCGCAAACAGCGCAGCACCCTCTACGAGTGCGGCAGTCAGGATCATGTTGCTCTGGATCGGTCCGACAGCCTCGGGCTGACGGGCGATGGCATCCATAGCGCGGCTGCCGATCAGACCGATACCAATACCGGCTCCTACAGCAGCAATTCCAGCTCCAATAGCTCCCATTGTGTCAACAATTTAGAATGAGAAAAACTCTTTATTACCAAACCCCGGATCCTTATCCGGGAGGATAAAATCCAATGCAATCAGCTTGCGGTAGCGGCATGGGCTTCCTCGTGATCGTGATGCCCGTCGTCAACTGCCGCCCCGATGTAGGAGGCAGACAGAATGGCAAAGATGAAAGCCTGAAGAAATGCCACCAGCAACTCGATCAGGTTCATGAAGGCCGTGAAAAGTCCGCCCATGATCCCGCCAACGAAGGCTCCGCCAACATTCTCTCCGTTGTTCCCAAAAACGAAGATCAGACCGATCAAGCTCAATATGATGATGTGCCCCGCAGAGATGTTCGCAAACAAACGGATCATCAGCGAGAAGGGCTTCACAAATAAACTCAGGATCTCAACCGGGGTAAGAATGAAGATCTTGACCCACCAAGGGATCCCCGGCATCCATAGGACGTGTTCCCAGTAGTGTTTGTTGCCGTTGATGTTGGTGACAACAAACGTGAACACGGCCAGCGTCAACGTAATGGCAATGTTTCCGGTCACGTTGGCTCCGCCGGGAAAGAAAGGGACCAGGCCCAGCAGATTCAAAATGAGGATGAAGAAAAACAGACTCATGATGAAAGGTTGGAAGCGCTCGTAATGCTTCTCTCCGATCATGGGCCGGGTAACTTCATCTCTGATGAAGGTGAAGAAAACCTCCATCAGGGATTGGAACCCGGAGGGTGCTTGGCCATCGTTCTTTTGGTACCCCCGGGCTACAATCCCGAAGATGACGAAAAGCAAAACGGCTGCCAGCATCATGGTAGCCACATTCTTGGTGATGGAGAAGTCGTAAAAAGAGGTGATACCTCCGCCTACCAGTCCGCCGTCCCAGGTGGTCGGAGGATCCAATCGGTAGGACTCTCCCTGGTACATGGCATAGTACACCTCATTTTCCTCTCCGTCTTCGGTCGTCTCGGTGCGATGCTCGATCCCATCGATCTCAACCTCTCCTTCCGGAAAGGAGGCATCGGCAATCCGGTTGACCCGTCCATGGTTCAACGCATAGCCATCGATGGCCTTGTGTCCGTGATCGAATGCCCCGGAGGAAGGAATGATCGTCCACCCGTGGCCGGGCGCATAAAGGAAACAGGGAAGCGGAATATGAACGCCATGCCAGACGTGGAACTCATTGGCGTCTGCAATGTGTTCCATGACCGTTTCGACCGGCTTATACCCCTCTTCTTCTTCGTGATGGCCGGATTCGCCATGGTCTCCTTCAGCATGCTCCGTTTCGCCATGGTCTTGTGCCCGGGAAGAAGGAGTCAGCAGGAGGGTGGCACAGGCAACCAGAAAAAGCGTAAAAAAACGGTAAGCGATTGTTTTCGACATATCCTTTTCTGCAAGGTGTTTCAAAATTCGCTCAAAGGTATACCTTTTGATATTATTCGCCTAACCGCCTTATCTTTTTTTCCTGCCGTTGAAGCCTTTTAAACCCTTGCTTGACAATGGTTTTATCCGGTTTCCCTCAAATTTCCAACGGTAAAGAACAGGAAACGGGACCTCCCGCAAAAATGCTTTTCCAAAAGTACCGGATAAGCAAATGTTATGTCGGGAAATCAGCGGATCAGCGGAATCCGTACGGCTGTGCGAATTCCCCTCGGGAAGGCGGAATCAAACCTCCAGCACATCCTCCTCCAGACCGGACCAGGAATGCGCTTGCGGTCCGGCGGCAGGTTTTACTTCCACCGGAATGCCGGTAAGATGCGCCATCCCCGATTCTTTTTCGATCCGATCCGGCCCATCGGCCGCCAGGATGTTGACGTTGACGCCTTTGGTTGCCGAGGCCACACCCTGGCGCGTAGATTGGTGCCCCCAGCCATGGGGAAGGGCCACGGTGCCGGGCATCAGGTCAGCCAGCAGAAACAAGGGAAGGCGAACGGTGCCCACCTCCGTACTGACGTCCACCAGTTGTTTGTCCTTCAGGCCATGCCGTTCGGCATCCAGAGGATGCATATAGAGGTAGTTGGTCTGTCGCTCCCCTTGCACGAAATCCTCAAAATTGTGGGTCCAGGAGTTATGGGTGGTCACGTGTCGTTTGGTGATCAGTTTGAGTACGTCTTTGCGTTCCCGTTCCATCTGATAATCCAGCTCCAGTTTCCGGGATTGGTTGACGAGTACTTCCGGCGCCAGATTGACGAGGCCATCTTCTGTGTACACCCGCTTGCCGAGGAAGGATCCCGCCTGGTTGGGATGCCGGAGGATGCCGTGTTTGCTTTTCAGGATGGATTGGAAAGACTTTTGCCCGGTTAGGCGGAGGAGTCCGTTGAGCAAGGTCTCCTGGGGCAAGCCGGGTTGCTCGCCTTTTTTCTTCTGTTTGCGAGAGTGGAAAAAGCGTAAGGTCTCGAAAAAACGCTGCGCCAGCGGACTGCCGAAAATGGATATACCGGACGCCTTGGCCAGATCCAGATAAATGGTGGCTTCGTCTCGCTGTTCGCCATCGGGTTTGACTACGGGTCGCGTTGCCTGCAGGTAAGGCTTGGTCTGCAAGCCCAGCATCAGCGGAAAAATGAAAGGCAGGTCGGATCGCTCCAGCGGCGAGGTGCAAGGCAGCATATAGTGCGCCAGGGAACCCGTTTCATTGGGTAAAATATCCAGGGTCACCAGCAGCTCCAGCTTTTGGAAAGCTTCCCGGAGTCGATTGCTGTTGGCCATGGTGATCAGGGGATTCCCTCCGGTGACAAAAAGGGCACGGATCTGGCCATCTCCCGGGGTCAGGATCTCGTCGGCCAGTACGCCACCCGGAAATGCATCGTTCACTTTCCGGTGATTCCCCACCCGGGAGCGGGCCTTTTGCATCAGCAAGCCGCGTTTGGAGCCGAATTTGGCAAAGTCGATCACGCCTTTACCGACCAGGCTTCCCCCCCGGCGATCCAGATTTCCGCTGACGACATTGATGCATTCCTGGATCCAGAAAGCCAGAAAACCATTGCCTCCCATATTGACTCCGGTAGAACAATACAAGGATGCCCCATCGGCTTCCACATAAGCCCTCACCATTTCGCGGAGGGTGTCGGCCGGGATCTGGGTGACGGCTTCCGTCTTTTCGGGAGTCCAGGGTTCAATGATCTCCCGAAGTTGCTCAAAACCCTTGGTATATTTTCGCACCCGCTCCTCGTCTACCCCTCCCTGCCGGATCAATTCCTTAAGGAAGGACATGTAGAAAAACACGTCGGTGCCGGGGCGGATGAAAACGTGCCGGCCGGCCACTTTGGCCGATTCCGTTTTCCGGGGATCCACGAAAAAGATCTTACACCCCCGCTTTTCCATTTCCTTGAGGTGAGCGCTGGGATTGGGGACCTGGAGAAAACTCCATTTGGATACCACCGGATTGGCTCCCACTACAATAAAACAATTCGCATTCTCCAGGTCGGGAAAGGGTTGGGTAAAAGGGAAACCGTACATGTATTCGGCTACGGCAAACTTGTTGCTGCAATCCTGGGTGGCGGAGGCATACATATTGTTGGATCCGACCCCGTCCATGAAGCCCTGCGCGAATACCGGATGCAAAACGCTGAATCCGGCAGCCGTGCCGACATACATACCGAGAGATTTAGGCCCGTGGTCTTTGCGGAGCTGTTTAACCTTGGCGCCGATCTCCTGCATCGCCTGATCCCAGCTGATCCGGTGCCATTCCTTTCCGATCCGCTTCATGGGATAGCGCAGGCGGTCCGGAGATTGATACATTTTCTGCTGCTTCAGTCCTTTGGGGCAGGCAAAGCCTCGGGTGGCCACGTGATCCTGATCGGGCATGATCTTGACGATCTCGTTGCCTTCCAGGGTAACTTCCAGCCCGCAGAGGGATTCGCAAATTCGGCAAAAGGTATGCTCGGTTCGGGTAGCCATAGACCGGTGGTATTTTAGACGGGACTTCCAAAAGTAGAGATTTGTTGGGAAAGGTGGGTACGGGGCTCCGGAGAACTGAGGAATATCGCAAACGCCCCCTCAACTCTCATCATCGAGCCCTTCCTGTTCTTCGTCGGCAAAGCTGCTGACCTGCATGTTGTGACGGGTAAAATTGCACCAGCTGCAATCCGTTTTCCCGCAGCCTTCCAGAAATTTGTGATCCTTTACCTGCCGCCAGCTTTCCTGGAGCAAGTTTCGAATCAAGACCTCTCCCTCCTTGTCGTAGGCTACCCGATGCTCGTGGACCTGACCGTCGGGGTCAGGCTCCACAAAGGAAATCAGCCCGTAATCCAATCTCCTGCCCTTCAAGACGGGATTTTGCTGCAGCAACAGATTATAAAATTGCAATTGCCTCCAGTAGGGCCCTCCCTGGGGGTTGCGATCATCGGGTTCCCGGGCGCGCTCCTTTCGATAGCGCCCGGTCTTATAATCCAGCAGCACGGCCTTGTTGCCGTCTATCAGATCGATCCGGTCTACGATTCCGGTGACCGGGACTCCGTCCACTTCCGACTCCCGGACCCGGAACTCCGTCAAGCTGAAGCTTGGCCAGCCGGGAGCTTTTTGCTGAAAGTAGATCGGCAGAAAGTACAATCCGCGATCGAGTCGTTGTTCCCACCCGGAGGCATCCATGAGCCCGCGGATCCGCTCCATCTCCTCCCGGAAGTATTTCAGCAAATCTTTTTGGGTGCGCTCCTTTTTCCCGAAGAGTCTTTCCAGGGCCTGATGCACGGCGGTACCCATAAGCGCGGCATTGCTGAACGGGACGGGAACCTTGAGCAAGTGTTCGTAATAAAACGCCAGAGGACATTGCAAAAACCGGTTCAGCGAAGACGGGCTGAAGCGAAAGCCATCCAGGAGATCCTCCAAAACAGCGGGGGGCGGAGATTCGGCCCGAACGGGCTCCTCCTCCCGGAAAAGGGAGATCCACTCTGCATCCAGCAGGTCCGCAGCGGAAACGGAGGCTCTCGTCTTAGCCAGGCCCTCCTGTTCCAGGAGTTCATCGACGAACTGGCTGGGTTGCGTTTCCTTCCCTTTTGCGTCTTCAAGCGACCAGGAGATCTGAAGATGGGTTTCGGCACGGGTCATGGCGACGTAGAACAACCGCCTGCGAGCTTCCAGCGCATCGGTCAGGCCCGAAAACGTAAGGGTGTCGGGAAAGGAAAACTGCCTCTGTCCGTTCCGACCGGAATCCCAGGGGTTTTGGGTTGCATCCAGCAGGAAAACATACCGGAATTCCAGGCCCTTGGAACTGTGGGCCGTCAACATTTGGATGCCTTCTCCCTTTTCCGCTATTCGCTGGAGAGGCAGGGGAATTCGGTTGGCGGCCATTTGGTCCAGGGTATTGACCCATTGGGCAAGCGTATAATGGGTATGCCGTTCAGCTTCCTGGCGCGTAAAACGCATCAGCGTGGCCAGGGCCTGCAGCCACTCGTCTTTATCGGGAAGGCTGAGCGTGTAAGCAAGAAATCCGGATTCATTGATCAGGCGTTCTAAAAGATGCGGTACACTGAGATTGGCAGCATGACGTATCCAGGAGGTCAGGCGTTCGCCTACTTCCAGCAAACGATCGGGCCGATTCAGTTTTCGGCGGCGCAGCAGGTCGGGGTCCGTCAGCATACGGCGCCATTCCGGCCGGCTGTTGCCCGGGCGGCCTGCCCGGTAGGCGGAAAGATGAGCCAGATCGACGGGGTCCAACTGCAGGAAGGCCGCATGGAGAAAAGGGAATAGATCGGCTTCTCCGCTGAAAGCCAGCTTGAGTTCCCGATTCAAGTACCGGCCGAGATAGATCAGATGCTGGATCTGAGGTTCGTTCAGCAGATCTACCGGTCTGCGGGTGGTAAAGCGTATGCCTTTTTTGGAAAACAACTCCATTATCCGGTGGGCCTGCTTGTGCCGGGCATACATAATGGCGATGGATTCCGGGCTTTCGCCCGATCGAATCAACTCCTCTATCTGCAGCACCAATCCCACTTCCTCTTGTCGAATGTGAGGGTATTCCAGAAGAACGGGCCGGTTGGTCTGGTGCATTCGATCCGGATGAGCGGCCGCCAGCTCTTTGGGCCCCGCTTCCAGGTGATGCACCAGCCGTTGTTCATTTCGCCCGATCAGGCCGGAGGCCGAAGAAAGGATGGCAGGAATGGATCGATAATTCTGCCTCAGGGAGACCAGATGCATATGCGGCCGATATCGATCCAGGAGGTCCAGCATATTTTGCAACCGGGCTCCCTGAAATTCGTAGATCGACTGGTCGTCGTCCCCTACTACGAAGAGATTGGGATTGTCTTCCCAGAAGGAAGCCAGTTGCAGCAGGAGTTCATTCTGCGCGCCGTTGGTATCCTGGTATTCGTCCACCAGGAGGTATTGAAACCTTTCCTGGTAAGAGCGCAACAGCCACTCATGCTCCCGGAAGGCTTCCAGTACCCACAAAAGCATGTCTTCGTAATCGTAGCGGGCTTCTGTTCGCAAAGCCTTCTCATAGGCGGGAAAGAGCTCGGCCGCTGCTGCCAGCGGGACCATTTTCTTTTGCTCCTTTTCCATCTCCCCCGCTTTCGGGTCCCCTTTCCGGAATTGCTTGTAGGCTCTTTGGTATTGAAAATCCTTACGCTCTGGCAAGCTGTCCAGATAACCTGAGATCGACCTCCGGACAAGTTCCACAGACCAATGCTCTGTTTTCATGGTTTGGAACAGATGCTCCAGATGTGGGAGATAATAATATCGATCCCATCGGGAGACGACCAGAGGGTTATCGGGGGGCAGTTTGTCGAGCAAGCCCCGGATAAGGTTGACCCGCTCCAGGTCGGTCAGGCTTTGCAGGTTGCGGCTTCCAAACAGATGGAGATTTTCCTGGATGATCCGGTTGCAGAAGGAATGGAAAGTATAGATGCCTACACGATGGGCCTCCGGGCCGATAAAATCCAGCAAACGGCGTCGCATGGCTTTTACGCCGGCATCCGAAAAGGTCAGGCAGAGTATGTTGGAAGCTTGAACATCGGTCTGAAGGAGGATATTGCCTATCCGGGCAGCCAGCAGTTGCGTTTTTCCGGTTCCCGGCCCGGCAAGTACCATCACAGGGCCTTCGATCTGATCGACTGCCTCCCGCTGCGCGGAGTTAAGTGCGGCAAGAACTTCCTGGAACCGGTGTTGATATTGTTGGCGGGTAGACAAAGGATACAGCGTTTCGGAAAGGTAAAATGTAACACGAAAAATGCAGAAACGTAGTGAAACCCACCTCTTCCAGAGTCGGGTTTAATTAACATGGCCCTGGCAATAGGAGCGCCACGGCGGTTCGCAATGGCTCAGCCTTTCTGCACATCCCTGGACAAAGCCCCCAAACCTTTACCCCTCCGCAGCCTCGGCTTTCAATTTATTCATATCCCGCACGAGCATACGCTTTCGATTGAAGGTCAGTATATTTTTATTGCGCAGTTCGTTCAGGATGGTGGTGACGGTCTGCCGGGAGGTAGCCGTCAGGTTGGCTATCTCCTGGTGAGTGAGAAACTTCCGAACTTCCCGTTCAAATCCGATCTGTTTCCCCTTTTCGGCAGCCAATTGGTGCAAAAACTCGATTACGCGTGTGCGGGAATCCTTAAACACCAGAGATTCAAGCCGTTTTTCCATATCCAGGACCCGGGAACCGATGACTTTCATCATGAAAAGACTGAAGCCGTTGTGATCCCGCATCAGATCCTGGATGTCGTGCATAGACAGAATACAAACCGTTGTATGCTCCATGGCATAAGCAAAATCCCTTCGCTTCCCCTGACCGATCATGGCCAATTCCCCGAAGACTTCCCCCGGACTCAGGATGGCTTTGGTGATCTCCTTTTCGCCATCCCCGTGGGTCCCTACCTTGACCCGGCCCTCGTAAATGAAGTAGATCTTGTCGGAATGTTCGTCGGGCATGTATATGTATTCGCCCCTTTTAAAGGCCTTATGTGTATGATTGTCCAAGTCCCCCCGACTGATCTTTTTGGGGCAAAAGACCCCGGAGACGTCAATATTTTCGAGGTACCAAAGGGATTGATCGACCATGCTGCCTGAATTCATTTGGAGAGGAAAACGCTGTTACAACATCCAAAGTTTTTTTCGGATAGATCAACTGTCTTCCAACCTACATTGTTCGAAAAAAATTAAGGAACTTTTTAGAAGGGGGCGGTCAATCCGGGTCGAATCGAAGGTCGAGGCGATCTCGCAGATTTTTCAGTTCCGGGTTGGATTCCAGCAATTGCTGGTACTTCTCCTTTTCGGAAAGCATCTTTTTGGGCTTGGGGCGGTCGGGAGCCAAATCTTTGTCCAACTCGATCCTAATGGTCAGATTGGGGCAATTCAACTTCTCTTTCAGAAAGTCGCGCAGATCCAGTTCCTGTTTCAGCGTATCCACGGCGAGTTGCGTGCCGGTGCGAATGAGTAGCTCGAACTCCTGTGCTTTCAACTCGGCCTTTTTCATAATCAATTTCAGGGAAGAATGGGCTTTCTCCGAGGCGTAGGCTGACCAAAAGGCCTCTACTTCTTTTTGTTCGAGCAGGTGTTCCCGGACGACCTGGGCGGCCTCTTCTTTTTCCACTTCGGCCACCAATTGGTCGATATCCATCGATAAGCCGATATTACCGGATGCCGGTTTGGGATCTGCGTCCCGGGGGCCTACCGAGGGTTGTTCGACTTCCCCGGGTGGTTCTGGAGTGGGCGGGGTCTGATCAGGTGTTTTTTTTTCCTTGACAGGAGGTATGGGCTGATGTTGTACAGGCTGGCCCTTGATCAGGTGGGGTATGTGTGCCATACGGATCAATGCGATCTCCACATGCAGGCGCTTGTTGCGGGCGGTTTTATAGCGGACGTCGCATTCGTTGGCCAGATGCAGGGCGGTCAGCAAAAAGGAAGAGGATGCCAGCAGGCTCTGCTGCCGGTAGCGAGCTTGCAGTCCTTCGCCAGCTTCCAGCAGGGGGAGGGTGGCTTCGTCCTGGCATACCAACAAGTTTCGCAAGTGCTCGGACAAGCCGAAGAGGAAAAGGTCGCCGTCGAACCCCCGCCGAATGATCTCATCGTAGATCACCATCACGGAAGAAGAATCCCCCTGGAGCAGTGCATCCACTACGCGGAAATAATAATCGTAATCCAGGATGTTGAGGTTCTCGATGACATCCGTGTAGGTGATCTTCTTGCCGGAAAAGGAAACGATGCGGTCGAAAATGGAGAGGGCGTCCCGCAGGGCGCCGTCGGCTTTCTGGGCGATAATGTGAAGTGCGTCCGGCTCGGCTTGTATCCCCTCTGCCGCACAGATGGATTCCAGGTAGCCCGTGATATCCGGAATTTGGATGCGCCGGAAATCAAAGATCTGACAACGAGAAAGGATGGTGGGGATGATCTTGTGCTTTTCCGTGGTTGCCAGGATGAAAACGGCATAGGGGGGCGGCTCCTCCAACGTTTTGAGAAAGGCGTTGAAGGCTGCCTGACTCAGCATGTGGACCTCATCGATAATGAATACTTTGTAGTCGCCCTGCTGCGGCTGAAATCGGACTTGCTCGTTCAGCTGGCGAATGTGCTCGACGCTGTTGTTGGAGGCAGCATCGAGTTCGGTAATGTTGAAGGAAGCGTTTTGATTGAATGCCTGGCAGGAAGAGCAGGTATTGCAGGGTTCGAAATCCGTGCTGCGGTTCTGGCAATTCAGAACCTTGGCCAGGATACGCGCACTGGTGGTTTTTCCGACCCCTCTCGGCCCGCAAAACAAAAAAGCATGGGCCAGATGGTCGCTTTTCAGCGCATTTTTCAGGGTCTGGGAAACATGCTGCTGCCCAACCACCTCGTCGAACCGAACGGGGCGATACTTTCTTGCCGATACCACGAACTTGCCCATAGGGTGAAAAAGTCGATGGATGATTTTATGTTAACGTCCAAAGGTAATAAAATGACAACGCCCTGAGTAAAGGGAAGTTTCCAGAGGGGGGTGCTTCGCCCGGGGCTTGTATCTTTGAGCCATTAAAGAATCGCCTTCCATGAAGATCGCCGTCGCGCAACTCAATTATCACATCGGAAATTTCGAGGGGAACCTGCGCAAAATGCTGGATGCCGTAGCCCAGGCCCGGCAACAGGGCGCGGATCTGGTCTGCTTCAGCGAGCTGGCGACCACAGGATATCCTCCCCGGGATTTCCTGGAATTCGATGATTTCATCCGGCAATCCGAAGAATCGGTACAGGCATTGGCCGAAGCCTCTCAGAATATCGGCATTGTGGTCGGCTCGCCCAGCCGAAACCCCCGGGTCGAGGGCAAAGACCTTTTCAATTCCGCCTATTTCCTGGCAGATGGGGAGATCCGCCATGTGCAGCACAAGACCCTTTTGCCGACTTACGACATCTTCGATGAATACCGCTATTTCGAGCCGGCCGTAGAATGGAAGACCCTGGAGTTTCG
>CAZXIX010000008.1:29148-72187 GCA_964640855.1 uncultured Saprospiraceae bacterium
CCTGACGGTCTGCGAGGATATCTGGAACATCGGGAACGAGAATCCCCTCTACACCGTATGCCCGATGGACGAGATGATCGGCGAAAAGCCGGACCTGATGATCAACCTTTCGGCCTCGCCTTTTTCCTTTCAACAACCGGATACCCGCAAACACATTGTCCTGAGCAATGTCGAACGCTACCGGGTACCCATCATTTACGTGAATCACAGCGGCGCCCAGACAGAGATCATTTTTGACGGAGGATCGCTGATCGCCTCCCCGGACGGGAAGATCTACGAAGAACTGCCCCATTTCGAGGAATGCATCCGGACCTATGCCCTGGATGACATCATTCGAGGCGGGCAACACAAGGTACAGGCCTGGCAGAAAATCGAGCTTCTGCACGAAGGTATCCGGGTCGGCATTCGGGATTACTTCCAAAAACTGGGTTTGAAACGCGCCATACTGGGGCTATCCGGTGGGATTGATTCGGCGGTGGCTCTGGTCATGGCGGCTAGCGCGCTGGGCAAGGATAACGTACGGGCCGTTCTGATGCCCTCTCAGTTCTCCTCCTCCCACTCCGTCATCGATGCCCGTCAATTGGCCGAAAATCTGGGTGTGCAGTATGATATCGTACCCATCCAGGAGATTTACGAGACTTACATGCAGGTGCTCAAGCCTCATTTCTGGGCTACGGAATTCGGACTGGCGGAAGAAAATTTACAGGCTCGTGCCCGGGCCATGATCCTGATGGCTTTTTCCAATAAATACGGGAACATCCTGCTCAACACCTCCAACAAGAGTGAGATGGCAGTCGGGTATAGCACCCTGTATGGCGATATGTGCGGGGGGCTGTCCGTCATCGGAGATCTTTACAAAACGGAAGTGGTGGAACTGGCCCGCTTCATCAATCGGGATGAGGAGATCATCCCGGACAATATCCTCACCAAACCCCCTAGCGCCGAACTACGTCCCGATCAGAAGGATACGGATAGCTTGCCGGAATATGAGATCCTGGATCAAATTCTTTTCGAATACGTCGAAAACCGATTGGGGCCCCGGGAGATTATCGCTTTGGGCTATGATGAAAAACTGGTCCTAAGGATACTCAAGTTGGTCAACACCAATGAATTCAAGCGTTTCCAAACTCCTCCGGTATTGCGGGTCTCCAACAAGGCCTTTGGTATGGGCCGAAGAATGCCAATCGTAGGCAAATACCTTTCGTGACCTTTTCGGAAGGGTGCGTCTCACTAAACGAAGAAGGTCGGATTAAATCCGGCACTTTTTAATGGTTTTCCTTAGTTTTGTGAGGTCAAAAATTTTCTTTTTCATCGGCTTTCTACGCAAAATACTCCCCCTTCTCCCTACCCAAATCAGTTTCTGGACGTTCGTCTACCAGATCTCTACCGGGGTATCCTGGCGCATTGCGTTAGCGGCCATTCCTTTCGTGATCTTCGCCACGATTACCGGGATTTCCTGGTGGCAAGGACTGAAATCCCTGTATCTGAAGCGACTTGAAAAGCGAGAAAGGCTATTGCAGGAAGGCCAACCGGTTCCGGTTTACCTCCGTTCGGTAGCCTTCTGGAAGGGTGAGGCCGGCGGCTGGCCTCCTCACTAATTTGCTTCCCCGCATACCTGTCCTCAGCCAAGGGCTTCCTTCGGCACTTCAGGTCTTGTCCCATAGGTCCCACTCATTTCAGCTTTTTCGCAAAATCCTGACCAAGTTGCGACAGACGGGGTTTTCCTTAATGCGTGGAACGGATTAGATTTACTTTTCTTTGGTAAAAGACAAACGCATCTTGGTCAAGCGATTAACACTCCTTCTCCTTTGGACTTTCCTGACCCTTCTTTGTCTGCCTGCGCTGCAGAGCCAATCGCATTCCGTGGCACGCAAATGGAATGAAGCTTTGCTGCACAGCATCCGAAATGATTTTGCACGGCCCACCGTACATGCCCGCAATCTTTTTCATTCCTCCAGCCTGATGTATGATGCCTGGGCTCTGTTTGATAAACAGGCCGAAACGTATTTTCTGGGGAAAACCGTTGGCTCTTTTTTCTGCCCTTTTACCGGGTTTGTCCAACCGGAAGATGTTGAGGCAACCCGGGAAGAAATCATGAGCTTTGCCGTTTATCGGCTGATCCGGCATCGCTTCCGAAACTCTCCGGGCATGCGCTCCATATACGCATATGCCGATTCTCTTATGGTAGAGATGGGTTACGATACCAACCAGGTATCTACGAATTATTCCGATGGGGATCCGGCGCATCTGGGAAACTACCTGGCCCAGCAGATGATCCTTTTCGGCTTGCAGGACGGTTCCAACGAACAGAATGATTACGCAAACCGGTACTATGAGCCCGTCAACCGCCCCTTGCGGCCCATTTTTTCCGGTGCTGGGGACCTCTCCTTCCCGGACCGGTGGCAACCTCTGAGCTTCAGCGCTTTCGTGGACCAGTCCGGCAACTTGATCCCGAATGCAACCCCGCCTTTTCTGAGCCCGGAATGGGGGGAGGTCGTACCTTTTGCCCTGACCGAAGCGGATTTGAGCCTCAAAGAAAGAGAGAATTACACCTATCACGTATACCACGATCCCGGGCCGCCTCCTTTTCTTTTGGGGGAAGATGAAAGCACGACCGCCGAATATCAATGGGGATTTTCGCTGGTGGGAATATGGTCCGCGCATCTGGACCCTGCAGATGGTGTGATGTGGGATATTTCGCCGGGAAGCCTGGGCAACAATCCGGAATTTCCTGCCGGCTGGGAAGGGATGCGTCAATTTTACCAGTACCTTGGAGGTGGAGATCTGAGCCGGGGGCATGCGATCAATCCCCATACCCAACAACCCTATGAGCCCCAATGGGTACCCAGAGGCGACTATACACGGGTACTCGCGGAATTCTGGGCTGACGGCCCGGATTCGGAAACCCCGCCCGGGCACTGGTTTGCCATCCTGAATTATGTGAACGATCATCCGCTCCAAGAAAACCGGTTTCAGGGAGAAGGAGCGCTGGTGGATGAGCTGGAATGGGATGTAAAAGCCTATTTTGCGTTGGGCGGCGCCATGCACGACGCTGCCATCAGCGCCTGGGGCGTAAAAGGTTGGTACGATTACATCCGCCCCATCAGCGCGATCCGCTATATGGCATCTCAAGGGCAAAGCAGCGACCCGGACCTTCCCAATTACTCCCCTTATGGCTTACCCCTCATTCCCGGCTTTATTGAGCTGGTAACCGAAGGAGACCCCCTGGCCTTTACCACCCGAAACCTAAACCGGGTCAAACTTTACGGATGGAGAGGGCCGGACTATATTGATGATCCGGAGAATGATACGGCGGGTGTGGGCTGGATCCTGGCTGAAAGATGGTGGCCCAATCAAAGACCTGATTTCGTCACGCCCAATTTTGCCGGATACGTTTCCGGCCATTCCACCTTTTCAAGGGCCGCGGCCGAAGTTCTGACCTTGCTGACGGGCGATCCTTTTTTCCCGGGCGGAATGGGCGAGTTCATGGCCAAAAAGAATGAGTTTCTCGTATTCGAGGATGGCCCCAGCCAGGATATCGTTCTGCAATGGGCTACTTATCGGGATGCTTCTGATCAAACGAGCCTTTCCCGGATTTGGGGGGGTATTCATCCGCCGGCAGATGACATCCCCGGACGACAGATTGGAATTTTGGTGGGTCAGGATGCCTTTGAGCTGGCCAAAACTTATTTTGAAGGTAGGGTCACGTCTGCGGAGGAAAAACCGGAGGCCGACCAAAGGATCGCTCTCTTTCCCAATCCGGCGGCCCGGAACGGAGCGCTTTTCATTCAACTACAAGGACCGGCGCGCTCGCTGATTCTGGAACTTTTCACCATGCAAGGACAAAGCGTCAAAAACCTTGTGGTTCCGGAAGGTACTTTGCAGCTGAGTTTTCCTCTGGACGAACTAACGGCTGGCCCCTATATCCTCAGAATCCGATCCCCGCAATGGAGCCTGAGCCGGATTCTTATCGTCCACGACTAGCGTTTCCATTTTCCAGCTGGTACCGACTTTTTTTGGAAGGAGGATCTACTTCTTCCACTTAATATTACAGCCTCCGCTGGGATATTGCTTTTCAGGGACCGGTCTACCCTCCAGCACGGCGTCTATGGCTTCGCGAAGATCTCTGCCGGTAAGCGGTTTGCCACTTTTGGGGCGGGAATCGTCCAGGCGGCCCCGGTAAACCAGTTTGCGTTCGCCATCAAACAGATAAAAGTCGGGCGTACAGGCGGCATCGTAAGCATGGGCTACCTCCTGGCTTTCATCGTATAAATAAGGAAAAGCATACCCAACCTCCCGGGCGTGTTCCTTCATCTTTTCCGGACCATCCTGTGGATAGTTCTCTACATCGTTGGAGCTAATGGCCACAACCCCTATGCCTTTGGCCATATATTCATTCGTGAGGCGGACGATCTCCGGATTAACGTGGATGACGTAGGGGCAATGGTTGCAAAGGAACATGACCAGGGTCCCTTTTTCGGTAGCGATATCATCCAGAGAAACCCTATTCCCGCTTACGGTATCCGGTAAATTGAAATCAGGGGCTTGGGTGCCCAATTCAAGCATTTTCGATTCAGTGAAAGCCATAGGTATGGTTGAGTAGTTAAGTAGTTGGACGGAAATACAGCGACTCCTTATTCCTGGAGGGAAAGTTGCTCGATCTCGACTTTCAGGGTATCTCCGGGAAACAACATTTCACCTGCCATACCCTTCATTTCCAAAAACAGGACGATCTTTCCCAATACGCCTTCTGTCTGCCTGGAGAAGGCCGCATCTCTTGTGATGGAAACGCCCCGATCCACGGCAAGTTCGACGATGACGCTTCCCGTTTCCAATTCGATCACATCCTTTACTTTTCCGATGGTGATCCCGCGGTACTGTAAAGGGGTTTCTTTCTTTAGCCCCTGTGCATCCGATACCTCCAGAAAAAAACGATTGGAGCGATCGAAAGGACCTTCCTCGGCTACATACAGATAGCCCAGCAATAAGACGAAGAGAATGCCGGCAAGGATCAGGGCGGATTGAAGAGCAGGTCTCTTTTTTTCCATATCCAAAAAGCTATGGCAAACAATCGGGATTAATCCCCAGGACGAATTTCTCCACGATATTGATCATGGAAGCGGATTCCTGTCCCAGAAATCCGGTAAACAGGCCATCGTGCATTTCCCGGGCTGCTTGCCGGGTCAAGGGTACGGAGAGAGGCATATAGGTCCAGTGCCAGAATTCTTCTTTATAGCCGGTTGGTCTTCGGGGGCCGATCTCGGAATAAGGTTGGCAAAAGCCATACTTCGATGCATTTTCCGTAAGCCAATCGTAGATCTCCTTTCCCGCACCGGTGGTGAAGTACTCGCTCTCAAGGTTATTCAGATCGATCTCCGTACCCCAATGATGCCGGCTGGAGCCGGGCATGCTGCTGTATTCGAGGATTTTCAAAGCTCTCTCCGCCGGTTCGGGGTATTCTTGCTGAATGTCGTTTACCCCCGTGGTTTTTCTTTGTCCCGTCCATTTGGCTTCCCAAATGATTTTTTGGCGATCAAAGGTTCGGGTGGCCGAAAGAATCACCAGGCGAATTCCATCTTCGCGGGCAGCTTCATACATCTTTTGAAAAGCCGCATAAGCTTCCTTTCGCAGATACATTCCCTTCGTACTGGCGTGTTCGAGTTCCAGTTCCGTGAAATCGGGATGGGTCGTCGGATCGAACTTCCCCATCAGGTAATCCAGGTCGACCTGGATCGGAAGGGTATCTGTGGAGCCGAAAGCCTCTCCCGCCGAGCGGGCATCGGGCAATTGAGAGCCATCCGTCTGAGAACGGCAGGCGAAAAAAGCCAGCATAATGGTCAGGACAAAGGGAAAGCGCATAGATCGGTAATCCTTTAGGGGCAAATATAGGAAAGGAGACCAAGCAAAGAGGAGGAAGCGCAGGAAGGACGAATAAAAAACCGGGATTAGGGACCGAGAAGGGGGCCTTCGGCCGAAGGCCCCCTTTTTTCAAACGCAGGATCTATTTATGGCTGGGAAGGCTTGCCTTCCGCCTTCCGGTTTTTAACGTATTTCTCCAGATGCTGATGTTGCTCGTAGAGCATATGCAAGATGGATTCCTTGGCCCGGTAGCCATGACTTTCGGCGGGCAGCATAACCAATTTGGCCGTTCCGCCCAGTCCCTTAATGGCTGCAAAAAGACGTTCGCTCTGTAAGGGAAAGGTCCCCGAATTGTTGTCTGCCCTGCCATGGATCATCAGGAGGGGCTCATCTATCTTGTCGGCATGCATAAAGGGGGACATGGTGTAATAGACTTCCGGGGCATCCCAATAGGTACGCTCTTCCCGTTGGAAGCCAAAAGGGGTCAGGGTGCGATTGTAAGCCCCGCTTCGGGCAATCCCGGCCGCGAAGATATCCGAATGAGCCAGAAGATTTGCCGTCATAAAAGCGCCGTAGGAATGCCCTGCAATGGCCACGCGATCCGGATCACCAACACCCAAATCGGCTAGTTTCCGTACGGCAGCCCGGCCATTCATCACCAATTGTTCGCGGAAATTGTCGTTCGGCTCCACCTCGCCCTCTCCGATCACTGGCATACTGACGTTGTTGAACACAGCGTATCCCTGGGTAACGTGATAGATCGGGGAGCCCCAACCCAACCGGATAAACTGGTAGGGGGAGCCGGAAACCTGTCCGGCCGCTTGTGCGTCTTTGTACTCGCGGGGATAAGCCCAAACGATGGTGGGCAGGGGACCGTCGGATTTCTGATAGCCCTTGGGCAAGTAGAGGTCTCCTGTCATGTCAATCCCGTCTTCCCGTTTGAAATAAACGACTTCTTTTTCGACCCCTTCCAGGGCAGGATAAGGATTGGGAAATTCCGTTACGGCCGTTATCTCCCCTTTTTCCAGGTCCCGCAGAAAATAATTCGGGTTTTCCGCTGTGGACTCCCGGAGGGTCAACACCCGTTTTCGGTCTAGGTCCAGAATCTCAATGGGCATTTCGTAATAAGGTGCCTGGGAACGCCACCATTCGTCGGTTTCCCCGGAAGCCAGATCGTATTCCCGGACAAAAGGTCGATCGCCTTCCGGAGAAGCACCTCGCCCGGTCAAATAGAGCGTTTCATTGTCGCCTCCGATCAGCAGGACGCTCCTGCCGTATTCATTGGTCCGGGTTTGAAAGTTCCCCGGATCGGCATAGCGGTCCTCCGTCGAACGGCTGAAAATCTCCTGCTTGCTTTCCGGTTTTCCGGGTTCAAAAATGCTGGTGGCAAGCATGCGGTTGCTCCAGAGACCTTCGTTGATCAGGGCCAGCCCATCGTTTCCCCAGGTGATGCCCCGGTACCGCATGGCCAGATCGACACCCGCCTGTTTATCCCCGTCGAAGGGCGCATTCAGGTAAAAAACCTTGTCGCGCACGTCTACTTCCTTCTGGGGATCGCCTTCATCCTGCGCTTCGATCCAATATAACATAGCCGGCTTGTCGGCCCGCCAGCTGAAATAACGGGGACCCTTCTGAACGGCATCAAAACCTTTGGGGCGCACCTCATCCAGGGGAAGATCGGCAATCGTTCTCACCTTCGTACCCGCGCGATCGTAGATCACAACTTCTTGCGGGAACCGATAGTAGGGAACGGCATAGGAGAAAGGCTTCTTGATATACGTGATCATCACGTAGTTGCCATCCGGCGAAGGCTCCATATAGCTGATGATGCCTTCTTCGGCAAAAGGCTCCTTTTCGCCCGAAGCCAGGTTGAGCTTGAAGAGCCTGGACGTGGCAAAATAGGTGAAAACCGCTTCATCCTGCGGGCTTTGCAACATATCCTGATAAGTCCGCACGGCTGCTTTCTGCCCGGAGGATTCCTGGACGATCGGTCCGGTGGGCGTAGTTTGGCGACCGGGCACCTCTCCCCTATCCGTCAGGGTGGCTTTGTAGATGAGGTTTTCACCATCGGAGAACCAGGCATAGGGATTCCCGCTCATGGCATCGTTGAGGACCGGTTCGGTCAACCGGGAGGCCTCGGCGGTGGCGACATCCGCCATCCAGAGCTCAAGTCCGTCGGATCGGCGGATCGTAAAAGCAAATCGGGATCCGTCCGGCGACCAGGATAGGTTGGCGATGGCCGGGTTTTCCGGTAGGCCCTCGACCCGTATATCTTCCAGGGTTTCCATATTCTTAATCACCAGGCCATTGTAGGTATACCCCCGGCTTTGTCCGTTGGTGGCCGGGTTGATGCGCAGTCCGGCCAGCCGGAGTTCCGGTTGTGACACCTCTTCAATGGAGGGGTATCCCGGACGCTCCAACAAAAGCATGGCTGTTTGGGCACTGTTGAGAGAAACGGAAGGCGTAAGGGGCGCTTCCACCAAATCAGCAATGGCTTTTGGCGGTTTTTGATACCCTTGCTGGGCATGAAGGCCGCTTATGAAAATAAAAAGAGCGGCCCAGATCATTGGGAAATTCTGCATGGCAAGCGTGTTTGATTGGTCGATTGAAGATACGAGACCGGAGGACTTACCAGTTAAGGGGAGGAGAAAAGCCACATTTCCTTAACGCTTTTTAACACAGTATGCCCGGCAGGCCGCCGCAGCGGTCCGTCTGAAATATCTCTTTTCTTCACCAAAAAAGAATGGGAAAGGCGCATTTACCCTAGACCACCTCTACCAGGTAGGCCCCGCGGTCCGTCACTTCCCCCACGGCTTCAAGATCAAGGCCGCGGCCCGACGACACTTCCCTAAAATCGCCGATCTGATCCGGATTTACCGAAACCAGAAGTCCTCCGCTTGTCTGCGGATCACAGAGTAAAAAACGGAGGGGGTCGTTCTTTAAAGGGGCGATCTTGTGTCCGTAGCTCTCCCAGTTTCGGCGGGTGCCGCCCGGAATGCAATTTTCCGACAAATAATGGGGAATCGCGGCAGTGTCCAGTATGGGTATTTTATCGGAATAGATCCTGGCTGAAACGCCTGATGCCTCTGCCATTTCGGTCAAATGCCCGAGCAAGCCGAAACCGGTCACATCGGTCATGGCGCGTACAGCCTCCAATTTCCCCAATTCGGCGCCGATGTCATTCATTTTCAACATACTGTCTCGGGCCAGCGTGGCGTGTTCGGGTTTCAATTTCCCCTTCTTGGTAGCGGTTGTCAGAATGCCCACGCCCAGTGGCTTGGTGAGGAATAGCAGATCTCCCTTCCGGGCACCCTCGTTCTTTTTGAGATGCCCCACAGCCACCCGGCCGGTAACGGCCAATCCAAATATGGGCTCCGGACTATCGATGCTGTGACCGCCTGCGAGTGGAATTCCGGCATCCTGGCAGGCCGCGCGAGCACCCTCGATCACCCGGTTCGCCACCTCGGGCGGGAGCAGATCCACCGGCCAACCCAGTATGGCGATAGCCAGTATGGGCGAGCCTCCCATGGCATATACGTCGCTGATGGCATTGACAGAAGCGATCCGGCCAAAGTCGAAAGCATCGTCCACGATAGGCATGAAGAAATCGGTGGTGCTGACAACGGCGGAGCCATCGCCCAGATCGAGCACTGCCGCATCATCGCGCTTGTCGTTGCCGACCAGGAGGCCGGGAAAGGGACTGGCGGAGCCGTTCCGGGAAAGGATCTGGTCCAGGACCTGGGGTGAGATCTTGCATCCGCATCCGGCGCCGTGGCTGTATTGAGTAAGTTTATAATCCATTGGCATGAGCAATTGCGATCAGTTTTTCGGCCAGGGAAGGCAAGTCTTCCGACTCCAGTTTAACGGGAATCGTTTTACAGAATTGCATCTGCCGGGTTGAGCTTTCGTAGGCCTTATCGTAATACTGAAGAGCAACCCGGGCTGCAGTAGCCAAATCATTTTCGTCCAGTGCCTCCAGGGCCCGTTTCACATGCTGCCCGCCCAGCCGCTTACGGATCTGCTCAAAGGTTTTTTTGAGCTCCCGGATGTCAAATCCTCCATACTCTTCCACCAGCCGGTTTACTCGATAATCGAAAGGTACTTCCAGTTGCAGGAAGGGACTCCCCACCATTTGCTCCCAAAAACCCTCCGGCAAACCGTTTTTTCCGATGGCGCGGCTTTCGTTTTCCAGCCACACCCTTCTATCCGGTTCCTGACGACAGCACATCTCGAATAAGTCGTTCTCGAATTGTTGCTGCGTCGGTTGGGGTTCTTGTCCGAAAGCGCCAAAGGCAGACCCTTTGTGGCGGGCAAGCCCTTCCAGGTCAATCACCTGCTCACCCAGTCGGGACAATTCATGGAGCAGATCGGTCTTGCCACTTCCTGTAGGCCCTCCCAATAATAGAAGACGGAGTTTGTGGCGCTGATAAAAATCGTTCTGATATCGCCGGTATGCTTTATATCCCCCTTTAAGGACGATCACCTCAAAACCGGCCATATTCAGCAGCCAGGCCATACTTCGGCTTCTTTGCCCGCCCCGCCAGCAATGCAAAACAACCCGGCGAGTCGAAGCCAGAGATTCGGCTTTTTCTACGTACCAGCGCATCTTTCCTCCGGCGAATTCCAATCCCCGCTTGAAGGCCTCATCCGGACTCACCTGTTTGTAGAGAGTCCCGACCTCGGCTCGCTCCCTATCGGAAAAGAGAGGCAGATTTTGTGCGCCCGGCACATGGCCCTGCTCAAATTCCGAGGGCGTCCGTACATCCAATAAGGTAAACTCCTGCACCGTATTCCAAAGATCCGCTATATCAACTACACGCATATCGTTTCACCCCCCTTGATCTAAAAAGCATTGGGTAGATATTGAAAGCCCGAAAAGGCAGAAAGGTTTCATATTCGAGCGGCTTTGCGCACACATAGCCCCGTGGTTATCCAGAAAGACTCCGTCTTTTTGACGCAACACTAACGGGGTTCGAACACAAAATTATTGATGTATTTTTTCCCGCGCACAGACTTGTTGTCTGACAGGTTCTGGTGATAGTCCGGGTCGAATTGCCCGACCGGAAGCTTTTTTCCGCGATCAAAGAAATATCCCTGATAACCCAACCCTTGTACAAACTCAAAGATGTCACGGATCGGAACATCGACCAGGTGCTGCTGCTCGATTTCGATCAACAAAAACGGGTGATGTTTTTCAATTAGGCTCCTACCTCCCTCCACCACTGTTTTTTCATGCCCCTCTACGTCAATTTTGATCAATTGGGGGATGATGCCACGTGCCAGGAAATAGCTGTCCAGCGAGACGACTTCCACCTGTGTGCTTTCCCATTCGTGCCAGAAGCGGTTTTTCAGCTCCAATTTGGCCCCGGGATCGCTCCCCTTTTCGGTGATCGGAATGTAGAAATCGTGTACGCCATCTGCATTCGTAACTCCCTTGCCCTCCAGGACCACATTTTCATAACCGAAACGAGAGATCGCGGCTTCCAGATATTCAAACAAAGGCTTCTGGGGTTCAAAGGCATAGACCTGTCCCTCTTTGCCGACCGCTTTACGGATCCAATACAGGTATCCCCCCTTGTGGCAACCCACATCTACGGCTATGTCTCCCCTTTTTAAGGTTTTTCGTATAAAAGCGATTTCCGCTGCATCATAGATGTAGGCGTACTTCAGCGCTCGATGCAGGAATTTGATCTTTTCCATAAGGACCGGGAGTGTTAAACGCCAAAGATAAGGGAGAAAAGTTCCCGGCCCAGACCAGGCCATCCGTCAGGGATCTCCGCTAAGCACACAGCGGACCCCTCCTCTGTCCATTTCCGTGATGCAACGATTGCAACTCGTACAACCGGATCGTTCCAATGCTCCTTCTTTCAGCTTGCGGACAAAATCCGGATCGTGGATCAAAGCCCGACCCAGGGCCAGCAACTCAAATCCATCCCGGGAGACGCGTTCGATCTCTTCCCTTCCCAATAAGCCCCCCACATATACCAGCGGCAGGGTCAATGCTTTTCGGAAACGCAGGGCTTGTTCCCGAAAAAAAGCCGGCCGGAAAGGATATTTCCGAACCAGAAACGGTCCAAATGCCAGCATGCCCAACTTCTGGAATACATTCTTTTCCACCCGGACCATATCCAGAAGGGGGCGACCGCCTCGGAGCAGATAAAAGGGCGTCCGACTCGTGTATCCTCCACTCAGGATCAGGGCCTGCACGCCTTCCTGTTCGAGCAGTTTGCCAAACGCGATGGCTTCTTCCTCCTCCAAGCCACCCGGAAATCCGTCGTTCATGTTGATCTTGACCAGCACGGGAAAATCCGGCCCCAACTTCTTTTTCATTTCCCGGACAATTTCCAGGCTCAGTCGGGCCCGGTTCTGCAGCGGGCCACCGTACTCATCTTTTCTCCGGTTGATGTTCGGACTCAGGAACTGGCTCAACAGATACCCATGACCGGCGTGCAATTCGATGGCATCGAATCCCGAAGATTTAGCCCGGTAGGCTGCGGCTGCAAAATCCCGGATCGTTTTGCGAATGTCTCCGGAGGTCATGGCGGGACTGAAGGGAATCCCCTGGAAGGTTCCGTAGGCATTGAATGTTCGGGAGGGACCGCGTGGGGCCTTACCGTCCGGGCTTCTCATTTTGGAGAAATAGCCGCAATGAGAAAGTTGGATGGAAGCGGCCGCCCCCTCGGTATGAATGGCCCGGGTGAATTTTTCAAAAAAGGGAATGATCTCTTCCCGCATAACCAACTGGTCCGGAAAAGTTCTTCCCTCGAAGCTGGGGGCGCAATAGGCCAGGGTGGTCATGGCAACGCCGCCGGCCGCCATCTTGCGGTGCCATTCCAGCAAGCGAGGGCCTGGCAGACCGCCGGGGCTCATCCCTTCGGAAGTGGCGGTTTTGATAAAGCGGTTTGGCAGATTCAGGTTACCCAATTGGAAAGGGCTGAAAGGACCGGAAGTCATCCGTAAAGCTATTTCACAAAAGGTAGCTCTTTTTGTCCGGAATGGATGCGCTCATGGTTGAGCAGCCAGCGCTTGCGAGCCAATCCTCCGGCATAGCCCGTGAGGCTTCCATCTTTCCCAATCACTCGATGGCAGGGGATGATCAGGGCAATGCGGTTTTTTCCATTAGCTGCGGCTACGGCTCGAATCGCCTGGGGATTCCCCAAAAGACGGGCCTGTTCGCTATAAGTGCGGGTCTCGCCAAAAGGAATCTTGGTTAGTTCTTCCCAAACTTGCCGGTGAAAAGGGCTTCCCGGTGTATGCAAAGGGACTTCGAATCGCTTCCTGGCCCCGGCGAAATATTCCCTCAGCTCCACTTTAAGCTGGGCAAATAAGGGATTTTCACCCGGAAGAATAACGGCATGTAAGCGCTTCTCCAGATCAGCGAATTCCGTCTCCAGCATCCGCCGGTTGGTGAATTCGAGCAGGCAGATCCCCTCCTGTGAGGCACAGGCATACATGGGGCCCAGGGGCGTGGAAAGGCGTTGGATGTTGATGACCTGTTTGGGTACTTCCCCACCGGGGCTGTTGCCGAATACCGATTGGAAACGTTGGTTGAAACCGCTGAGGGACTCGAAGCCTACATCGAAAGCCGTATCCGTCACCGAATGGCCCGCTTCCAGTTTTCGAAATGCCGTATTGATCCGAAGCATACGCTGGTAAGCCTGAAAGGTCATCCCGTGATGTCTTTTGAACCACCTTCTTACCCGAGCCGGCTCCAATCCTCTTTCGCGAAGATCGCGGTCCCTGATCCGTAAAAAGGGATCTCTGTTCAGGTCCTTCAGCAATGCTTCCACAAATCCCGGTGTGTCCTGCGCCGGTTGCATGGGATGGCAAAGCTTACACGGACGAAAGCCGTGAAGAAGAGCTTCTTCGGGTGAAGGAAAAAAGGTGACGTTTTCCAGTTTGGGGGTCCGAGCCCGGCAGCCAGGCCGGCAGAAGATGCCTGTGGTTTTGACCCCCAGAAAGAAAACCCCTTCGTAGGAGGCATCCCTTCTTTTTACGGCTTCATACTTTTCATCAAAGGTCATGTAGGTCGTATTCATGCCTCAAAGCTCGGGCAAAACACACTTCCCGGCTACCGAAAACTGAACAAGCAATTTATCCGGTATTCAAAGCAGAAGATACAGCCCGGCAGCCAGCAATCCTCCTGCGATGGGTCCAACCACGGGTATCCAGGCGTAGGACCAATTGCTGTCCCGGTCGATGACCAAGGCGTGAAAGATCCTCGGAGAAAGGTCGCGGGCCGGATTGATCGCATAGCCGGTACTGCCGCCCAGGCTCATGCCGATCCCTACGACCAGTAAAGCTACGGGCAAAGCCTGTATGGAGCCGATGGTCTTTTCATCTCCGGAAACCAGAAAAAATACGCCGAAGACCAACACGAACGTGCCTATCGTCTCGGAAAGAAAGTTGTACGGGGTATTGGGTATGGCTGGACCTGTGGAAAAAAACCCCAGCTTGGTGGCGTGATCGTCCGTGATTCTGAAATGGTCCCGGTACTGTACGTAGGTGAATGCCGCTCCCAGGAAAGCCCCGATCATCTGGGCCAGCAAATAGCCCGGTACAAGGGCCCAATCAAACTGCCCGGCTGCTGCCAGACCGACGGTCACGGCCGGGTTGATGTGGGCTCCGCTGATGGACCCGGCTACGAAAACGCCCGAAAAAACGGCGACTCCCCAGCCCAGGTTGATCAGGATCCATCCCCCTTGGTGTCCGTAAGTCCCTTTCAGACTTACGTTGGCGTTTACCCCGTTTCCCAGAAGCATGAGTAAGAAAGTGCCGATCAATTCGGCCAGGAATGGTGTCATGTGTTGTAAGTTGGCTTTTTCAAAGCTAGGGAATTCCTAAATTAATGGGCATTCCCTCACGACATCAATTTCTATGGCTAATTTCATCATTACGCTGGATGCCGGAACGACCAGCGAGCGAGCGATTCTTTTTGACCAAAACGGGCAGATCCAGGGCGTCTCTCAGCGGGAGATCCAACAACACTATCCGCGACCCGGCTGGGTAGAGCACAATCCAGAAGAACTTTGGTCCACGCAAAAATTTGTCGTACGGGACCTGATGAGCCAGCAAAAACTGAAAGCTCAGGACATCGCGGCGCTGGGCATTACCAATCAGCGCGAAACCGTGATCATCTGGGACCGCCAAACCGGGAAGCCCATCCATAATGCCATTGTGTGGCAGGACCGCCGCACGGCCGATTACTGCGATCAGCTGAAGGAAGCCGGGCAGGAGGAGATGATCCGCACCAAGACGGGCCTGGTCATTGATGCCTACTTCTCCGGTACGAAGATCAAATGGTTGCTGGATGAGGTGGAGGGCGCTCGCGAACGGGCCGAAAAAGGCGAACTGGCTTTCGGGACCGTCGATAGCTGGATGCTTTGGCGACTCACGCACGGGAAGGTACATGCCACCGATGTGAGCAATGCTTCGCGAACCCTCTTGTTCAACATTCACGAGTTGGCATGGGATAAGGAGCTCCTCCGCTTATTTGACATACCCGAAGCTATCTTACCCGAAGTTCGCTCCAGCAGTGAGGTCTATGGTAAAACCGTACCCGAACATTTTGAAGGGGAAATCCCCATAGCCGGCATAGCGGGCGACCAACAGGCTGCCACCTTCGGTCAGATGTGCATTGAGCCCGGGATGCTGAAAAACACCTATGGTACAGGCTGCTTCATGGTGATGAACACGGGCAAAGAAGCCATCGAATCCAAACACAAACTCCTGACGACCATCGCCTGGAAAATCCAGGATGAAGTCCACTATGCCCTGGAGGGCAGCATCTTCATTGGCGGAGCCGTGGTCCAGTGGATACGGGACAACCTGAGATTCATCCACGAAGCCGGTGAGATCGAGTCCCTGGCCGCCAGCGTGAAGGATAATGGCGGTGTCTACCTGGTGCCTGCTTTTGTAGGGCTGGGAGCCCCGCATTGGGATTCCTACAGCACCGGTACCTTACTGGGGCTGAACCGGGGCACGCAACCGGGACACATTGCCCGGGCCGCTTTGGAGGCCATCTGCCTGCAGTCGGTTGATGTGTTGGAAACGATGGTCAAAGATTCGGGATTGGAACCCCTGGAGCTCCGGGTGGACGGCGGCGCCGTAGCGAACGATCTGCTGATGCAAACCCAGGCAGACCTGGCGGGTTTAAACATTGTCCGCCCCGCCGTAACGGAAACGACCGCCCTGGGAGCCGCCTACCTGGCAGGCCTGGCGGTGGGTTACTGGACTGACCTGGAGGAGATCCGGGGACAATGGCAGGCCGAGCGTACCTTTTCTCCGGCCATGCCCCGGGAAGAAGTGCAGCAGATCCGGAAAAACTGGGCCCGGGCCATAGAACGGAGCAAAGGCTGGTTGAAAGCGTAGGAGGGAGCTGAGAGGGTGGAAATCAATACCCCCCTTCACGCATACCCCCTTTTTCCGCCGGACAGGTTGTCTGGCTATGGAAAATTATTTCGCGGCGCAACAAAACATTTACGAAACCCATAAATCAACTGAAGATGAATCGAGACAAAATGCTCCGGAAGCTGAAAAAACGCCAGGAGCCCTGGGACCTGGTCATCATTGGCGGAGGGGCCACGGGCCTGGGCACAGCCGTAGATGCCGCCTCCCGGGGTTACCGCACCCTGCTCCTGGAGCAGCACGACTTCGCCAAAGGTACCAGCAGCAGGAGTACCAAATTGGTCCACGGAGGCGTGCGCTATTTGCAGCAAGGGGACGTATCCCTCGTTCTGGAAGCCCTGAAGGAGCGCGGTCTGATGATCAAGAATGCCCCTCATCTGGTCAAAAACCAGGCTTTCGTCATTCCGAACTACGAATGGTGGGACGGCCCTTTTTACCGGGTCGGCCTCAAGGTATACGACCTCATGTCCGGAAAACTGGGGATCGGATCCTCCAAAGGCCTGTCCAAAAAACAGACCATAGAATATCTTCCCACCATCGACCAGAAAGGGCTGGCCGGCGGGGTTATTTATTACGATGGCCAGTTCGACGATGCCCGTATGGCCATCAGTCTGGCACAGACCGCCGCCCAATACAAGGGCGTTTTGATCAACTATATGAAAGTCGTAGGCCTGACCAAATCCGAAGAGGGGCTGGTCAATGGCGTAGAAGCGATCGACCAGGAAAAGGGGGAGAAATACCACATTCCGGCCAAGGTGGTCGTTAATGCCACCGGTGTCTTTGCAGATGGGGTCCTGAAAATGGATAATCCCGAGGCCAGGGATATGATCCAGCCAAGCCAGGGCGTCCACATTGTTTTGGATAAGGAATTTTTACCCAATCAATACGCGATCATGGTTCCCCAAACCTCCGACGGTCGGGTCCTGTTTGCGGTGCCCTGGCACAACAAACTGGTGGTGGGCACAACCGATACCCAGGTAGAAAAAGCCAGCCTGGAGCCCCAGGCCCTCGAAAAGGAGGTGGACTTCATCCTGGAGACGGCAAGGCAGTATTTGGTCAAAGATCCTTCCCGATCGGACGTCAAGAGTGTTTTTGCGGGTCTGCGCCCACTGGCCAAACCGGAAAACGATGGCAAATCCACCAAGGAAATATCCCGGCACCACAAAGTATTGATCTCGCTTTCCGGTCTGATCACGGTGATCGGCGGAAAATGGACGACCTACCGGAAGATGGCGCAGGATACCGTGGATAATGCCGTATTGATCGGGGCTTTGCCCGAGCGCAAGTGCATGACCCAGAACCTCCCCATATACGGATACGATGTGACCGTGGACATCACTTCGGACCCGATGGCCATTTACGGGACCGAAAAGATCGATGTACTCGAGTTGGGAGAAAGCAATCCGGATTGGGCCGGCTGGTTGAGCGAACCCTTGCAAATCCGCAAATCCCAGGTTGCCTGGGCTGTGAAGAAAGAGATGGCCCGGACAGTAGAGGATTTTCTGGCCCGACGCACGCGCGCCTTATTCCTCGATGCCCGGGAGAGCCGCAGGATGGCTCCCGAGGTGGCCGGGATCATGGCCGGCCTGTTGGAAAAAGACGCTGCCTGGATCGATCAACAGCTCAAGGATTTTGAAGAAACCTCTGCCAGTTATATCCTTACCGAATAAAGAAGCCCGGCATTTATCCCATCTGGATCCATACCGGGCGTCTTCAGGCAGGGAGAGTCTCCCGATTATTTGTTCATTTTATCCGTCCACTCCTCAATGGAGGCGGTATTCATCCGGATGTAATCTTCATTCCCGGCTTCGGTCGCCATTTCCAAAGACTTTTTGGCGGTAGCGATGGCCTCTTCGGTCATACCCAGTTCGGCCTCGATCAAGGACTGGGTGCGCAGCTGCCAGTAGCGGGGGGCCTTTTCGTTGGCCATTTTGACCCACTTATGCGCTTTCTTCAAATCTTTTCCTGTAGCGTGGTAGTAGGACCCTGCTGCATACAGATCCTGAGCGGAAGGACCGTCCATGACCCGGTCGATGGAAGCCATGACCTGCTCGTCCACGTTGGTTTGGATCGGCAGGCGCACCACGGTTTCATCCCATACGATCTGGAGCTCGGCGCCATCCAGGCTCAGGTTTTGGAAGGCCATGGTGAAGGTCTCGATCTGGTCATTCAATTTGCCGGGCTTCACCCTGACAGCTACATCGGGTGTTTTTTCTAGGTAGCTGGCCCAGTTGCCCGTCTCGTGGGCGTAGAGGTGTACGGCCCACTCATCGGCTCCGGGCAGGGTAAGCATAGCGTAAGACCCGGCTTTAACAGGCTCTCCCGCAAAAGTCATGTCCTCGGAAAAGGTGATCTTCGTGGCCTGATTGGCGCCGGTGCGCCAGATCTTGCCAAAGGGAACGAGCCCGTCTTCGGCAAAAATGGTGCGACCCTTCATGCTTGGGCGGCTGTAAACGAGTTCAACTTTCCCGAGACCGATATTCTGATGCACCTCGCTGGTCGGGCTGGGCTGAGGTGTAAGGACCTGGGCCTGCAGGCTGAAGGCCATGCAAAAGGCGCTGAATAACAAAACTAGATTTTTCATGCGAAAATGGTTTGGTGGATAGGTTTGATTTCAGGTGCGAATATAGGAAGGATAAGTGGTTGCTGGGTGGTTGCTGGGTGGCTTCGAGACTGTTCATTAAAGTGTGTCTACTAACTTAGACACTTAATTGAACTATCCCCTGATCAACCGGTACCGGTTACCCTTTTGCCCGTGAAGTAGGTGCACCCTTTTATGGGCCTGAGCCTACAGGAATATTAGGTCTGTACTTAGGTGTTGGCTAAGTGGCCTCCTGCTTTGATTTGACCAAGCGGTGAACGATTGTGTCAGACCAGGACACCGGCAATTTGGAAAAGAAGGTCAGCGTAAGGTTATTATTTAAATGATAGACGCTTCGCGGATTTCGGGCAGCGACGATCCGGGCGATCTTATGAGCCATTTCTTCCGGAGTACTTTCTCTGCCGACCATCCCCAGGGCATTCTTGAGAAAGGCTCTTAACTCCGGCAGGTAGCGGCTGTCCGGGTTGGAGGAAACCGTGGATTCCAGTCCCCGCAACAGAGGCGTCTTGATCGCTCCGGGCCGGATCAGGACCAACGGTATACCTTTCAGACGCAACTCCTGCCGCATGGCCCGACTGAATGCCTCCATGGCTATTTTGGAAGCCGAATACGGCTGAAACAGGCCCGTCATTTTCACGCTCTCGCTGCTGATCTGAATGACCCGGCCCTGCGTTTCGATCAGATGATCCAAAAAGGCGCTTACCATACGGACGGGGGCGAGCGTATTGACCTCCACGATGCGGTCCAAACGCTCGGCCGGTGCCTCCGAGATGGGGAAAAAACCGGAAATGCCGGCATTGTTAATCAGAGTATGGATGCGGATGCCCTGATCCTTCACCTGGCTACGGAGGCCCAGAATGGCTTCCGGATCTCGAAGATCGCAAACATAGGTTTTTACCTGAGGCAGGTCACGAAGATCGGCCAATCCTTTTTCATCCACATCCACTGCCAACACTTGAAAGCGATCGGACAGCTCTTGCACCAGGGCTTTTCCCAGGCCGCCGGCAGCTCCGGTGAGAAGGAGGGTTTTAAAGGCAGATGACATATATCCAATTCAAAAGCAGAGGAATAAAAATATCGAAATTCATCCCATTTCCCCTTCATCCCCATACTCTAAGATTTTTCGAATGTAATTGGAAATCGTCTTCTACTCTTCTCACTCCCTGAGGATTCGATCGGGATAGTGGATCCGCCAGGCAAAATAGTGGGCCAACCAGGGCTTTCCGCTACAGGCATCGGGGAGCTCGCCGGCTGGGACCCGCCACATGGTCGAATGGGCTTTCTCCATTTTGTCGGACCGTCTGGCTCTTTCTCGAAAAACCCGCACATGGTCCGAATGGTAGGTAAAAGCCTTTAAGGCTTCCGGACTTTCCCAAATGAGCAAATGCACCAGGGTAAGGGGATCGTCGAAACCAGCTTATCGTGGCTTTGCCATTCCATCAAATTAATGTCTCTTTTTTTTTGTGGAATCCTTGCGAAATCGTCCTCTTATTCCATACAAGTCCATTTCTAAACTAAACCCTTGAAACCATGGATCGCTACCTGAAGCAATTGCTTACCGACATTGAAACCGCCACCCAAAACATGCCTTATCCCTACCTGAGATCCGATACCTGGGACATTTGGGATTGGGTTACGGAAGAAGAGGATCGCCGAACCGCTACCACCCGTTCCCTACCCGATTGGACGGGCATTCGGAAAGAACAACTTCCCCCAGCTGACTTGCTCAAGCCGGAGCAGCTCTCCTCCCTCCTGAAGGCCCTCGATAAACTGTTGGAAGCCTGCAATTGCCTGATCGTATTTCAGACTTACGTTCCTGAAGATGTCCAGTACAAGGCAATCCGGGCCATGTTCCACCAGGAAAGCACCTGGTTGAAGTGGCATATGAACTTCTTCGAATTTTGCGAGGACGGGCAAGAGCATTACATCTGTGCCCTGGGAGAGCATTGCCAATGCGGCTTTTTCGAGGAGCATTTTGGAACCTTTTCCCAGGACGAGCCCGATGAACCGGAGGACGATTATTGGCTGATCTACGACCTCAAAAAACGATTCGGAAACGACTGGAAGAAGTATTACAACGCCAGGTGGATCTCCCGAGAAGAGGATGAGGACGAAGAGTTGGACTAGGCCGGAGAGGTTTCCACCATTTCCAGCACCTCCCTCCCCTGCTGCAAATGCCTCTCCTCATGGCTGATCAGAAAATCGAAGGCCTCCGGGAGATAAAAGCGGACGACCGGACCGATAGCCGAGTCGATCTTTTTCTTCCCAACGGCTTTGCTGCGACTGGCCAGGATGGTCTTTTTCAGATGTTCCTGATAATCGTAAAAGTTTTGGAAGACACTCTGAATTTCCTGCGGGTTTGCCTGGGCGGGATTTACTTCCGGTTGAAATACCTTGCTGGTCTTCATTTTGTAGCGCCGCTTCCCATCCTGAGGACGAAAGGTCAGGATCAGTTTGCGCTGCAGCCAGCGAGCCGGAAAGGATTCGTACCCGTCTTCCTGGTCCGGCAGCAGTTCCAGCAATTGGTCCATCCTCGACTCATAAAGTCGATAGGCGGCATTCATGTGGCCGACTATTTCCAAAACGCTCCAGGTCTTGGGGTCAGGTTTGTACTGTATCACCCCCTTGTCCAGCTGCTGCCAGTCCTTGACTTCAGCAGTGATCAGGTTGACCCTTGTCAATTGGTTTTCCGGCGTAAGGATCAGTTTCGACATGATTCGAGATTTTTTCTTTTTAGGTTAATGGATGTTGGCCTTTCCGGCGAAATGGGGTCGCGATGTCACCTGATACAATCTGGCAACATCGGAGCAAAGCCAGTGAAAACATTGAGAAGTAATAAACATCAACTGCACAGCGGCAATTATCATATCCGCAAACTTCGCCGGATCGCACCAGAAAAAATTTGATCCAGATCAATATTTCACTCGCGATCTCAATCGGCTAAACGTCTCAGGGGTCATATTCAGATAAGAGGCCAGGTATTTTTGAGGAATCTGCAGAAGGTCCTCCGGGCAGCGGCGCATGAAGGCCACGTATCGGTCTTCAGCCGACCGGGTCAGTAATTCCACCTCCCGGCTCATCCGGCCTACCAGCACTTCCTGGTGAAAAAGCCGGGCCCAGCGCTCAAATGCCGGTGACCACCCGAAGAGAGCCTCGTATTGGGGTAGAGTGATCCCATACAGGCGGCTGGGAGTTAAGGCTTCGAGGAAATATTCGGAAGGCCTTTGGTAGAGGAACGATTCGTAGCCCCCGGAGGGATCTCCCGGGTAGGAAAAGCCGAGTACTACCTTATCCGCCTGGTGATTGAGAACGTAAATGCTTTGTACGCCCTCGGCAACGACATAGAAAAAACGCTCCGTCTCCCCGGCCTGCAGTATGAAGTCTCGTTTATCGAAACGCTTTTCGACCCATAAGGCATAAAAATCGGCTTCCCATTCCGGCTGTATCTCGAGATGCCGGAAAACTTTGCGGATGCGTTCAGCCTCCGGATGATCCCGGTGCATGTGTTCGCCCCCGTCAGACATAGGTCAGCAATTCTTTACGGCTGAGGTGCGGCACGGTATTGAAGGACTTCAGGTTGAGCTTGCCGTCGGAAAACTGAAATTCGGAGATGGCCGTGTTGTAGACCAGGCCGTGAAGGCCGATTACCGTTTCGGGATCCGGGATCTGAAGCGCATGCCCTACTGCCGCAGACATGGTGCCGCCCGAACTAAAAGCGACGATGGTTTCCTCCGGATGGGCCTGATCGAGCATGCGGTTGATGGCATTCTTCACATCCCGGCAAAATTCTGCCCAGGTCTGATACCCCAGATGCGAATCGTCCAGGCGGTCGGCCGCCCACTCGCGCATGACATACTCAAAGATCTTCAGGTGGACTTTCCGGGATTTTCCGTTAGAGGTTTCCAATTCCTGTCCCCATTGGCGGACCTTTTCGTCGGTTTCCATGAGAGAGGGAAGAAGGGCTTTCAATACACTGGGCCCGCGATGCTCCACCAGGCCGTCCAGAAACTGGGGTTCCGGCCATTTGACCCCCAGGAGCCTCAATTCCCCATAGACCCATTCCATAGTCTGACGGTGGCGCTTCAGCGGACCACAATACACCCGGGATACGTCAGTCGTTTCCGCAAAGAAGTCCCCGAGCGCCCTCGCCTGCTTATGCCCCAGCTCCGAAAGCTGGTCGTAATCAGCTTTCCCGAAGGAAGCCTGTGCATGCCTTACCATGATCAATCTACTCATGATGAAAAGGTATTCGTTTCCGGAACATACGTTCCGATCCGTTTCTTTATGGGTTTTTGCCGTATTGTACTCCAGCCCCAGTCTGTCTCCGTCCCTAAAAATGACGAATATCATTTAGCCGCCGAAGCACACATCATCCAAAAAATAACCATTAGCCGTTAACTCTGAAAAAAATCAGAACATGGAACGAAAGGCGATCATCATCGGAGGGGGCATGGCGGGTCTGTGTGCGGGCACTTATTTGCGCATGAACGGACTGGAAACGGATATTTTTGAAATGCACCATACGGCAGGCGGCGTCTGCACTTCCTGGAAAAGGGACGATTATCTGATTGATTTTTGCATCCACTGGCTGGTCGGGTCTGCACCCTCGGATCCCTTTTATGAGCGTTGGAGCGAGCTTGTGGATATGGAACGGATGGAGTTTGTGGATCATGATGAATATATGCGGGTAGAGGACGAAGAAGGCAAGCAACTCATCATTTATACCTCCCTGGATCGGCTGGAGAAAGAGCTTCTATCCAAAGCCCCGGAAGACGAGCGGGAAATAGCCCTGTTCATTTCCGCTACCCGGAAGCTGACGGGTATGAAGTTGTCCAGTGAAAAAGCTCCCGAGTTGGCTTCTTTATGGGATAAGGCCAAAATGTTCTGGAACATGCTGCCCTACATGGGCGTGTTCAGCAAATATATGCGGCTACCGGCCCGGGAATATGCCCGGCGTTTCCAGAACCCCTTGCTGCGAAAAGCCATGGAGGTCATGTTCGAACCCGAGATGGCCGTCGTTTTCCAGATGATGACCCTGGCCTGGATGCACAAGAAGACCGCCGGTTATCCCGTCGGCGGTTCCCTTCGATTCGCGAACCGGATCTTAAAGCGTTTCCGGAAGTTGGGCGGGCGCATCCACTTTGAAAAAAAGGTAGTTGAGATTCTGGTGGAAGAGGACAAAGCCGTGGGTATTCGCCTGGAGGATGGCAGCGAGCATTTCGCCGACTACGTGATCTCGGCTGCCGACGGGTACAGTACCCATTTCAAATTGCTCAACGGCGAATATCTGACCCCAAAACTCGAGAAGTGGTACAGCGAAATGGCCACTTTCCCCAGCGTCGTTTTCGTAGCACTGGGAATTGACCAACCCCTGGACGGAGAACCACACGCCCTTTTGTTCCCCCTGAAGAAGCGGATCCAGCTGGACCCGCAAACATCCCTCACGCACCTGCCGCTGCGCATTCACAATTTTGATCCTACCCTGGCACCCGTCGGAAAAACGTTGGTAACCTTTACCCTGGAGACCTTCCACACGGATTATTGGATACAGTTGTACCGAAGAGACCCAAGCCGATATCACCAGGAAAAAGAGCGCATCAGCCAGGCGATCCTGCAAGCCCTGGAAGGCCGAATTTCCGGTATTGCGGAAAAAGTGGAAATGATAGACGTCGCTACCCCGGCCACTTTTTCCCGTTATACCGGCAACTGGAAAGGAAGTTTCGAAGGTTGGATGCTTACACCAGAGGCCGGGCTTAAAAGCCTGGGCCACCAACTGCCCAATCTGAAAAATTTCTACACGTGCGGCCAATGGGTCGAAGTCGGCGGTGGCTTACCCACCGTGCTCCTTTCCGGCCGGGCCGTCGCCCAATTGATCTGCAAAGCCGAAGGGAAACCCTTTAAGGTGATCCTTCCGAAAAGTAAGTCCTCGAAAACGAATATGACACCCTCCCTGTAAAAAGGCACGGGATCAACCATTTTCTCTTCCGCTCACATCTGCTCCTTTGGGATCGGCACTGCTTTTTCGTGAGGCTGAAAAATACCGGCATCCGGATCGGTGAATTGGATATTGGTCAGCCTGGCCTCCCCGATCATGGGGCCTTCGAAGCCCTGTTCTTCGCTCCAGTTCCAGAAGGTCCATTGACTGGCGATCGGGATGCCCTCCACTTGCACATAATCCGAATAGCGGATGGCATGCGGGTTCTTTTCGGCTTCTTTCTGAGACCGGCTGAAGGTGACTATATACGCCAAACCTTCCAACAGGCTCGTTTCGACATCCTGGTGGGCGACATACCAATCATCCGGGGCGTCTCCGACCCCCTGGCCGAAGGTCAATTTGCCGCGGGCATAGCTTTTCTCACCTTCCTTTGCCTCGGGTAAGGACTCCCAGTGGGTGCCCGGATCGCTCAGTTTGAATGGCGCCATGGCGAAATAAGGCCAGGTCAGCAGATCGAATCGGGCGCCGGGCCAGGACGAGTCGGGCGGCATTTTGTAGCCCTCACCCCGGTAATAGTACAGGGAAGTCCCGTCCTCCCGGTCTACCCGAATACGGTCGCTGCCCGGGGTCGCAGTAATCCGGGCCTTCAGACGCTCCTGGCCGCCGAAACGGAGCCGGAGATCAAAGGCAAGGGCCTTCTTCTGTCGAAAAGCCTCCACCCGATGCGCTTTTTCGAGGGAAGCAACGAGGGGCAGAGCAGGTTCCTGCCAGAACGTTTGAGTTACCTTAGCATCTTCCGCCGGGCCAGGATCTTCCTTCTGCTTTTCGTCAAAGTTTACACATGCTGAGAAGGACAGGAAAAAGAGAATCAGGAGTAAGAAAGGCTTCATGGACGGCTGGTTTTGCAATGAGTGTTTGTTGGACTTAGACGGGTGGCTCATCCCGAGATCGCATTTTATCCAAAAGAATATTGAGTTGTCGGGCTTCTTCTTCAGTCAACCCCCGGGTGATGGCATCCATACGATGCATTTCCCCATCGATGCGTTCCAGCAGCTCCAGCCCTTTGGACGAAATGCGCACCCGGGTAATGCGTTTGTCCTCCCGACAGGGCTTTCTATCGACCAGATCTTTCTTGTGCAAGCGGTCCACCAGACGGGAAGTATCTGACATGCGGTCGATCATCCGATTTCGCAGGTCCTGAACAGCCATTCCCATCTCGTTTTTCAGATCGCCCCGCAAGATCCGCAAAATGTTGAACTGCTTCTGGGTGAGTTCGAAAGGCTCCAGAAATTGCCTGATCTCATCTACCATCCAGTTGGTAGTAAAAAGGAGGTTGACTCGCAAACGATGCATTTCGTTGTCAAAGCCTTTATTCTGCCGTATGGCCTGATCAATTTTCACGGATGCGTTTTCTTTTCCTTGCTAACCCCAATTTTACATAGATGTTCAAACAAGGAAAGAGGCATCCGGTGAAAGATACCCTCCCGTAGACCCTAGGCTCCAATTTGGGATTCCAGGGGTTTAACCTCTGGAAAGTCAATGGGTATGTTCGTAATCTTATGCACGTAGTTGGCCAGGGTTTTATCCGCGACCAAAGCGATCAGGTCTACCAGGCCCTTTTCGTCAAAACCCTGATCGAAAAATTCCTCGAGGAGATCCGAAGAAGGCTCTCCATGGGTCCGGGTTATTTCGGCCGCCAAACGCGTGAGGATGCTCAATCGGGCATCCGGATGCTTGCCGGCCCGCAATTGCCGGGTCTCCTCCTCCGAAAAGCCGTTCATTTGGACGATGGCCGTGTGGGCAGCCAGGCAGTGTACTGGCACTGGTTGACTTCGGATACGGCCAGGAAGACGGCTTCCCGCTCTTTGGCTTTGAAGGTGCCTTTCGACAGGGCCTTCTGAAAATCCAAATAGGATCCCAGCGCATTGCTCGAATACCCAATGGTCGCATAGAGGTTGGGAACGCTGCCCACCTGTTTTTTAAAGTTGTCGAAGATCAGCTGCCCGCGGGCATCCACATCATCCCGCGTAGGAACTTTAAAAGATTTCATAACGGACTGTTTTGGTTTGGTGATTCTTGCCCTGCAATTTTAGCGTTTAAACATATGTGTTGCAACATATACTATTTCAGCTGTCGATTTGCGGACACAGTCCAAACGCTTGTGCTTTTGCGGCAGGCCCTCTTTTCGGGTAAAAAGGAAAGGTGTTTTCATTTTTAAAACATTTTGTTTAATTTTGAAAGAAAGAGCGGGTGAGGTTCGTTTCTTTTGTTAGCGCAAGCCTTGAAATGTAAGGGAATCGCTTTTTTAGCGAGTTTTGCAGGAATGGCACCCGACGACATCGAAAACCACTGATATGGAGCAACCCAAATGGAAAAAGCGGTTGGAACACCTCTATGAGGCGTCCTTCAGGCGGATCCGGATGATGGGAGAACAAATAGCCCGGATCTACGAAAAGTACCTGGGCCGATTCCACCCTGCCGTATCTGTCTCCATCCTATTGGGCCTTTCCGGCTTGATCGGGCTTTTTTTCGCAGGCCTCCTGGCTCTTTTCGTTTACCTGGGCTTATTCGGCTCTCTACCATCTTATGGGGAGATTCAGAACATCCGTAATGCGACGGCTTCTGAGGTGTACGACGCCAACGGCGTCCGCCTGGGAAAATTTTACGTCGAGAACCGGACCAACGCTGATTTCGAGGAAATCACCCCTGAGATCGTGTATGCTTTGATCGCTACCGAGGACGCCCGCTTTTTCGAACACAGCGGAGTGGACTTTCGGGCATTTGGCCGGGTATTATTCAAATCACTGCTGCTGGGCAATGAATCTTCCGGCGGGGGAAGCACCTTGAGCCAACAACTGGCCAAGAACCTTTTCCCAAGAAGATCTTACTGGCTTCTGGGCTTACCCATCAACAAGTTTCGGGAAATGTTCATTGCCCGAAGGCTGGAGAACACCTACAGCAAGGAGGAACTAATCCGGCTTTATCTGAATACGGTACCTTTCGGAGATGACATCTATGGGATCAAGGTGGCTTCCCAAAGGTATTTCAATCGTCCGCCTCAGGAACTTCGGGTGGAGGAGGTCGCGGTTTTGATCGGATTGCTTAAAGCCAACTCCTACTACCATCCCGTAAGGCATCCGGAGCGGGCCCTGGGACGCCGAAATGTGGTTCTGAAACAAATGGCGCGCTACGGATACCTCAAACCTGCCGAAGCAGACTCCCTGGAAGAGATGCCCCTGAAGACCGATTACCAGTTGGAGGGCCGCTCCAGAGGCAGGGCCACCTATTTCCGGGAATACGTCCGGCAAGAGGTGGAAGAGTTGTTGAAAACCTACAAAAAGCCGAATGGCCGGCCATACAATTTATACCAGGATGGCCTCAAGATATTCACCACATTGGATGCCCGGCTGCAACAATTTGCGGAAGAAGCTGTCGCGGAACAGATGGCCCGCCTGCAGGCGCAATTCGATAAGGATTGGGGTGAGCGGGATCGCCCCTGGGAATCCCGAAGCAACTTTCTGGGATTCCTTCGCTCCACCCCGGCTTACAAGGAACTTTCCGATCGGGGGCTATCCGAGGAAGAGATCATCGGACTTTTGAAGAAGCCGCATCCGATCCGCGTTTTCAGTTGGGAGAAGGAGGAACGGGAGGAAATCCGGAATATGAGCACGCTGGATTCCCTTCGCCACTACCTGAATCTTCTGCATGCCGGCTTTTTGGCCGTGGAGCCCCAGACGGGCCTGGTCAGGGCCTGGGTCGGGGGTATCGATTTTCGATACTTCCAGTACGATCACGTCAAATCCAGGCGGCAGGTCGGCTCGGTTTTCAAACCGGTGGTCTATGCCCAGGCGCTTCGATCCGGAATGTTTCCCTGCGAGTATATCGCCAACCAAAGGGCCGTCTTTCCGGACTACGACAATTGGAGTCCCCGAAATGCCGACGGAAAATACGAAGGCGTATACTCGATGGAAGGGGCCCTTTCCCGATCTGTAAATACCGTATCGGTGGCTCTTCTGCAGCGGGGAGGAATGGATTCTACCGCCTTTTTGGCTCGACAGATGGGCATTGAGGGCCCGATCCAACCTGTTCCGTCCATGGCGCTAGGGACCACGGGTGCCTCTCTGTGGGAAATGGTTACCGTATTCGCTACCCTGGCCGCGGAGGGCAAGCGGCCTGTTTTGCACCTGCTCGACCGGATCGAAACCGCTTCCGGGGAAGTGATCCTCGAAGTGCGTCGTCCCGACCCGCGCTATTTCCAACCAGTGCTGGACCCCCAACAGGCGGCGGTCATTACCCGCATGATGGAGTCGGTGGTCGACAGCGGAACCGCCCGGCGGTTGCGCTCGGTATATCGACTGGAAGGGGCCATTGCCGGAAAAACCGGCACGACGCAAGAACAAACGGATGGCTGGTTTTTAGGCTTTTCGCCCAAACTGGTAGCCGGTGCCTGGGTAGGAGCCGAATCCCCCCTGGTCCACTTCCGGTCCCTTCGATATGGCCAGGGGGCCAATACCGCTTTGCCGATCTGGGCCCGCTTCTACCAGAAAGCCTATGCCAACCGGAGTACCCGCCAATGGTTGTCCGGGGATTTCGTCCCTCCGAGCGATAGTATGCTATCTTTGATGATGTGCCCTCCCTATCTGGATGAAATGCCGGTCCTGGCCGATCTATGGCCTGACTATCGCGAAAATCCCGGTTTTTTCAGAGAGTGGCAGTACGACGGAAGGTTTTCCGGAAGCGATTACCAGATCCGGTTCAAACCGCGCCGTCCCGATGAAACCAATGAGAAATATTACCGCCGCATGGAAAAGTACAACCAGCGGAAATTCAACCAGGAAGAAAGAAAAAGGAAAAGAAGGGATTATTGGAGCCGGGTATTCTTCGGAAAAGAAGAAAGAGAAGAAAATCAGTAGAGGTCAGCAAGGGATACCCTGGATAAGGGTCCCTTGCTGGTGAACCCTTACAAGCGGCTTTGCAGAAAATTCAGGGCCAGTTTGTTAGCCTCCTGAGCTGCGCTTTCGACATAGTTGGGATTGGACGGATTTGCAAAAGCGTGGTCGGCATCGAACTGATGGATCTCGATGTCCTTCCCCGCAGCCTTTGCCATCTCCTCAAAATCGGAGACCACTTCAGGAGTTATCCATCCGTCTTGCCTGGCAAAAATTCCCAGGATATCCGCTTCCAGGGGTTGCAAGGCTTCTTTCGACTGTACGGGCATCCCGTAGTACATCACGCATCCGGCTCCGCGATCTCCGGCCATGATGGATGCCTTCAGGGACCAGCCCCCACCGAAGCACCAGCCGATGGTAGCGATCTGCGCACTTTCGCCCGCCTTGTTCAGAGCCCCTTGTACAATGGCTTCGGCACGCTTCTGCTCCACGGATTGCATATATTCTCCCGCTTTTTCGACATCGGTGGCTACTTTGCCATCATAGATATCGATGGCCATGACATTGACATCTCCCAGCTCTTTGTAATACCGTTCGGCTTCCGATTTGATGTTATCATTCAGGCCCCACCATTCGTGAATCACGATCAGGTATTTGTCTGATTTTTCAGCCATTAAGGCATAAGCTCCGGCATCTTGGCCGTCGGGCGTAGCGAATCGGATCATTTCTCCGTCGCCGGTCATATTCACCTTTGTTGGACCGGGATGTTCAGCCTGAAATTCGGGATCGTCGGCAAACTGAGCCATGTCTTCTGATTGCTGACCTTCCTTTTGCGAGGGGGCGTTCCCACAGGCTGAGGCCAGCACCAAAAGTCCGGCAAGAAGCCATGATTGAGACCATTTAAGGGTATGCATGGTATTAGGTTTGGTTATGCCTTGCTAACGGTTGGTTTCGGGCAAAGGTTCTGTTCTCTGATCTATTGCAATCTGAAATGCCAAAATCGGATTTGTCCGGGATTTCAATTTTTCCAACCTTGATCTGCCATTGCAAATTTATGAGCCATGCCATCCAGGGAGGTTGAGGAAATCGTTTTTAATCTGAGTCCCTATTCGGCGGAAGAACTTCTTGAGATATACCGGCAGATGCTTCTTCCGCGGCTGATCGAGGAAAAAATGTTGGTCCTTCTCCGACAGGGAAAGATCAGCAAGTGGTTTTCGGGTTATGGCCAGGAGGCCATTTCTGTAGGGGCCGGAATGGCCCTGGCTCCGGATGAGTTCATTTTCCCGCTGCACCGTAACCTGGGTATTTTTACGGTTCGACAAGTGCCTCTTGGCCGGCTTTTTTCCCAATGGCAGGGCAAGGCGGAGGGGTTTACCCGGGGGCGGGATCGCTCTTTTCATTTTGGAACCAAGCACCATCATATCGTAGGTATGATCTCCCATTTGGGAGCCCAGTTATCCCTGGCTATCGGAGTGGCACTGGCTTCCCGACTTAAAGGGGAGAAAAAAGTAACCCTGGCTTTTACGGGCGACGGCGGTACCAGTGAAGGCGAATTCCATGAGGCGTTGAATGTAGCGGCCGTTTGGGATCTCCCGGTCATTTTCCTGATCGAAAACAATGGATATGGTCTTTCGACGCCGGTCAGCGAGCAATTTAGATGCGAACAACTGGCCGACCGCGGGAAGGGATACGGCATGCGCAGCCTGACCATCGATGGCAACAACATCCTGGAAGTGTATGAAACCATCCGTATGCTGGCTGAGCAAATCCGGGAGAAACCCGAACCGATCCTGTTGGAATGCATGACTTTCCGTCGAAGAGGGCACGAGGAAGCCTCCGGAACCCGGTATGTACCGGAAAGCCTGATGGCCTACTGGGAAGCACGCGACCCCCTTCACAACTTTGAGCAGCGTTTGCTGGAGGCCGGCATTCTCGACGAAAACCGGATACAGAATTTTCAACGCCAGCACAAAGAAAAAATCCAGGCTGCACTCGAAATCGCCTTTTCGGCCCCTCCTCCCCAACCGGACGTACGGATGGAGCTGGAAGATGTATATGCACCTTCCTTTGCCCATCATCCTCCGGCGCCGGATGCCGGGGTCCGGGAGATGCGCTTTGTAGACGCCCTGTCGGATGGCCTGCGTGAAAGCCTGATCCGGCATCCGGAGCTCGTTTTTATGGGCCAGGACATTGCGGAATACGGAGGGGTATTCAAGATCACGGCCGGCTTCCTGGAATCCTTCGGCAAAGACCGGATCCGGAATACCCCCCTTTGTGAAAGCGCGATCGTTGGGGCAGGTCTGGGCCTGAGCCTCAAGGGGTTTAAATCCATGGTGGAAATGCAATTCGCCGATTTTGTCAGTTGCGGCTTCAATCAGATCGTAAATAACCTGGCCAAGCTTCACTATCGGTGGGGCGAAAAAGCGGATGTGGTCATCCGCATGCCCACGGGGGCGGGTGTGGGAGCCGGCCCCTTCCATTCCCAAAGCAATGAGGCCTGGTTCGCTCATGTTCCTGGTCTGAAAGTACTTTATCCGGCCACCCCCCATGATGCCAAAGGCCTTTTGCTGGCCGCTTTCGAAGACCCCAATCCCGTGTTGTTCTTCGAGCACAAGGCGCTCTACCGGAGCCTGTCCGGCCCGGTGCCCGAAGGGTATTATTCCGAACCCATCGGGAAAGCCCGCCTGGCGCGAGAAGGAGATCAGGTAAGCGTGATCACTTACGGCATGGGAGTTCACTGGGCAGAATCGGCGACTCAAAAAATGGGGGTTGAAGCCGATATACTGGACCTGCGCACCCTCTTGCCTTTGGATACGGAAGCGATACGGAATACGGTTCAGAAAACCGGAAAAGTGATCATTCTGCACGAGGATACCCTTTTCGGCGGTTTTGGAGGGGAGCTGGCCGCCTTTATTGCCGAACATCTTTTTGAATATCTCGACGGGCCGGTAATGCGGGTCGGAAGCCTGGATACGCCCGTACCATTTGCCAAAGAACTCGAAAAGCAGTTTCTCCCGGAGAAGCGCTTTGCGGAAGCTCTCGAGAAGCTATTGGCCTATTAGGACGCCATGCTGCACACATACGAGGGAATTCACCATGGCCTAATGGGAAAATTGGACTAGTTTTGAACTTCAAACAGAAAAAGGAATGGACTTGGAAGAATTGGTAGCGGTAAGCGGTTTACCGGGCCTGTACCGAATGGCCGCCAACCGGAATAACGGGCTGATCGTCGAGGATCTGGAGACCGGAAAACGAAGGTTTGCCTCTTCCCGCAAACACAATTTTACTCCGCTTGCCTCGATAGGCATTTTTACAGACGACGGTGATTCCGTCCCTCTAAAGGATGTTTTCCGGAATATGAAGGATCAGTTGCAGGACAATCCTCCGGTGGACCCGAATGCCGATAGAGAAACCCTGTTCGAGTACTTCGATGATATTTTACCCAATTACGATCGCGAGCGGGTGTATCCGAAGGATATTAAAAAGATCATTACCTGGTTCGATTTCCTCCAGGCCCATGGCTGGACGGGAGAAGAACTCTCGCAAGAGGAGGAATAAGACACAGGGCCAGCCTGAATTTTATTTCGCGGTCAAATCCGCCGCGTTTTTCAAGTGTACTTTACCATTCGGCAAAAGGATCCCGCTCCAATCCAACCGAAGAAAGATCCATGCCTCCCTGGAGATTCTGGATCCGAACTCCCAGGTCCTTGCCCAAGGAGCCCCCGTGCCAGGTTGCCACCAAAGCCCCCGTCTGGAGGGTGTCCCACTGCGACCAGCTCGTTTCAATGCCTCCGATCGGCAGAACGCTCACCCACATTTGCCAGGCATAGGGTCGATTATTTTCATCCAGCAACCAGAGGTAGGCATCTCCCGGAGTGACTCCTCCGCTGTTGTATTGGACCAACAGGGCCTGTTCGCCCTCGTTTCGCTTCACCAGAAACCGTTCTGTGCCCGGATCAAAGGCTTTGACTACGGCATTGAGCCAAAAGGAATCGTTGCAAAAGAAACCGTAGGCCTTTTTCACCGCCTCATCCCGGGCCTTACCCGAAAGAGGCTCTTCTCCCTGCCAGGCCTTCCCGCTGATCGCGTTCGGATCCAGCAATACCCGGGATCCTTCCCAGCGTACTTCGACCAGATGGCGCTCTTTTTCCCAGACATAATCATGCATCCCCATAAAGGTCCAGCGTACCCAGCGGGTAGAATCCCAGGCCGTCTTGTTGACAGCTTCCATCATTTCCCGGGCGAGTTGGTCCGCTGCTTCGCCGGACGTTCCCTTTGGCAGAGGCTTGTGGAGGATCCAGCCAAGGATCACAACCAGCGCGGCCAGCGCCAGCAAAAACAGGCCCGCCCATTTCAGAAACTTGATCATACCCTTCGATCTGTTGGTCAGCTAATGGAATGATTAGCTCGGAAAATGGTTCACTTTAACGAGGTGCTTTCCGCTTACCCCATGTTTACGGCAAAAGTTTATTTTTGCGCTCATGTACAACGGAAAAAAGGTAATCGTGGTGCTCCCGGCCTATAATGCCGCCCGCACCCTCGAGAAAACCTACCAGGAAATTCCCTTCGACATCGTTGATGAAGTTGTCCTTTGCGACGATGCCTCCCGGGATAACACCTCGGAATTGGCTCATGAGATCGGAATTGCTCATGTGATCACCCACGAAATCAACAAGGGGTATGGCGGAAACCAGAAAAGCTTGTACAACAAAGCGCTGGAATTGGGAGGCGATATCGTGATCATGCTGCATCCCGACTACCAATATACGCCCAAATTGATCCCTGCCATGGTCAACATCATCGGGGAGGACTTATACCCGGTCGTACTGGGTTCGAGGATACTTGGGCGGGGAGCCCTGGCGGGGGGCATGCCTCTTTACAAATATGTGGCCAACCGGTTTCTCACCCTGGTGCAGAACCTCCTGGTAAACTACAAGCTAAGCGAATACCATACCGGCTATCGGGCATTCAGCCGGGAGGTGCTGGAGTCCATCGACTTCAACAACAACTCGGACGATTTTGTATTTGACAACGAGATGCTCTCGCAAATCATCTACAGTGGTTTTCAGATCGCCGAAGTAACTTGCCCGACCAAATACTTTGAGGAAGCTTCTTCCATTAATTTCCGGCGGAGTGTCCAATACGGCATAGGCGTCCTTCGGGTATCCGCGGCACACTTCTTGCAGCGCCTGGGAATCGCCAGATTCTCCTTATACCAGAAACCGGAAAAGGAAAAGACCACCCGGATTCAGGCTTGAAAGGCTTTACGGCTCAGATAGATAGCGGCGAGAAGGAGGGTGTAGGTAAGTGTTGCAGACATGGATTATCAGGAATTCTGCTTCAATAACGAACTTTTTTTTCACTTTGGTGCCCATTGAATGCTGATTCCGAGCGAAACCAAGGCTTTATTGGTGGAGCGAGCCGAGCGCTTCAATCATCCCGAGTTCATCAAAAATGACCCGGTGAGCCTGCCTCGTCGGTTCAGCCAATTACAAGATATCGAGATCATCGGGTTCTGGGCTGCGATGCTGGCCTGGGGGCAACGAAAAACCATCCTGCGGAAAGGCGAAGAACTGATCGAGTTGATGGAGGGGGAGCCTTACCGGTTTATCCTGGAGCATAAGGAAGCGGATCGCTCTCGCTTTCTTTCTTTCAAGCATCGCACCTTCCAGGCTACCGACACGCTTTATTTCCTGGCTTTTTTGCAGGAATATTATCGCCGGCACGAATCGCTGGAAACGGCGTTCAGCAGCCATCTGAACCCCGACAGCCAACACGTGGGTCCTGCATTGGAAGCTTTTCACGAGTACTTTTTTTCTCTTCCCGACGCCCCGCAGCGCACCCGCAAGCACGTAGCTACCCCCAGGCGAAAGTCCACCTGCAAACGCCTGAACATGTTCCTGCGCTGGATGGTCCGGCAGGACGACAAAGGAGTGGACTTCGGGTGCTGGAACCGGATCAGGCCCGATCAGCTTCTCATGCCGCTTGATGTGCACGTGGACCGGATAGCCCGGCGTTTAGCTTTGATTGAAAGAAAACAGACCGATTGGGAGACCGTCCTGGAATTAACCGGAAATCTCAAGTCCATCGACCCGGAAGATCCGGTGCGGTTCGACTTTGCCCTTTTTGGAATGGGGGTCCTGGAAAAAGGGGCTTTCGGCCCGAAATGAAGCCAGGGGATCAACCCTGGTCAAAACGGAGTTCCTGAATAACCGAGCCTCCGTTTTCCGAGGAGATGTAGATGTAGACCCGAAAAGTCCCTCCGTCAGTGACCAGGTTGCCGATGCAATACTGGGAGACATTGTCCCGGCTGTTGCCCCGGTGTACCTCACTGAAATTTTTGACGGGATAGTCGGAGAAGAAATCGGAAACCATTTTTCCGGCTTCCGCTTTCGAATAAAGGTCCTCCTTATCCAGAAGGGCAACTTCCACGTTCTCGGAAAAATATTGGCTCAACTTTTCGGCATCTCCATCGCCGATGGCCTGAAAAATCTGAGGCCAACCTTGAGCAAAGGCGGGCTGGGTGGCTACGGATCCCAATAAGAAGATCCAGCATAGTGATCTCATGGTATTTTCTTTACACCAAAGAATATCCTGTCGAACTTCTCCTGTATAAATCGGATGGTTCGAAAATGACCCTTAAGGGAAAGTTTGAAATTCATAGCGTTGTACCCCAATCGTCGATCTGGGTGCACGCCTTCCTGCAGGACCCATTATCCTGATCCTGCCGATCGAAATCCTTATCCATCTGTCTTCTTTGAAATAAAGATGGATTCGACCCTCGTTTACAAACTTCAAAGACCCTTGGCATCTGAATACACCTGCTCTCAGATCTGGCATTCAGAAGATGGTCAGGCTGCTGAGCCCCACACTAGGGTAACGAAGGTAACCCGCATTTAGTCTTTTGAGTTCCATCCAGCCCGAGATAGTGGAGTATAAAAAACGGCCGGAACCTAAATCCGGGCGAGGTCTGCCAAATTGGATTCCTTACCTTTGAGGGCCTATTTATCAGAACCATCCGCAAACCCAGAATATATGCCGCACCAAAAAGCCTTTCTCTTCATTCTTGACGGTTGGGGCTTCGGTCCCAAACCCGAATCCGATGCCATCCAGCAGGCTCGTACACCTTATATGGACGGGTTGCTCAGCCGCTACCCCAACGCCACCCTGGTCACCCACGGGGAGCAGGTCGGGCTGCCCGACGGGCAGATGGGGAATTCCGAGGTAGGGCATCTCAACATTGGGGCCGGACGGATCGTGTACCAGGAATTGGCACGGATCAATAAGGCGTTGCGCGAGGGAGAATTGGCCCAAACCCCGGTTCTCCGGGAAGCGCTGGAATATGCCCGGGATAAGGGTAAGCCCATACACCTTTTCGGATTGGTATCCGATGGCGGGGTACACTCTCACTATCATCACCTGATGGGTCTTTGCGACATCATCACAGATTTCGGAGGGGTGAAAGCCTACATACACGCCTTTACCGACGGGCGCGATTGCGATCCCAAAAGCGGAGCCGGCTTCTTGCAGGAAGTGCTGGCCCATACTGCGGAGCAACCCGTGGAATTGGCCAGTATCGTCGGTCGGTATTACAGTATGGATCGGGATAAACGCTGGGAAAGGATCAAACTGGCTTACGACCTCATGGTCAAAGGAAAGGGCGAACCCACCTCCGATGCGATCGAGACCATCAGACAACGCTATGCTGCGGAGGAGACCGACGAATTTTTAAAACCCATTCTTTGTACACAGGATGGCCAGCCGGTAGCGACGATTCAGGAGGGGGATGTGCTGCTCTCTTTCAATTTCCGGACCGACCGCCCGAGAGAGATCTCCGAAGTGCTGACCCAAAAAGACCATCCCGAACACGATATGCGGGCCCTGAAGACTCATTTCGTTACCATGACCCGTTATGATGACACCTTTGAAGGGGTCAACGTCATCTTTGAAAAAGAGGACATTCAAAACACCATAGGGGAAATCCTGAGCCGGGCCGGAAAAACACAGGTGCGCATCGCGGAAACCGAAAAATACCCGCACGTGACCTTTTTCTTTTCCGGAGGGCGCGAAAAAGAATTCCCCGGGGAAAGCCGCATCCTCATACCCTCGCCCAAGGTAGCCACCTACGATCTGCAACCGGAAATGAGCGCTCTTGAGGTTAAGGATGCTATAATTGAGGAGATCCGGGCCAAGCAGCCCGACTTCATTTGCCTCAACTTTGCCAATACGGACATGGTGGGCCACACCGGCGTTTTCGAAGCCGCAGTGAAAGCGGCCGAAACGGTAGATCAATGCATGCAGGAAATCATTCCCGTAGCTCTGGAGCACGATTACGAATGCATCATCATCGCCGATCATGGAAATTCGGACTTTATGATCAACGAGGACGGAAGCCCGAATACGGCGCACACCAAAAACCCGGTGCCCGTCCTTTACGTTTCCCCTAAAAGTGAAACCGCCCAGATCCGTTCCGGAAAGCTGGGAGATATCGCCCCCACCTTACTATTTCTGATGGGGCAACCCATTCCGGAAGAAATGACCGGAGACATCCTGGTAAGTCGTACATGAGAAATCTTTTCACCCTTTCCATTTTGATTCTGGTTTCCTGGTCCTGCAGCGGAGATCTGGATGCGGGACAAGCCAACGAGTCGCGGGAATATTTTTTCGATGCCGAATCTTTCTTTGAGGAGGAGAGCAAACGTCTGGAAACGGAAAATACCCGTCTCAAAAAGATCGTTCGCCTGGACGGAAAGAACGAAAGCAAGATACAGGAAAACATTGACTGGGAAGCCGAATTGGCGCCGTTCCGCAAATCGGACATCAACCGGCCGGCCTGGACCGATAAATACCAGGGCGACACCCTTTATTACGAGAAGGGGAATCCCGAGCAATACATCTACCAGGCATCAGACGACCACCTGCTGGTCCAGCAAATGGAGGTCCATTGGAGTCCGGACGGGCAGGTGGATCAAATCCGGATCCGGAAACGGATAAGTAGTCTGATTGAGCACGTTCAACAGGAACTTGATTACCGCCCTGCGGAGGGATATACCTTTGTAGAAAAATCCCAATCGCGCTGGAAAGCTGACCGGGATCTTTCGATCGAGGCATTTTTTCAATAAAAAAAGAGGCAGTGCCGTATAGCACTACCTCAGCCCTAACCAAATAAAACCAAATTACTCTTACTGGGGAGGAGCTAAACAAATGTACAAGGTTATTGTAAAAAATACAATTACATTCGTTCTATTTTTTTCGATTTTTCCTTAACAAGGATCCGCTTTTCCGGTCAAATAACTGCATCATTCGTAATTCCGCAAAAAACAAGCGCCAATTTGCTCTCTTCAACGGGAGGTTTGGAAAAAACCGAACAGGAGATGAAGGTCCGTTTGGATCATCTCTTTCCCGGATGTCGGTATTTAGCCTGTCGTATGGTATCTTTGTGGCAAGCGGTTCAGTAAGCCCTTCCTTATGCAAGATCCGACAACTGAAGATGTGGTAAGAGCGCACGACCTGTCTTTTAAGCGCTTTATCCATCCGGAAACCATAGCGGGCCGGGTGCGGGAAATAGGCCTGGAAATCGCCGGTCGCCACCGCGGCCATACGCCCGTTTTTCTTACCATTCTCAACGGGGCTGTCTTTTTTGCCGCTGACCTGATCCGGGCCTGCCCGCTGCAAAGCGAGCTCAGCTTCGTCAGATTGTCTTCTTATGCGGGTACCTCTTCTTCCGGTTCGCTGACCGAAGTATTGGGGCTTAAGGAAGACCTGCGCGGGCGATTGGTCATTGTCGTGGAAGATATCATTGATACGGGCAACACCATGGCCGGATTCCTCCCGCAATTGGAAAAAGAAGGCCCGGACCGAATTGAAATTGCCACCCTGCTTTACAAGCCGGAGTCGTATCAGCAAAATTTCCGTATCGATTACATTGGTTTCAAGATCCCGGACCGCTTTGTGATCGGCTACGGCCTGGATTATAATCGGCTGGGGCGCGACCTGCCCGGTATCTATCAATTAATGGACTAACTTTTTTCGTCAAAATGACTCAAGACTGGGCATCCGTTCTCCAACATACCATACCCATCGTTCAAGAGGCAGGGGCTTACATCCTGTCTGAATGGGGCAAGGTGACGCAAGATCACATCCAGGGTAAATCCGACAATAGCCTCGTAAGCTATGTTGATCGAAACACCGAGATGCTGCTGGTTGAAAAACTGTCTGCCCTGCTCCGGGAATCTACTTTTCTGACCGAAGAAGGGACGATCGAAAACCAGGATTCCCCCTTGCAGTGGATCATTGACCCGCTCGACGGAACGACCAATTTTCTTTATGGCATACCCCACTTTGTAGTCAGCGTGGGGCTGCAAGCAGAAGGCGACCTGAAAGTAGGGGTTATTTTCGATCCGGTGCGGAATGAAACCTTTTCGGCCTATCGAGGTGGCGGCGCCCGCCTGAACGATGAGATCATCCGGGTAAGTCGGACCACCCATTTGAAAGATGCGCTTTTGTCGGCCGGTTTGCCCTGCTCGGGCTATGAAGATATGGGCTCTTTCCTGCGCATCCAAGCGTATTTCATGCGCCATACCCAGGGGCTTCGGCGACTGGGCGCAGCGGCACTCGACATGGCCCATTTGGCCTGCGGAAGATTCGACGGCTTTTTTGAATACTGTATTCACCCCTGGGACATGGCCGCCGGCATCCTGCTCATCGAGGAGGCCGGAGGTCGGGTAGGCGATTTTCAAGGCAAGTCCGACTGCCTTTACAGCGAAGAAGTACTCGCCGCTACCCCTGCCCTGTTCCCTCAGCTGGAGAAGGCCATACAGGAAGAGCTGCAGGCATCCGGGCGTTTGTCGGGGAAATGATCCGATTCATCGAAAGGGATTAGGCAGGTCTTTCAGCTTGTATAGTTTTATAGATCATCTGCTGTCTATGAAGTCCATCGAAAATGTAAGCGTCGCCATCGATTCGGTACGAGCCAACTGGCTGCGAGCCGTTCTGACCCTATTGATCATCTCATTCGGGATCATGGCACTTGTGGGCATCCTGACGGCCATTGACACGGCAATCTATTCTTTGAACAGCAATCTGTCTTCGTTGGGAGCCAACTCCTTTTCCATTGAACCGATCCGGCAATCCCGGCGTGAAGGGGCTGTCCGAAAAACCGGCGAACCCATCAGTTTTCGCCAGGCGATGGACTTTAAGGACCGATTTGATTTTCCTGCCAGCACCTCGGTTTCTCTGTGGTGTACCAACACGGCAACCATCAAATATGCGGGCGAAAAAACGAATCCCAATTTCCTCGTTTTCGGAGTCAGTGAGAACTACCTGCAGGCCAAGGGCTTTAACCTCGCTGCGGGCCGTAATTTTACGGAAAGGGAATCCCTGCAGGGAGGGAACATCGCGATCATCGGGCACGATGCCGTAGAGGACCTATTCAACGGGGATCCACAAAAAGCCATTGGAAAATACATCAACGCCGGTTTCGCCAAATTGCGGGTGGTTGGCGCCATGGAATCGAAGGGAGCCAGCATGCAGCAAAGTGAAGACCGGAGGGTCCTTATCCCCCTGCTCACGGGAAAAAGATATTTCGGAACGGCTCAGACGAGTTACGACGTTCTGGTAGCCATCGAAGACCCCACGCGCATCGAGGAAGGCATTTCCGAAGCGACGGGTCTGTTCCGGATCATTCGACAGCTGAAAGCCGGTGAGGAAAACGATTTCGAGATCGAGAAAAGCGACGGCCTGATCGATGTCATCCGAGAAAATACCGTCAGCCTGCGCTTTGCGGCGGTCATGATCGGGCTGATCACCCTGGTAGGGGCGGCTATCGGATTGATGAACATCATGCTGGTGTCCGTCACGGAGCGAACCCGCGAGATCGGTGTCCGAAAAGCCCTGGGAGCCACCCAACAAGACATCCGTCGGCAGTTTCTGACCGAGGCCGTCGTCATTTGCCAGATCGGCGGGTTATTCGGCATTTTGCTGGGGGTCATGGTCGGTAATATTGTCACCTGGCTGCTGGGCGGCGACTTCCTTTTTCCCTGGAATTGGATTCTGCTCTCCATCGTTTTCACCAGCCTGGTCGGACTGGTCTCCGGCTTGTATCCGGCGATCAAAGCTGCCCGACTGGACCCCATCGAATCTCTGCGCTACGAATAGCGGTCGAATCAACGCTTTCCCCAAAGGCAAACCCTATTTTAGCCCCGCTGAATTATGAAGCGGGAATTCCTAACCAATCTGATCTTTCTCGTCGGCATCAACCTGCTGGTGAAACCGGTCTATCTCTTCGGGATCGAAAGAGGGGTCCAAAATACCCTGGCGCCCGGCGAGTACGGGCTCTGGTTTGCCTTTTTCAATTTCACCTACCTCTTCCAGATCATAAACGACTTCGGCCTCCGGGTTTTCACCAACCGCCAGGTGGCTCAGAACAGACACATGGTGAGCCTATATATGCCCAATCTGATGGTGCTCAAATTGGCGCTTGCCCTTATCTATCTTTTAACCGTAGGGATATTTGCCTGGCTACTGGGCTATGGTTCGGGACTCTTCCCGCTCCTGGGAGTAGTGGCGCTGAACCAGATCCTGGTCTCTTTGTCCATGTACCTGCGGGCCAATATCGCCGGATTGGGGTTTTATCGCTTCGACAGTCTTCTTTCTGCCGCGGATAAGCTACTCATGATCCTTCTTCTGGGGGCTTTTATCTGGGGCCCCTCCCATCTCCGCCAACAGTTTACCCTATGGCACTTTGTATGGGCCCAAACCCTCTCCTGGTTGTCGGTGGTGCTCATGGCGTTTGGCTTCCTGCTGTGGAAAACCGGTCCGCTGCGCTTCTACTGGAGGTGGAAACGAATACGCATGCTGATGCTTCGAAGCGCCCCCTTTGCCCTGGCCATCTTTCTGATGACGATCTACACCCGGGTGGATGGGGTCATGGTGGAAAGATTGCTTCCGGATGGACGTATTCAGGCTGATATCTACGCCTCTGCCTACAGGCTCCTCGACGCTTCGAACAACCTGGGTTATTTGTTTGCCGCTTTACTGCTCCCCATGTTCGCAAGTCTTCTGAAAGCGGGACAACCTGTGGCGCCGCTGGTTAGCTTCAGCATACGCCTGCTCTGGTCGGCCATCTTCCCACTGGTCGCTGCCTGCATCGCCTACAACCGGGTGGTTCGCGGAGCAGGGCATCGAGGCCGGAGCCGTGGCACGGGTGGTGTTCGGCCCCGGCGGGTAGCGGGAGGTCGGCGCCCCCAGGCCCTCCTGCGCCCACCCATGAATCCTCTCCGCCGCCCGCCGCTTCAACCCCCTGCCAGCCAGCGCTCGGCGGCCCGCCACCTCAACCCCCTGCCAGCC
>CAZXIX010000008.1:72197-79530 GCA_964640855.1 uncultured Saprospiraceae bacterium
GAAATCATGGAAACGCTCTCCCTCAGCGGTGGTCCCTACTCCGGAAAAGTGCTGGCCGTATTGATGGTCACCCTGATCGCTACCAGCGGAAACTACGTTTACAGCACCTTGTTGTCTGCCCGGGGGCAAATGGGCCCCCTCAACCGGATCTTTGCCGGTACTGTACTGGCCAATGTTTTGCTCAATCTCTTACTCATACCCCTCTACCAGGCACTGGGAGCGGCTATGGCAACCTGCCTGACCCAGATGGTTTCCTTTTTCCTGCAACTCAGAATTTCGATTGGCATCGGGGGCCTGAAAAGCGACCCGCGGCTGGTCATGCGGCTGGCCCTTCTGGCTTTGCTCAGCACCATATCCGGCTGGGGCTGGGCTACACTCTGGCCAGGGGCCTGGTATTGGGGATTCCTCGGAAGCTTTGCCTCCGGCGTACTGATTGCCTTTGCCCTGCAACTGATCGACCTGAACTCCTTCAGCCAGCTGGTTCGCCAAAAACTGGAAGGCTCCTGATCGCTGGAATATCTTATTCCCTGGAGAAGCGAGTATATTTGACCTCCATCATGTTATAATCAATACGATGAAAAACCTGACCCTCTGGTTGGCAGTCTTTGTAAGCCTTCCCCTGTCCGCCCAAAACATAATTGACTACCCAACGGCATCCCTTGTGCTCCAGTTGCCGCAGGGCAGCGGGGAAAACGGTACGGCTGTAGCTTACAATCCGGAAAAAAAGATCTACTACACCGTTTTTGCGGGCAACCCGGAATTTCCTATCCACAGCTTCAGCGAAGATGGCACGCTGTTGGATGAGAGCCGCATTGGAAACGACATCCGAGGGCTTTGGTGGAACCCGAAGAGCGAAACTCTGGAGGGAAACGGCTATGGCGATCTGGGCTGGGTACAAATTGGTCTGGATGAAAACGGATTACCCGGCTTGGGCAACCAAACCCTCGTGGAAGGCCCGGTGCAACCTCTGGAGCAGGCGGTCGGAGCTTTCGACACCCGGGGAAAAGAGGTGCTGTTTCTCCAGGAGAAAGCTCGGGTAAGAGGCTATCGTTTGAAGGACGGGAAACCTACCAACACGGATATCACCTTGCAGCTTCCCCAGGAAACTAACCGCTACAATAAAACGACCCTGATCTACACCGGCAAAAAAAACAGGGAGCTGGGTATACTGGACTTAGACCTGGAGTTGGTTTACCTGTTCAGGCTAAAGGACGGCCTACTCAGCGAGACGATCACCCTGCCCAGAGGGTCGGTAAAGGATGAACAGTTCAACTTCTCCTTCGCCAATGACCACGTTTTCCTTTTCGACCCGGAAGAACGCTGCTGGACGGGCTACAGGATATTCTGACCAGGTGCCCTTGCCAGAGCGTGCCATGTGCCGATGGCAGACCAGACCGGCTGAAAGCGGATAAGGTCTATTTTTCTACATTTGCCGAGAACTTTCTCAAATGGAGCAGAAATCGAACCTCTTGGATGTCTTTCAAACCCTGATGCAATGGCGAACCCCGGTTCTGTGGGTCTGCGTTCTCACAGGTATTGGAAGTGTAATCATCACCTTGTTGCTTCCCAACTATTACAAAGCAACCACCGTATTTCTGGCTTCCAGCCCGGATCAGGCCAAGCCCGAAGTGATTTTCGGCCTGAGTAATACCACCGCCAAATACTATGGAAATGCCGATGATATCGACCGCATTCTGACCTTGGGAGAATCCAAAGAGTTGATCGACTTTTTGGCGGACTCTTTCCATTTGTACGAACACTATGAAATCGACAAAGAGTCGCCCCGGGCCCGATACACGCTGGAAAAGAAACTGGGCAAATACATGGAATTGGTCAAGACCAATCGGGATGCCATTGAGCTATCCTTTGAGGACAAGGATCGGGAATTCGCAAGCCGCGTAGCCAATGCGGCACGCGACAAGATCGATCGTTTGTCTCAAAAACTGGTCAAAGAAACCCAGAGCAAATCCATTTCCACGCTGGACAACAACCTGATCCGGAAAAGGGAGATTCTTGCCCAGTTGGCCGACAGCCTGCAGGCGATCCGCAAGATGTTCGGCATTTTCAATATTGAGGCTCAAACGGAGGCCCTCTCCCAACAACTGGCAACAGCGGACGCTCAGCTGGTCCGAGGGCAAGCCCGGCTTCAATCGCTCTCCGGGAAGCAAGGCATCCCCCAAGACACCATTACCTACCTCCAGGCCGAGATCTCGGGCCGGGAAGCTGAAGTGGCCAAACTGACTCAGCGGATGGAAAGGCTGAACGAAGGCCTGGGTATTACCCAGCAGCTTGAGGTCCAATACACGGATGCGACCAACACCATGACCAGCGATCAGGAACGGTTGAAACGCTGGAGAGCCGCTTATGAAAGTTCGGTTTCCGGTATCATACTCATACAGGAAGCCCGTCCGCCGGTATTCAAGTCCCGACCGCGAAGGTCGGTACTCGTGCTCGCTTCCGTCGCCATCGCTTTTTTCTTTTCGCTGCTGGGCGTTCTGGTGATCGATTTCTACCGGAATGTAGATTGGAATACGCTCTTGAATGCCCGCTAAGATCACGTCACTGAATTTTCTGAGCGCCCGCCAACGCTTGTTCGGGTTTTTCAGCTTCCTCCTGGTCGGCAGCATTCTGCTGAGTCTGGGAACAAGTAACTGGTATTTTCTCCTGACACCTGCCTTTTTCCTGCTGGTTCTGACCAGCCTGGTGGATTTCAAGGCGATCCTTTTGCTTTTGTATGCCTGTGTCCCCCTAAGCACCCTGATCTATCTGCCCGGGGGGCTCAGTACAGATCTGCCTACCGAACCGCTTATGGTAGGACTGATGTTCGTAGCGATCCTGTATGGCTTGCGCAATTCCGGAAATTGGGAGCGAAGCTTCCTCTTCCATCCGATCACAGCACTTTTTTTTCTGCACTGGCTCTGGATCGGAATTTCAGGATGGACGGGCACCACCCCGGTCATTTCTCTGAAATTCTGGCTGGCTAAAACCTGGTACTTGGTCGCTTTTTACCTCCTGACGGGCTGGGTGCTTACCCAGGAAAGAGACCAAAAACGCTGGTTCTGGTTGCTCCTGCTGACCCTTTCCATTACAGTCGTATATGTACAAATTGGACATGCCGGTTTTGGCTTCTCTTTTTCCTCCATTAAAAAAGTGCTGGACCCTTTCTATGCCAATCACGTTATCTATGCTTCTGTGCTGGCCGTTTTTTTTCCCTTTCTGTGGTATATGCGCCTGGAGTATCGAAAGAAGCCCCTCTGGAATGCCTTTTTCTGGGTAGTGATCCTTCTTTTCCTTGTAGCCATTTACCTCTCCTATACCCGGGCGGCCTACGTATCCCTTTTGGTCTGCATAGCCGTTTATCTATTCATCCGACTGCGGATGATCGCCTGGGGCTTTGTGGCTGCACTGCTGATCGGGCTTTTCTTTTTTCTGCGTTTGGCCGAGGACAACGCCTACCTGGAATTGGCTCCCAACTACGAGACCACGATCTCTCACGATGAATTCGGAGACCTCCTGCAGGCCACCTATGAGTTGGAGGACATTTCCACGATGGAGCGGCTGTATCGATGGATGGCCGGATTCCAAATGATCGGTGCGCGCCCCCTGATTGGCTTTGGTCCGGGTTCCTTTTACGAGCGTTACAAGCCCTTTACCATCAGCAGTTTTCAAACCTATGTCAGCGACAATCCCGAACGTTCGGGAATTCACTCTTACTACCTGATGACCTTTGTAGAGCAAGGGATCATCGGATTTCTGCTGTTCCTGGCCATCCAGCTGATCCTGCTGCTGTATGGCCAGAAGCTCTATCACCGTTCATCCGGCTGGGACAAACGGTTGGTCCTCATGGTCACCCTCAGCCTGGCTGCCATCATGACCTTGCAATTGATCAATGATCTTTTGGAAACGGATAAGGTCGGATCCTTCTATTTTTTTTGCGCCGCCATGCTGGTGGGAATCGACTTGAGACAAAAGCGGGGTTTGGCGGATCAGCAATCCGGGGATGGAAAAAACTCAGGCAAGTTTCAATCCGGCGAAGATGAAGAACAGGCCGGCCAATAGACTGGCCGCAACATAGCCAAAGGCATATCCGAGCTGACCTTCCTCCAGCAGGAAGAAAAATTCGCTGGAAAAGGTGGAGAAGGTGCTGAATCCTCCGCAAAATCCGGTAAAAAGGAACACCCGGTTCAAATCGGACATCGGATTTTTGAGGTGCCAACCCAGCAACCAGCCCAAAAGGAGGCAACTCAGCAGGTTGGCCACGAAGGTGGCGGCGGGAAAATACCCCTCCCCTGTCCGAAACAGATATCCGATGCCGTATCGGCACACACTGCCCAATCCTCCGCCCAGAAAAACCATCAAGAACAACATACGCGATCTGTTTGAGGCCTCAAAATAATCCATTCCCGGGAAGTTGAGAACCCGTTTACCTCTTTGAAGCGACAAGCCCCCTGGATACGGGCACCTGCCTCGATTCTACCCGGCATGACTTCACTGAATTCCGGAACGGTTCTACGCAATTCTCATTCTTTTTTAACTTTGTGCCGCTTTTCTTAAGGACTCGCGGTCACAACAAGCTCCATTCAGGGTGTGGAAGGGAAGTGAAACGGATTGATGAAAGATTAATGGATAACAAACTGCAACTGATTCCTGACAAAGTTCCCCGTCATGTAGCGATTATCATGGACGGTAACGGCCGTTGGGCAAAGACCCAGGGCAAGCCCCGGGTTTTTGGGCATCGGCAGGGTGTCAAATCGGTTCGGGAAATCACCAAGGCTGCGGTCCGACTCGGTTTGGAATACCTGACGCTTTACGCTTTTTCTACTGAAAACTGGAATCGACCCAAATTCGAGGTGGACGCCCTGATGAGGCTATTGGTTTCTTCGATGAACAAAGAGATCAAACTCCTGCATGAGAACGAAGTTCGTCTGGAGGCCGTAGGTGAGCTGTCATTGCTACCGAAGCCAACTTACAAAGCCTTAATGGAAGGAATCAGAAGCACCGCTCATTACAACAACCTAACTATGGTGTTGGCCCTGAGTTACAGCAGTCGCTGGGAGATCACCGAAGCAGCCAAAAAACTGGCTCAAAAAGTCAAGGACGGGGAACTGGATCCCGAAGCCATTGACTCGGATCTCTTCCAGCAACATATGGCGACGGCCGCCTATCCGGACCCGGAGTTGTTGATCCGAACCAGCGGAGAGACCCGATTGAGCAACTTCTTACTCTGGCAGGCGGCCTATGCCGAACTGTATTTCACTTCGGTCCCCTGGCCGGCCTTCACCGGAGCCCACTTTGAGCAGGCGATCATAGATTATCAACATCGAGAACGACGGTTCGGTATGACCAGTGAACAAATTGTCTGATCAGGCAATACAACCGAATGGTCTTCGCCCTGCTCTTTTCCTAGGCGCCGGAACCCTAATTTTGATCGCCCTTTTCCGCATGAAACGATTCCATGCAAACAAAACAAAAACCACCTGAGGTAATCGGAGGCATGAAAAGAGGATTTTACGTTTTTCTTGTTATTTCTATTTCGAGCATAGGTTCCGGTTTACATGCGCAGGTCCTTCAGGATACCCTACCCGTTGTGGATTACAGCGAGGAGAAAGACTACGAGATGGGAGGAGTAAGTGTCGTCGGCGCCGAATTTGCCGATGACCGCGCCATCACCAGCATTTCCGGCCTTCAGGTAGGTGACAAGATCCGGATCCCCGGTCCCGACATCCCGAAAGCCATCAAAGCCCTCTGGCGCCTTCGCCTGTTCACAGATGTGCAGATCGTCATCGAAAAGACAGTGGGAGACATCATCTTCCTGCAGATCCGCCTGGAAGAAAGACCCCGGCTCAGCCGATATACCTACCGCGGCGTAAAAAAGGGAAAACAGGAAACCCTAGATGAAAAAATCGAGCGCTTTCTTCTCAAGGGAACTATAGTCACCGACAACATCAAGGTAAATGCCGCGGAAGCCATCCAGGAATATTACCACAGCAAAGGATACCTCGATGCCCGGGTCCGGGTTTTGGAATATCCGGACAGCAGTCGGGCAAATTCCGTCCGGCTGGTGCTGGATGTGGATCGGGGCAAAAAGGTCAAGATCGCGGATATCCGATTCGAAGGCAATAAGGACTTCACGGACAAGAAGCTCCGGAAGAAAATGAAAAAGACCAATATCAAACGGAGGCTTTTCGCCAGTTCGAAGTTCATTGCCGACGAATACAAAAATGACAAGGAGACCCTGGTCAACTTTTATAATAATCAGGGCTATCGGGATGCCAAGATCCTGAAAGACAGTATATGGCGGGATAAGAAGGGAGATCTGGTGATCAAGATAGATCTGATCGAAGGGAGCCCGTACTACTTCCGGAATATCACCTGGAAAGGAAACTCCATTTACGAGACCTCCACCTTGTCTCAAGTACTCGGCATCCAGAAAGGGGACATCTACAATAAGGGGTTACTGGACAAACGGCTTAGTTTCAGTGAGGACGGCCGGGACATCAGCAGCCTTTATCTCGACAACGGTTATCTGTTTTTCCGGGTAGATCCCATTGAGGTATCCATCGAGGAGGATTCCATCGACCTTGAGCTTCGGATTTTTGAAGGCCCCCAGGCAACCATTGACAAGGTGGTCATAAAAGGAAATGACCGCACCCACGAACATGTGATCCGACGCGAATTGCGTACGGCTCCCGGCCAGAAATTCAGCCGGTCGGATATCATCCGATCCCAGCGACAGATCATCAACCTGGGCTATTTTAACCCGGAGACACTGAACATCAATACCCCGGTCAACCCGGAGCGCGGTACGGTAGACATAGAATATACCGTGGAGGAGAAATCATCCGACCAGTTGGAGTTATCGGCCGGATGGGGCGGTCAGGGACGAGGCGTGATCGGTACCCTAGGCCTGGGTTTCAATAATTTTTCCTTGCGGAAGATGTTCCAAAAGGGCGCCTGGAAACCCTTGCCGATGGGCGACGGCCAGCGCTTGTCGGTTCGGGCTCAGACCAACGGCCGTTTCTTCCAATCCTACAGCGTTTCGTTCACCGAACCCTGGTTGGGAGGCAAAAAGCCCAACTCCCTGACCGTCGCCGGTTTTTACAACCGCTTCAACTACCGCGCCACGGGGGCCGGCTTCATGCAGATCTGGGAAGGCAGCGCCAGCCTGGGAACCCGCCTGAAATGGCCGGATGATAACTTCATTTCCAGTACCGCCGTTTCCTGGCAGACGATCATCGTCGACGAATGGACCGGCAATGCTTTCCGCACCGACGACGGGTTGAATGTCAATACCGGTACTTTCAACAACTTCAGCATCACGCAGACCTTTGCC
>CAZXIX010000009.1:0-38726 GCA_964640855.1 uncultured Saprospiraceae bacterium
GACCCAGTCGGGAATCCCGTCATCGTCTATGTCGGGTCGGTTTTCCCGATCCTGAACTTCCGTGCGGAGCTCCTGGAACTGCACCAGTACACCAGTGCGCATGGTGAATTGCGGGCTGAATTTCTTGTTGTAAAAGCTGGAGATGTTATAGGTTAGTTCGCGGTCGAGGGATTCCACCGTGCGGATTTTTTCGGGTAGGCCCTCCACGAATTCGTCCTGGTCAAACAGGCTTTCTACCGCAGATACGGAAAGCACTGTTCGGAAATAACTGTCGTTTCCGACGATGATGTTGTGGCGCAGCCCGACCGTTCCGAAGCGCGATCGGACGAAGGCGTCCTGGTTGGGGTTGGCAAACAGATCATTTTCATCTAAATCATCCCCGAGAAAATCGATAGCGCTCCATGCCAAAATACCAAAGATGGAAAATTGCCCGGCTTGCGATTGACCCAGATCCAACTTAAAGGAAAGGTCCCGGTAGTTGGGCGTAGCATTGGTCCCGACCGGAATCCCCACAGCATCGGCCACCTCCACAAAAGAGTGCCGGTAGGCTGCCAGGTAAGAGGATTGCTTTTTTCGGTTGATGGGGCCCTCTACCATACCTTCAAAACCACTGAAGGCGGCCAACTGGAACATTCCCTCAAAACGATCCTTGTTTCCGCTTCGGAATCCCAGGTCGAATACGCCCGCCAGGGCGTTTCCATACTCGGCCGGAAAAGCAGAGGTCAGGAAGTCGGAAGTCTTGAGCATATTGGGGTTTACCGCGCTCACCGGACCGCCGGTAGTGCCCAGCGTGGCAAAATGGTTGGGGTTGGGGATGGGAACGCCTTCCAAACGCCAGAGTACGCCCGTTGGTGAATTGCCGCGTATCACAATGTCATTGCGGGAATCATCCGCCACGGCCACCCCGGCGAAATTCCCCACCAGGCGGGCCACGTCATTCCGCCCACCCGAAAAGCGGTTGACCTCCTCGAGATCGAAGGTCCTCGCGCTGATGGCCGTCATCTCATTCACCGTGCGGTCTTTTTCGGTTTCGGCCACCACCACCACTTCATTCAGTTGAGTGACCGACTCCTCCAGACCGAGGGAAAGGGATGTTTGCTTGCCGGAAGTAACCAGCACGTTGGGCACCGTGATCGACTGGTAGCCCAGGTAGCTAATACGCAATGCTTGTCGCCCTACCGGAACGTCTTCCAGAGCAAAACGTCCGTATTCATCGGTGGTGGTCCCAAGCACCGGGTCCACGCTGATCAACTCCACGGTAGCTCCCATGAGCGGTACGTCGGATTGTTGATCCACAATTTGCCCTTTGACGGTCTGCGTCGCTTCCTGCGCGACACCGACAAGGGAAAAGCAAAAGAAAGGCAATAGAAAAGAAAGTAAGTTTTTCATGACAGAAATTTAATTAGGTGATCTGTCATAAAGGTGCTGCCCTCCATCCGGGCTTGAGGGCCCTAAAAAGATGAATCGTAGAATAAGCAGGTTGAATTGTAGGAAGAGAGCCACGCCCGATTCCCCCCCCCGGAAACTGGATTAATAACCGGAACGCCTTGCTCAGGGTAGGTTGGGCCAGCGCCTTGCCCGTGATCTAACGCCAAACATTCAGATGGAGTAGGTAGATCTCGTTACATTGTCGATGAAGGGAAGTGGGCAAGTGGTTGGCAAGTGGTTGGCAAGTGATTGGCAAGTGGTTGGCAAGTGGTTGGCAAGTGGTTAAACAAGTGGTTGACAAGTGGTTGACAAGTGGTTAAACAAGGTGTCCGGTCAAATAGGACCGCCTCATCTGGTATCTGTTAACAAGGGGATTATCATATTTGTACCTGATACCTGATCAACCGGTACCGGTTACCCTTTTGCCCGTGGAGCATGTGCACCCTTTTATTGGACTGAGCCAACAGGAATATTAGGTCTGTACTTAGTATGCGTTCCCAAATCCGGAGCCGGAGATCAGCCATTCCGGCGTAGAATCAGTCCTTAATAACCGTAAGGGTCATAGGTGGCCAGGCTCATGAACTGGACCAGGTAAACCAGCATCATGAACAGGCCCAGGCCGATGGCCAGCCAACCCCAGACGCTACCCTTCAACTGATTGGAAGCATTGTTGATCCGGACCAGGCTCCATATGCCAAAGCCGACCCCCAGTATGGGAATGAAGATGGCTCCTATGAGGCCGACCACTCCTACCCAATCGGTCTTTTTTCCGGCCTGTGCGGTATTCGGGTTCGAACGGCTCGGAGGAGCCTGGAAGGCCGCTTGAGCGGGTTGCGGCCGGCGAGAGGGGGATTGAGGTTGGGGGTTCCCGGAAGGTTGCCTGGGCTGGGAAACCCGTTCCGGGCTTTTACCGGCCAATAGCTCATCAATTTGTTCGGCTATGCGATGATAAAGTTCATCTCTTTGCTTGAACGTTCGAAGCAGTTGGTAGACGTCTTTCTCCTCGGCTTTATTTTTGAGCCTTTCCTTCAATTTGAGCAATATAGCACTCTGGTCCTCGAAGGAAAGAACCTGGCTGGTCTCAATTTCCGCTTTGAGGTTCCCCAGATAAGAAATGGGAACTTCCGGAGGGGGAGGTAGCGGGTCGGGCAGTGGGCTGGGTTCCGGGAGGCTGTTCAAGGCTTTCACCAACCCCAGGACGGAGTTGCGCCCTTTGTCGCGATAATCGACAAAATGAATGGCCGTCAATGCCGAAGGCAGCAGGTTGGTACTCACATCATCTACCAGGATCGGGAGGATTCGCTTGTTGAGGTCGAAGGCGTAGGTGTATTCCCGGTTGCAGGCAGTGCTGTTGTTGGATTTGGCGGAAAGTACGAAGACAAACAGGTCACAGTTGCGGATCTCGGACAGAATACGATCCCACCAGGATTGCCCGCCACTCAGTTCTTTGTCAAACCAGATCTTGTATCCCAGCGATTCGAAATCCTCTATGATCTGTTTCACTTCCTGCCCATCAGACCGGCTGTAGCTGATAAATATATTCATGATCCTGATGTCTGCACGGTGAGAGAAGGTTCCTTTTTATCTCGGTAACTATTCAAATTTCCGGCTGCGCCTTTTGTCTCTGTGCCTGCCTGAACCATCAGGCAGGCTGGAATTCGCTGCCCAGAGATGTTCGAAAACTTTTGACCGCCTGCTTGGAATTGAAATATACAAGCTTTTTAACTTCTGCATCAAACCTTAAATTCATGGTAAACCCACATATCTCACATCAAACACCCTAAACGCTCGATCCTGAACCCCCTTCACCGATCCATCCACAATTTGAAATCCCCTACTTTATCCCGGCTGACGATGGCCTGAAAATCCGCTTTGGGCTGCAAGTCAATGATCAGCCGGCTGTTGAAATAAGGAGACACCTTCCGGATGGATTGGATATGCACGATGCACTTCCGGTTGATCCGGAAAAAGTCCTTTGGATCCACCAATTGCGCGAGTTGCTCCATGGTGTAATCAAGCGTATGCTTTTTTCCGTTCCCCAGTTTCAGGAATACAAGCCCCTCCTCGGCATAGAAATAAAAAACCTCGCCGACCCGGACATAGGACAGTTGCTGCCCGATCTTGACGATGAATCGCTCTTTGTAAGCGGGTTGGCGGAGCGACTGGAGGATGGATTCCATATCTACAACCTGGCTTTGCCCGGGTTGCCGGTATAATCGCTCAAACTTATCCAGGGCTTGCTCCATTTCCTCGGGATCAATCGGTTTCAACAGGTAATCCACGCTATGCTGCTTAAAGGCTTTGAGCATGTATTGATTAAAAGCCGTCGTAAAAATGATCGGTGAAGAAATGGGAATTTCCGACAGGACATCAAAACTGATACCGTCGGCCAGCTGAATATCCATGAACAGCAGATCCGGGGCAGGATTTTCCTTTAACCAGCGAATACCCCCCTTTACACTATCCTGAACCGAACTGATCGTCCATTCAGGGCGAAAACGCCGGATGATGTCCTCCAGCCCTTTGGCTGCCGGGGCCTCGTCTTCCAGGATCAATATTCGCATAGCTGAAAATTGAGATCGATAAGGGTTAATACTCGCCCCGAAACCAATCCGCGTACTGCACGTAATTTTGGGAGATTCGGCGGATGTAGTGGGCAAACTGGTCTGGACTCAAGGGTTTGATCTTTTTGGCGGGCACCCCTCCGTAAATGAACCCGCTTTCCAATACCGAGTTTTCCAGGACCACAGCACCGGCAGCGATCAAGACATTTTCCTCCACCACGGCGTGGTCCATCACGATCGCGCCCATGCCGATTAGCACATTATTCTGGATCGTACAACCGTGGACAATGGCCCGGTGGCCAATGCTGACGTTGTCGCCGATTTCCGTAGGCGCCTGCTGATAGGTACAATGGATCACGGCACCGTCCTGCACGTTGACCTTATTTCCCATCCGAATGTAATGTACGTCTCCGCGTACCACCGCCTGAAACCAGACACTGCAATCGTCGCCCATCTCCACATCGCCCACCACCGTTGCGTTTTCGGCCAGGTAACAATTATCTCCGAAGCGGGGCAAAACACCCTGAACGGGCAAGATCAAGGCCATAGGATTGTCATTTTTCAAATTATCCCTGAAATAAACACCAAATTCCGAGTCTTGAAAATCCGAACTGATCATTATCATCCTCCACTCGGCAGCCTGCCCCTAATTTTCCGACCCAAACAGAGATCGAATGAACCCTGTCCTGCTCGAAAAATACAATATTCCGGCCCCGCGTTATACCAGCTACCCCACCGTCCCCTACTGGGACGCCGCCCCGCCCTCAGCCCATGATTGGGTCTTATCGGTGAAGGAATCCCTGGAGGAAAGCCGGGAAATCAGTCTTTACATTCACCTTCCTTTCTGCGAAAGCCTGTGTACGTATTGCGGCTGCAACAAACGGATAACCAAAAACCACGCCGTCGAAGAACCTTATATACATGCTGTCCTCCGGGAATGGGCCATGTACCGGTCCGTTATGGATGCCAAACCGATCCTCCGTGAGTTGCACCTCGGAGGAGGGACTCCCACTTTTTTCAGTGGGCCCGAGTTGAAGCGATTGCTCGAAGGCATATTAAACACGGTTGAAGTACCTGTGGATCACCATTTCGGTGTTGAAGCGCATCCCGGTACCACCAACCGCGAACAACTGGAGTTACTGGCCTCTATGGGATTCAACCGCCTCAGCATCGGCATCCAGGATTTTGCCCCCGAGATCCTGGAGATCATCAACCGAAGGCAAAGCCGGAAGGATGTCGAACAATGCACCCGCTGGGCACGCGAACTCGGGTTCCAGTCCCTGAACTACGATCTCATTTTCGGATTGCCGCTCCAAACTCCGGAACACATCCACCGGACCATGGATCAGATAAGGGAATTGAGGCCGGACCGGATTGCCTTTTACAGCTATGCCCATGTACCCTGGATCAAACCCAGCCAACGGGCCTATTCGGAGTCCGACCTGCCCGAGGGTGCGGAAAAAAGAGCCCTCTACGAATTGGGGCGCCGGCAACTGGAGGAATCCGGATATCGCGAGATCGGACTCGACCATTTCGACTTGCCCGAAGACCCCCTGGCAAAAGCTTTGGAAGAGGGCAGCCTGCATCGAAATTTCATGGGTTATACACCCTTTGCCACCCCGCTCTGCCTGGCCCTTGGGGCCAGTTCCATCGCTGACTCAGGCAAGATGTTCATTCAAAATGAAAAGGCCATAGAGGTCTACCAGGATCGAATTTCCCAAAACGAATTCCCCATCCTGAAAGGACACAGCCTCAGCCGGGAAGATCGGGTCATTCGCCATCACATACTCAATCTGATGTGCCGGGGCGGTACTTCCTGGGCACTTCCCGAACGGCAGCACCCGGCCCTGGAAGCCGGGCTCATGCGCATGGAAGAATTTCTGAAGGATGGATTGATCCACAGAGCCCCTTTCGAATTGAGCCTTAGTCCGGCCGGGAAACCTTTTGTGCGAAACATCGCTCTGGCTCTCGATGCGCGCTACTGGACAAGACAACCGGAAGGAAAGCTTTTTAGCCAGGTGGTGTAAGCCTGAAGGGTCGGGAAGAATGCGGGGGCAGACCCTCCTCCGGTTTCCCATCTTTTTTGAACATGACCACTTTTCTATTTTCCTTTTTCCCTTATCTTTCGAACAAGTCAATAACACCTGATGAAACACCTCATTTTACCCTTAATCTTCATACTCATCGGAAGCCTGGGACTTTTCGGGCAGACCCGGCAAGGGAGTCATTTCGTAGGTGGTCAATTTCGGTTGGACAATTTGTTCCGGGAAGGAAACGACCTCTTCAGCGTCGGGCTCTCTCCGGATTACGCCTTTTTCGTCTTCAACAATGTGGCCGTGGGCGCAAGGGCCGACTTGCAGTACATCCGTTCGGGCGATGACGACCTCTTTTCCTTCACCGGCATTCCCTTTGCCCGTTATTACTTCCCCGGCCAGTCCCGGACCCGCTTTTACATAGGGGCAGGGGTAGGCGGAGGTATCGTAAGCGTCGAGGGCGACACCCGCGGGTCTTTTCGATGGGACGCAGGGCCGGGGGTTAACTTCTTTGTCAACGAGCACGTAGCACTGGAAGCCGAGCTCTATTATGAGGGCATTTCCCGGGAGCAGAGCGACTACATCTCGAGTGTCGGCTTGCGAATGGGATTCCAGGTATTCTTGTTTAAAACCGAAGACGAATGAGGTTTCGGATCCTGATCGGTCTTATTCTGATTCTTTCTGCTACATCCTGCTATGTAGAGACTTGCTGTTATGGCCCTCCGAGTGTTTTTGATGTATTCACCTTTCCGGGCGGCCCCGGCACTACCTTTCGGGAGGGTGCCATAGACGTAGCTGTTAATCCCGACGGGTTTTTCCAACCCGGGCAGTACTACGACATCCAGGTCGTCGGTTTCGGCACGGTTCCCCTCCCTCCGGGTCCCAACCAGGGGGTCAATTTTGGATTTCTGCGTCCTGGAACCTATCGCCTCCGGTGCTGGGTCTATTGCTACGACCCCTGGGACCCCTATTGCTTCAGCAACCAATATGAGATCCTGATAGACGTTTTCGCGGGTACCACCACCGCCGTCGATTTTTTCCCCTGATTTCGATTGAATTGATAAAGATCACTGTATTCCTTACCGGGGCTCTTTGATCCCCTAGCGTTTTTCTACTATCTTTTGAAGACTGCAGGAAATGGAAAAGGTCCACGTGGTGGGAAATTGACTTACAGGACTGCAGGTAGCGATTTTATGGCAGGTAAAGTTCGCCGTACCATGGTAGGCAAATTTCTATTATTGACCGATTTCTCAGAACCCGCCGAGGCCGCTCGCGAAGTGGCTTTTCGCCTGGCCCAGGCCATGGGCGCTTCCATGGAGGTCGTGCACGTGCTGAAAGTGCCCTGGGAGATCCGCCTGCTGCCCGAAATACGACAACGGGAATACCCAGAATGGAACGATCATATCCGGAAAGCAGAAATGCTTTTGGATGAAATAGCTTCCGGCTTTCGGGCAAATGGCGTGGAAGCCGATCGCAGCCTCTGGCACAAGGAAAAGATCCAGGAGATCCCGTCCCTGTCCGGAAACCACTACGATATGGTGTTCATAGGCACCAACGGCCGCAGTGGTTGGGAATACATCCTGCACGGCTCCATCGCCGAAAAGATCATGAAAGAAACCCTGATCCCGGTCATGGTGGTGAAACCCTTTCAGGCCGATTTTCAGCTTCGGAAGCTGCTTTTCGCCACCAGCCTGGACCTGGATACCCGACCCGCCCTGGAGTTTTTGCTCCGCCTGGCCTGTCATACCGGCGTGGAGAAGATTTTCGTGACCCGCGTGACAACCCCTTATAACTTCATCCCCAGCAGCGTGGCCCAGACCGCCTACGAACAACTTGTGGACGGCCTCTCAGCCGACTTGCTGGAATATGTACCCGTCAACCACTACACCATCGAGGACGGCGTAGTGGACATGGCCGACAGTTTGGGAACCGATCTGGTTTCCCTCAGCATGCAAAACCGGAGAAACCTGGCCGGTATATTCCTGGACAGCATTCCCATCAACCTCGCCCGGACCGCTTCACAGCCGGTGCTGAGCATCCGAACCCCTTGAAGAGCAAACTATGAAAAATAAATTCAGCCGAGCCCTGGTCGCTCTCGACCTGTCGTCAATGGATAAAGAACTGATCCGCTATATCTCCGAGGCCTACGCCCAGCTCGAGATCAAGCGCGTCTACTTCGTCCACATCATGCCGGATTTTACGGCTCCTAGAAAAGAAGACCCCCGTTTTCAAAAGCTCTTTAACCCCGAGGAGCCTTTGGATGAAAAAATCCGCCAACGCATTCAGGAGCAGGTTGACGAGATCCTGGGCCAGCCGGAAGGGCTGGAAGTCGTTGTCAATGTGATCGAGGGCAAGCCCTATCAAAAACTGATGCACTGGCTGGAGGTGAAGGAGGCCAATCTGCTTATCCTGGGCAAAAAACCGGATTCCGAAGGGAGTGGGATTACGGCCAAGCGCGTAGCCCGGCATGCCCACTGTCACGTCTTGCTGGTGGCACCCAGAGCGCGCGGCCAGTGGCGAAAACTCCTTGCCCCCATCGACTTTTCGACCCACTCTGCCCAGGCACTCCAATTTGCCTTCCAGGCCCGGCAAAAAGACCCCGAACTGGAAGTACAAGGCCTTTATATTGTTGAAATGCCGATGGAAGATTATTATTATGCCAAACCAAGCTATCCCGGCTACAGATCCGTCTTGTTGGAATCGGCCCGGGAAGCTTTTCAAAGTTTCATGAAGTCCAACCGGTTGGATACAGCTGAGCTGGAAATGGACTTTGTGGAGAATGATTACGGAAATGTGTCCGGCCACATCGCCGAGTATGCCAAAAATGAGCAGCCTGACCTGCTGGTGGTGGGAGCTCAGGGCCATTCGGCTATGGATCGTTTCCTGTTCGGCAGCGTCACCGAAAAACTGCTCGAAAAAGTAAAGGGACTGACGGTCATGCTGATCCGTTAGGGAAAGAAAAAAATCACGCCCGGGCCCATGTCGGCGGGGCGCATTACATAACCGAAGCCGGAAACCAAGTTGCTCGCCGGAGCATCCGCTAGCCGGCATCTAATCCAGAAGGCTATGTTACCGGCATTTCATCATTATTACAAAGACCTGAAGAAAAATTTTCATCAGTTGTACAACGACTTGTTGCACGATTGCGAAGTGGAGACCGTTCACCAGTTCCGGCTCAATCTCAAACGGCAACTTGGGTTCTACAAGCTGTTGCAAATCCTTTTCGATGATTTCATAGCAGAAGAGACCTTTGCCCAATATATTCCTCTCTACAAAATGGCGGGAAAAGTCCGGGATATCCAGGTGGAGAAAAAAGTGGTTGGCCGAGACGAGGACCTTTTGCTTATGGAAAAGCGTTTTACTCTTTGGCTGGAGGAAAAAGAGCAGAACCGGATTTTTCAGCTGCAGCAGTTGGGAGCTACTTCTTCCCTGGCCCCCATACACGAACTGGAGGAGCAGGTGAGCCAAAAGCTGATGCACTTAAGCCCGGATTTGCTGGAAGAGCGCCTGCCTCAGTATTTTTCCCGGCAGATAAGAAGCTTGCAACAGCATCTGAAGCGGAAAAGACGGCTGGCTTTGCACGACCTGAGAAAGGAGGTCAAGGAATTGTATTACAATTTGCAGTTGATGGATCAATTGCTTGAGGGAAAGCGCTTGCCTAAGAAAACCATGTCGAGCCTCGATCTGTGGCAACAGATCCTCGGCCGGTGGCACGATTACGATTTTATCCTCAATCGCATTCGCCAGAAAAGAGAACCTTGCCCTAAAGTCGTCCGCAAGCAGTACGAAATGCGGCATCGCTTTTTTGAAAAACAGATCCGCCGGCGCAGGTCAGAATTGCAGGACCTGCTCAAGCAACTGAAAATCGAATTGGTAAACCTCTGGCCGGAATTTGAAATGCCGGAAGGGATGCCACAGAAACGAAGGGCTCACCCATCTGTTCCGCAAAAAAATATTCAGGAAGGATACTTCTGACCGGTTATGGATTTTATTGATTACTACCAGGTGTTGGGTGTACCCAAACAGGCTTCCACCGAAGAGATTAAAAAAGCCTATCGAAAGCTGGCCCGAAAGTACCACCCGGATGTAAATCCCGGGGACAAGGAAGCGGAAGCGAAATTCAAGCAGGCGAACGAAGCGCACGAGGTACTTTCCGATCCGGAAAAACGCAAAAAGTACGATCAGTACGGCAAGGATTGGGAACATGCCGAAGCTTTTGAGCAGGCCCGAAGACAACAACAAAGCCAATCGGGGCAACGCTTTGGGTCCGGTGGATTTACTTATTCCGGGGAGGGCGATTTTTCTGACTTTTTCGAACAGTTCTTTGGAGGCGGGGATCCTTTTGCCGGGGAGCGTTCGGGTTTCGGCCGGGGTCGTCGGCGCTCTTTCAAGGGACAGGATTTCGAAGCCGAACTCCATTTATCCCTCAAGGACGTACTGGAGGACAGGAAGCAGGTGCTGACCGTCAACGGAAACCATATACGCCTGACCATTCCGGCGGGCGTGCGCGACGGGCAAACCATTCGGATCAAGGAACAGGGCGGGCCGGGTTTCGAAGGCGGGCCTGCGGGCGACCTGCTGATCACTTTCCGCATCGCTGAAGCACCGGGATTCCGGCGCGAGGGAGATGATCTGCATACCGAACACCAGATCGATCTTTTCACGGCGCTTCTGGGAGGTACCGCAGAGATCGAAACCCTACAGGGGAAGGTCGCCATGAAAATCCCTCCCGGTACTTCCGGCGGAAAGGTCTTGCGCCTCAAGGGAAAAGGCGTACAGGTCTACAAACGCCCTGGGGCCTTCGGAGACCTGTACGTACGACTGGCCGTCGATATCCCGACCCGGCTCTCCGAAGAGGAAAAAGAGCTGATCCGAAACTGGCAGCATATTCGTAATCGTCAAGTTTAGCGACATGTCAGAATATACTTACATTACCCTCCGAAAGTTCTGTGAATTCCACGAAGTAGAATCCCGCTGGGTGGAGGAGATCATTGACTTCGGCCTGATCACCCCGCTCCGGATCGAAAACCAGCTTTGCATCCAGAAAGAGGACCTGCCCCAACTGGAGACCATGTTGAGGTTGCGGATCCAACTGGAGATCAATCCGGCTGGCATAGAAACGATCATGCATATGCGAGATAAAATCGAAAAACTCAATCAGCGGCTTCATGAACTCGAGAGCCGGTTAGGCAGAACCTGAAGTCACCTCCGAGATCCTTGTCCATGAACCAACCATCCGAAATTCCATCTCCCGTATTGATACTGATCTCCGGTTTGCCCGGTTCCGGAAAAACCACCTTCGCCCAGGCCTTATCCAAACGATTGAACGCCAGCCACGTGAACACGGATATTATCCGGCATCAAACCGGACTTCTGGGCAAGTACGATACCCCCACCAAGCATAAGATCTATTTTGTACTCCACGAAAACACTCGCTCAGGCCTGAAGGACGGGAAAGTCGTGCTCGTAGACGCTACCTTCTTCAAAGAAGAACTTCGCCAGCCCTTTTACGATATGGCCAAAGAAGTGGGTTGCCCGGTCAAACTGATTTACCTGGAAGCCAACGAAAAAGCTATCGCCCGGCGCATGGAATCAGAACGGGCCTATTCCGAAGCCGACTTCGAAGTCTACACCCGGATCCGGGAACAGTTCGAACCCATCCAAAAGCCCTTTTTGCATTTGCATACCGATCAGATGAACCTCGAGGAGATGGTCAATACGGCAGTAGAATACCTCAACGCGGGCGCATGAACAGAAGTCAGATCGAAAATATCCTGGTAAACGGAGAACTCCCCGGCTCCGGAGCCCGGGGAAAATTGCTGGAAACCCATATTTCCTGGGTCTTGCTGAGCGGACCCTACGCCCTCAAGATCAAAAAACCGGTCACTTTTTCCTTCCTTGACTTCGGCACGCTCCAAGCCAGAAAGCACTTCCTGGAAGAAGAACTCCGGCTCAACCGACGGCTGGCACCAGCGATCTACCTCGACATCCTACCCATTGTTCAGCAGGAAAGAGGCCGCCTGGCCATCGGCCATCAGCCGGACACCGACCGCCCCGTGCAGGACTATTGCCTGCGCATGAAGCGCCTGGACAGCACAATGCAATTGGATTATTTGCTCCGCGAAGGGGAGGTCGAAATCGATCGACTGGAGAGACTGGCTCTTATTCTGGCCCGATTCCACCAAAATACGGATGCCGTGCGGCACGAAAACCCGGCCGAACGGGAAACAGCGCGATACCAGGACCTGGAGGTCATCTTCCCCCTGATCCATTCGCATTTTTCGGAGGCAGAAATAAAAGACCTGCGGGCCTCCCTGCCTTTTGTAGAAGGATTTCTATCCCACCGGGCAGACAGGCTCGCACAGAGACAGGACCGGGGCTGGGTCATCGACGGGCATGGAGACCTGCATTCCGGCAACATCTTCTTGCTGGAGGAACCCATCGTTTTCGACTGCATCGAATTTGACCCCGACCTCAGGCAACTGGATATTTTAAACGAACTGGGCTTCTTCCTGATGGATCTGGATTTTCACGAACGGGGTGACCTGGGTTCTGTTTTTCTGGAAGCCTACCTCCAGGCTTACTCCATAATTGAAAACGAAACCGATCGCGAACTGCTCCTTTATTTCAAAATGTACCGGGCCAACGTAAGACTTAAAGTCACAGCCCTGGGCATGAATGCCGAACAAACCGAACCGGAAACGTTGGAAAAAATCAAGGGATTTGCCCGTCTTTTACTGTCCTATTTCCGCCAACTGAAAGCGTTGGAAGCCTAAAAAAAAGAGCATCCTTGCGGATGCTCCCAACAGCATATTCCCTTTAAAAATCACCTGAAAGAAATGATAGCTCTTCCGAGCCTTCTTTCAACGCGAAATATAGCTTTAGGAGGGCCCCCTGTCATTGACAATGATCACTGTCTTACGAGACTTTTCTCAATGGCTTTCTTTCAGGAATCCGTGCCCTTCATACAAATTTGCATTTTTTTCCGCCCGGGTTCTATACCCTGCCGGGATGTTGTATCTTTTGTTGATTTCAATGCCGAATCCTATGTCTGAATCCATGAGAATACTCCTCCCCACCGATTTTAGCGAAACTGCGCAGAACGCTTATGTTTTTGCCCTTTCCCTGGCCCAGGCCCTGGAGGGAGAACTGGAACTCCTGCATGTGGTCTATCCCGAATACGCCAATATGGATCTGCCGGTAGTATCCACCAAAGACACCCGGGTAAAGGTTGAATTGGCCCGGGCGGCCATCGAGGCTTTCGTCGAGTTGGGAAGAGCGCGCCTTCAATTGGAAAACGAAAAGGTCGATCTTCCAGAGATCAGGACCGAAGTGGAAGTAGGGCTTCCTCCGGCGACGATCATGCGGGTGGCCGGTCGGGACCACATCCAAATGATCGTCATGGGTACACGCGGCGAGCATTCCCTGCTCGAAAAAACCTTCGGCAGCGTTACCACCGGTGTGTTGGCTAAATCCAAACTCCCGGTCCTGATCATCCCGGAAGAGGCTCGTTTCAACAGTTTCCGCTCCATAGCCGTAGCTACCGAACTTCGCCCGGAAGAATTCGAACCTCTGATCGCCATCCTGGAACTCCTCTCGCCTCTGGATGCAGAATTCCGGCTGGTCCACGTCCACGACCCCAAACGGGGCGTCGCCCGGGAAGAAGAATCTCTGCAAAGGCTGCAGAAACTCTTTAGCAATTACGGCAAGGAAAGCCCGGCCGTTTTGAAAATCGGTCCGGAAAACGTGGTCGAAGCGCTGGAAGACTTCACCGAGACCTACCAGACCGATATGATGGTCATGCTCAGTTATCATCGAACCCTCTGGGAACGCCTGTTTTACCGCAGCAAGACCCGGCAAATGCTCTTCCAGAGTAAAGTACCCCTGTTCATTTACCCGGCCTGATCCCATGCCCGAGCGTCAGGTCATACTCTACGCTGCCGTCAGCCTGGATGGCTACATCGCGGATTCGGAAGGGAAAGTGGAATGGCTGTCCGATCCGGCTTTCCGAATCCAACAGGAAGATTTCGGATACCAAGCATTTTTCGATTCCATCGACACCACCCTGATGGGCTACAAAACCTATGAGGACATCCTGGGATTTGATCTGCCTTTTCCCTATTTGAATAAGGTCAATTATGTTTTCAGCCGCCGGGAACGGCCGGCCGGGAAATGGGTCCGGATCGTACATTCCGGGATCCCTGAATTCGTCCGCTCCCTGAAGGCACAAAAGGGAAAACACCTTTGGCTGGTGGGAGGGGCTCAGATGAACGCCTTCTTTCTGGCCCACGGCTTGATCGACCGGATCATACTGACCGTTGCCCCTTTGGTCCTTGGCAAGGGAATCCCTGTTTTCAACGGTGCATCCTCCATCCATTACCTGAAACGCATGGAAACCAGGTCCTTCGATAAAGGTTGGGTACAATTGATCTATGATTTGAGAAAAGGAAGCTAATGCAATCGACTGCCCCTACCCATGGAGACATACCCGTCTTGTTTCATCCGGTTGTGCTGGAACACAAAACCGGCATGCACCCGGAGAACCCCAAGCGCCTTTTGGCTTTCGAGCACCTTCCGCCTTGTCCCCTCTTTAATGGAGAGGAGTTTCTGGAATTGGTACACCGCCCGGAGTACATAGAGCGCGTGCGTCTGGCTTGTCAGACCGGTGGCCACCTGGATGGAGACACGGTTGTTTCACCCGGTTCGCTAAAAGCGGCCTTGCACTCCGTCGGAGCTACGGTAGAGGCTTCGCGGGTGGGAGGTTTTGCCCTTGTCCGCCCCCCCGGTCATCATGCCTATCCCAACCGCGCCAGCGGATTTTGCCTGTTCAACAACATAGCCATTGCCGCCGAGCGCCTCGCCCGGGCCGGAAAAAGGGTCCTGATCCTCGATATCGACGGCCACCTGGGCGACGGTACCTCGCACATATTCTATGAAGATGACCGGGTCATGTTCTGGTCGTTGCATCAATACCCAGCCTATCCCGGGCATGGTTTCGTGGACGAGATCGGCAGCGGAAAGGGCGCAGGATTTACGCTGAATGTGCCGCTGCCGCCGGGAAGCGGAGACGACATTCTGGAAAAAGCCTTCAGCACCTTCCTCCCGGTAGCCCTCCAGTTCGAGCCGGATGTTTTGGCTCTTTCCGCCGGGTTTGACAGCCACCAGTACGACCTGCTGCTGGATCTGAAATGCAGTGCGAACGCTTTTTACTACCTGGGCAAGGAGATCCGGGCCCATTTTCCCCAACTCTTTGCCTGCCTGGAAGGAGGCTATCACGTCGAGGAAATGAAAAACTGCTTTGATGCCCTGCTTGCTGGCCTGAACGGAAAAGAAAACCCTTCCACTGAGGAAGTTACCCAGTCCGGGCTCCGGGTTTGGGAAACCTTCGAGATCAACCTGTATGCCGGACTGGCAAGGTTGAGGCCGTTCTGGAAGGTTTGAAAAAGGAAGATAGGCTCAATAACTGAATCCCAGCCGCAGAAAATAGCTCCTCCCGAAGGCTACCAGACGGCTGCCCGTACCCCCAGAATGTGCTCCGCCACCCCCTGTACCAACCAGATTGGCCTGGTCTTGGTCCAAAATATTCTTCACGCCGGCCCCAACGGTAAGCCTTCCTTCCCAAAACTGCCGGTTCAGAGAAAAGTCAAGCAGATGATAGTCCTCAACAAACCCGAGTTCAGGCTCTCCGGCGTCACCCAGAACGTACCGATCCTGACGACCGATATACCGGTGCACCAGTAAGGTATTGACTAACAAAAACGGTATCCGGTAGGAAATTTCGTTTGTCATTTCCGGAAGTCCGACAAAACGTTCTACCTCCGAAAATTCATCATTCAGCGGATTCAACAGCCGGGTGAAGGCCCCACTCACCTTGATCTGTAGATCCCGAATGGGCTGCCAGGATAATTCCAGACTGCCGCCGTGGGTCTCAAAGTTCTCCAGATTATCGTAGCTGAATCGTACGGGCTCGAATTCGACAAGGGTAATCCGATTCTGGACTTTGTTGTAAAAAAGGGTACCGTTGATGCGGAAAGCCAACAGCCCCTCATCAGGCCCTTTCCAATTGAGGTTAAGCTGGACATTATGGGAGTTTTCAGCCTCCAGGTCTGGATTGCCAATGATAAAATGATTGACATCGATGAAGTTGAAAAACAGCTCCTGAATAGAGGGCGCACGAAACCCTCGCGCATAGCCCAATCTCATCTGCCAGGCAGAAGCCGGTTCCCAGAGCACATGAAATGCCGGAATGAAGGGGTGAGCGTAACGACTGTTATATCCCAATCGCACATTGCCCTCCAGCGTCCATTGCGGGCTGGGTCGAAACCGTAAATTCACCCAACCGGCCAGGTTGGTCATGGAGGGTTCCGTTTCCCCGTTCTCGGCGACCAGAATGCGCTGACCTGCGGCTGTTTCCCGGAGATACTCCAAGCCAAACTGCATATTCCAGACCGGATCGACCAGCCAGCTGAAATTCGTCCGCCCAAGCAGCCCCGTATAACGGCTTGTATCCCGACCATTGGGTTCGAGCGAAGTCGTATCCGATTCCAAATCCCACCTCCGGGTGTCCCTGAATCGGTTGAACGTGTTCCAGCCAATAGCAGTCTTCCAATAGAGCCTGGGACTCATCCAGTATTCGGCATGTAGATGATGGTCTCTTCGCTGAGTCGTAAATTCCTGATCAATCGCATAGGGTCGGAAAACCGGGCGACGGATGTCTCCATACAACATCAGGTCTTCAGTAAACCCACGAAATCCATACCGGATGCGAAGGGAATCCGAAGGACGGAAGGTCAGATTGGCATCGCAGCCCAGTTGCTTTTTCGGATTCCAGGGTACGACTTTCACCTGGTATGTTTGTCCATCCTCATCGGTCACTTCTTGTCTTTCCCGCAGTTCTTCTTCGCTGCCGAACCAGGCTTGATAGCGCCAGATCCCTCCATCCAGCTGAAAGGCTCCCAGCTTGCCTCCCAATCGGAGGTTCAGATTGTTCAGCCCAATACTCTCAATCTGGCCACCAACGTCGGCACTCCACTTGTTGACCTGATGTTGCTTGCTGATGAGGTTGATGACGCCACCTGCCGCATTGCTGCCATACTGGGCCGACATACTTCCTTTGATGATTTCCATCCGCTCAAACTGGCTAAGGTTCAACTGGGTCAGGTCAATACTACCCCCGAGCCTTCCCACCACGGGAATACCGTCGATCATGATCTGTACGTTCTGGCCATCCAGACCCTGTATGGACAAGCCTGTTCCCAAAATGGGATCCGGGCTGACCTGCATGTTCAACTCCTGTTGCAAAACTTCGGACAAGGTATTTTGCCCTCTGGCTATCCACTGATCCTTTTTCACAACCGTAATGGGGTGAATAGCCGCTTCAGCCGAGGTAGGTGCGTATTGCGCGGTGACTACCACATCTTTCAACCGGATCTCCCAAGGAATAGAATCGGGTTGGGCCCATCCCCAATTCGGATGCGTCAAACAGCCAAATCCCGTAAGCAGGATAACCATTAAGGACATCCCGACGGGAAAACCGCTTTCTATGCTCGCTCCTCGGTAAGCCAAACTTTTCATGGATTTCATCAACCAGCTATTGTTTTCGAATTTCATCACGGGCTTCCAAAATGAGTAAAGTCTTCAGGAGAATGTGATGGAACCGCTCCAATTCGCGGAGGGATAAGATCATTCCGAAACCATCGAAAGGGCTGTCCAGGTATATATCGCGTTGGTGGACCTTTTTGCTCGTTTGGACTTCCTGATAACGAATGCCTACCGAATGGCTGAGCTGTTTCAAGCCGATCAGAGAAAGCTTCAGATAAGCATTTCCAAAAGCCACGGAGAACGCATCGCAGCAAGTACAATGAGCGACGTAGCCGTGCTTGTCGTGGTGCAGTATGTTCGGCTTGTGCCCTTTGCTCATGCCGGTTGTGGATTGGACGGCAGAGAGGAAAGTTGATCCACGATCGCCCGCCATTCCGTCAATTCCGGTTTGCCGGGTTTGCGGGCGCCGAAAAAATATACGATGAGCTGCCCATTCTGGTCGAAGAGTTCGAGACTGGTCACGATCCCGTCCGCTGTCGGTTTTCGGACCACAAAGCAATCGGCAATGGCGGATGTGTCCAGATGCAGGTTAAAGGCCGGGTCCATTACATTGTACCAGTCGTGGTGCCATAGCAGGCGTTTGACAGGGCCGGTATGGATTTGTATACAGCCGCTGCTATGCACAAAGCACATAACGGAAACCTCGTTTTCGGCGGCTGATTCAAGCACCTTTTCCACTGCCAGACGATCTACCCGGGTAACCATTCCCTGAGGAGCCAGACGGAGGGCTTGCGTCCGGGTCACCCCGAAATCCTTCAGCATACCGAAGAAATCGTGTGTATCCTGTAAATGGGTCCAGGCATTTTGAAAGCCCTCGATATCGATGGTTTCGTCCGGTTTTTCCGTTTCCAGAGGTGGTCTTGCCCGATCTTCGATCCGGATGGGTGTTTGCTCCCCCATGTATCGATCCAGGATTTCACGGTAGGCCGCAAGGTTGCTTTTGGGCGTAGAGAAGATCTTGTGTACGGCCTCACCGCGCTGGTTAAAGAACTGAAAGGAGTGTAGGTCTCCTCCCTTCGGCCTTTCCATAATTACGGCTAAACCATACTTCCATTCGTTCATGAAGAAGCGCAAATCGATATCCGGATTGACCGCTACCCCCATGTTGTGAACCCCTTCGTAAAAGGTGAGGTTGTCGTACACGCCTTTTCTCTCATGAACGCAATAGTCATTGCGCGTCAGGGCCATAACGTATCCCACCTCCTTGAGGTCTGTGAGCAGTGACTTCCAGTCGCCCGAAAGGCGAACCACCTTGTCGCCAAGGGAAAGGGTCAGCAACTCCGCCTCACTGATCTTCAATCGATCCGCCAACTGCCGATTTCGGAGCCGGGGCTCTTTTTGCTTGAGCGAAGCGAGACGGTCCCGCAGGTTTTGAATGTTTTCCATAAGTCGTAATTAAAGGTATGTTCAGATGTGGATGTGGATGAATCAGACAATCCACATCAAAGGTCTTTTGAATAAGTGCAGGGGTCAAGGTATTCCAGATATCCCCCTGGGCGGTGATCCTGCCATCTCTCATGAGAATAACCTGATCGGCAGACATCGCGGCCAGGTTTAGATCGTGGACCACGGCAAGGATACCGATACCCTCTTCCTCGACGAGTTCCCGGGCCAGGGAAAAAAACCGGTACTGCTGCTCTACATCCAAGGCCGCCGTGGGCTCATCTAAAAGCAAGAACTGAGGCTGATGATCTGCTTTTCCGGCATCCAGCTGGACCAGGCACTTCGCCAGCAGAACCCTTTTCTGTTCCCCGCCGGACAGCGTATGAAAAAAGCGGCCAAGGAAACCTTCCAGGGCGAGCCGGCGAATTGCTTTACCAACCATTCTCTTTCGGGTTTTTCCCGAAAGCCGATGGTACTGATTGTAACACCCTATCTCCACCACTTCCTCCACTTTAAGCGCATAGGATAACTGTACACTTTGGGATAAAACCGCCCGATAATCGGCCAATTCCGGGTTGGAAAAGGTTCTCAGAAGTCGATCGTCCAGATAAACACGGCCCTCGGAAAAGGGGGTCAAACCCGCGATGACCCGAAGCAAAGTGGACTTGCCCGCTCCGTTCTTTCCCATCAATACCGTTACTTCTCCTCCAGGGACATGACAATCCACCGTCCGCAAAATCTCTTTTTTTCCCAACTGGACTGAAACGGACTCTACTTGGATCATAACAGGATCGATTGTGACCTTTGTTTACGAATCAGCAACCATATGAAAAAGGGAGCGCCCACCATAGCCGTGATGATCCCGATAGGCAATTCTGCGGGGGCCACAACGGTGCGGGCTATGGAATCAGCTATCAACAAAAAGCTGCCTCCGAGCAAAACGGAATTCACCAGAAGCCGGCGGTAGTCCGTGCCCAGGCTTATTCGTATCAGATGCGGGATGACCAAGCCAACAAACCCGATCAGTCCGGTAAATGAAATACATACTCCAACGATCAGACCGGACCATAGGATGATGCGCTGCTTGACCCGATCTACCCGGAATCCAAGTTGAAGAGCTTCCCCTTCTCCCAAGAGAAAGGCATTGAGCGCCAGGGAATCTCTGTGCAAAAAATACGTTCCGACAAGAACGATGGGAGCACAAATCGAAATCTGAATCCAATTCGCGCTCGAAAGGCTTCCCAGAGTCCAAAACGTAATATCCCGGAGTTGCTCTTCATTGGATTGAATGACAATAAGTCCGGTAAAAGCCGCCGCCAGACTGGTCACGGCGATACCCGCCAGGAGCATGGTGGGTACATGTACCTTGCCCCGGTGATGGGCAATGGAATAAACCATCCAAGTGGTGAGAATGGCCCCCAAAAAGGCAGAGGCACTCACCAGAGCCTGCTGGCCAAATCCGGCCAGGGTAGGGAAAACAGCAATTGCAAAGACCAGAGAGGCTACTGCAAATAACATAGCTCCGCTCGTGATTCCGATGAAGGAAGGCTCCGCGAGCGGGTTTCGGAACAATCCCTGAATGGCTGCTCCGGTTACCGCCAACCCTCCTCCCACGATTATGGCAAGCATCACCCGGGGCAAGCGAACATTCCATACCAGAAAAACCTCGAGCTCTGGGGCCCGGCCGGAGAGAGCCGCGCCTAAAGAGGGTAAAGAAAGCTTGTATGCACCTATGCAAATACTCAGGGCCGCAGCCAGCACCAGGAGGAGCAAAAGACCCACACCCACATAGATTGACTTGCTATCCTGGCGGAATCCCATCACCCCTCATCTTTTGGGTTAGCTTTCAATTGATTCGCAAGATCTATGGCCGCCTTCCCGGCCCTGGGCCCGAAACCAAGCAGATAGTGACCATCCATGGCAATGATGCGGCCGTTTCGAAAGGCAGGCGTTTGAGCCAGGCCCGGTATCCGACTGAGTCCGTCCTTGCCATCCAGGCTCGCCAGCCCGGTGGAAAACATGAGAATGACATCCGGAGCGGCTTCCACGACCGATTCGGGAGTAAGTGCTTGAAAATCTGAAAATCGGGTAAGCGCATTTTGCCCCCCGGCCAGGCGGATCATAGCATCAGCAGTGGTTTCCGCACCGGCAACCATCAATCTACCCATACCGCGCGCATACAGGAAAAGAACCTTGGGCTTATCGTTTGGATCTTTCCCCTTCAGGATACGGGCCAATTCCGCTCGGTCTTTGGCCAGTTTTTCTTCCAGCGCAAGAATTTTCTCATCCGGGAAATTTATCTCTTGCTGAATGCTCCTGGCAGCCCTGAGCGCATTGTCCAACTCATAGGTCATTTCAACAGAAGTGACCGAAATTCCTGCTTGTTCCAATTGTTTCAAGGCAGGATTACCAGCTTCCCTGGCCCCAACGAACACCCGACTGGGCTTTAGCTGCAAAACCGCTTCTGCATTCAGCTGCGTGATGTGCCCCAAATTGGGAAGAGAGTCCACTGCATTCGGGTACGTACTCGTTACATCTACTCCCACAATGTTTTCTCCAAAACCCAATTCGAAGAGTAATTCGGTCAACATTCCGTTTAAAGAAAGGATGCGTTCTTCCGATAGATTCTCTGACTTCCCGGAAGAGGCAGAGGCCCGGCCTGTCTCCTGACAGCCAGGTCCCAAGCCAGAAATAAGCAACAGGAAAGCGGCAATCTGAATGCGGGCCAGCAATACCCTTAATTCGAGAAATGGCATAGTAAACAGTTTGTTAGATCCGAACTCCAGAGGGTCCTAAACCAACCCGTGGAACTTCGGATCCGGATTCTAGCGGATGATCAAAGGCCGAGTCAAAACCTCGTCGCCTACGCGCAGCTGGACAAGATACCGGCCGGCCGGTAAACCACTTACCGGAAGCGAAAACTGATTCCGCCCGGTGATCAGGTCCACCGTCCGACGGGTCTGCGGAAGGAGTTGCCCCAGGTAGGACCGAATCTCCAGCAAGCCAACAGAAGAGCCGTTATGTCTATAATCCAATACCAATTGAGTCGTCTCCCGCGCCGGATTGGGGAAAAGACTGGCCTGCTCGGCAAAAGCAGGCAAGGCCCGAAGGTTGGTCGTCAGGAGCCCTTCCTCGATCACCCGCATGGTTGTGACTCCGGTGCTGGCCCCTTCGAAGTCGATAAATTCCACCCGGAATACATCATCGTTAGGACGTCGAACAAAGTAAACGCGGTCTTTGGGAATACTCCAGGTAAATGTAGTCAGGCTGAATTCTTTCCAATCATACCCGACCACGTCCATGCTGTCTGAATAGGCTTCATCTACAGTGGGCACAGCGACCGTCTCCGGATCAACACCATCCAACTGAGCAATCCGAGTGCCCTCCCTTTGCAGAACCCCTGTCACGGTATAATCCAAAATATTTCCCTCCCCATCGTCCAAAGGAGTTACGTAGCGCGTAAACCACAGATCCCAGGAATCCGGCTCCAGGTCCAGAATCCCGTTCTCAAAGGAAAAGAAGGCCAGGGTTTTGCCGGAGAAGCTATCTTTGCTAATCGTAACGGTATCCGCTTCGGAGCCGTCCAGAGTTGCATAACGGAAGGTGTAGCTGCCGCTGATCAGCGACAGTATTTCCATTTTTCGCATCACGCTGTCCCTGCCCAGCAGGAAGAAGATGCGCGTCCCCAGTACCGTTTGAGTAGCCGGACTATAAGATCCCCATCCCAGGTCGAATGGATCACCAGGGGTAGCGACCGAATTGAAGGCACCAGCGTCCCAACTCAGATTTTGATTGTAGATCCTGTCGGTAATGTCCGCTGTATCGGCCGAAGCAAAATCAGTTGCGCTGCTGACATACAATTCCAATTGCGGTGGAGGAGCGGCTTGGGAGGAAGCCACCCCCTCATTAAGGAAAACGGCAGAGGAAAAGCCATCAACGCCAAAGGCAATATCCCAATCGGTAAGGGAAACCACAGTAGAGACTTCCGTCTTCAGATCATAAAAAACCGAATTAGCGTAGCCTTGTCCCTGACTGACTTGTTGGAATTGCGCCCGGGCAGCCACTCCCAACAAACCGAACAGGAGGAGGAAGAGTATGGTTTTAGCCATCTTAAATTTATTTGGATTAAGTCTTAATAAGTGCCGAAATTAGTTCATCCTTTTTTATCCGCCAAGAACCAAAGTCATTTTATTGTTAATTAGTCTTATTAAAAAAAACACTTCAAAAAACCTATGGTTGCCCACGTTCATCGCCCCGACCGGGCAGTGGAAACCCAAAAGCTCTCCACTCTGACCGGCTCCTGATTTCGCCGGAATGAAAGCGCAAGAGCCCACTTTCCGGCAGGGATAAAATGGATTGTCAAGCCGGCTATATCATTCGATTCCAGGATTAGGTACTTTACGAACATGAAGTATCAGCTCGCATTCAGTTTGACCGTCTTGCTCAATCTCCCCTATTCTTCTATGTCCGCACAGGAACGAATTCGGGACCTCGGCATTCAGATCGGCATACTGTCTCCAGGCCCCTTAAATGCCATTACCGATGTAGGGAACATCCGGGTCGGGCATACGACTCTGATCGAGGGCGATCACATCCGCACCGGCGTCACCGCCATCTTACCCCATACCGGAAATCTTTTCCAGGAAAAAGTACCGGCGGCCGTATTCGTCGGCAACGGCTTCGGAAAGCTGGCCGGTTCTACCCAGATAAAAGAATTGGGCAACCTGGAGACCCCCATCGTTCTGACCAATACCCTGAGCGTAGCCACCGCCATGCATGCTCTCATAGGATACACCCTCTATCTGCCCGGCAACGAATCCGTCCGCTCGGTCAATGCCGTCGTGGGCGAAACCAACGATGGCTACCTCAACGACATCCGCGGCAGGCACATAACAGAAGAGCACGTGCTTCAGGCGATCGAAAGCGCCAGGGGCGGCCCTGTCGCGGAGGGCAATGTGGGCGCGGGCACGGGTACGATCTGCTTTGGTTTCAAGGGAGGTATCGGCACGGCTTCCCGGGTCCTGCCTGAAGAGAATGGCGGATACACACTCGGCGTACTGGTACAGACCAATTTCGGCGGCGTTCTGGAGATCAACGGGGTGAACATGGCGAAAGAACTGGAGGGATACCCTTCCCGTAGCCTTCCGGTACAGAGCGCTGACGGCTCGTGCATGATCGTGGTCGCCACAGATGCCCCGCTCGATGCGCGCAACCTGCAGCGGGTGGCCCGGCGGGCGTTGTTCGGCCTGGCCAAAACCGGCGGGATCGCCTCCAACGGAAGCGGGGATTACGTGATCGCCTTTTCGACAGCTCCCGGTCTTCGGATCCCTTCCCGATCCGAGTCGGCCACCCTGAACCAAACGGTTTTGCGCAATACGGCCCTGAGTCCGCTTTTCCTCGCCGCGATCGAGGCGACCGAAGAAGCCATTCTAAACGCTCTTTTTGCTGCCGAAACGATGGTCGGCCGCGACGGGCATGAAGTACAAGCCCTTCCCGTGGAGAACGTCATCGAACTCCTCCGCCGGTTCGGACGGATTAAAGAATAACGGGCGAAAGGAGGACTCCCATGCCCAACCCATTGGACCCTTCTCCCCCTTAATGGAGTCCGGTGGAGGTTATGGGCTTCCATCCTGGTAATTTGATTTTCCGTATTCTTGATATTCCGTCTTTTATGCCCGATAATGAGCGGGAAATCCATTTTCACATGCCCGCTCCTTTAAATCCGCTTTTTAACCCCCGCACCATCGCGTTCATCGGTGCATCGGACCGCCCGGGCTCCATCGGGAAAATGGCCTACGAGAACCTTCGCCAATCCGGGTTTAAAGGAGGTCTATTCCCCATCAATTTACGCCGACCGGTACTCGATGGCGTTAAAAGTTTTGCATTCATCAAAGAAGTGCCCGAACCTGTCGACCTGGCGATCGTTGCGACCCCTCCCCATACGGTAGAAAAACTGATCACGGACTGCGCCAAGGCCGGTGTGAAAAACATGCTTATCCTTTCGCAGGGTTTCAAAAGCAAAGGCCCCAAAGGCATTGTGGGTTACAAGGGCATCCGATCCCGGGCCGGGAGGTATCCTATGCACATTATGGGACCCAACAGCCTGGGGTTTATCAACGTCAACGCAGGCATCAATGCCAGCTTGATCCCCGATGCTCCCAAAAAGGGTAAACTGGCGATCATCAGCCAGAGCGGGGCCGTGCTGACAGCCTTGCTGGATATGGCCAGGGAACAGAAAGTAGGTTGCAGCCATGTGATTTCCACCGGGGTAACAACGAATACCGATCTGGCCGATCTGATCGATCATCTGGGAACGGATCCGCGGACAGCCAGCATTTTGATCTATTTGGAGGATCTGCCCAACCCCCGCAAGTTCCTCAGTGCAGCCCGGGCTTTTGTCCGCAGCAAACCCATCATCGTCCTGAAAGCGGCTCGAAGCGAGGAAGGAGTGGGCGCTGCACAGGGGCATTTCGGAGCCCATATCGGTGACGATGCCGCCTACGATGCCGCTTTCCGGCGGGCAGGCATCATTCGGGTCAACACCCTTGCCCAACTCTTCAATTGCGGACTGGCACTCGACAAACAACCCCGCCCCGCTGATCATCGGCTGGCCATTCTGACCAATGCCGGAGGACCGGCGGTGCTGGCGGTGGATTACCTGGTCCAGAAAGGCGGCCGCATAGCCTCCCTCCACCCGGATAATCTCAAAAAAATGAAAAAGGGCCTGGCTATCGAGCCACGGGGAAAAAATCCGATCGACCTGCTGGCCACGGCCCGGGGGGAGGATTTCAAGCAAGCCTTACAGGTTTGCCTGCAAGATGGCGGGGTGGATGGCGTTCTGGTTATCCTGAGTCCGAGGACGGGGGTGCCCCTGGAGGATATCGCCCAGGCCGTAGTTGAAGCTTCCGCCAAAGCCCGCAAACCGGTACTGGCTTCCTGGATGGGAGGCCCCCAGGTGAAAAAGGCCCGAGAAATACTGGAAAAAGGAGGAGTGCCCAACTATCGCTATCCCGAAAGCGCCATCGACGTATTCCTCTTTCTGCATCAATATGCCATCCGGCTGGAATTGCTCTACGAAACGCCCCCCTCCCTGCCCAGCCACCTGAAACCGGATCAGGAGGAGGTCCGGAGGATCATAGATCGTGTGCGTTCCGAATCTCGTCTCGAACTCAATGAACTCGAGTCCAAGGAACTGCTCAAGTGCTATCAGATCCCGGTTGTCGAATCCCGCAAGGTGTCTACCGCCGCGGAAGCCGTAAAGGCGGCCAAAGCCATTGGATTTCCCGTGGTTTTAAAAATCCTTTCCCGCGATCTGGTCCACAAGTCCGAGGTCGGAGGACTCCGGCTGAACCTGTTCCACGAACAAAGTGTCCGATCGGCTTACCGACAGATCCGCAAAAATGTCAGATCCCGCAGGCCACACGCCCTGGTGGAGGGCATGTTGGTAGAGCCCATGATCGATGGCCGGCTCGAACTCCTGTTCCGCGCTCGCCGGGATCCGATCCTGGGCCCGGTCATTGCTTTCGGGCAAGGAGGGGTAGGCGCCGATATTTTCCGGGACTACAGCATTGAGATTCCTCCCCTCAATATGGCGCTGGCCCATCGTTTACTGGAAGGTACCCGCATCTATCCCTTGCTGAAAGGTTACCGGGGAGCGGGAGGAGTCGATCTCGACCATTTGGCCATTACCCTATACAAATTCGCCTATCTGCTCATGGATTTCCCGGACATACAGGAGGTGAGCATCAACCCTTTCCTGGCTCGGCAAAAGGGAGGATTGGGCGTTGATGCGCACCTGACCCTTAGCCCGGAAAAGGAAACGACCCAGAATGCGGATTATTCGCATCTCATCATCCCGCCTTACCCCAGTCAGTACGTGCGGGAATCCCAACTGCGGGACGGACGTCCGATCCTGCTGCGGCCCATCCGACCGGAAGACGAACCCCTGGAAATGAGCATGATCGAATACCTCTCCAAACAGACCCTCTACCTGCGTTTTTTCGGCCAGGTACCCAAGGTCACCCACGAATGGTTGTCCCGCTTTACTCACATTGATTACGATCGCGAAATGGCCATCATCGCGGAACTGGAAGAAGACGGGATCCCTAAAATGATCGGGGTGGTGCGGATCATACAGGACCTGGCAGGAGAAAGCGCCGAGTACGCCATAACCGTAGCCGACCCCTGGCAGGGACAAGGCCTGGGAAGCCAACTGACGGATTATATCCTGGAAATTGCCCGGGATAAAGGGTTGAAAAAAATCAATGCCACTGTGCTGGCGACCAACGACCGGATGCTAGCCCTTTTTCGCAGAAAGGGATTTCGCATTCAGAGAGACGACTTCGAGACCTACTCCGTAGAGCTTGATCTTTAGCGAGCTGCGTTTTCTTCGTCCGGCAATTTCAGCATGGTTCTCAGCAAACCCAACTGTTTCTTGTCGCCGAGCAAAATAAAGCTGGTGTTGGGTTTCAGTATGGTCTCAGGCGGCGGATTGACGATATACTTGCCCGCCGCCGTTTTGAAACCAATGATGTTGGCCCCACTTTCTTTGCGGATATGGAGATCCCGGATGGACTTGTCCCGAAATTGGATCGGCACATTTTCATAATGGATCTCCTCAAAACCAAAATCCGATTCGGCCCTCGAGGTCAGAAAAGAGAAAAACTCCACCGCTTCCGGTTTGGAAACCAGGTTAGCTATGTAGAATCCCCCTATCTGCTCCGGCATGACCACATGGTCCGCGCCGGCCAGCCTGAGTTTCTTGACAGATCGGACTTCAGATGCCCGGCTGATGATCTCCACGTTCGGGTTCAACTGCCGGGCCGTCAGAACCGTGAAAAGATTATCGGAATCCTCCGGTAGGGCAGATACCAGAGCTGTAGCCCGTTCGATCCCGGCCCGGATCAGGACTTCATCCTTGGTGGCGTCACCCTCCAGGTAAAGAATACGGTTGTCTGCCTCCCGGATCTGCTCGATCTCGTCGGGACTCTGATCGATGACCACAAATGACTTGCCGTGCTGATCAAATTGGGAAGCAATCTCGCGGCCATACCGCCCGAACCCGCACAGTATTACGTGGTCTTTCAGTTTACCGATCTGGGAATTGATCAGGTTCTCGTGCATGGATTTGAAAATTTCACCCTGTATGACAAAATATGAGAACACGGCGAGGAAGTAGGCGATGATCCCTGTATTCAACAGAATATAAAAAGCGTTGAACCAACGGCCTTCCGTGCTAAGAGGCTTAACTTCCGTGTAGCCGACCGTTGAAATGGTGATCACGGCCATATAAAAGGCCTCCGAAAAGGTAAATCCTTCCAGGATCATGTAGCCCGTAGTACCCAGGAACAAGGAAAAAAGCAGAAGGCCAAAACCAATTCGGGGATCCAGGAAATTCGAAGGAACGCTGTAAATCTGCAGCCCTTTTGGCCAGGAGAACCGTTTCAAATCTTCTTTTTTTTCCCGCGAAATTCCGCTATTTTATTGAAAAATGTGCGAATGGGTACGTGTGAACGATGTAAATATCTCACTTTAATTTTATCGATCTTCAGCCTAAGCCTTTTTGTTGTTCCCGGCACCCTGGCACAAAGCGAAACGGATGAACGGGTGGAAGCCTACCTGCGCGAGCTACGCCGGGGGGGCCTGCTGGTATCCAAAATTCGCTTCGACACTTTCGAGATCCGTTCTTATGGGCAGCAAAGCAAAGAGGTGCCGGTGCCTCCTCCCGTGGATGCCCGCTTTGAAATGGGGGCTGTCAGCCAGGTCTTTTCGGGCTTGTTGCTCATGATCGCCCAAACAGAGGAAATCATACTACCGGAAAGCGAATTGCAAGAATACTTTCCCGAGGAAACGGAGAGTCTGAAGTTCGAGGGATTGATCTGCACGGAAATCAGCCCCGTCGTCCTGGATCGGGGGGAAACGCCCATCCTGGTTTGCCGTCCCAACCCGGTGCAGTCCGGAAGTTGCATGAACTTCTGCCAACTTATCCTGCACAACTCCGGCCTCCCCCTTTCCCTGGAAGGGGGCCTCAATTGGAACCCCTTTGCCCACATGGAGCGCTGGGAGCCTCCCCGGACCACCCTCGATCGCCACCAGTTTTTTGAAAAACTGAACGCAGTCAACCTGATGGCCAAGCCCGGGGATAGGTATCACTATTCCAATATCGGCCCTGCCTTGCTCGGACAATTACTTGCAGAAGCCTTCGGTCAGGATTTCGAAGCTGTCTTGCAGCACAGAATATTCGAACCCCTCGGCCTGGAAAATACAGGCTTGCACGACGAACATTTGTTGCCCGGACACAATCACAAAGGAAAACCGGTGCCTCCCCTGCACCTGAACGCGCAAGCCCCCGCAGCCGGATTGCGATCCGATGCCACTGACCTCTCCCGGCTCGTGCTGCGCTTTCTGAACCCTCCGGATCCCGACTGGGAATACTGGATAGCCTCTGTGAGACAAGACCGGATCGATGTCGACTTCCCGACCGCTCCCGAAGGGACCCTGGCCGGCTACGGTTGGTTTTCCTCTCCTCTGGGACCCGACAATCCCCGGCGGGTCGTTTGGCAATACGGCGGAACCGCCGGCCATCGGGCCTTCGTAGCTTTCGTACCCCAAACCAAGACGGGATTGGTCCTCCTGACCAACCAGACGCATGACCTGAAGGAACTCGGACTCAATCTGATCCGGGACATGCAGTCCTCTTCCAGACCCTGAGAGCCTCCATGCCTCTTACCGGCAACCCCTTCTTGTCATGAAAATTTAAAAAACACAGGTAATAGTCTGCCAAAAGAAGCGCTTGTACCTCAATGGGGAACCATTTAAGGGTCTGATAACATTCTTTTAAGAAATTTTGATATATTGATCTTCATACAAAGTTTTTGCATTTCGTGATTACTTTCTCCACCAGCCAAAGCTGAATGAAAGGCCAGAGGGCGAACCCAAACGGGATCGCGTCATTCCTACATCACTCACAATGCTGGAACTGAGTGAAACAAGGCTGATTTACGTTTCATGGTAATATGGTTTTTTATCGGTCCGGCAGGGTCTCCCTTCCGGACCTTTTTATTTTAACAATTGAATATCAATATTTTATACGCCTAAAACTCATCCTTGCAAGAGTGGAACCCTCAAATGCGTCCGGGTTCTTCCCGCATTCCCTTCAGGGAAAAGTCTGCCGGCCGAACCTTCTCCTTGCGCTACTCATAAAAAATTCGCCGCGGGAAGAGGGTGAAATAACAATGCAGGCACGATTCATTGCCGGCTCAGGTAGATTCCGGAAAGGATGAGGGTCATCCCGATCAGGTGTCCCCAACCGATCATTTCGCCATCCACCAGCCCCCACCCCAAGGCTATGATGGGTATGAGATAGGCCACGGTGGAAGAAAACAGGGGGTTGGTCCATTGGACCAGCTTAAAGAACAGGATGGAGGCAAGGACCGTGCCCAAAACGGCCAGAATACTCACATAGCCCAGAGCCAGCCAGCTTTCCGCTCCATGCCGCATCAGGGGGATAAAATCCGTAGAGAAAAGATAGATCAGTGCCGGACCGCCGAAAAGCACGAAGGAGACCGAACTGATGGTGACCGAACTAAGGTCCCTGAGGTAGGCTCCTACCGTATTGACGCTGGTCGCATAGCAGATAGTGGCCAACACCACCAAAAGGGAATACCAAAGATTACCGGATCCCGCCATGCCCGCGCTCATGAGGATCAACAGAACGGCTCCGGCCAGCCCGAGAATCACTCCCAGCAATTTGGCCCAGGCAAAGCGGGCTTTGAAGACAAGTATACCTATGAACAGGGTAAAGAGAGGCGTCAGGGAATTCAAAATGCCGGTCATCGAGCTGGAAATCTCGGTTTGGGCAATCGCGAAGAGGAAAGCCGGTAATCCGCTGCCACAAAGCCCTACGATCAGGAAATATCGGAGTCGCTTCCAGTCTATGCGGCGAAAACGGTAGAGAAAAACCGGTAGAAAAGCCAGGGCGGAAATCCCGATCCGCAAGGTCGCCACCTGGGGGGCGTCGAAAACGACCAGCCCTCGTTTGATCAAAATGAAGCTACTGCCCCAAACCAAGCTGAGCGCCAACAGGGCAAGCATACTCTTCAGCTCCAGGGACCCGCTTTTCGAAGCGGTATTAACGACCTGGGGACTTTCTTTTACCATATTCGGATGATTTTCCTCGGAATGGGCAGCCTCCGCTGTTCAATGATTTTGAAGCCTATTGATTGCATTTTGCTACCTGAGGATCAAAGGTACTGGATCCCTTCTTGTGGATTTATGGATTTCGCGCTACGGGGATATTCCCATTAAATTTCCATCCTGCAGTTGAAACAGGGAAATAGGAATGCAGTGTCCTCTCTTTCTTTCCTAAACCCAAGGATCCCGAAATCCTTAATAATACCCTAAAAACCAAATCGTTACCCCTTGGACCTTCCTCCATTCAGGACGCTTTCAGAACTATTGTCAGGAAATTTTGACAGGAAAAGGGTCGCTCAAAAGAAAGGGGGGCCATTGGCTCGATTGTTTCTACTCTCATATATGAAAGGCAACCTTCTCAGCCTTAACAATTGTTTAAATCCGGGGGATGCATCTGAATCCGGCAGCTTCCCCTCTTTATGCCGGAAGGAAAACCGTTTTTGAACCAAACCAGATAATAACATGAACAAAACAATCATCTATTCAGGCCTGATGGCGTTATTTGTCAGCCTGGCCTGTTTCGGTGCCTTTACCTATTTCAGCAATGCTTCGAAATCCGTAACCGTTGAGCATGTCAATCGCATGCCTTCAGCGGCCGCCAACTATATTCCGTCTGCAGACGGTACGCCGCTGGATTTCACCGAAACAGCAGCCAAGGTCGTCGATGCCGTCGTGCATATCAAATCCACTCAGGCGCGATCCAACGCGCAAAACTCCAGGGAAATACCGGCTCCGTTCCGCGACTTTTTCGGGGACGAGTTTTTCCGCGATAACCCGGGCAACCGTCCGCAGGTAGGTAGCGGTTCCGGTGTCATCTTTAACGCAGACGGATACATCGTCACCAACAACCACGTGATCGATAATGCTTCCGACATCGAGGTGACCCTGCACGATAACCGGACCTACAAGGCTACGGTAGTGGGCGCAGACCCCAACACCGACCTGGCGGTTATCCAGATCAAGGAAGAGAACCTTCCCTACCTGCCTTTTGTCGATTCGGATGAGGTAAAAGTGGGCCAGTGGGTCTTGGCGGTAGGCAATCCCTTCAGTCTCAACTCCACGGTGACGGCCGGTATCGTGAGCGCCAAGGGCCGGAACATCAATATTCTGCGCGAGCGCTTCGCGGTAGAAAGCTTCATCCAAACCGATGCTGCCATCAACCCCGGCAACAGCGGAGGTGCCCTGGTGAACCTGGCCGGCGGCCTGGTTGGGATCAATACGGCCATTGCCAGCCCAACCGGCAGCTACAGCGGTTACGGTTTTGCCGTACCCAGCAATATCGTCAGCAAGATCGTGGAAGATCTTCTGGAATTCGGCCAGGTACAACGAGGCGTTTTGGGCGTCATGATCCGCTCCGTAGACGGTAACCTGGCGCGGGAGAAGGCCCTGGATCTGAACAACGGAGTATTCGTGGATAGCCTGCTGGAAAACAGCGCTGCCGGTGAAGCCGGGGTAAAACCCGGTGATGTGATCATTTCGGCCGAGGGCGTACCCACGAAAACGGCTTCCAAATTGCAGGAAGTGATCGCGCTACGCCGCCCCGGAGACGAGATCAGCCTGAAAGTAAACCGGGAAGGAAAAGAAATGGCCTTCAAGGTGAAGCTCAACGGCAGCCTGGGCAATAAAGTCGTGGCCGCCAATAAGGAGGCCCGCGATCTCAGCAGCCGACTGGGTGTCCAACTGGAAACCTTGCCCGAAGATGTTGCTCAAAAACTCAACATAGAGGGAGGCGTCCGGGTCAAGCAACTCTTTGCCGGCAAACTGCGGCGAGATACCAATATGCGCGAGGGCTTCATCATCACTAAGGTCGACGGCCGCACCGTCACCTCTGTAGAGGAAGTAGAAAAACTCCTCCAAAACAAGACCGGCGGTGTTATGCTGGAAGGCGTCTACGAAGATCAGCCCGGACAGCATTACTACGCTTTCGGCTTGTCGTAAATGAAATTTGGATCCGGAAAGTATCCGTTTCCCTATTCCCGTGAACGGGTTTGTGGAAGTCGTTTCCGCAAACCCGTTTTTTCTTTCAGCCTCCGCACCGGGCGATTACCCCGGAACCATCACAATTCGTTATTTCACTCATCATCATTCATTATTAACCTCCCAGGGTTCACTCCTTCATTTTTGTTAATTAACTTAAAGTTGCCTAACCACTTCGCATTTCACACAACCCAAAGGAAGACCCGTCCCGAATGGATTTATCCACAACCTTTTCCCTGGTCAAAGAAAAGCTGGGGAAACCCTACGAAGACCTGGAATTTCTCCTGCACGCCTTGCAGGAGGTACTCATCGAAAACGGAGAAGCCGAAATGGCGCGCCAGATCCCCTGGATCAACGAGATCGAGTTGAATCTGGAAGATATCACCACGGATCACATCCAATTGTATTCTCTGGCATTCCAACTTCTCAATTTGGCGGAGATCAACGGAGCCGTGCAGGAGCGCCGGGCACAGGAACAGGCCGAATACGATTCGGTGAACGGACTCTGGGCCTCCAATCTGACACGCCTGAAGGAAGCCGGCATTTCACGCGGAGAGATCCTGCAGGCTCTTCGCGAAACCTCCATCGAACCCGTGCTTACCGCTCACCCGACCGAGGCCAAAAGGACCACGATCCTGGAGCACCAACGCGAACTCTACGTATTGATCGTCCAGCGGGAAAACACCATGTTCACCCAGGCGGAGCAGGCCAATATCCGCCATAATATCAAACAGGCGATCTATCGCCTTTGGAAAACCGGGGAAATCTACCTCGAAAAGCCCGACGTCACAGATGAGCTCCGGAATGTCATGCACTACCTCGTTAATGTTTTTCCCGAGGTACTCCCGATCGTCGACCGTCGCCTGGAGCAAGCCGCCTCACATGCGGACTGGCCCGAGTATCTGGTCTCCAGTCAGCGGGCTTTCCCGCGGATTACTTTTGGCAACTGGGTGGGCGGCGACCGGGACGGGCACCCTTTCGTTACCGGCGAGGTCACTGCCGATACCCTACTGAAACTTCGTCTCAATGCCTTCGTGATCATTCGGCGCAAACTGGTTTCTCTGCTAAAACGACTGAGTTTCGCCTGCGAATTGGATCAGATCCTGCCCGCCGCCCGCCAGCGCATAGAGGAAATGGCCAAGGAACTGGGCGATACCGGCCAAGCCGCGCTGAATCGGAACAAAGGGGAAGCTTTCCGGCAATTCACCAACCTCATGGTGGCCAAACTTCCGGTAGATACCGCGCGGGGACACGCCACCCGCCTGGCCGAGATCCCGGGCGCGTATGTATACAGCAAACGCCTGATCGCCGATCTGGACCTCCTGCAGGAGGCCCTCTTGGAATACGGTGCCCGCTCCACCGCCTATGACGGGGTCGTCGTGGCCCGCCGAACCGTAGAAGCTTTCGGTTTTCACCTCGCTGCCCTCGATATCCGCCAAAACAGCACCTACCACGACCAGGCCATCGAACAGCTCCTGAAGGCTTCCGGAAAATCCGAATATCATTTCAGCGAATGGAGTGAAGAAAAAAGGGTGGCGTTCCTGAACGAAGAACTGCAGTATGCTCGCCCCTTCACCCAACCCAAGGCCGAACTCGAACCCCATGCCGCCTTTGTCATGGATTATCTCCGGCAGGTAGAGCAGCACACAGCCCGCTATGGGACCAATTGCATCGGCTCTTTTATCATCAGCATGACCCGTTCGCTTTCCGACTTGCTGGCCGTTTACCTGCTGGCCCGCGAAGCCGGGCTGACCCACATGGCAGAGGAAGGCATGGTCTGCGAGATCCCGGTAGTTCCTCTACTGGAAACGATACAGGACCTGGAGAACGGGCCGGATATTTTGAAAGCCTTCCTGGATCACCCCATGACGCAACGGAGTTTCCAATTCCGAAAAAGGACCAAAGGCATCCATCAACCCCTGCAACAGGTCATGATCGGTTATTCCGACAGCAACAAGGACGGCGGAATCATGTCGAGCCAGTGGAACCTGTACAAAGCTCAATTTCACCTGGCGGAAGTCGGCCGCGAAAGAGGCATCCACATCCAGTTCTTCCACGGCAAGGGAGGATCCATCAGCCGGGGCGCCGGCCCGACTCACTATTTCCTCCAGGCTCTGCCCTGGGGAGCGCCCGATGGCAACATACGCCTGACCGAACAAGGCGAGACCATCGAACAAAAATACGCCAACCGGGTCAATGCCGCCTTCAACCTGGAGTTGCTGGCTGCCAATACGCTGAGCAAAACGCTCCTCGATCGCCACGTGGAGCGAAAGTTCCATCCCCTGGCCGACGTACTGGACCGACTGGCTGCGAAAAGTAAGGAAGTATATGCCGACCTGATCAATACCGACGGCTTCATCCCCTTCTTCCGGCAGGCAACTCCCATCGACGCCATCGAGCAAAGCCGGATCGGATCCCGGCCGGCAAAACGAACCGGCGCCAATACCCTCAAGGATCTCCGAGCTATACCCTGGGTTTTCTCCTGGAGCCAAACCCGATACAACATGTCAAGCTGGTATGGACTCGGCACGGCTTTGGAAATTCTCGAACAAGACCATCCGGACGATTATGCCGCATTCAGAGAGGCCATGCGCACCGATTCCTTCATTCGCTATGTTTTCACCAACGTGGATACCAGTCTGGCGGCTACCGATGAGCATATTATGAAGGCCTACGCCCAATTGGTGCCGGAAGAGGATATCCGGGAGCGATTCCTCGGCCTTTTCCTCGACGAATTGGGCAGGATTCAAAAACACCGGGCCCAACTCCTCCAGCAAAGGATCGATGACAGGAGGCCGCATCATTTTTATTCCAATCAATTGCGGAATTCCTTGCTCAGCTACCTGCACTACAAACAGATCGACCTGCTCAAAACCTGGCGCAAACAAAAGAACGAAGACGAGGAAAAAGCCAATTATGCCCTGACAGAACTCCTTTTCACCATCAATGCGATCGCCAGCGCCTTGCGCAATACGGGCTGATGCGACAAATGGAAAGCGATTGGCTGAGACCCTCCGACGGCATTCCGTAAAGGTGCCCCGCTCTGGCGTATCTTCTTGTGCTCAGGAAAAGCCGCTTGCCATCGCCTGCCCCCGTCAGTAACTCCATTTGATCCGGACAAAAACCGATTGTACGGAGCTGACGTAGGAATTTTTCTTTTCATCGCGGTTGAAACTGATCTGACCCACCAGATCCAGGTCCCATCCCGTAGCGATCGAATAAGTCAGGGTCGGGTTAAAGAATATGGCATGGTTGGTAACCGGACTGTAAATGACAGCCATGCCCCCGTTCAGAAGCGGGGTGAAAGGATAGGTCCACTGAAAAAAGGTGGAATGGCGATAAGGGTACAGATTTCGGGCATCCAACTGAAAGGCAAAAAGAAGGGCGGAACTGATGTCTGTCAGTCCCAGGCTGTTGTAAAGGTAACCCAGGTTGATGTAGAAACTGTTCTGGAAGGCATAATCCAGCCCGAAAGAGGCTGCAAAGCTGTTTTCGGCTTTTACGGGCAATCCCAGGGTCGCATTTTCTATGCTGTCTCGCGTAGCTAAAAAATAACTCATCTCGCCCTTAAACCCGGCGTTACCGATATTGCCGGCGTAGCCAAATCCCGCCACCGCAAAGGTTTTCCAGTAGCCCGCCAAGAATTGAAAATCGTATTGCCACTTATTGAATTTCCCCCGAAAAGCAAAGGTGGATTGCTCGATATTGTCTACGATCCTGATCCCCACCTCCAGGCTGGAGGCGAATCCCAGATAGCGCTTAACCAACAAAGCATCACTTCCGGGGCGTTCTTCGTAATCGAAATCGGTAAAATCGTAGGCATTCCAGATGTCGTTGGGGTTCCATACCGTATTGATCCCCCAATTGATCCGCTGACGGCCGAGGGTTACCTCCCACTGACCGTCCACATACTGCAGCGAAATGCGGTCCAGCATGGTGTGCAAGACGGCCGATTGGGAACGCATGACCACCCAGGAAAGGTCGAAAAAATCGTTATTGGCGTCGTCAACCTGTTCGGCAAAGCCTTCCTGGGCCCGCACCAATTGCCCGAAGAAGAGCCGGGTCCGCAGTTCCGCGCGGAAGGTCAGCTTGTCGTTGATGTACCAACGAAAATTCAACCGGTTGTGAAGGAGGTTGTCCTGAAGAAACGTATCGACCAGGGTCGTATTGGGAAACTCCCCCTCCGGCCAAGAATCGTTGAACACAAAAAAGGAATTGAGCATCTTCTGGTACCCCCGCAGCTCCCATTTCCTGGGCTCGTCTTGCGCTTCCAGGGGCAGGCTGATCAGCAGCACGGCCAGCATGGCGCAAAACTGCCGGATAGCAGACCCTCTCCTTGGATGTGAGTTTCTTCTTTTCATGATGCAAGTCGATGAAAGCACGGAAACCGGAGTAGAATGTAGGCGTAGGTTTATATTCCGGTCTGAAAGCTCTCCTCTCGATTCTAAATCACGATTCCCGCCATTCGTCCTTCACTACGACCCCGTCGTCTATGGTGACCACTCTTCGGGCCCGGTCGATCACCCTCTGGTCGTGGGTGCTGAAAACGAAGGTCATTCCCTCCGTGCGGTTGAGCTCAGCCATAATGTCCAGAAGTTGGGCGGTGGATTTGGAATCCAGGCTGGCGGTGGGTTCGTCCGCCAGTACGAAGGACGGGTTCGGGGCCAGGGCCCTTACGACGGATACCCGTTGCTGCTGTCCGCCGGATAGCTCCGAGGGGCGTTTGTCGAATTTGTCTTCGAGCCCCACGTGGGTCAGCAGTTCCCGAATCCGTTTGTCGCGCTCCGCTTTGGGACGCCCTTGCAGCAGCATAACGAACTCTGCATTCTCGCGGGCGGTCAGAACTGGGATGAGATTGAAATACTGGAAGACGAAACCGATATTATCCTTTCGGAAATCGATCAATTCGTTGTCCGACAAGGTTGAAATATCCTTATCCCGGATACTGACCTTGCCTTCGGAGGGGCGATCCAACCCGCCGATGATATTCAAAAGGGTCGTTTTCCCGGATCCCGAGGGCCCGACGATGGCGGTGAATTCCCCTTTTTTGATCTCCAGGTCTACCCCGTTCAGGGCATGTACCGGGACCTTCTCCGGGTTGTAGACTTTCTTAACGCCTTTTACGGAAATGACATTCATGATCCAGTTTCTTTGCTTGTTTCAATTTGAAAAACCAGGATTCGGGACAGCTTCCCGAAACAAAAACCAGGCGATGATTTCGATGCCCTGGAATTCTATTTCCTTCAGGGGTTGAAACCCGTTTTTCTCCAGCACGCGCTGAGAAGTCCGGTTATCGCTGGGCGTCAGGGCCTCCAGTGCCCTCAGCCGTTCGTGCCGAAAAGCCCAACCGATCAATCCCTTCAAAGCCTCGGATGCATAGCCTTGGCTTTGGTGACGGTCATCGATGACATAACCGATCGTCACCTTGCCTTCTTCGTCGGGCAAACCGCTCATGCCGATTCCGCCGACCGAACGGCTCTCCTCTCTTCGGATGATCTCCCAGTTCGTTCCCCAGCGGTAATCCTGCGGATGTTCGCGCACAAACGCC
>CAZXIX010000009.1:38736-78993 GCA_964640855.1 uncultured Saprospiraceae bacterium
GCCGGGCTCCTGACCATCGCGGCGTATCACCGCGCCAATGGCGAAGGGCATCGCGCATCTCCCTTTGTATGGTTTCGGAAGTCTCCAGGCCGGAAGGCGCCAGGCCCAGCGCTTTTTCCAAATGCCCCCTGCCCACGGCAAGCAGATCCAGGTCCTCTCCCTTGAGCGGCAACAGCCAGAGTCGCTCGGTTTCTATCTTCCATCGCAAAGCCAGTGCTTCGTTCATCATCCATTGTGAATCTTAGATCTTTCGGATCGCCTCCACCGGCCGCAGTCGGATCGCCCGATAGGCCGGATAAACAGAAGCCAACACCGCCGTAATGGCCATACCGATCGGGTAGAGATAATACAGGCTCGGATCAACCTCGAAATACACCATATCGGACATCCCGAATTGCTTCAGGCTGTCGGAATACATACTCAGATTTAAGCCGTATTCGCCAAAATACCGGACGGAAAAATGCCCCAGCAAAAGGCCTAAGGGGAGTCCGGCCATACTCAACAGGATGGTCTCCAGCATGATCATCAGAAAGACCTTGCCCTTGTTCATGCCGATCGCCATCAACATGCCCAACTCACGCACCCGTTCCAAAACGGCCATCAGCATGGTGTTGATGATGCCGAAGATCAAGGCCAGTAAAATGATGATCAGGTATACCGAATTGATCACCTGAAACTGGGATTCGTACAGCCGGAGGTCCGGAGAAATCTCCCGGTAAGTCTCGACCAGAAATCCTGGATATTGTCCTTCGATTTCGGCCTTGACCGACTCCACCGCTTCCGAATCGTCCAGCAGGATGGCGATCTCATGCGCGATCAGCGATCCCGATCCGTCCTGCCCGGAGGTCAATCGGGCGTGAGATTCCTCTCCCATCTCCGGCAGGAGCAGGCGGTCCAGATCCTGGCGAAGCACAAAGATGGTAGCTTCATCATAAGGCTGGTTTCCTGTGTCGAACAGGCCCACGACCCGGAATGCCCCGGCTGTGATGTTCAGATCCAGGTCCTGAAAGGTGATGACCAGCTTGGACCGGATTTTGACCTTTAGTTTTTCTGCCAGACTCGTGCTGATCAGAAGTTGATTCCTCCGCTCCCCTTCGAAGTAGCTTCCCTCTTTGATTTCGCCCGGAAGCTGGGTCACTATGGCTTCCGACCCGGGATCAACGGCCTTGACCTGTATGCCCCGGGTGCTTTGAGGCGAAGAGATCATACCGTTCACCACCGCACGGGCACTCACACCGACCACATGCTCCCGGGCCCGGATGCTCTCCGCCACCTGGTCCGGTTCTTCGATCCGGAAGCGTGCCTCGTAGTCTTTCTTGAATTCGGGATGATGGATCTGAATGTGGGAGACCACGTGATCCACGGCGTTGTTAATGTAGGACCGGATCATACCCGAGACAAATCCCGACATGAAGAAAGCCGCCCAGACACCCAGGGCGATAGCTGCCATGACGACAAGACTTCGGGTTGAGCTCCTCCAGATATTCCGCCAGGCTAGTTGAAGTAACATGGTTCCGTTTTTTGATCAGGATTCGCGCATGGCCTTTATGGGGTCCAGGCGAAGAATTTGAACAACCGGGTAGATGGATAGTACCAGCGTGATGACGAATACGACGATCGCCTGGTCCAGAAAGATATCCACAGCCCACTTGGTGGGAAAGATCGGATCGAACCCGAACCGCTCCATCGACACGGCATAATCCCCGCCCAGCACGATGGGGTTGACATGGAAATAGTAAACGAGCGGCATGCTGACCAGGATTCCGGCCAGGGACCCCAGAATGCCTAACACCAGGATTTCCAGAACTACCGTGGCGGCCAGTTGCCGCTTGTGCATGCCAATGCTGGTTAAAATGCCAAATTCGAATTGCCGCTCCTTCACCATCATCAGGATGGTACCGAAAATTCCGAAGGCAATGATCATGTAGAGAATGATGTAAACCATCACATTGCCGGCACTGTCCAGCGCCTTGGCCTCCAGCAATTCGGGCATCAGTTCTTTCCAGTCCATGACCTCGTAATCTTCCTCCTTGAGCTTGTTCCGCAAAGATTTCACAGCTTTCACCGTGCTTTTCTGGTCGTCGAGATGCAAGGCCAGCGTCGTGACCCGCCCTTCAGCTCCATAAAACCATTGAGCCTCCGGCAAGGGCATATAAACCATTTGCTTGTTCAGTTCCGGGGAAGGAAAGTTCAGAATTCCCGATACCGGGTACTTGCCCGCTGCATTGACGCCGTGAAATCCCTGGCTGATGAGGACCAGAGTGTCGCCGATCTCCATTTTCAATCGCTCCGCAACTCCCTTCCCGACCAAAACGGATGAACCGTCCTTCTCCAGATACCGGCCCTCGACCAGCTTGTCCTCCAGATTTGTCATCCGATTCTCCACCGGGGGATCAATACCGGTCACCAACACCCCCGTGGTGGAAGGACCATAGGCTGCCAGAGCGAAAGACTCGATGCGGGGAACAGCAGCCCGAACCTCCTCTACTTTTTCCACCGCCTGATTGACACTGTCTACGTATTCAAAGGCGTGATCGATGCTTTGGTCGTTCCAAAAACCCTGCTGATGGATCTGGGCATAGCCGTAATAGTAGTTGACCACATTGTTGATCATATTGTCCCAGGCACCTTCTTGCAGGGCGCTCATGAATGAGGCAAATAATACCGCAAACAGAATGGAGGAAACCGTGATGAGCGTTCTGCGGGTATTCCGCCAGATGTTTCGCCAGGCCAGAGTGAAGATCATTGGATTCGTATGCTATTTGGCGTTTGCGCCAGGGCGTTCATAGAGACTTTTACGCCACAGTCGCGAACTATCGAACTTGTTTCATATTCTGAATCGAAAAAAAACTTTCCTGGATCGCGACATCGAATTCGAGCTCTTCGTACTCGATGACGGTCATGTGGCCATCCTCGTCGGCCGGGATCATTTCCATGCGAGAGGGCAGGAGTTTTCCGCCCAGCATCTCCACTTCTTTCCCCAGCATCGTATTGACCAGGTAGCCGTCTTCATCGTAGAATTCGGTCTTCATCTGCATATATTCCTCGGTATCGATCCAACTGATCACTTTTCCCCATACCACGGGGGCCTCCGGCTTGGGCGTGAGGATGATCCGATAGCATTCCCGCCCCCCGGCCGCCTCCCTGCCATCGAGCTCGTGGGTGTAATCCTTGACCACCGAGGATTCCCGGATCAGATCGTCATTGGTAAAATCCGACCCCATCCAGGATTGCATCATCATGCTGGGTGGCATCTTGATGATCCGGTCGATGGTGGGTTGCCAATTCCAAAGCTCGTTTTGCCGCTTGAGAAAGGCGCTGCCTTTATCCCGTGCCGGTGCGGTGATCAGGATGAGGGAGAATTCGTCGCGGAGACTCCAGGCCTTGAGGGATATTTCGCGCTCCCATTTCGGGCGAACGATGGTCATTTTCATCTCGGCCCGGCTGGATTGGCCCCGCAGCTTTTGGTCCGACCTCTTGATGATGGCGGTCGCTTCCGGGTCATTCACCCGGCTACCGTCAAACCCGGCGAGTACAGGCAGACAGATGGACAGAATTAAGGCAATTGTCTTCATGGTTCGGCTCTTTTAAATCAGGAACAATAGCGTTCCAGGAGATACTGCTTCATCATTTCAAGAGGGTATTGATCCTCCATCTGGATGTACTGGACAAAAATGCCATCCATGATGGCGCTGAAAGCCAAGGCTTCGCGCTCCGCGTCCGGGAAACCCAATTCCTGGAAAAGCCCAATGAATTTTTCATTATTCTCCATTTGCTTGTCCTTCAGTTTGGGTACGTGATCTTCCAGTACACCGGCCTGGAAAGCCACGGCCAGCAGTAACTTCCAGTAATGCAGATTTTTTTGCACAAAATCAAAAGTGGTCTCGATCATGCCTCGCAGAATATCAACAGGCTCATCCGCTTGCTGAACAATCTCCGCCATGATCTCTTCACCCGTCTCCACCGCATCCATTAATATTTCTTCCAAAAGGGCTTCTTTACTATCGAAGTAATTGTACAACAGCCCTTTGGAAACACCGGCCTCCTTAGCTATCCGACTGATTGAGGTAGAATGGTAACCCTGCTGGCCAAAAAGCTCCAGCGCAGCTTCCTTGATGGTCTGCCGGCTCCTTTGCCGGATTTCCTCGAATTGTTCCTTGGAACGAGGAGACATTTATTTTTGATTGAACGTTCAGTCAATTTACATTCAGGGGGGGCATGCTGTCAAGTCCCTACCGAGGAAATTGCCAAACTGATCGACCAACACGCCATTTTGGAAGGCTGATGATAAGATGACACGATTATAGGCCGGGGATTTGTAGCTTTGTTGCCCAAAGCCACCGGCGACCGGCAGGAGTCCCGGCATATCAATGAAGTACATAACATGAAAGTCACCGAATACTTTAAGACGGCCAAGGAGCAGGACCAAACGTTGATATCTTTCGAGGTGCTGCCGCCCCTCAAAGGCGGGAGCATGAAGGCCATTTTCGATACCCTCGATCCCCTGATGGAGTTCAAGCCTCCCTTCATCGACGTAACCTATCACCGGGAGGAATTCGTCTACCGGCGGAAAAAAAGCGGGTATTTCGAAAAAGCAGCCATACGCAAGCGGCCCGGCACGGTCGGTATTTGTGCTGCCATCATGCATCGCTACGGCGTAGATGCCGTTCCGCACCTGATTTGCGGCGGCTTTACCCGCGAAGACACCGAAAACGTGCTGATCGACCTCAACTTCCTCAACATCAACAACGTGCTGGCGCTGCGCGGTGACGCCCGCAAGTTCGATGGAAAATTTCTTCCCGAACCCGAAGGCCATGCTTACGCCATAGACCTGGTCAAGCAGATCGAAGAGATGAACGGCGGAAAATACCTCGACCAGGATATCGAGAATGGGGAACGCACCGATTTTTGCATTGGTGTGGCCGGCTACCCGGAAAAGCATTTCGAATCGCCCAATCAGGAAATGGACCTTTGCTACACCAAAGCCAAGGTCGAAGCCGGGGCTGATTACATCGTCACCCAAATGTTCTTCGATAACAAGGCTTTCTTCAAGTATGTAGAAGACTGCCGAGCCATTGGAATCGACGTACCCATCGTGCCGGGACTGAAACCCATTACCAAAAATTACCAGCTCAATTCCATTCCGCGCATCTTCCACATCGATTTACCCAATGATCTGGTCAAAGAAATCGAGGGAGCGCAAAGTGCAGAAGCTCGCCGACAGGCCGGCATCGAATGGAGTATTGCGCAATCCAAGGAATTGAAGGAAGCGGGCGTACCTTGTCTCCACTATTATACCATGGGAGACTCAGCAACCATCCGGCAGATTGCCGAAACCGTTTATTAAGCCTCAACCGCCTGATTCTCCCACTGTACCTCGTTCATGGACCTCCTGTAGCCTCAAGAGCTCCTGGAATCTCTTGGCCGAAACCTTTCAAGAAAATCCCGGGTTGTTATTTTAGCAACCATGACTCGAAAACGCATCTCCTTCATTTCCTTGGGCATTCTCTTTCCGGTATGGATATGTCTATTTCATGTCCATCCGCTGCCGGCTCAGACAAACGGCCAGGCCGGGCAGGCCAGCAGCAAGAGGAGTGACCTGATCAAAACGAACGCGGCCGTACTTCTCAACCCCTTCGACGATCGCTACGAAGGGATCAAGGGTTCGCCTTTCATTTTCGAGGGCTGGAAAGCCGGTTCGGTGACCGTCAGAGACGATGACCGATCCATCTCCTTCGAAGGTATCATCCTGGACGCCCACAAGATGGTAATCTGGGTTCAAACCGAGAATATTCCCCCCGGAGTCATCGAAATGAAGAATGTTTCCCGCGTCGACATCGATTCAGGCGAAGAAAACCGAACCTTCCTCATCTATCCCTCCGGGCGTATAGAGGGCAATAACAAGGATGACCTGAAAGTGTACGAGCTTCTTCATGAAGGAGACTATACCCTGCTGAAGGAACACGGAAAAAAATTCTACAAAGCTTCTTACCAGGGAGCCTATTCCAGCGACCGCCGATCCGATGAATACAAGGATGTGAACCGGTGGTACTTGAAAGCTGAAAAAGGTGAATTCCAAAAGATAAAGCTAGGTCCGGGTTCCATAGAAAAGGCCCTTTCGCCCCAAAAACAGGAAATCCGGCGTCTGTGTGAGCAAGAAGGGCTGGACCTGGAGCGGGAGAGCGATCTGGTCCGGTTGCTCGAAATGATGGAAAAAAGTTAAAGTCGGGTCGCAAAAAAAATCGCCTGCCCCGAAAGGGAACTTCTTGTTTGTCGTCGAAATTCATTTATTTGCAATTACAATTATTGCAAATGTCAGAGCCATCCTCTTCTTTTTCCCAATTGACCGAAGACCGGATCGAACGATTGCCCATTTTTCTCATGGAACAGATCATCCGGCGGTACCGAAAAATGGCCACCCGAACCCTGCGGGAAATGGAAGCCGATATTTCCCTGGATCAATGGATCCTGTTGAAACAGATCAGCGAAAACAACGGAGCCAGCCAGGTGGAGATCGCGCAGTCTACGGTCAAGGATGCTCCCACCACGACGCGTATCATTGACCAATTGACCGAAAAAAATCTCGTAGCCAAGCAACTAGATCCGGAAGACAGGCGCAAGTACATGGTCTTTGTGACGGATAAAGGAAAGCAATTGATCGATCGGCTCCTCCCCGGGGTTAGAACTTACCGCATGATCCCGCTGGAATCCTTCTCGAAGGAGGAAAAAGCACATCTGATCTCCCTGCTGGAACGCATGAACCAGAATCTGGACTAAATTTTTTTGCCTAATTAGTTGTATTTACAATTATTTCATCTTTAACTTTGTAATGAACGTAAAGAAATCACCCGACAACCTTTTCTTGACATGAAAATTCAGATCGTCCGATCCCTTTTTGCCTTTCTGTTGCTTTGCTCCTTGAGCTGTACGGCCCTGGATGGGCAAGAAGTCCTTTCCGAAACAGAAAAGAAAGACGCAATTGATGACCTGGCCGAACAATTGAACGACCGCTATGTCTACCCCGAGACCGGTAAAAAATTGAGTGCCCACCTTCAGAACCAATGGGAGCAAGGAGAGTATGCCTCCCTGACGTCATCTACCGCTTTTGCTGACCGGTTAACCCAGGACCTGCAGGAGATCAGCCAGGATCTCCATCTGAGGGTCCGGTTTGAACCCGAACAGAATAAGCATATGCGTGAAATGTACACTCAGGAGGATGAGTTTGAGATCCCGGAATCCTTCCTGAAAGCTCTGAAAAGGGATAATTACGGTTTCCAGGAGATCCGGATTCTCCCGGGCAATGTAGGCTACCTGGATCTACGGGCTTTTATAGACCCTGCTGATGGGAACGGGAATGCCGGTGAAGTTGCCTCTGCAGCGATGAACTACCTGGCGCATGCAGATGCCATCCTCTTTGACCTCCGAAGAAATGGAGGCGGCTCGCCGGGCATGATCCAATTATTGACATCTTTTTTATACAGCGACGGGGAAAGGGTCCACCTAAACAGTTTCTATTTTCGGCCCTCCGATGAGACCACCCAAACCTGGACCCTCCCTTTCGTTCCCGGAAAAAGGAATCCGGATGCCAAGATATTTGTCCTGACTAGCCGAAATACTTTTTCGGCAGCCGAGGAATTCACCTACAATCTTAAGAATCTGGAACGCGGTACCATCGTCGGGGAAACTACCGGCGGAGGGGCCCATCCGGGTGGCCCGGTGCCGATTGGCGAACAATTCACGGCTTTCATCCCGATAGGGAGGGCCATCAATCCGGTGACCGGTACGAATTGGGAAGGGACCGGCGTCCAGCCTCACGTAGAGGTCCCCGCTGAACAGGCCTTCCGAAAAGCCTTCGCCCTGGCGCTGCAGGAATTGGCGGAGGAAGCCGAGGGGGCTGATAAAGTCTATTACAAATGGTTCGCAGACATTCAGGTAGCCCGCAGCGAGGGGTTCCAGATAAACCCCACGCAAATGAAGAAGGTCGCCGGTGAATACGGGCCCCGAAAAATTTTCCTGGAAAACGGGGACCTCTACTACCAAAAGAATGGTCGGGCAAAGGTGAAACTGGAAGCTCTGAACGAAAGAACTTTCCTTTTGGAGGGCGACCCTGCGGTCAAGATCGAAATCGAAATCGAGGGGGATCGTGGCGTGGCCATGACTCTCAGCCAGCCCAATGGCCCCCGGGAGCGCGCGGCTCGAAATATCCAATGAAAATCATGCTATGTTTGTTCCGAACGGGAGTCCTCTTTTGGGCTCCCGTTTTTGATTTCGGTATTTCGGGCTTTTCTATCTTTAGCTTTTGCCTGAGGGTCCCAAAAGACAATCCGAATGAACCGATGCTTGCTGTTCGTACTCACCCTATTCTCCCATTTCTCCCTATCTGCCCAACTCCAGTCACCCGGTAACTTCCTCCCTCACGCCCTGGGAGAGACCTTCACCCCCCACTTCATGCTGGTCGATTATGTCGGGCAGGTTGCCGCCAACAGCGATCGGGTGAAGATGATGAAATACGGTACGACCCATGAAGGACGCCCTCTGTGGTTATGCTTCATTTCCACCCCCGCCAACCTCGCCCGCCTGGACGAGATCCGGGAAAATAACCTAAGAAGGACTGGCCTCCTGGAGGGGAAAGTCGACCCGGACCTGGACCGGGCCATCGTTTGGCTCAGTTACAGCGTGCACGGCAACGAACCCGCCGGATCGGAAGCATCCATGGAGGTGCTCTACCAATTGGCCGACCCGGGTAATCCCCGCAACTCAGCCTGGTTGGAAAATACCATCGTAATCCTGGACCCCTGCACAAACCCCGACGGCTACGATCGCTATACCCACTGGTACCGGCGGGTGGCCACCCAACAGGCCGATCCGGTTTCTTTCAGCCGGGAGCATCGGGAACCCTGGCCCGGAGGCCGCACCAATCATTACTTGTTCGACCTGAACCGCGACTGGGCCTGGCAAACCCAGGTCGAAAGCCAGGCCCGCATCCAGGTTTACAAACAATGGATGCCCCATGTGCATGCCGATTTGCACGAAATGGGGGTCAATTCGCCCTATTTCTTCGCTCCGGCAGCCCGCCCTTTTCACGAATACGTTCAGGATTATCAGTCTCGATTTCAAAAATACATGGGGGAGAACCACGCTCGTTATTTCGACGAACAAGGATGGCTGTATTTCACGAAAGAAAATTACGACCTGCTGTACCCGAGTTACGGGGATACCTGGCCCACCTTCAACGGGGCAATCGGCATGACTTACGAACAGGGCGGATCGGAAGAAGCCGGCCGGGCTGTCATCCTGGAAAATGGCGATACCCTCACTCTCAGGGACCGGATCGATCACCATGTGACGACCTCTTTATCCACCGTGGAAGTAGCTTCCACGCGTATGAGGGAATTGATCACCAGCTTCGAAAATTTTTATCGGGAGAACCTGGAGAACCCCAAAGGCAACTATGAAAGTTACGCGTTTCGGGTAGGAGGAACTCGCGGCAGGCTGCAGGCCTTCCTTGAGATCCTGGAAAAGAACGGGATCCAGTATGGTCAGGCCAAACGCGACGGCAAGGTAACCGGCTGGAGTTATGGCGATGGGAAGACCCAATCCTTTTCCATTTACGAGGGCGATATCCTGGTGTCGGCCCGACAGCCCAGAGGTTTGCTGGCACAAGTCTTGCTGGACCCCGCCACGAAACTCGAAGATTCCCTCACTTACGACCTTACCGCCTGGGCGTTGCCCTACGCCTATGGATTGCAAGGAATAGCCACGGACGAGAACCTGGCCCCCTGGATCAAAGAGTTTGACGGGTGGGAGGAGGCACCGCCTCCCTCAGGTGGGCAGGAAGAGCCGCTGGCCTGGCTGGTGCGTTGGGAATCCACGGATCATGCCCGATTGTTGGCTGCCTTCCTGCAGAAAGGCATTCAGGTCCGGTCGGCAAAAAGCGGGTTTGCTTTGGAAAAAAGATACTTCCCCGCCGGGACTTTGGTGATCCATCAGGCCGACAATAAACGGGTGAAAAATTTGAACGGTCTCATGGCCCAATGGGCGGCCGATCACCCGGGAGCCATTGCCACCACCCGAACCGGCCTGACCGAACGAGGACCCGATCTGGGATCGAACTCCTTCCAGCTCATCCGTCTGCCCCGCATCGGGTTGCTGAGCGAAGAAGGTACCTCCGCTTATTCCTTCGGCCAGGTCTGGCACTATCTGGAAATCACCTTGGGGCTGCCGGTACACATACTGCCTTCCCGCAGCATCGCCCAGGCTCCTCTGGACGCACTCGATATTTTGATCTTGCCCGAAGGCTGGTATTCCCTCGGCGGAAATGCCGGCGAAGAACTCAACGAATGGATTCGCGAAGGGGGCAAGCTGATTGCGATCGGATACGCCAACCGAAGCCTGGAAGGAGCCAACGGTATGGCCCTGCGCGCTTCCGAAGGGATCGATAATGAAATGGAGAAACGAGGAGATCCCACCTCCTATGGATACATAGCCTCCAACCGCCGATCCGCTTCTGAAGACATACCCGGTGCGATCTTTCGTCTGGAAATGGATTACTCCCACCCCTTGAGCTACGGCCTGCCCAATCCGTATTTCAGTTTGAAAACCAGCAATTACAGTCTCGAATTCCTGGAAGAGGGATGGAACGTAGGGACTATTGGGAAGAACCCCTATTATCAAGGCTTTGTAGGCTATCGGGCTCATGAGAAAATCCAGAATAGCCTGGTTTTCGGGGTGCAGGAAAAAGGAAAGGGCCACATCGTATACCTGATCGACAATCCCTTGTATCGCGGTTTCTGGGAAGCTGGAAAAATGCTTTTTGCCAATGCCCTGTTCATGGTAGATTAGGATGCGGCTTAAGAGCCTCTGCCAAGGCATGGCCGAGAAGATCCTGACACAAAATGGAAGGGAAAAACAGGCCTCTCACAGGCCAAAACCCGTCGGCAGGATGCAGGCATTGGGACCAGGTGCACTTTAACTCAAATCCTGTTAATTCCGTTATTTCGTGCAGGTAGATGCCCAGCCGTTTGCGAAATTCCCCCATAAACCCTAAACTCCGATCTTTAAATCCTTCCTATGAATCCTGCTAACCGTCCCGATCTTCGATCCTGGGTACCTGTCCCTGACGACAGCGACTTCCCCATTCAAAACCTGCCTTTCGGGATCTTTCGCACCCCTCAACTGCCCCCGAGACTGTGTACCGCCATCGGGGATTCGGTGGCCGACCTCCAGGTGCTGGCTGAGCACGGTTTCTTTGACGATATCATACCGGATCGGTCTCTTTTTGCCCGATCTTCCCTGAATGCCTTAATGGCACTGGGGCGGGAGAAAACGGGGGCTATCCGCTACCGCCTGAGCCAAATCCTCGATCACGACCTGGAGGAATGGGACGCCAGCGAGCTGGCCGATTATTTCCTGCACGCGCAGGATGAAGTGGAGATGCTGATGCCCATTGAAGTAGGGGACTACACCGACTTTTATTCCAGCGAAGAACATGCCACCAACGTAGGAACGATGTTCCGGGGAAAAGAAAATGCCCTGATGCCAAATTGGAAGCATATGCCGGTCGGTTATCACGGGAGGGCCTCCTCCATTATCGTATCGGGCACGCCGATCCACCGGCCCAAAGGCCAGACCATACCCCAGGATGCCGACAGCCCGGTCTTTGGTCCTTCGAAGTTGCTGGACTTCGAGTTGGAAATGGCCTTTATCACCTGCCGGAAGACACAGCTCGGGGAATCTATTGCTGCGGAAAAGGCGGAGGAGGCCATCTTTGGCATGGCCTTGTTCAACGATTGGTCGGCCCGGGACATTCAAAAGTGGGAGTACGTTCCCCTGGGGCCGTTTCTGGGAAAGAGCTTCGCCAGTACCCTGTCTCCCTGGGTGGTAACGCTGGACGCCCTGGAGCCTTTCCGTGTAGAAGGTCCGGTGCAGAAGCCGGAAGTCCTCCCCTACCTGAGAACCACCGGGCCGAAAACCTTTGACATCCAGCTGGAGGTCGACCTCGAAACCGAAACCGGGGTCAAGACCACAATTGCCCGGTCCAACTTCAAATACCTTTATTGGAACATTTGCCAGCAATTGGCCCATCAAACGGTGAACGGCTGTAACATCAACGTAGGCGACGTCTACGCTTCCGGCACCATCAGTGGCCCCACCCCCGACTCCTACGGATCGCTTCTGGAACTTACCTGGCGAGGCAGCAAACCCATTCCACTGCCGGATGGGAGCGAACGGAAATTCCTTCAGGATGGCGATAGTCTGATCCTGCGGGGATTCTGCGAAAAAGATGGCGTACGCATCGGCTTTGGGGAGTCCCGCGGAAAAATCCTGCCTGCCAGGTCTTAATCTCTCAACCATGAATTTAATCGCCGTACTCCTCACATGGTGCCTTGTATCCTTCATCTCATCGGGAACGAATCCCTTGCCTTCCGCAAAGCTTCAGAAGTTGATCGATGACTTTGTCCAAAGCCCGGAACTAAAGGGTTCGGACATCAGCATCAGCCTCGTCAGCATCGATCAGAACCAATTGGTGGCCAGCTTCCAACCCGACCAAAACCTGATCCCGGCCTCCTCCCTGAAACTGGTCACCACTGCCACAACCCTGGCTATTTTTGGAGGCGATACCGATTTTCGGTACAGTACTTTCCTCAAAGCGATGGGTTCTATTTCTGATGGCGTTCTCGAAGGAGATTTGGAAATAAAAGGTACCGGTGACCCTTCCCTGGCCTCCCGCCGGTTGAAAAACGGGATCTCTCTTGAGCAATGGGGGCAGCAAGCCGTCGCGGCTGTTCAACAAGCGGGTATCCGACAGATCCGGGGTCGGGTCATCGCTGACGAAACGACCTTCGACTCCGAAGAAGCCTACCACCCATCCTGGGAGGAACGAGATATGGGGAATTATTACGGGACCGGAATCTGGGCGTTAAATATCCATGACAACCTGTATTACCTGCATTTCCGGCAAAACCCCAAAATAGGTGGCCAACCTGCCATTGAGGCTTACGACCCTGAAATTCCCGGCTTAAATATGAGCAATCAGGTAACCTCCGCCGGAAAGAATACGGGTGATAATGCCTACATATACGGCAAGCCCTACCAGTTCTACCGCAAGGTGACCGGCACCATTCCGGCCGGCAGCGGCCGGTTTACCATAATGGGCTCATTTCCGGACGCCCCCCTGTTTGCTGCCCAGTACCTGGATTCGAAGCTCAGAGAAGCAGGCGTTGCCTTGGGAGGAGAAGCTACTACCCGAAGAAGGATAGGAATGCCGGCTAGATCTTCCGGTGGATCTGTGCTGAAAGAATGGCAAAGTCCTCCTTTACCGACGCTGGTTGAATGGGCAAACGTAAACAGCGACAATCTATATTGCGAGGCTTTTTTGCATTCGATCGGCCAGGTATTTGATGGAAAAGGGAGCCGGTCGGGCGGCCTCCGACAATTAAAAAAGCTGTGGACTGGCAGAGGCCTGGATGTAAGTTCGGCCCAATGGGTTGACGGGAGCGGCTTATCCGAGGAAAACCGGATCAGTTCGCGCCTGCTGGCCTCCATTTTGCGAAAAGCTTATATCGATAAAAACTATGGTCCGGCGTTTTTAAAAACTATGCCTCGAGCTTCCAATTCCTCTTATCTAGCGAAAAAGTTTGCAGGAACGCCTGCGCAATATCGTCTGTATGCCAAGAGCGGTAGCATGGAAAAAGTCCGCACCTACTCCGGGTTTTTCAAGGCTCAGACGGGCAACTGGTACTCTTTTAGCATATTGGTCAATCAAATACCGGAAAATGAAAACGGCGTACGAACGAAGATAGAGGCCCTGATGCTTTCATTCTGTCAGTGAAGGACGAACTCCGTCCGGTCGATCCCGTCTTCTGCCGAAAAAATAGCTACCGAGAGCGTTTCTCTCCTATCTTTAATCTCCGAAAATGCTAACCCCCCCAAAAGAGGTACATCAGGTTCTTTTTATGGATCCGACAAACCCGTTCAGGCTTGTATGAAAACACAACTTCCCTCTCTCCTGCTTTTTGCTCTTTTGAGTTCAAGCCTGCTATGGAGTTGCGGCAATACCGGTCGGCCGGCCGAAGATTCCCCTTTTGATCGGGTCGATACCTCCTTGCCCGAAGTCCGCGATACCTCCGTGAAAAGAACCGCCGGGTTTTCAGAGGATTACGAAAATACAGATCGACTGATCTGGCAGAAACCCAATATGGTCATTGACCTGCTGGGAGATCTTGAGGACAAGACCATAGCCGACATCGGAGCGGGAACCGGATTCTTTTCCCTTCGCTTGAGCCAGCAAGCCAAAAAAGTAATCGCCATTGACATCGATTCCGATTACATCGATTACCTCGACAGCGTAAAGCTCATGGAGGTTCCCACCCAATACCAGGACCGTCTGGAGCCCCGCCTGGGCCGGGCAGACGACCCCCTCCTGGAACCCAATGAAGCGGACATCGTCATGATCGTAAATACCTACATGTACATCAAGGACCGGGTGGACTACATGCGCAACCTGCACGCCGACCTTCCACCGGGTGGCATCGTCCTGATCATTGATTTTAAGAAAAAAAGAACGCCCCTTGGCCCGCCGCAAGAAATCCGACTGCCGCTTTACCAGGCGGAAAGTGAACTATACGAAGCCGGCTTCAGCAAGGTTTCGACCAACGACAATTCGCTGGATTATCAGTACATCATCCTGGCCGAAAAATAGCGCCCGGCTATCGGATGATCCGGCGCAATACCGACAACTTGCCGTCCACCTCAGGGGGTTCTAAACCCAACAAGTAAGCGATGAAAGGATAAATGTGGACATTTTTCAGAGGTTCGAGCTTCATGCCTTCAACTATATCCGGTCCCCTGGCGTAGAAAATGCCGTGCATCTCGGGCGTTTGATAGGGGTCGTAGCCGTGAACCCCCCAGGTGACGGGATCGCGTTCTTTCGCCTTTGCTTCCGCCTCCTTCGAAAGAAAAAAGTGGCCCGGCTTAGCCAGGAGAAGGATATCGCCCACGCGGTCTTGGTTCTCATAATGCCATTCCGGAGGAAATTTACTCCGTTCGTAGACCAGGAAGGGCAATTTACTCCTGGATAGCTTACGAACAATGCCTTTCTTTTTTTCACCCGGCTTGAGAAAAAGATGGATGTGCGTTCCTCCTCCGACCCTATGAACCCGATCCTCTACGGGGGCCAATATTTCCTCTATGGGCAAGATCGTCCCCGGCTTGTCATCCAGGGAATACATCCCGTGGTCCGAGGTGACGATCACATTGATCGGAAGCCCGCTTTGCTCCACTCCTTCCCGTATTTGTCTCAAAAGTCGATCTGCTTCCCGAACGGTATGGGCCAGATTTTCGCTCTCGGGCCCGGTACGGTGCCCTTCGGTATCGACCAGCGAAAAATACAGCGTGACGAAGACCGGCCGATCCTTTACGGGCAAAGAGAACCATTGCATAACGGTATCGATCCGGGCGACATTGGGAACCGACCCGTCGTAAATCCGGAAATAGCTCGGTGTCTCGCCGGCTACGGGGCCCTCAGAACCTACCCAAAAATAGGAAGCGGACTTGAAGCCGTTTCGTTGAACGAGTTGCCACAAGGGCAGCCCACCGTAGAAATAAGGATCCCGAACCATTTCCCGATTGCTTATGCGGTAAGTCACATCCCGGGGCTTGTCGTAGAAAGTATTGTCCACCAGCCCATGATGGCCGGGATAGAGTCCGGTCACGATCGTGTAGTGATTGGGAAAGGTCTTGGAGGGGAAGGACGGAATAAGGGCCTCTGCCGCTGTCCCCTCTTCGATAAAAGCCTTGAAATTCGTCAGATCGTACTTTTCCACGTAGTCGTAGCGGAACCCATCGAAGGACACCAGCAACACATAGGATTGCTGTCCGAAAAGGGTGCCGGCAAACAGAAAAAGCCCAGGAAGCAAAAGAGCCGGAAATCGATAGCAGGATTTCATACGAATCGGGTTCAAACGGAAGGATTTCTTTGGCAAAAGTACTGTCCGATCAGGCTTTCCAGGCTGCTTACCAAAAATTGATGAAAATCTAACCTGCCCCCTTGTTACAGGGCTTTTGAAGTACCGACCTGGCAATTTCTCCCTTTTCGATCCGTTTCTTTTTCCGACAAATGTGACCCCCCGCCTCTTCCCGCGTCAAAAGAGTGAATTTCAAAAAACCCATAGCATGACCTTTTATCATTTCACCTCGACGGCCAGGCCGACCCCCGGTCACATTCGGACCCTGAAGTCTCTATACTTCTCCGATTATCCGGAAGGAAGGCAGGAAGATCTCGCCCACCGTCTGGAAAAAGCCGGGTTTGATTTGTTTGAACTGGAATTTTTCGCCCGCCGGCTGCGCCACAGATTGGGAATGATCGAAGACTGGCTCGGGAAAAAAACAGACCGGGACAACCTCCTTTGTTATGCCGTGGAGATCTTCGGAAAGATGGACTGGGAAGGTGTGGGTCTTGACCCTGAAAGAAAACAATTGATCAAAACCATACGCTCCCTGGAGGGCTTTCATCCTGAAACCACAAAAATAAAAACGAAAATGAACGCAAATACCGAAAACAACAAAGAACTCCATCCGGAATACCTGGACGATCTCGATCTGCAGGTCCTGGAAGAAGATATGGAAAGAGAGTTTGATCAACTCATGAAAAGGCTTGCAGAAATGGAAAGGCAAGACGATAAAAAAGGAAACCTGCAAGCCTTGCAAACGGAAAAAAGTGCGGTCAACTGATACGGGTTTATAATCCTGTGATAACCCCCACAGCCAAATGAGCCCTCTCTGCTTCAGAGAGGGTTTTTTGTTTGGGGCTCAAACCAAAGGCTTCCGCAGGTCAGACTCTTCTTCGTCAATGACCAGGGTTTTGGAAAGGGTATCGTGCCAGCCTCCCGCCCCCGAACCCAGGAAAGAAAAAGGCTCAAAGGGGATCAATCGGGCAGCAGAACGACCGATTATATTCAAAAGGGTCGGCTTTTTTCCTTCTCGGGTTACCACCCGAGTACGAGTGATCCATTTCCCGGGAGTCTTGCCATGACTCAGGTGCTCGAACAACACATAAAAAGCCAGGACCCCGATGATCCCCATAAAGTTAAAGGACAAATTGTTGAGCGGACCATCCAGATTATTCACAAAAAGAAAAGAGAAATACCCGAACAAAAAAATCAAAATGTACAGGCATAAAACATCTACCAGGTAGTTCTGGAAGCGCTTGGTTTTGCGGGCAGGGACCAGTTTGATCTCGCCGGCGCCGAGCTGATCGTCCAATACATTAAAATCCTCCATATGTATTTTACTTATAAAAAGCCCAGAGCAAGATACAAAAGCGCCGCCAGGGTACCTGCAAAAAGGGCATAGGGAAGTTGGGTTTTCACGTGATCGATGTGGTCGGTAGCGGAGGCCATGCTCGAAAGGATGGTCGTATCCGAGATCGGAGAACAATGATCGCCGAAGATCCCTCCGCCCAAAGCGGCAGCAATCGTAGCATACATGGATGCATCCATGGTATGGGCCATGGGAATGGCAATGGGTATCATAATGGCAAACGTACCCCAGGAGGTGCCGGTAGAAAAGGCGATAAAACAGCTGATCAGAAAGGTCAGCAGCGGCACCAGGGCCGGGGAGATCCACTGGCTGGCCACACTCGCCACGTAGGGGCCGGTATCCATGGCCCGACACACGTTCCCGATCGCGAAAGCCAGCAGCATCAGCAAGGCCAGGGGCATCATGCCCCCTATTCCCTTCAGGGTAAGATCGACCAGCTCCTTCAATTTGAACAGCCCTTGCAGGCGATACAGGATCATGGTGAATAAAGTGGCGGTCAGAACGGAGATCAGCACAGCGGTGGTGCCGGATCCCTGCCCTATGGCCAGCAATGCCTGCCGAAAGGGGCTGGCTCCCGGCATCTGCGCCACGGCATCGGCCCAGCCGGTATAGGCCAGCATGATGGGCATCATGAGCACCATCACCCCGATGGGCAATACCATGTTGAAGGCCTTGGGCTCAATGCCCTCTTTGGTCTTCAGATCGGTCAATTCCTCGGCCACCACGGGCTGGGCACCCTCCGAAAGCAGTGCACCGGTATCCTCTACCCTGCGCTGCGCCTTCTTCATGGGCCCAAAATCCCGGCGAGACAAGACCAGGGCCGGCACCAGAAACAAAGCCAGGATCGGATAAAAATTGAACGGAATACTCTTGATCAGCGTAGCGAAAGGATCCGCGAATTCCTCGGCCAGCAACAAGGCCATGATGAAAGCCCCCCAGCCATTGAAGGGCAACAGGATACTGGAGGGAGCGGAGCTCGAATCGGCAATATAGGCCAGCTTTTCCCGGGAAATGCGCAGTCGGTCAAAAATAGGTCGGTACAAAGCCCCTACCGTCAGCACTGAAATACTGCTCTCGACAAAGATCAGCGCTCCGGTCAGCCAGGCCAGCAGCTGTACCGCAATCTTACTTCTACCCGTACTTTGCTCTTCGTATCTCTCCAGTTGACGATCGATCCGCCGGATAAAACCCTCCACGCCTCCCGATCGCTGGATGAATACGATCAAGGCGCCTACCAGAGCCGCGAACATGATCGTTCGGGTATTGCCCGGATCCTGAAATACGTCTACCAGGGCCTGCACCGTATCCAGGCTGCCTTGCCAAAAGTGGTAATCATCCATGATCACCCAGCCGAGCCAGATCCCCAGGAGCAGAGACACAAAAACCTGTCGGGTAAGGATCGCCAACACGATGGCAACAACCGGAGGAACCAGGGAAATGAGGCCGTAGCTTTCTTGCATCTTGTTTGGAAATTTGGGCCAAAATAAGGGCTTTCAACGCATACGCAAGCCGGGACGGAGAGTTCCGCAAAAGGTACTACATTGGTCCAAGTCGAATTTTCAGCATCCATGCGCCCTCATGTCATCCTTTTTCTTGTGCTCTTTCCGGCTGCCTTACTGGCTCAGATCCGGGCCACTGAATTCCCTGTCCCGGAATACGAGCAGGCTCTTCATCAACTCATTTTGCTGAAAGACCGGGATGGCCGGATTCCCCTGCAGCGACTCGATACGCTTCGACCGGTTTTCTGGACTTCACAAGATAGTCCCGGCCCGGAAATTGCAGCTGCTCTCAATGACTACCTCCCAACCCTTCAAAGGACTATCGGCGTCCTTCCCGATACGGCAAACCTCCTGATCGCCTGTTGGACTGACTCCCTGAACGAAATGGAGCGAAAGCAACTCCTCTCCGCTTCCGAGGAAGTGCCCCTGGCGCTTTTGATCCCGAAATCCGACGATCTCCACCCTCTGCCGGAAGAGTTGAAAAGGGCCGCCCAGCTCATCGTCCAGGTGCCGAAGGCACTGCCTGCCCTGGGCGTGTCCCTGCTTTTTGGGGGCGTCGGCAGTCAGTCCCGCTGGACGGGTCCGGATACCATATGGGCCCCGGGCCAGGGGGTGGATGTCCCCCATTCGCAGAGACTGGCCTACGCGCCTTCCGCCTGGGTAGGTATGGATATAGCCCGGTTGAGCGATAGCCTGGACGCTCTGGTCGAAGAAGGCATCCGAAAAGCGGCCTATCCCGGAGCTCAGGTATTGGTAGCCCGCAGAGGAAAGATCGTATTTCATAAGGCTTACGGATACCACACCTACGATAGCCTTCGGAGGGTAGAAAGGGATCACTTGTACGATTTCGCCTCTCTCACCAAGGTTACCGGTGCACTACCTGCTTTGATGCGCTTGTATGGGAACGGGAAGTTCGATCTGGATGCCCCCTTGAAAACCTACCTGCCCGAATTCCGGTGCAGCAACAAGGCCAAACTTGAATTCCGGGAGATGCTGGCTCACCAGGCTCGACTGCGCCCCTGGATCCCCTACTGGCAAGGGACCTTGAAAGGAAATGCCCGCTATCCCTGGCGAAGAAGATGGGACCCCGCCACAACCAACGACGGAAACTTTCGTCGCAGGACTTTCCGGGCGGATTCTTCTTCCGTTTACTACGAAAAGATCACCGAGCGTCTTTGGCTGCACGACAGTTACCCCAAAAAGATCTACAAGGCCATCCGAAAATCGCCGCTTCGCCAGGACAATTCCTATGTGTATTCCGGTCTGCTATTTTATCTGCTGCCCGATATCGTATCCCGGATCACCGGGGAAGATTATGAGTCTTATCTGGACCGGCAATTCTACCGCAAGCTGGGGGCTTACACCATCACCTACAATCCGCTCGGGGATTTCCCCAAAGCCCGGATCGTTCCCACCGAAAAAGATACCTTCTTCCGTTTGCAACTCCTCCATGGAGCGGTCCATGACGAAGGCGCCGCCATGATGCAAGGCGTATCCGGAAATGCCGGGCTTTTCGGTACCGCGCTGGACCTCGCCAAATTGCTCCAACTCTACCTGAACGGCGGCCAGTACGGCGGGGAACACTATTTCAGCTCCGAAGCCATAGCGGAATTCACCCGCTACCAATTTCCGGAAAACCACAATCGCAGGGGGTTGGGATTCGATAAACCGCCTCTGGATTACGTCTGGGGAGAAAGCTATGTGGCCCCTTCCGCCAGCCCGGCCAGCTATGGCCACAGCGGATATACCGGCACTTTCGCCTGGGTGGACCCAAAAGAAGAACTGATCTTCATCTTCTTCTCCAACCGGGTCTATCCCACGCGAAACAATCGCAAATTGTACGAGTTGAACCTCCGGCCCCGCATGCACCAGGCAGTATACGAAGCCATAAAGGACCCCACGTTGGAATCCGTTGACGTGGAAAAGTGAGAGAAAAGAAATAGCCTTGGGAGGCGAAGGGTCGGAAAAGGATCGGTGAAGTATATACTTGGATTGAAAGATCGCGGGATCTGATCCCGTAACTTCTAAGCTTAAGAAAGCCCTATGAAAAAATGGACGCTGCTTCTCTTGGCCGGCTTGCTCCTTTTGACCAATTGCCGGGAGGAAAATCCCTATCGAAGGGACCGCAGTCGGGTGCGCTCTCCCTACGAAAACCGGCTGCAACCCGAGGCCTATAATGTGGGCTTCCTGATCATGGATGGGGTTTACAATACGGAGTTAATAGCTCCCTGGGATGTTTTTCACCATACGCGTTTCCGGAATGTGGCCAAGCCCATGAATGTTTTCACCATTGCCAAGACCCTGGACCCCGTCTTCACCTTCGAAGGCATCGAACTGCAGCCCGATTACAGCTACCGGGACGAAGAGCGCCCCCGGATCGATATTCTGGTAATCCCCAGCGCCGACCACCACACGGACTCTGACTTGGAAGATCGCGAAATGATCCTCTTTGTGCGGGAAGTAGCGGCCGAAGCCCAATACCTGACCTCCCACTGCGATGGAGCCTTCATCCTTGCCAAAGCCGGACAGCTGGTCGATAAAAAAGCCACCACTTTCCCGACAGACATCGACAGTATGCGGATCATGTTCCCCAATACGATCGTCCTGAAAGGGGTTGACGTGGTGCAAGACGGCAAGGTGATCACCTCCACCGGCGGAGCCCGGTCCTACGATGCCGCCTTATATCTCTGCGAATTGCTCTACGACCAGCCTGTCGCTCGAGAGATAGCGGAAGGACTGGTGATAGATTGGGACTTGAGCCGCCTGAAATACCACAAGGAAGGGAAGTAGCCGGCTGCAATTCCGAAAAACCCAGCGTTCTAATACACAGATCCCCGATACCCTGACGAAGCGAATCTTACTTATTCCAGGATTCGGATCTTTCCCACGCTTGTCAGGATCTCCGCTGCGCTCCGACCCGATACCCGTTACCCGTTACCCACTTTCCCACTCAACCGATCCCGTATCGTCCTAACATTCCGCGATATTAATGGCAATATTAGCCGCCAGTCCGCCCAGGGAGGTCTCCTTGTATTTGGTGTTCATATCCTGCGAGGTCTGCCACATCGTTTTGACGATGTCATCCAGCGAAACCCGGGCCTTGGCCGGATCGCTCTCCAGGGCAATGTTGGCTGCCGTAATGGCTTTCACTGCGCCCATGCTGTTGCGCTCAATGCAAGGCACCTGTACGAGCCCGCCGACCGGATCACAAGTCAGGCCCAGGTGGTGCTCCATGGCAATCTCGGCAGCCATAAGGGCCTGTGCCGGGCTGCCACCCAGGCCCTCGGTCAAAGCAGCAGCGGCCATGGCGGAAGAAACGCCGATCTCCGCCTGACAGCCTCCCATGGCCGCTGAAATGGTAGATCCTTTTTTGAACAGACTGCCCAATTCGCCCGCCACCAGCAGAAAGTCAACGATCTCCCTGGGCCCGACCGGTTGGCCGGAGAAACAATAATAGTACATCAACACCGCGGGCAACACGCCGGCAGCCCCATTCGTGGGCGCTGTCACGATCCGGCCGAAATTGGCATTTTCCTCATTGACAGCCATCGCAAAACTGCCGATCAGCCGGAGGGTCTGAGAAAAGTTTACCGAACAGCTCTTTACCCGCTCTACCCAATCGTGAGCGTTATCGGCATCCAGATCGCACAGGATCTTCCGGGCCAGGGCCGGGGCACGGCGGTTTACGTGGAGCCCTCCCGGGAGGATCCCTTCTGTATGACACCCCCGAAAGACCGATTCCTTCATGACCTGCCAGATCCTCAGCATGCCGGCATCGATCTCCTGATCTGCCCGCCAGATGCGCTCGTTGTGGCGAACTACATCCGCGATCGATCCTCCTACGATCTCGCAGTAATCCAGCAGGTCCTTCCCGCTGGTACATGAAAAAGGGAGGTAAAAGCTGCCTGCCATTGGTATGCCTTCCCCTTCTTTTTCTACGAATCCACCCCCTGTAGAAAAGTAGGTCTCTTCCTGCAATACCTGGCCTCTGCGGTCGAGCGCATAAAACCGAAGCCCGTTGGCATGATAAGATAAGGCCTCGGAAAAGTGGAATTGAATATCTGTATCCGGATCAAAGGAAAGGATCTTCCCCCCTTTCAAATGAAGCTTTTTTTCTTGAAAAACCCGGTAGGGAATCTCCTGTACCATCTTGACCGGCATGGTGACGGGGTCTTGGCCGGTGAGTCCCAGAAGGATGGCAACATCGGTGCCGTGCCCTTTTCCCGTCAGGGCCAAAGAACCGTACAGGGCAACTGTCAACCCTTCTGTTTGGGGAAGGTTTCCGGCTTCTTCCAGTTCACGGACGAAGCGCTCCGCAGCCCGCCAGGGGCCCAGAGTATGGGAACTGGAGGGACCAATTCCCACTTTGAGCATGTCGAAAACACTGATTGCCTCCACAGCTTTTTACATTGCGATCTCGAAAGGCAAAGCAAGGAATTTTGGGGGAATTTTTCCAGGAAAAGCTCACTCCCGAAAACGAAACATGCCTATCCTTCGCTCTACCTCTTCGTTCATCTCGTCAAAAAGAAGGATGGTATAAGCCATGCCTCTTCCCTCGCGGTACAAGCCGATCAGTTCAGCGTATTTGCGGGGACTGAATCCTTTTTTCGGCTTGAAGCGAAACCGCGTTCCCCAGTCCGCCCGATAAGGGTCCAGTTCCGACTCTTCCAGGCGCACGCCCCGTATTTCGGATCCCTCAACGTTGGTTGCCAGATGCATGGCCAGGGAGCTCGTCCGAATATGAGGAGGAACCAGAACCTCCGGGCCTTCGGGGATAAGATGGATGCGGACCTCCAGTCTTTGCTTCCTATTGTAACGGACGAAATAGGTAGGGAGCAGATCGTTTCGAGAACGATTTACTGCGCGGTAGCCTTCAACGGGCACGAACAACTCGCCCTGCAGGCTGTCTAGCTGCCGGGAAAAAAGCAGTTCGTTCAGGTTATTTTGGGCGAGCACAGGCACCGGGCTCAGCAAAAGGAAAAGGAGCAGAGAAACCGCCTGACAGACATTCCAGCGGGTGAAACGAGTTGCGCGCCCGAACCCGAAAAAGCGGGAGCGAGTCAGGCCGAGTACCGCCGGGAACCCCGGATCAGGGGCGGGCCGGATCGACCCGGATCTTTTCTTTAATGGATTGAATAAGCGCAGGAGAAGGCTTTCTGCGATTGATCTTGCTTTTAATAAACTCCCGAAAGGACTTTTCGCGGGAAAGGACATTCAGATAGTCCGGATTGGATTTGATCTCATGCAACAGATCTCGCTCGTCAATTTCACTCAGTTCATTGTCCAGATACATCGTAACCTTTTTCACAAGTTCCTGGTGGTTGAGCTGTGCTCTCATGATCTGTATTTTTTTGTGAATGGAATACGCTCCCGAAAGAGCAGCTACACTTCTTTCAAAACATACTTTTTCCAACCTGCAAATGCAAGTCAGGTTTTTCATTTGGCAAATGGGAGATTCAAAGCAGCTCGCTGGGGCGGCGAACCGGAAAAGCCATTTTCTCCTATCAAGAGATCTTTCAGGAGCGCCGGTCTTTGAAGCCCAGTGATTCGGCGTACTCCTTTAGCTTTTCTTTTAACATATTCCGAGCTCGATGCAGACGAGATCTGACGGTACCTATCGGAATATCCACGATCTTGGAAATTTCTTCGTAGGTGAACCCTTCCACATCGCATAGCAAAAGTACAACCCTGAAATCAACCGGCAAAGTGTTCACTGCATTTGTGACCTCATCCCCCATCATATCCTGGAACATCTCCTCCCGAAGATCCAGATAACTGCTGTATTTCGGATTGTCCCCCTCATGGTAACTGATGATTTCCTCATAGTCAACCTTGGTCGGACGAGCACTTTTCTTTCGGTATTGATTGATGAAGACATTCTTCAGGATCTTAAACAGCCAAGCCTTCGCATTCGTTCCCTCGTGATACCGATCAATGAACCGATAGGCTTTTAAATAAGTTTCCTGCACCAGGTCGTTGGCATCTTCTTCATTGTACGTCAGGTGGTAAGCAAAGGTATACAAAGCGTCTATCTGAGGCAGGAACTCCTCCTCAAACACCCGATCATACCTTTGCCGATTTTCCTGATCCATAGGTTTTACAATGTAAGTATTTTGACGGGCAATCCGCTCTCCCCTAAAAAAAGAACCGGTTCCGGATACCGAAAAGTTTGATGGAAACTCTATTTATAAAGGCAAAAACCAGCCATTCCGGGCACAAAAAGTTGCGCCGGAAAGGGGGGATCAAACGGATCGGGGAATCTTTCTGATCTCCGGGACGCAATCCTCGAACCAGATGAGGGGCGTCTGATTTTTATCGCCGGTCCGGGTGTCGCACCAGAAAAAGGAATAGTAAAGCTGAAGAAAAGGGCGAATTTGCCGAAGCAGGCGGCTCAGCCGTTCTTCTCCTTCGGCGGGCTGATTAAAAATGTGCCGGGTGCGCCAGCAATAAAAGGCCTCGTCGTGCAATTCGGTGATCAGCAAGACAGCGGGGTCCTCGGTAAACTGCTCTATAAAATGCCGGGCGTAAACGGCATGGTGGCGAGTCCAGTCCCGAGGATAGGATTTATCTTCCCGGTATTTGAAGGTGTCGTGCACAAAAGCGATTTGCCGAAGCCGGGCGCGGTCCTGGAAGGATAGGTGCAGGAGATCGATGTTGTCCAGGACTTCACGAATGTGCTTCCAGATCTCTCCCTCCGGATGCCCAAAACGAGGTTGGCCCCAAAGAAGGCCTTTTCGGAACTCGGGTTTGGCCAGCATCTTCCGTTCAATCTCATTTTCGGGTGCCAGAATACCGACCACCTCCGGGCGAAGTTCGATTTTTTCCGGTTGAAGGGGTTTCACGAGCCTGAAATTGGTTCTCCAATCCATACATCTCCGGTTTGAGGAAGGCGAATGGATGCAAATCTTACGTTAAATTCAAGGGGGATAACAGAACTGTGGCCCATCGCCAGAATATTGGATCAAAACGGCCAAACCCTGGAGCTATTGCCAATGTTATGGTTTCAAGCTCAAAATAATACCTGTTTTCTGAAATCGGGCATTCTACGCGGGATCCCGTCTTGCGAAACTGACCAAAGATGAAAAGATTTCTTCCTCTACTGACCGCTTCTCTGTTGGGCAGCCTGATCACGGCAGGCCTTTTCACGGCTTTTTTCATGCCGAACACAAACCCTCAAGAAGGATTACCCCAGGCCGGCATCAACCCCCGCTTGGTGGATTGGCGTATGGCCCCGGGGGCTTTGCCTGCCCCCGATTTCCGGGAAGCCGCCCGCATCGCAACGCCCGCCGTGGTCAACATTGCCTCGGTTGCGGAGGCCCCCTCCAACCAAGAGCTCGACCCCTTCCGGTTTTTCTATGGCGAAGGCTCACCCTTCGGAGACGGTCGCCCTTCCGAAGGTACCGGCTCGGGGGTTATCTACAGTGAAGACGGATACATCATCACCAATAATCACGTCGTCGCCAGCGCCAACCGGGTAGAAGTTACGCTCAACAACAATAAGAGGTACCGAGCAGAGATCATCGGTACCGACGAGAAGAGCGACCTGGCGGTGCTGAAGATCGAAGGCAACAACCTGCCGACCCTGGATCTGGCCAACTCCGATGCGGCCGAGATCGGCGATTGGGTCCTGGCCATCGGCAACCCGCTGGATCTGAACTCTACCGTCACAGCCGGCATCATCAGTGCCAAAGGCCGGAATATCAACCTGCTCGGCGGAGGGAAAGCCATCGAGTCATTCATCCAGACGGATGCCGCCGTCAACCCCGGCAACAGCGGCGGAGCCCTGGTAGATGCCCGCGGACGCTTGCTGGGCATCAATACGGCCATCGCCACCCGAACGGGCCTGTATGCCGGTTACTCGTTTGCCATACCGGTCAACCTTGTTACCCGGATCGCCGATGACCTGATCCGCTATGGCAGTTTCCAACGGGGCTACCTCGGTATCAATATTTCAGAACTGGATGCTGAATATGCCAAAGAACTGGGCGTGGACATCACCCAGGGCGTGGTCATAGAAAAAGTCCTGGACAATGGGTCGGCTCAGTTTTCCGGCCTGCAAGCCAAGGATATCATAATCGGTGCCAACGGTAAAAAGATTTCCGGCGTACCCGAACTCCAGGAACTGATCGGACGAGCCCGGGTGGGAGACCAGGTCAGTCTGCAGATTTATCGCAACGGACAGAAAGAAGACATCCAGGTGGTCCTGAAAGGAGAATAAAGCAGGACAAGAGCCGCCACTTCTGCCAAATCTGACTTTTTCTTTTAACGGCTCTGCTTCTTACTTTAAGAAATCATTAACACGTAGCTGAAACTAAATGAAGAAATAAAGGGTTTTCGAGGAAAAGAGACTTGTTTAAAGTTGGTTTTTCGTTTTGTTTTGATGCGTCTGTCTTGCCTGGAGCGAGGCAGACGTTTTTTGTTCCTGCCTTTTTGAATTCCTATTTTTAGGGCTGTCTGTTGACTAAGCCCCGAAATGAGATCCTGGTTAGAAGGTTTATTCCACATCCTTTTCCCGCGCGTATGCCCTGCCTGCGGCGATTACTTGCCGAAAGGCTGCCCGGTGGTCTGTGTTTCCTGTGAAGCCAGACTCCCTTTCACTCATTATCATCTGGATCCGGAAAACCCTTTTCTGGATCGGTTCTGGGGGCGACTTCCGGTAGAAAGCGGCGCCGCCATGTTGCATTTCAGCAAAGGTGGAAGCACCCAACACCTGCTTCACCACATTAAATACAAGGGGCAAAAACAGCTGGCATTTGCGCTGGGGGACTGGTACGGACAGGAGTTGAAACAGGCAGAGGGATTCCGATCCGTTGACCTCATCGTACCGGTTCCGCTCCATCCGAGGAAACATCGAAAGCGCGGCTTTAATCAAAGTCTGTGGTGGGGAAACGGCCTGGCCCAGGCCATGGAAATACCATGTACGGGCGACATTCTGGAGCGCATCAAACACACGCAAACTCAGACCCGAAAGAGCCGGCTGGATCGCCTGGCCAATGTTTCGGATGCCTTCCGGATCCGGGATCCGGAGCGGATCGCCGGAAAGCACATTCTGCTGGTAGACGACGTATTGACAACGGGAGCGACCCTGGAGGCTTGCGGGCTCAAGATACTCGAAGTGGAAGGTACGCGCCTGAGTATGGCTACTTTGGCGATTGCGGATTCCTGACCGGCAATCGGTAGGGACCCGGGCTCGTCCCGGCAAAATGAACCATCACTCCTCCACCTCAACCAAGGTCCCCACCCGCTCTCCTTTGACGGCTTTGATCAGGTTCTCCTTTCCGTTGATATCGAAAACGATGATGGGCAGGTTATTCTCCTGGCACAGAGTAAAGGCCGTCATATCCATGACACTGAGACCGAGGCTGATCGCCTTGGAAAAGGTGATCCGATCGAATTTGGTGGCATCGGGATCTTTGGTCGGATCGGCGGAATAAACCCCGTCGACTTTGGTGCCTTTCAGAATGACGTCGGCGTTGATCTCATTGGCCCGGAGGGCAGCAGCGGAGTCGGTCGTGAAATAAGGGCTCCCCGTGCCGGCCGAAAAGATCACGACCCGGCCTTTCTCCAGGTGGCGGATGGCCCGCCGGCGAATGTAGGGCTCGGCAATGGCTTTCATTTCAATGGCGGAGACCAGGCGCGTGTATAGCCCGACGGCCTCCAGGGAACTCTGCAAGGCCATGCCGTTGATCACCGTGGCCATCATCCCCATGTAATCGCCTTGTACACGCTCAATACCGGAATCTTCGGCCTGAAGCCCCCGGAAGATATTGCCTCCTCCGATGACCACAGCCACTTCAACTCCCATTTCCACCAATTGCTTGATCTGATCGGCATAATAGCGGAGCATACCGGAAGAAATGCCGAAGCGTTGATCCCCCATGAGGGCCTCGCCGCTGAGTTTGAGTAGGACGCGCTTGTACTTGGTCACCATGGGAGCTCGATTTAGAGCAGGAAAGATAAAAAGAAAGGCGAACCGGTGACCGGTTCGCCTCTGCCAAACGCTTGGTTTTTTTTAGCCCAGGGCTACGTGGCGGAAGGCCTTCACGGTGAGATCCTTATCTACGGATTTAAGATAAGAAGCCACGGTCTCCTTGCTGTCTTTCACAAACTGCTGATTCAGCAAGGTATTTTCTTTGAAGAACTTGTTGAGCTTGCCTTTGGCGATGTTCTCCAGCATCTTTTCCGGTTTGCCCTCTGCGCGAGCCTGTTCCATCCCGATCTCGATTTCCTTATCGATGATCGATTGATCCACGTCGTCTTTGTCCAGGGCAACGGGCTTCATGGCGGCTACCTGCATGGCAACATCTCTTCCGGCGTCGAAAAAGTCTTCATCGGCCTGGTTAAGACCAATGAGTACCGCAGCGCGGTTGCCCATGTGGATATAGGGAGCGACTTGCTCTGCTTCCAGCTTTTCGTATGCGGAAAGCTCTACTTTCTCGCCTATCACGCCAACTTGTTCGGTAATCTTTTCAGCGATCGTAATGCCGTTGTGATCCAGCTGAAGGAGGTCTTCCAGACTATCGGGGAATTCTTCCAAAGCCTGTTCGCCGAAGGAACGGGTCAGGTTGATAAAGTCTTCGTTCTTGGCGACGAAATCTGTTTCGCAGCTCAGACGAACGATAACTCCCTTCTTGCGGTCATCGGAGACCAGAGCCAGTACAACTCCTTCGTTGGCATCTCGATCGGCTCGCTTGGCAGAAAGCTTCTGACCTTTTTTGCGCAGGATTTCAACTGCTTTTTCCAAATCCCCTTCGGCTTCCGCAAGGGCTTTTTTGCAGTCCATCATGCCTGCGCCGGTCATTTCGCGCAGTTTTTTAACATCGGCAGCGGAAATTTTTACTGCACTCATGGTGGGTGAACGTTTTATGGCGTGAAGAAATGCTACTTGCGTGCGAAAAGGATCAGCTTTTGGCAGCTTCCTGCTCAGCTTTGGCTTGCTTGCGTTCTTCCAGTCCTTCCCGAACGCACTCGGTCACAAAGTTAGTGATCACGGAGATGGATTTGGAGGCGTCGTCGTTGGCAGGGATGGCGTAATCCACCTGCGTAGGATCGGAATTGGTATCCACCACACCGAAGGTCCGGATGCCCAACTTGTGCGCTTCCGATAAAGCGATGTGCTCATGCCCGATATCCACGATGAAGATGGCCGCCGGCAAACGGTTCATATTGGCGATTCCACCCAGCACTTTCTCCAATTTGTTCTTCTCACGCTCCAGAGTGAGTTTTTCTTTCTTGGTAACGCTGCTCAGAGACCCGTCCTGCAACATCCGCTCGATGTTGTTCATCTTCTTGATGGAACGGCGGATGGTTGAGAAATTGGTCATCATACCTCCCAGCCAGCGCTCCGTAACGTACGGCATGCCTACGCTGCGGGCAGCGTCCGATACGATTCCGCGAGCCTGTTTTTTGGTAGCTACGAACATGATCTTGCGGCCCGATTTGGCGATGGCCTTCAGGGCTTTCCCCGTGGTCTCCATGGCCTGCTGGGTCCGGTTGAGATCGATGATGTGGATCCCTTTGCGCTCCATGAAAATATTGGGCGCCATCTTGGGGTTCCACTTCCGCTTCAGGTGACCAAAGTGTACGCCGGCATCCAGAAGTTCTTTATACGTCGGTGTGTTCATTGCTGAATCTGACAATTTTCAATTTACAATAATGGATAATCCGATTAACGCTTGGAGAACTGGAAGCTCTTGCGCGCCTTGGGCTTACCATATTTCTTACGCTCTACCTCGCGGGAATCCCGGGTCAGGAAGTGCATATCCTTCAGAGGCTTGCGAAACTCTTCGTTGAGCTTGACCAGCGCCCGGGCGACGGCCATACGAACGGCTTCTGCCTGCCCCTTGAATCCCCCTCCGTTGACGTTGACCTTCAGATCGTAGGCATTTTCCAACTCCACGACCTGGAGCGGTGCCAGTACGTTGGCCCGAATGTGGGGCTGCGGGAAGTATTCTTTGAAATCTTTCCCGTTCACTGCGATCTGCCCGTTGCCCTTGGTGATGTAAACCCGGGCTACAGAAGATTTACGCCGACCTATCGCATTGATCATATCCATAGCTGAATGCAAATTTTCTGAGACTAATTAAAGGTTAGAGGTTCGGGCTGCTGGGCAGCGTGCGGATGATCCGACCCTTCGTAAACGAATAACTTGCGGAACATCTGGCGGCCCAAACGGTTTTTGGGCAGCATCCCTTTCACGGCGAGTTCGATCACCCGGATCGGACGCTTTTGCAGCAGCTCCCGCGCCGTGGCCGTTTTCTGTCCGCCCGGATAACCGGAATAGGTCTGGTATTCCTTCTGATCCAGTTTCTGGCCGGTGAACCGGACCTTTTCCGCATTGATCACGATCACATGGTCGCCGCAGTCAACATGCGGAGTGTAGGAAGGCTTGTGCTTGCCACGCAAAATGTGGGCAATCCGGGAGCACATACGGCCTACCTTTTCCCCTTCGGCATCGATCACAAACCACTTGCGCTCGACCTCCTCATTCTTGGCGGATTTGGTTTTGTAACTTAACGTATCCACGTTTTTACTCTTTTATTCTTGAAAACCGGCTATCGGGCCGCATCCTTTCTATCCTCTTTTTCAAAAGGCGAGTGCAAAGGTACCTTTAATCCGGGCAATAGCCAAGTGTTTCTGTGAAAAAAATCCACCTCCTTTTTTATAACCTCCTGAAAAACAGGTAAAATTTCGCACACTTTTTAAAGCAGGCCTCACCAACCCCCTTTTTCCCTCATGCGCTTTTCTTCGTTCGAAAGGAGATCAGAAAGAAAATACCGGCTCCGATCCCGAAGGATGCAGGCACCCACCAGATAGGGGTCCAGTTGTGGGAGCCGTCGGCCAGGGTAAAGGCATTGACCACCTCTCCCGCCAGGTAAGAACCGATCCAGGCCATGAAACCCAGGGTCAGCAGCGAAATGAAGCCCTGCGCCGTATTCCGGAGTCCCCGGGGCATCTGCTCGTCGATCCAGATCTGGGAGGCCAGTATGCTGAAATTAAAGGCAGGGCCGTGCAACAGGATCCCGGCTGCGATCAGCCAGGCCAGCCCGCCGGTATTTCCATAGGCGAAGCACAGGTAGCGCAGCCCCCAGGAGAACAGGCCCAGCGCAATGAGCCATTTGAAGCGGAGGCGATGAAGGAAGAAAGGCATGGCCAGCATCACCGCGATCTCTGCCATCTGCCCGGTTGACATGAGGCCGGCCGGATAGGGCGCTCCCAGTTCGGTCAGATACGGATTGAGAAAGCTGTAGTAAAAGGCTCCCGGCACCGCGATCAGCCCCAGGCAGATAAACAGGGTAGCGATGTTCCGCTGGCGGAAAAGTACTTTCAGCTCCGGGCCAAAGATCGCTTCCCAGCCTTTCCGCCCTTGACTGCCCATGGGAGGCGTATGGGGCAAGACGAAGGCGAACAAGCCCAAAGCAATCGAGCCAGCAGCCGCCAGCCGCATGGGATAGGGAGTAGGCTCCCACCCCAGCAAGGAGACCAGAATACCGGCAACCACCCAGCCCAGGGTGCCCCATACCCGCACCCGCGGGTAATCCTTGCGCGGCGTCTTGAGGTGATACAAACTGACCGCATTGGCCAGGGACGTACTGGGCATGTACAAAAGCGTATAAAGCACCAGCACCGGAAAAAAGATCGCAAAAGGCTTGATGAAGGAAGTCAGGAAGATCAATACGCCCCCAAGCAGATTGGCTACGATCAGCAGGCGATTGGCCGGAAAGCGTTGGTCGGCAACCCGCCCCAGCAAAAAGGGAGTGATCGTGGCGCCAATGGCTGTGCTCGTGTACACGATCCCGACCTCCCTCCCATTGTAGTCGAGTACGTTGAGCAGATAGGTCCCCAGAGTTACCATCCAACTGCCCCAGATGAAATACTGGAGGAAGTAGAGTATCGAAAGCTTGGTTCTTCGGCCCATATGAAGGGCTCAAAGATAGAAGAGCCGAAAAATGTAGAATGTAAAATTTAAACTGTAAAAGTAACAACGAGTAGTCTTGGCTTCTTCTGTCCTTTTACATTCAAACGGACCTGGCCGATCCTCAAAAATCATTGATGCTCCCCGCCACCCCGCTGTCGGTCTCCAATTCTACCGGATTTCCTTTGTAGTAGATCGAGCCGCCCATGTGAGCGGAGGCTTTGAGTTTTTCGTAGGCTTTCACGTAGGCCTCGCCGCCGGTATTGGCTTTGGCTTCCAGACGATCTACCTCCAGATCATATCCGTGATACTGACCGCCCGTGTTTACTTTCACCCGCTGCGCAAATACCTTCCCGGAAAGCGTCACTTCGGCACCTTCGGTCACGTAGGTCTCCAGGCGATCGGCCTCGACCTCCAGTTCGACCCGGGCGCCCGTGGTGCCTTCCAATTTGATCTCTTCGGCGACCAGCGGCCGGTCGGCCTCCAGTTGGGCCCCGGCGTGCACCCACAATTCATCGAGCCGATCGTAAACGATCACCACCTGTATCGGCTGCTCTTCCCAATCCTTCACCTTAGGCACCAACCGCAGACTAAGCTTGCCATTCTCAACCTTGATCCGGAAACGCTCCGGTAAAAATGCATGGTTAGGAAGCTCCAGGCGGGGCGATTCGCCTTGTACCAGCCGCACCTCCAGGCTGCCGAACATAGAAACCTTGTGAAAAGGACCCAACTCCTGGCTGTATTGGGCCGGAAGCACGAAAGGAAGAACTGACAGACAAATAAGTAACAGGATATTTTTCATGTCAATGCTTTTAGAGTTCACGAATGGACTTTTATTTGGCTTCTTGCGTTCGTTTCGCTGGGTCAGTGATGTTCATGGCCAGCACCATGAGCTTTGCGGCTATGACACTCACCGAATAGATGCCGCATCATACCCCATACCCCTATCGTGCCGCTACACCATCTTCTGTTCCTCCGCTAATCAATTTTTGCAATCTTTGTGGCTTTCGGAGAACAAGCTGAATTCAAGGAAAAAGGCACGTTAAAACGAAAGATTCTGGAAATGCGGGACAGTGGTTAGGTGGTTGAGTGGTTAAGCGATTACCCTAAATGACTGCATTTCCATGAGACCTGTTCGAAAGCGAAGGAGTCTTTCGGTGGCTCCACAAGGCTTGCCCGGAATTTATTTCGCACACATTCAGACACCAGCTATGTCTTCATCGGCCGACGCATTCAAGAAACTGATCGCCCACTGCAAGGAATACGGATTCATCTATCAATCCAGCGAGATCTACGATGGTCTGGCTGCCGTATATGATTACGGCCCCTATGGTTCTTTGCTGAAAAACAACATCCGGGAGTATTGGTGGCGCTCCATGGTGCAACTGCACGAAAACATAGTCGGCATCGACAGCGCCATTTTCATGCACCCGCGCACCTGGAAGGCTTCCGGCCACGTAGATGCCTTTAACGATCCCCTGATCGACAACAAGGACAGTAAGAAACGCTACCGGGCTGATGTGCTGATCGAGGACCACATGGCCAAAATCGAGGGCAAACTCAACAAGGAGATCGACAAGGCCCGCAAGCGGTTCAAAGACGATTTCGATCAAGACAAGTTCGTAGCCGAGCATCCCAGGGCCGTCAAGTACGCTGCCGAGATGGAAGCCATTCGCAATCGCCTGGCCACGGCCATGACCGACGGCAACCTGGAGGAGTTGAAAGCCATGATCGACGAATACGAGATCGCCGATCCCGATACGGGTTCCCGCAACTGGACGGAAGTGCGGCAGTTCAACCTGATGTTCAACACCCAGTTGGGCAACATCGCCGGTGAAGAGGGCAAGCTCTACCTGCGACCGGAGACCGCCCAGGGCATCTTCGTCAACTTCCTGAACGTACAGAAGACCACCCGGCAGAAGATCCCCTTCGGCATCGCCCAGATCGGCAAGGCCTTCCGCAATGAGATCGTCGCCCGGCAGTTCATCTTCCGCATGCGCGAATTCGAGCAGATGGAAATGCAATACTTCGTGCGCCCCGGCGAGGAGATGAAGTGGTACGAATACTGGAAGGATGCCCGCATCAGATGGCACAAAGCCCTAGGCATGCCGGAGGGAAAACTCCGACTGCACGATCACGACAATCTCGCGCATTACGCCAACGCGGCCGCCGATATCGAGTTCGAGTTCCCCTTTGGCTTCAAGGAGCTCGAGGGCATTCACAGCCGGACGGATTTCGATCTGGGCGCCCACCAGGAATTCTCCGGCAAGAAATTGCAATACTTCGATCCCGATCTGCAGGATTCCTACGTGCCCTATGTGGTGGAAACCTCCATCGGTTGCGACCGCATGTTCCTGGCCGTCATGAGCCAGGCTTTACAGACGGAAGAGGTAGCCGGCCAGGGGGGCAAGACCCGCGTCCGGGAAGTACTCAAGATCCATCCGGCGCTGGCGCCCATCAAGTGTACGGTGATCCCGCTCAAGCGCAATGAGGAAGGCTTGGTCAGCAAGGCCCGCGACATCTTCAACGAATTGCGTTTTTCCTTCGACTGCCAATACGACGATACGGGCAGCATCGGCAAGCTCTACGCCCGCCAGGATGCCATCGGTACGCCCTACTGCGTCACGGTCGATTTTGAAACCCTGGAAGACGATACCGTCACCATTCGCGAGCGCGACAGCCTGGAGCAGGAACGCGTGCCGATCAGCCAGTTGGAGCAGATCGTGCGGGAGCGGGTGGATATGAGCCGGTTGTTGAAGGGGTAGTTTCGGTGCTCAGTTTTAAGGGTTCGATGCTCAAGGAGTACCCATTGAGCATCGAAAACTCAAAACCCGCATATTCCGCTCACCGCCCTCCGTTGATACCTCCCATTCGCCATCAGCGGCAACATCTCTACTGGAAAGGGAGACCATTTTCAAACAGAATCTCCAAATTTCGTGATCATAATCGAAAAAAAACCGTTATTTTTTCGATTACAATCGCAAAAAATTGATTTTTCGCTTTCTGACAACAAGCATTCGGAACCGTTTAAACACGGGAAAAGCCATCATTCTGCTGGGGCCCAGGCAATGCGGAAAGACAACCCTGTTGAAATCGATTTTTGAAAAAGGCGAAGAAGTCCTGTGGCTCAACGGAGATGACCCCGAAACGCTTTTTTTGCTGGACCAAATCACCACCGCCCGTTGGAGACAGCTGCTTCGTGGAAAAAAAACGCTCATTCTGGACGAAGCGCAACGGATTGCCGATATCGGTCTGAAGTTAAAACTCGTGACGGACCAGCTACCGGAAATTCAGGTGGTCGCATCCGGCTTCTCCGCTTTAGAACTGGCCAACCGGATCAATGAGCCGCTCACCGGTAGAAAGTGGGAATATCTATTGTATCCGCTGTCCTTCCCGGAAATGGTCGACCATCATGGATTGTTGGAAGAACGTCGTATGCTGCCCCAGCGGCTCATCTTCGGATACTATCCGGAAGTGGTCACCCACTCAGCAGATGCTCAAAACCTTTTAAATCAACTGACAGACAGTTACCTGTACAAAGACATCCTCACCTGGGACCGAATTCGAAAACCAGAGAAGATCGTGCGCCTACTCCAGGCCATTTCCTTTCAGCTCGGTCAGGAGGTGTCTTTCCACGAGTTGGGCCAACTGACCGATCTCGACAGCCAAACGGTCGAAAACTATATCCGCCTGCTGGAACAAGCATTCATTATTTATCGCCTGCCTCCCCTATCGCGCAACCTGCGGAAAGAACTCAAGACCAAGCGGAAGATTTACTTCTTTGACAATGGCATCCGCAATGCGGTAATCGCGCAATTCCAACCGATAGAACTACGCCAGGATATCGGAGCTCTCTGGGAAAACTGGTTTCTCAGCGAACGCTTGAAGTGGCTCGCCTATCAGCAAGTCCCCTCCAACCGTTTTTTCTGGCGGACCCAGGATCAACAAGAGATCGATTACATCGAGGAACGCAATGGTTTTTTTCATGCCTATGAGCTGAAATGGAACCCCAGGGCCAAGGTCCGCTTCTCCAAAACCTTTACGAATGCCTACCCGGAGCATACGACCCAGGTCGTCCACCGGGACAATTTTGATGAATTTTTGCTGGCAGAGAATGTGGATAGATGAAAATCTGCCTTCGCGTACCGCTCACCATACCCAAGATCAGGCCGCTTCTTCCTGGATTTGAACTTTGATCTGGAAATCCAGAAGTAAATTCGCGAGTTCTTCCACAAATCGGCCCTTCATTTCCTCGTATTGACGAATCATACTTACCTCACCCGACTCTTCCTGATGAAAAGCGATCATTTGATTTAATTTATCCAGTTGCTCCAGGATATCGGAGATGCGGGATATGTTTTCTTTCAATTGCACTTTAATCATGACGCATTCATTTACGGCCAAAGCTTAACTCAATGAAACCTTTCGGAAACCTTTTTCTCGCCCTATTCATTCTGGTTTGGGAAAAGAGGCTTCTTCAATATACCCAATCGTAATCCGATTGCACTCTAGTTTTTTAATGACTCAAACTCCTTTAAGGAGGTTCCATCTTTAAGTTTCCACTCCGTCAGTCCATTGGCATTTCGTCCCATAACCATTGTGGCCGCTGTAGAAGGACTAGAAAACAAATAGTCTTCGGAAAACTCTAACAGGCCATTATTTTCGACTAGAACTCCGGATTGAATTAATCCATCCCTAAGCTGATGGAAATTATTTGTTAAAGAAGGAACCGTTGAATCTGCTGCTTTTGATCCTTTCAAAACGACAAAGCCATCCGAACTTTGTTCACCAACAGCATCGGCCCCTCTAGCTGCTTTTATGTAAAATGTTTCTTTTTCTTTTTGAAGAAGGCTTTTAATCTCTCTCTTTTCCTCGAAAACCTTGTGCCCAAGCGTATTGACTAAAATCTTAATATTTTGAAGAAACTCTTCCATTTCGGCTCTATCAGATTCGGCAATGGAAGATTGGGTTGGGGTTGAATTGTTTGCTATTTGATACCGGTTAACGTTTTTTGACAATTCAAACAGCCGATTCTCCAAATATTTAATGTGAGCTTTATTCAAATTTTCGTCTTTACTGATAAATGTGATCGCTTCTGTCCAGAAGTCTTTTTGCTTTAAATGTTGATTGAGTCTTTTAATCACAGTTTCAGCTTCACCAATATATACAAGGTCTTTACCGAATTCATCTCTTCCAAAAAGAAGGTAAACTCCAGGATTAGTCAGGTCTGGCCGGTCTGAACAATCCTTCACCTTAATTCGCGGGATTTTATAGGCTTTTCCAGTCCAATTAGACAGCTCACAGGCCATCCTTCCACTGGGCTCCCCGTCTATAAGAAATAACTTAATGGTTTTGCCAAACCTGCTCATTCTATGAAATCCTTTGAGTGACGTTATTTGCTAAAATATAACTTACTAAGCCAAATGGACTTTCACAGCACATTAAAAAGCTGGATGAGGCTCACCGTCAACCCTCCTTCGCCCACCGCTCTCCACCCTCCGTTAGTACCTCCCATCCGCTACCAGCGGCAGCATCTCCATACTGACGATCCTGGCGCGACTACGTCGGTCCGTATGTCAGCATGAATTTGTTCATACATATCTGGAGTCGTGGACTAAGGGTAACAAATTCATACCCATCACATCGATGCTCGGAAAGCCGAAATCTTCCACCACCGTGCCCGTGATCCGGTAGATGCCTTTGCCGCGGAAAGGAGCGACTTTCAGCTTGTCCGGGAAATGGGTCGTATCGAAGAATTTTCCATCCTCATCCAGCCAGGTACCGAAGTGCATGAGCTGCCGGTGCCTGGTGCGCACATCCTTCCGGCAGACGTAGTAGCCCAGTATGTGCACCATTTTGCCGACGTGCTTTTTCAGGTCCGCGGCCCGGATGAAGACCTCGTCTCCCCGGTAGCGCTCCGGGTCCTTCAGCAGATCGAAGATGGGGCGCAAGGGGAAGCCGAGCAGCTCGATCTCGTCGAAAGCCTGGTCGAATTCGCCCTCTTTGAGAGCCGGTAGTTGGTATCGGGTATCGAATATTTGGACGGCATCATCCTCCGTGGGCCGTTCATCCTCCGGGAAGAGACTGAGCGTACCCGTCTGCTGCTCGCCCGGCCGAAAGACGGCGTTCTTCTCCCACATGAGCTCGTATTTGTTCTTGCCGGTGAAGCGGAAGGCGCCGATCCGGATCAGGATCTCCAGCTGCTCGGTGGTGATATCGACCCGGCTCACGAAATCGGCCAGGCTGCGGAAGGGCCCGCCGGTCGCCCGCTGCTGTACGATACGATGCGCCACCGTGCGCTCCATGCCGTGCAGGTGTACAAAGCCGATGTAGATGTCCTTGCCTTCAAGGTACGTGAGATAGCGGCTGTGGTTGACGCAGGGCGCATGAATCCGGCCTCCGCTCATGCGTGCCTCGTGGAAGTAGTATTCCGTCTTGTAAAAACCGCCGAAGTTGTTGATCACCGCCACCATGAACTCCAAGGGGTAGTAAGCTTTCAGGTAGAGACTCTGGAAGCTCTCCACCGCGAAGCTGGCCGAGTGGGCCTTGCAGAAGGAATAGCCCGAGAAGCTCTCGATCTGTCGCCACACTTCTTCGATGAGCTTGTCGGGGTAGCCGCGCGCCATGCAGTTGTCGAAGTAGCGCTGCCGGAGCCGTTCGAAGGTATCGCCCTTGTACTTCTTGCCGGTCATGATGCGGCGCAGCACATCGCTCTCGTCCAGGTCGAGCCCGGCGAAGTGGTGCACGATCTTCATGACGTCTTCCTGGTAGACCATCACGCCGAAGGTCTCCCCCAGTTGCTCTTCGAAGACCGGATGCAGGTACTCAAAGCTGTTGGGATGGTGGAAGCGGTGAATGTATTCCCGCATCATGCCCGACTGCGCTACGCCCGGCCGGATGATCGAGCTGGCCGCCACGAGTTGCACGTAGTTGTCGCAACCCAGCTTGCTGAGCAGCCCCCGCATGGCCGGACTTTCGATGTAGAAGCAGCCCATGCACTTCCCGGAGCGCAACTGCTCGATCACCCGCTCATCCTGCTTGATGCGCTCCACATCGTGTATGTCCACCGCTTTTCCCTGGTTCTGTTTGACCAGCTCGACCGCGTCCTTGATGTGGCCCAGGCCGCGCTGGCTGAGCACGTCGAACTTGTGGAAGCCCAGGTCTTCGCCATGATACATATCGAAATGCGTGATCGGGAAGCCCTTGGGCATGAGTTGCAGGGCCGTGTGGTAGGCCAGGGGCTGCTCCGAGATCACGATCCCCCCGGCATGGATGGAGAGGTGGTTGGGCAAGCCTTCCATGAGTTTGCCGTACTTGAAGATGTCTTTAGCCAGATCGTGATGCGCTTGTGTATGCTCGGGGAAGTCCACGATCTTGTCGATCTCCGCCTTGGGCAGCCCGAAGACCTTGCCCAACTCGCGGATGATGGAGCGCCCTTTGAAGGTGCTGTAGGTCGCCAGCAGGGCGGTATGCTCCCGACCGTAGCGCTTGAAGATGTAGTCGGTGACGTCGTCGCGCTCGTCC
>CAZXIX010000010.1:0-29887 GCA_964640855.1 uncultured Saprospiraceae bacterium
GTTTTCAATGAACTTGTTGCCACGTTCAGTGGCGATAATTTCTTAATGGTACCTGGAGGGTGCTGAATAGTTACGATTCTAGTTGCTTTTCCTTACACACTTCTTTAAAGAACATCATGAAAAAGATCCTGATTACCGGTTGCAGTACCGGATTTGGTTTTATGGCCGCCAAGCATTTGGCTGGAAAAGGACATCACGTTTTCGCAACGATGCGTAATGTTTCCGGGAAAAATGCAGAACCCGCCAGCGCACTAAGCACCTATGCGAAAGAAAACGATCTCCAGATCGAGGTACTCGATCTGGATGTGACCAGCGATGAAAGTGTGACTGCTGCCGCAGCCCAGGCGGGCACCGTGGATGTCTTGATCAACAATGCCGGCACGGGGTACGGCGGTCCCATGGAGGCCTTCTCTTCCCGGCAAGTCCTGGACCAATTGGACCTCAACATCGTAGGTACGGTCCGTACTTCCAAAGCTGTCCTCCCCGGCATGCGGAAACAAGGCGAGGGCCTCATCATACAGGTTAGCTCCACAGCCGGTCGTGCAGCTTTTCCTGGTTTTGGGGTTTACCATGCCAGCAAATGGGGACTGGAAGGTATGAGCGAAGCATTGCGCTACGAGCTGGCCCCTCTTGGAATCGACGTTGTCATCGTTGAACCAGGCCCGTTCGCCACCAATTTCTTTAGCAATTTAGTTCCCTCCGACAGTGAAGAAATTGCTTCCGCCTATGCCCATGTCGGGGAATTCGGACAGGGGTTCGAAGCCAATGTCAAAGGCCTTTTTGAAGATCCAAATGCTCCTACAGACCCCATGGTCATCGTCAAGATCTTTGAGAACCTCATCAACATGGCTCCCGGAACCCGCCCTCTGAGAACGATAGGAGGTCTTGATTTTGGATTTCAGGCCCTTAATGATGCTGTGGAGCCGATACGGAAACAAGGATTGGTCAATATGGGGATTGCCGATTGGGATGGCCCCATCGGGAAATAAGTCGCCACAAATGGATCGGATACCCTTTTGCTGGTCAAAAAGGACATCCGCACAGGTACTCTTTTCAAATTCTGGAATGCCCGGACTCCATATCTGTCGATGATAGTAACAGGAAATCAGGAATCCTTTTCCTGGGTTCCATTCCCATTACACAGGTATGCGGTCCGGGTTTCTTTCCCTGTCATTTGGCTTTTGGTCATGCCGATAGCATACCCTGCAGCGCCTCCACGCATCTTCCCACTTCTTCTTCGGTGTTGTAGTGGCTCAGGCTCAGCCGCAGGACTCCATCGTTGAGGTCGGGTACACCCATGGCTTTCAGCAGGCGATAGGCATAGAAGTGGCCGTTTTTGGCGGCAATGTCTTTTTCATCCAAGCCCTTCACCAGGTCGGCGGAGGAAATTCGCTCCGACCGAAACGCCAGATTCGCCTCCCGGCCGGGCATATGGTCGCGCCCGAAAATGCGTACGGGCATCTCGCGTAAAGCGTCCAGCAGGGGACTGCAGATCCGGATTTCGTGTTCGTTCATCAGGTGGGAGACCCGGCGTGCTTTTTCATGCAGCGGAAGATCCCGCGAGTCGAAATGATGATCGTGCAGGGCGGAAAAATAATCCCCGATCCCAGCCAGAGCCGCTATTGAGGCATGATCCGGACCGGCCGAATCGAGCCGTTTCCAGCGATAGCCCTCATTGAAAAAATGACATTGGGGCCGAAGTTCGTCCAGAAAATCATTGCGGACAACCAGGGCGCTCAGGTGGGTGCCGTAGGTCTTGTAGGTGCTGAAAACGTAGGCATCGGCAGGGAAATCGTCCAGATTGGGCCACTCGTGCGGTGCGAAAGAGACGCCATCGACAACCAACCGTACATCGAACGGTCGGATCATCTCCGCTATTTTTCCAATCGGATTCAGGGTGCCGATGATGTTGGAGCTGTGGGTCACACACAAGAGGGCCGTATTTTTAGTCAACAGGCCGTCCAGCTTCTCCAGCGGCAACTCTCCGCTGTCGGGATCGACTTCCCACATACGCAGAGTGGCCCCGGTCAGCTGGCAGATGCGTTCCCAGCCCCCGATGTGGGACTCGTGATCCTGTTCGCTGACGATCACCTCTTGTCCGGCACCCAGCAGCGGGGCGCAAGCGAGAGCCAGCGTATTGAAATTCTGGGTCGCCGAAGCACCGATCGTGAGCTCATCGATGGAGACGTTCAGCAGGTCCGCCAGGGTTTGTCGCCCCAGGTCCATGGCTTCGCCGGCTTTTCGGGCCAGAGGGTTGGGCCCGTAAGGTTGTACTTTGTAATTTTGGTAGAAGGTTGTAAGTCTATCAATCACAGAACCAGCTACATAGCTGCCGCCAGCGTTATCGAAAAAGGCTATCCGGCGGCCCGCCTCTGTATCGAAGGCCGGAAATTGGGAGCGGACGTAATCGATGTCGAGAGGGAGTCCTGGAAATGTGGCTAACTGTTTCATGTATCTAATGTAAGAGAGAAAAGATTTCTTGTTTAAGGCCTACAAGAAGGCCGCTGGAGGCAGATATTCATCTTTCTTTTCGAAAAGAACTTGTTTCTGTGACGTCAATGAATTTATTTTGATATAAGGAAGATGTGGGAAAGGGAAACGCCCCGAAATCGAGGTTTTGACTATTCTTACACAAATAAGAACACAGAATAGTTCCAAAAAAGGTTGGGTCGAGTTCTCCTTTTCTTGTCCCGGTCTTGGGGTAGTTTGGAGGTAAGGAATAGAGTAAGAATGGTTTTTATGCCGATTCTGTATCCTGTCAGATAAAAAAAAGGAAAAGCTATCGCTGTGATTTTACGCATTTATGCCCTATCGTGCCTGGTCATGAGCCTGCTAGCCGGATGGTCCTGTAAAACCCCGCCGGAGACCCTAAGTGAAAAGCCGGCTTCGGTAAAAACGTCTACACCCCAATATGAAAAGGGAGTGCTCGTATTCCGAATCAGAGATGACTACAAAGGTTCCTTGCCCCAATACGACAAGAATTCTCCTTTCCTGGGGGAATACCCTCATCTGGAAGAATTGATAACTACCTATAAGGTCCGGTCCATAGCTCCCATTTCTCCACCCGATGCGGATAGTCAAGCGGGAAAGCTTTATAAGATTCGTTTTGATGAATCCCATTCTGTTGAGGCTTTCCGAAAAGCCCTGGAAGAGGTAAAGATTATTGAATACGTGGAGAAAGTGCCTCTCAATACACCTAAATAACCTAAGTATACGATGAGAAATCTACTCTTACTGGTATTAATCAGTCTTTGTGTCCCGTTCTCACAAAGCCTGTACGCCCAGGAAAAAGATCCCAGGTATTGGGACGGGGTGGTTTACTTTCAGCTCAAGCCAGAATTAAACCTCCGCCTACAGTCCTACAATCGGGAAAATAATAACGGAAGGGCACTTGGCAGAGCCTACGAGGAATTCCCCGAAGTTCTTTCTGTACTGGAAAACCATCAGGTAAAATCTCTGGACGTTGCCTTCAAGTCCCTTTCGACTCCTTCGGTAAGGAACATCTATCGTTTGGAGTTCGACGATCACGCCCAGGTTTCCGGGATATTGCAGACGCTCAAAAAGAGTACACGAATAGCTTTTGCCGAAAGAGCGCCCAAAAATTATAGAGCAGCTCTGCCCAATGATCCTGAACTTGGAAAGTTGTGGTTTTTAGAGACCATTGAGGCAGAAGGCGGCTGGGACCTGGCCGTGCCGAAAAAAGAGGTTGTGGTAGCGGTGGTCGATGATGCCGTTTCTATCGAACATGAAGATCTGGAGGGAAATCTCTGGCGCAATACTGCTGAGCTAAACGGAACCCAGGGGATAGATGATGATGGCAACGGGTATGTCGATGATTTTTTTGGCTGGGATGGGGCCGAAACCGACAACAACCCCAACCCGCCCTCCAATGCGAACGACCAATATTTCATGCACGGCACACACGTAGCTGGGACGGTTGGGGCGGTCACCAATAATGGCAGGGGTATAGCAGCCCTATCTTACAACACCGCCAAAATAATGTCCTGCAAGGGCGGCCGGGATTCTGATGGGGCGTTGACCGGCATATGGGAAGCTTTCGCTTATGCCGTGGCAAACAATCCGGATATCATCAATAATTCCTGGGGTAGGAGTGTGAGTCAGGATGGAACTCCGCCGGCTCCGTTGGCCCAATTTGAAAGAGCTCTGTTGGACGAGGCTTTTCAAAAGGGGATCATCGTGCTGTTCGCGGCAATGAATGAGAATGTAAATATCTCTTGGCCAGCTGCTTACGAAAGGGTTATCGGTGTAGCTGCCACCGGAAATCTCAACACAGGGATTCGCGATGAAAAGGCTTCGTATTCCAATTTTGGTTCCTGGGTAGACATTTCCGCGCCAGGATCCCAGGTATTTAGCCTTTCTCCCGGCCCCAGCCGCTATGTCAATCTAAACGGGACCTCAATGGCGACACCCAACACCGCCAGCCTTGTAGCGCTTATGATGTCGCATGCCCCGGACTTGAATGCCAATCAAATTGTGAACTGCCTGTTATCCTCTTCAGACAACATCGACGCGCAAAATTCTAACTTCATTGGTTTGCTGGGCAGGGGAAGGATCAATGTTCGGAAGGCAATAGAGTGTGTTTCAAACACGGATAATACAAGCTGTGGTGTTCCTGCCAACCTTTTGGTTTCCAATATTACCAACACCGAGGCCAGGCTAAATTGGAATGCCGTGAATGGGGCTACGGGTTACAACGTGGAGATCAGGGCAGTGGGAAATCCCAACTGGTTTTCTTTCCAGGAAAACCCTTTCCCAAATAACCTCGTCAATGCGTTTGGATTAGTTGAGGGGACGGAATATGAATTCAGGGTGCAAACGGTCTGCAACCAATCGGTCAGTACCTTTTCCAATCCCTTTACTTTCCGGACCACTGGTGGCGATAACCCCGTAGGAAATGCCTGTGTGTCCTACAACGATCTGTATACCAACTTCAGTGATGGGGGAAATTGTAATAACAACCCGATCGTAGGCGATTTTCAGGTCTGGACCAATGAAGCTTACCGGATCAACAACTGTGTACCTGGACAAACCTATACGTTCTCCATTTGTAACGGATATGATCCCAATACCTGGAAGGCCAGGCTCACGGCGGCTTTGCTCGATGAAAACGATGCCCCAACGGATGTGCTGGCTACCATAGAGGGGTGTGAGTTGTCTTTTACCATCCCTGCAAGTTTCCAAAATCCGGTCAATGCAGTGGTTGTAGTTGCCGATGCGGAAGACTGTGGAGGTGCCACCCGTCAACTCAACAATGGAGTTCCAGCTTTATCCTGTCAGGCATCGCTCAGCCCTTGCCTTTCCTTCAATGCGTTTTATGATACCTTCCTCGATGGAGGCAATTGCAACAACAACCCGATTGTAGCTAATTTTCAGGTTTGGACCAATGAAGCTTACCGAATTGATGCCTGTGTTCCCGGACAGACTTACACCTTTTCTTTCTGCGACGGATACAATTCCAACACCTGGAGAGCCCAAATTTCGGCTGCACTAATAGAAAGCAACAATACCCTTTCAGATATTCTGGCTACAGCGGAGGGTTGTGAACTGTCTTTTACCGTCCCCACCGATTTTCAGAGCCCTGTCAGTGTCATGGTGGTCGTCTCGGATGCTACAGATTGTGGAGGCCAAACCCAGGAAATTAACAATGGAACTCCTTCTCTTTCCTGCCAGGGAGGTGGAGGCTTGTGCTCAATTCCCGCTGAGCTGGGGGCGGAAGACATTGCTAATAACCAGGCCTTTATCGTCTGGGATTCTGTGCCGGGTAGCGATTCCTATACCATTCAAGCACGACCAACCGGAACACAGGAATGGACTGAAGCGATTGGATTCACAGGTACGAGAACCAGGTATTCAAATCTGTTGCCTTGTACGGAATACGAATTCAGGGTGAGGGCCCAGTGTGGAAGCGATTTTAGTGAATTCAGTGACCCTTTCCGGTTTTTGACCACGGGATGCGAGGCCACCTGTCCGAGCCCGACCAATGTTTCGGCAATTCCCAACGGCCCAACGGCCACCATTGCCTGGACGGGAAGCGATTCTCTGACGGAATACATCGTCAATTACAGGCACAAAGCAGCTGTCACCTGGCTTTCCCGCTCTACCTCTAATACTTCCCTCCTGCTGGACAGCCTCACCAATTGCCTGACCTACGAGTATCAGGTGATCGGTTTGTGTCCTTCCGGGCAGGAAGCCTTTAGTTCGATTGATACCTTTAATGTTGAGTGCCTGGATTGTTCTCCGCCGGATAGTATAGTGTTTGTGGCCACAACGCCCTTTAATACAAATATTATATGGAATGCCAAGCCGATCGATCTTCGATACATAGTTGGGGCCAAATCTGCCAACAGCCCGACCTGGCAAGAAGCTGAGATCCTCAACAATGAGGCTTTTTATTCAGGCCTGGATCCCTGTTCCATGTACGACATTCGGGTGAAGGCCGTTTGCACTTCCGGAGAAAGCGATTTCAGCTCCGTCCGGCAATTCACTACAGTAGGATGTACGGGGCCTGTTTATTGTAATTCCCAAGGAGAGAATTCCAGGTTTGAATGGATCGAAAGAATTGAAATAGGGCCCTTAACCAACCAAAGCGGGGATAATTTCGGCTATCAATTATTCGAGGAAATTGCCATTCCTTCCTTCGAACTAGGGGAGGAATTCAACCTTTCTCTCACGCCCGGATTTTTAGACGAAATTTATGATGAATACTGGCGAGTCTGGATTGACTTAAACCAGGATGGTGATTTCAATGATGAAAATGAAGACATTTTCCAATCACAGAATCCTACTTCAGATCCTATTGTGGGGTCGTTTACCCTGCCCGCCGACGGGCCAACCGGACAAACGACCATGCGGGTGGCTATGAAATATTTTGATCCCGCTACAGATGCAGATCCTCCTCAATCCTGCACCACCTTCGAATTTGGTGAGGTGGAGGATTACCGGATCAATCTGCTCCCAGCCATTGCCACGAACACTCAAGAGATAGAGGAAGAAGGGGAAAGGATTAAGGTATTTCCCAATCCGTTCAGGAATCAGCTACGTATAGAGGGCTTATTACCTGATCATCAATTGCGGGTCCTGGATGTTACAGGTAAGATAGTATTCCAACTTTCGGAGGCGAATGGAGGAAAAGATACTTTTCTGAACCTGGAGAACCTGGAAAGCGGAATGTATTTCCTTGAAGTGATTTCGAATGAATTTCAAATCACGAGAAAGAAGGTCATCAAGTATTAGCCACTCTCCCTTAGTAGGGCGTTTGTAGGCTGAATAGGATATCACCCAATGGGAGCAGGAGAAGGGTGCGAAGTCCCTTCTCCTTTCTTTTTCATCCTTATACCGACAGTACACCCACCAGGGATAGGGTGCCATCAACCGATGGAAATCTCTGGTTGTGTTGCATCCCAGGTATTTTCCTCACGCACTTCTTTTAAGAACACCATGAAGAAAATTCTGATCACCGGCTGTAGCACCGGATAGAAGCCCTTTCCTTTATTAATGGTTCATGTGAATAGGATCAAGGTTCTGTACTTGCCTGACTACTCGATAGGCCGAAAGGACAGCCCCCTCCATATACCCGCTTCGGACAACTGAGGTCTCAGTGTTGGCAAAAAAGAGTCGGTCGTCGAAATAGGCTTTTTGAAATGCAGCATGACCATTGTTCTGGTGTGGAACCAGAGGCAGGTATTTTTTATTGCTGGTAAAGGGTTCCTCTCTCCAAACCGTTTCCCGGTAATGTAGAAAATCGGCGGCCTGGGGGCCATAGATATTCGAGAGCTGCTCGATCACCCTGCTTTTCCGCTTTTCTGCCGGACCGTTTATCATATCGGGACTCATAAAACCGCATAGGGCAAAGCGTTTTTCTTCCGCATCGGTTTGATCGTAAAACTCAACCACAGGCCCGGTCTGGCTGAAGAGAGTAGCGACCGACCCGTTTTCTTTCCAGAAAGGGGCAGGGTAGGTGAGCGCCACCTTGATGGATTCTTCCATCCAGGTCTGAGTATTTTGGGCAATGGAAAGGAGGCTATCCGGAAGGGAAGGGGAAAATTCAATTTCGGCGGCCCAAAGTTTGGGTGGGGCAGTAATGATCACGCGCCGGGCCTCAAAGGTGTCCTTTGAAAAGATACGAACTCCTGTATCGGCAATCTCGATCCGTTTGACGGCTTGCCCGGTCCGGATCGTTCCTTTCTCCAACCGGTTTGCCAGGACGCGAATTATTCGGCTCGTACCACCGGCAATCCGAAAACTGGGTTCTTGCGGAGGAATAGGGATTCGTTCGATTGGATCAGGGGGGGCGGGCTGAAAGAAGGCTGCTGAACCGTTGTATTGCTGGAAATAAGGAATATCAAATTCTTTCAACAAACCAAAAAGCTTCACATTATCGCGCCACATCCAGGTAGCTCCCATTTCTACCGGGGCTTGCCCTGCTTTTTCGAGCGTATGAATCCTGCCCCCAAGACGATCGCTGCCTTCCAGAACCGTAGTGGGAATACCAGCTTGCTCAAGGCGATAGGCAGCTAATAGACCGGATAAACCGGCTCCGACGACCAAGACTTCCTTCAATGGATTTGGTTTTTGATCTCCATAATAAAGGCATTTGCCGGAGCAAAGTTTGAAGACTATTGTCAAAAGAGGAATGGGGCGTCGCCCGGATACCTTATCCGGCTTTTCCTTTCACCGGAAACTCAAGCTTTAGGTGGAGGGGACCATCCAGGCAAGCGAAGGACTGCCTATGGCTACGATCCGGCCGTTGGCGTTTCACTGGAATGAATTCCGGGGGAATCACTGTTCCGATTCCGGATTGCCCCGGCGGGTCTGGATCAGGATCACCCCGTTGGCTGCTCCCGGCCCGTATATGGCCGTTTCCGCAATATTCCTCAAGACGGCAATGTATTCGACATCGGTGATCGGAATGGAATTCAGGATATTACTGATCTGCATATCATCATATCCCCGAAAAGGGAATCCATCAAGGACGACCAGGGGAGGTCTCATGGCCCCCCTTACCCGGATCTGATATTGGAAAGGACCGCCCATTACGCGGACGCCCGCTACGCGACCCTGCAGCATTTCCGCTACGGAAAGAAAACCGGTTCCGGGCAGGGGATTCCGGAGCAGGACCCCACCGGTGGCCAGCGGGCTGGGGAATCGATTGGGGAGGGGATCCGTCATCAGATCCATTCTCCGGGCCGGCGGCTGGGTATCGGTCTTGGCGGCGTATTCAGTGCGGACAACCGAATAAGGATTTTTCCCTGTTTCTGCATGGATCGGATTCAGGAAAAGGAAAGCGACCATTCCCAATCCCAGAATTCTATGGATAAGAGCGATTTTCATATAAGATTGTATTGAAACTACATCTATATAACCGCTCAGGCAGTCCGAAAAAGCCTGAAAAGTCAGGATTTAACAAGGATTTAAGGTTCTTGTGATGCCGTTTGGATCCTGAACCCGATACCCTGACGAAGCGAATCTTAATTTTTCTTGGGTACGGATGCTTTCATCGCTTGTCAGGATCTCCGCTACGCTCCGACCCGATACCCAATTACCCCCTCAACCGATCCCCTGAGCCAGGCCGGTCAGAGATGCGAATAGGAAATGCCCTTCAGCTCGAAAGACACCGTGCATTCGGGACAATCCAGAACGTAGCTTGTGGGGAAACCTTCCCCTTCCCGGTAAGGGGTGAAGCGGATGCCGCCCAGATAATCGTCCGGCGCCGGATTTTCATCAAAATCGTAGACCAGGATCCGGTAGGTGTCGTTGGGAGAGCTGAACTCCAGCTCGGCCGAGAACTCATACGGCTCCGAAAGGTCCTGCACAAATCCGGTCGTAAAAAGGCGTTCCTCTTCTTTGTAAAAGATGATGTACACATCCGGCCCGTCGGAGGGGTCCCAGGATTCCCCGTTTTCCCGGGTTTTGGGAAACGAAAGGAGCCGGATGGATTGAAGGGACATGGAGGCGGGGATTTTCTCCTCGCTGCAATCCGAGCCCTCCCATTCCGGGAGGCAATCGCAGGCGCCATCCAGGCACTTCCCGCCGTTCAGACAAAAGATCCCTTCACAGAATTCTCCCTGAACGGATTCCTTCGTACAACTCAAAAAGAAAAAGGGGATCAGGCTAACGGATAGAATGGTAAGTTTTCTCATTTGCGTCTGGTTTTTGAAAAACAGAAACAGCTTAACCGAAACCAAATGCAGTGAATGGGCAGAATGAAAAATGAGAATCAGACGAAAGAACAATTTCGGCAAGCAAGGGGGAGAAAGCCTCAAAAAGGAAGTCGCTTATTCTTTTCAACCTGTAAAAAAGGGAATTCGTCCTATTCCGGGAAGGAAAAGTCCGTTTTCCGGCTAGAATGTCAGAATAGCCGTATTATCGAATCAAAAATTCCATGGAAACTCCTCCCGTTCTGCTTCTCGTCGACATTCAGCAAGGATTCGACGATCTCGCTTACTGGGGCGGCAACCGCAACAATCCCGATGCCGAAGAAAAGGCAGGACAGCTGCTTCGTTTCTGGCGGGAGAAAGGTTGGCCCGTAATCCATGCCAAACACAATTCCATCCATCCCGCTTCCCCCCTGGTCAAGGGGAAAGCGGGGAATGCCATCCACCCGGCCGTCCGTCCGGCGGAAGGGGAGCCCGTGTTCGAGAAATCCGTCAACAGCGCCTTCATCGGCACCGATCTGGAGGAGCAGCTCCGCCGGCTGGGAGCTCGAATAGTCGTCGTAGCGGGCATGACCACCGAGCACTGTGTGTCTACTACCGTGCGCATGTCGGCCAACCTGGGCTTCCGAACCTGGCTGGTGGAAGATGCAACCGCCACTTTTGACAAGGTCAGCGGGAGTGGAAAGCGATTTTCTGCCGAGCTGATCCATGAGGTCGAGTTGGCCAGTCTGGAAGGAGAGTTCGCCGAGCTGGTCCGGGTACCTGAGCTGCTCAGCGGGGATAGATTCCTGTCCTAGAGCTTAGTTTCCCGCAGCGGCTTGGGCACCGGAAATATCCCTCCTTGCCCCTTCCTGCAGGAGATAGGGAACTTATAACCCCTTAATTTCGTTATATTTATGTAGTTGGTTTTTTGCAGAAGATCCTATCTTCAATCTCATAAGGTCTTAAAGGTTACATTCCACCTGCGTTCGCGGGTGAGAGTTTTCAGCCAAATGGCTGATTACCCTAATATTAGAGCCTTTTCCATTAACGGATCGAAGTCAATTTCTCCTTTTGCAGAAAGGCCATGTAAGTAGTTATTAACCCAAAACAAGTTGGTATGTCGAAAGAAAGTTATATGGATAAGGCCATTTCGTGGGCCAGTGGCAGAGCCGTAGTTTCGCTGAAAGCCAATCACGATGATTATGAGGCTCCCAAAGCCTTTATTAATAAGTCGACGCAGGAAGAGGTGCAAGCCGACCTTTCCTTCAAAACCCCGGGCGGCGGCAAGCACTTCACGGATATTGCGCTGAAATCCGATAAGCCCCAGAAATTGGTCACCCGCTGGAAATTACTCAGCCTGATGGCTTCTCTCAAGAACGGAAAACTGTTTTTACTGGCCCCGAGAGGTCATAAAACCTTCACCGAGAAGCTGGTCAACAAATACAACATCAACGCCGTGATTTACTCACTGTAAAACATCTTCGAAAGGTCCCTTGCGGGGCCTTTTTCTTTTCCCGTTCATTTAAGCCTTCCCACCTCCCGGCAGCCCTTTTTCGGAAATTGTATTTCATCTTCTCCTCCCCTCATTTCAAGTCGGAATTTGGTCATTTCATCCTTTTGTATGGATCGCTTATCGTAATCCTTTTGAAAAGGGACGGAGATAGCCCCAATTTGCGGCCGAATGAAAGTTGCTTCGCAACTTAAGTCTTATTGTATGGTTAAAGCCAGCGGCTGAAAAGGAGGATAAAAAGACTTTTCTCCATCTGCCCTGAAAAACCCTGAAAAACCCACGCCTACCTATGAAAACGGTAAACCTGCTTTTGCTTCTCGGCTGCTTGCTGAGTGCTGCCACCGTTCTGGCCCAGGACCAGGTGACCCTCAGCGGTTATCTGAGGGACAGCACCAACGGAGAGGCCCTGATCGGTGCCAATATCTTCCTCGAGGAGATCGGCACCGGTACCTCCAGCAACCCTTACGGTTTCTATTCCCTCTCCGTGCCTCCGGGCACCTACCGGATGCAAGCCACCTACCTGGGCTACAACTCCATTGTCAGGACCATTGATCTGAGCGAAAACCAAACCCTCAACCTGGAGTTCGTACCGGCCGGCTTTCAGATCCAGGAAGTCATCGTTAAGGGGGAGGCAGCCAATGCCAACGTGACCCAGGTGCAGATGAGCACCGAAAAGCTGTCCATGAAAAAGATCAAGACGATCCCCCAGGTTTTGGGCGAAGTGGATCTGATCCGGTCCATCCAATTGCTGCCGGGTGTCACGACCGTGGGCGAGGGGGCCTCCGGCTTCAACGTTCGCGGGGGCAACATCGACCAGAACCTGATCCTGCTGGACGAGGCGACCGTTTACAATTCCTCCCATCTGTTTGGCCTCTTTTCCGTTTTTAACTCGGATGCGGTAAAAGATTTTCAATTGTACAAGGGAGGGATTCCGGCCCGATACGGCGGACGCCTTTCTTCCGTGCTCGACGTGCGCCAGCGGGAGGGCAACAACAAACAGTTCGGGATGTCCGGCGGCATCGGCCTCATATCCAGCCGCCTGACCCTGGAGGGCCCCATTCAAAAGGAAAAAAGCTCGTTCATGCTGGCGGGACGATCTTCCTACGGCCACCTGTTCCTGAACTTCTTTCCGGACCTGCGCGATAATGTGATCTGGTTTTACGACCTCAACGCCAAGGTCAATTTTACGATCAACGACAACAACCGGGTTTTCCTGTCCGGCTATTTTGGTCGAGACAATTTTAACTTCGGCGATGACTTTCGTTCGAATTGGGGGAATGGAACGGCTACCCTGCGCTGGAACCACCTTTTCAGTAAAAAGCTGTTCTCCAATTTCACCGCCGTATTCAGCGATTACAATTACTCCCTGGGCGTACCCGCCGGCGCTCAGGCTTTTGAGTGGAAGGCCGGCATCCTGAATACCGCCATCAAAGCGGATTTCACCTATTACATCGATTCGCGCAACGAGTTGGAATTCGGTGTCGAAGGCATTTATTATCGGTTTCGCCCCGGGCGGGCGGCCGGTGTAGGCGACAATTCCATCTTCAACGAGATCGAGCTGCAAGCTGAATTCGCCGTTGAGCCGGCGGCTTACATCAGCTTTCAGCAGAAGATCGGCAGCCGATTGACACTCCAGTACGGCCTGCGCTATTCGGGTTTCCTGAATGTAGGGCCCCGCACGGTCTTCCTTTACCAGGACGGCATTCCGGACGATGCGACCAACGTGGTCGATTCGATCAGCTACGGGCGCTGGGATGTGATCAAAGGCTATTCGGGGCCTGAGCCGCGCTTTGCGGCCAATTATCTGTTCAACGAAGAAAACTCGGTCAAGCTGAGCTACAACCGCACCCGGCAGAACATCCATTTGATCTCGAACACGACCGCCGCTACCCCCGTGGATATCTGGATGCCCAGCGGCACCTATATCCAACCAGCCATTGCCGACCAGATAGCCGCTGGTTACTTCCGCAATTTCAAGAACAACACCTACGAAGCATCGGTAGAAGTGTACTACAAGTGGTTCCAGAACCTGGTGGATTACCGGGACGGTGCCGAGCTCCTCCTGAATGAAAACCTGGAAACAGACCTCCTGACCGGTGATGGCCGAGCTTATGGGGCGGAGTTCATTCTGCGCAAGAACAGCGGCCGGGTGACGGGTTGGGTGAGTTATACCCTGGCACGCTCCGAACGGACCACGCCCGGCATCAACAACGGCGAGACCTATCCTTCCAACTGGGACAAATTGCACGATCTGACGGTGGTAGCGGCCTGGGACATCAGCCCCAAGCTAACCCTGTCGGGGAATTTTGCCTTCATGTCGGGGCGGCCCATTACCTACCCGGATTCCCGTTATGAGTTCGAAGGCATTGTTATACCCAACTTCAACAACCGGAACGGGGCCCGGATACCGGCTTACCACCGGCTGGATGTAGCCGTGGTATGGAAGCCCAACAAGAAACCCCAAAAGCGATGGAAGTCCGAATGGCTGTTCGGGGTTTACAACCTGTATGGCCGGCGCAATCCCTATTCCATTTTCTTCCGGCCCAGTGAAAACGACCCTCTGATCACCGAGGCCGTACGCCTGTCCATCTTTGGCGCTCCTTTGCCTTATGTCACCTACAACTTCAAATTCTAGACCACATGAAGACCCAAATCATGATTACGGATAGTCTGCGTTTGCTCCCGGCTTTACTTTGGATCCTTTCCCTGGGGTTGACGTCCTGCGAGGATGTCATTGACCTCGACCTACCCTCAACGGATCCCCAGCTGGTCGTGGAGGGCTGGCTGACCAATGAGCCGGTGGAGCAGGAGGTGCGTCTGAGCCTTTCTGCCCCTTACTTCGAGAATGCCGAACTGCCCGGTGTGAGCGGTGCGCTGGTCGTCCTGTTCGACGGGGAAAATCCCGTGGATACCTTCGCGGAAAGGACTGATGCGGCCGGGTTTTACGCATCCGATTACCAGCTTTCGGCGGGTGGCTTTTACTCGGTCTATATCTTAAGTCCCGACGGGAAGGAATACCAATCTCAGCCCCAGTTGCTGGAGTCGGTCCCGGCCATCGATTCCATTTACGCCAAATTCCGGGAGGAGAGCCCTTTTGAGGATGAAGGCTACTACGTATTCATCAACACCCGCGAACCGGCGGGCATAGGGGATCATTACCGCTGGCGGCAATACATCAATGGGGAATTCCAGAATGAGCCTTTCGACCTGAACTATGCGTCCGATGAATTTGTGGACGGCAACCCGATCATCGATTTTGAAGTAGCCACCGCCCCGGCGCAGGTAGGCGATACCGTCCGGATCGATCAGATGACCATCTCGCGGGAAGCTTTTGACTATTTGCAACAGGTGCAGCAGCAGACCGCTTTTGTGGGATCGCTGTTCGACACCCCTCCGGCCCCGATCCCCGGCAATTTTCGCAACCTGAACGACCCCGAAGACGAGCCGCTGGGCTTTCTGGGCGTATCGGGTTTGACCTTTGCGGAGATTGTGATCGAAGAGGAGTAGGGAACGGAGGAACAACCGAACATTCGAATACATGAAGTTTGAAGTATGGTTCTGTTCATGCCAGGCTGCCCACGAACCGGACCTGGATGTTTTAGTGAAGAACCTGTTCAATTTGGAGTGAATAGAGTCAACATCTGGGCTCGAGCCATTGACTGATTCGTTTGCTCGTGGGGGTCTTAAAAACACGTCTATACCATGGATGCTGACCAGCCGATTCATGCTTTTGTCAGAGACTATCTCCATGGGCTAGTTTCCTGAAAGCTCGAAATTTCTGATCCGAAGAATAGTAGCGTCACTGGTGCCCGCCGGACCGGCCCTGTAAATGAAAGCCAGGTGGATAGTCTCCCCGCTAAAGGCAGATAAGCTGAGCCTATCAGACTGCGAGAAACCATCTGATCCCGGATCGTCGGACATGATGAAATCCAGGCCTGCTTCAAAGGGTTGCCAATTGGCATTTTCAAATCCCTGTGTCACAAAGTCGGTTGCAATTTGAACGCCATAGGGCATAAGACCGGGCGATACGACTTCGAACCGCCTGTCCGCTTCAAATCGGAGATCGGCCGAATTCACTGCGGTTAGATCAAGGGCGGGAGAGATCAGCCACACTTCGGAGGCTGTTTGGTCCGATGACCCGCTCACAAAAGCATTTATTTCTACGGATGGAACAGAGGTGCAATTCCAGGCTGCCGAACCCTCCCCGTTTTGCGAAACCACTACCTCCGACCAGCCCAACGGGATATTTTCAGCCGAACAGTTGGAAAAGTCATCCTGAAACAGAAAATTCTCCTGAGGGGGTTGAACATCAAGATTTAAAAAACGGCCTTCCAAATCATCGGTAAGTAAACCCGGACCGACATCTACGATTTCAAATTCAACCCTTACAAACTCAGCTTCATCCGTCGTAATGGAGTTAATTTCAAAAGCCGCTGTGGTTTGTCCTGCGTCAAGAGATAAGCTAATCAGGTCATCCGCCTGAGGGCTTGTCTCTACCGTTGTGCCCCGACTGGCATTTATTCCGATCACAATTTCTGATTCCACGATTGAAGCCGGGGTAATGGATAAAGAAACCGGTATTGGAAAGGTGGTTTGATCATTTATTTCCAGCAAAGTTTCTTCGAACTGAACTATTGACGCTACCTCAACTTCGTTTGGATTACAGCTCGCCAACAGCAAGAACAATAATAAACTCAATACGAGTTTGAGATTATGGATTACTTTGCAATTCTTCACTTGGGACGATATTCTAAAAGGGAAATAACCGGAAAGTGGTCGGAGATGAAATTGCCATTGACGGTAAGGTCATTGGCAAAGTAGGACTCGCTTGAAAAGCCGTTCAGGAAGACATAATCAATACGCCGGCTAAAGCTGCCGCCCGGATCGAAACCGTTGAACGTACCTACCGGGCCAAACCTTACCCGGGCATTATAACTGTCACTGAGTCCTCCTTCCAAAATCAGGTTGTAGGGTTCGGAATCCGGTTCGGTGTTGAGGTCTCCCGCTAAAATAACCCATTCATTTGCACTGTTCGATCGTATGGAATCCATAATTAACCGGGCACTGTTCTGACGGGCCTCGTTCCCCACATGGTCGAAATGCGTATTATAAAAATGTATAAGCCGATCATTTCGATTATCTCGCAGATAGACATAAGTACATATCCGTTCGAGCACTGCATCCCAGCCGATTGACGGACTTTCAGGAGTCTCGGATAGCCAGAAAGTACCACTGTCGACCAGCGTAAATAATTCTTTCTTGTAATAAATCGGAGCAAACTCACCCGCTGCCATACCGTCTTCTCTGCCAATGCCGACGCTTTCATAAGCGCTTAGCTGATCGTCCAGATAGTCTTTCTGGTGCACCAGAGCCTCCTGCATACCGATGATGTCCAGGTTCTCGCTTTCGAGGAAAAGTACGATGCTTTGTTTTCGATTATTCCACCGGTTTGCATTGTCGCCCGGATTATCAAAGCGAATATTAAAGGAGGAGACTTTCAAACGCTCGTTGCGGATCTCATTATCGAGAAGGGGAACCTCCTTTTCTGAGCAAGACAGCAGGAACAAGGTCACACCTGCCAAAAGCAATAGCTTTGACCCCAGGGCCAACTTATCTTTAGCTTCAATGATCTTCATCCCTCAAACTTATACAATTTTTCTGTCCCTGTTCCTGCACAGTTCATAGGCTCCAAAAATGCCTGCCTGATCGTTCAAGGAAGCAGGGATGATCTGAACTTCATGCAGAGGGGTCCAGGCGCTTGATTTGGTCTTGCTTCTCAGGTAGGGTAGAATAATGTCCTGACTTTGCATGACACCACCTCCTATGATGATAGCCTCAGGGTCATAGGCATGGATATAAGCCACCAATGCCGCTGCCCACAGGTCCATACAATAGTGAGCGGTTTGCTTTGCTATGCGGTCGCCTTGTCGGTAGGCCTGGAATAAGTGTTGAAAATCAAAAGGGGTTTTACCTATGAGCAGGCTATCATTATAACCTTTCAGGTTTTGGGCATAGACTGCAAGGGCTGCCAATGATGCTTCAGCCTCTACGCATCCACGGTTGCCACAATGACATTTTCGTCCATTTACCCTTACCGGAAAATGACCTCCCAGGCATCCTGCCTGATAATGTTTACCCACCATCAGATTATCGTCTATAACCACTCCGGTTCCGATGCCTGTACCCAGCGTTACCATCACCATATTTGAAAACCATTTTCCGGAACCATAGCGTTTTTCTCCAAGGCATGCCAACCGGGAGTCATTGTCGATGACAAGGGACGCGTCAAAGACTCGAATGGCCCAGCTTTTAAAGTCAAAATTATGAGCATCTGCGTACTTCCCACTACTGGAAATCACTTTTGAATCGTCGCGATCGACCAGCCCTGGGAAGGCTAAACCTATTGCGCGTATGCTTTCAGGCGGAATTTGGTGCTTCTGGCAAAGCATTAGAAGGTGATCTTGGACAATTTTGAGGTTATGAGACGTACTCTCTTCCTTGAATGAAGGATGAATTTCAAAAGCTACCAATTGATCCTTGACGAAAAGACCCAGCTTGGATCTGGTTCCTCCCAGGTCAATACACGCAATCGTTTCTTTTGAGATCATGGGCTAAAAGTAGAGTAACTTCTTTGAAGACAGAATTTACCGGGATGCAGTTGGTACCCTGAGGATGAATTCATACTGATGCGCCCGCCCTGAATGGCTCCTGAATTGACCCAAATCAGGATATTCATTGGATCATTCCAATGGATGGCCTAACTTACTCAGCTATTGGTATCCATCCGATCCTTCCAATTTTCTGGTGTGGATTTTATGAATCATCATAATTAAACATCTGAAAATTTGAGGTTTATGGAGATTTGCTTTATTAACTGTATAAAGCCTTGACAATGGAAATACGACCTGCAAAGCTTACCCTAACGGCAAAAGGACTTGATGGAAACGAGGTCACCAAAAGTCATCGAACATTAAGAGACATTCAATCCATTTTTGAGGATCAGAGGTCACTCACTGAAATGGATTTGGACCAAAAAGCCTATGAAGTAGCGTGCTATTTCCCCGTGGACCAAGGCAAGGAAGGCGGCCTTTTTTATGGCTTTACCACCTTGTATCCGGGCAAGGTTGGGCAAGAATATTTCATGACGAAAGGCCATTTTCATCAAAAACTGGATACTTCAGAATTCTACTGGGGGGTGTCAGGAAAAGGAGCCTTGCTCTTTATGGATTTGGATCGCAATGCGTGGGTAGAGGAAATGGTACCGGGCAGCCTGCACTACATTCCCGGAAAAGTAGCGCATCGGACCATAAATACGGGTTCCGAACCTCTTATTTTTGGAGCCTGTTGGCCCAGTGATGCCGGTCATGATTATGATACCATACAGCGGGAAGGATTTTCTGTACGAATAGAACAGGTAGATGGGACTCCCGCCATCATACCCAACGATCAATAGCCGTATGGGAAGGTACAGAGCACAGCAGTCCAACTACGACAAGTATCCTTTTATACCGGTCAATGACTCTGAATCAACCTGCTGGAAGGGATGGGAGCAAATTGTCGGTCAGCTCCAGGAAGAATTGGAAGGCTTGGATTCTTACACCCTCGTTTTCGATCACTATCAGGGAGTAAGCCATCGGGAGTATCTCGAATCCGTCACTCAATACGTGGAGTTTGACCGAGTAGTTGACGTTTCAAAGGCACTTAAAGGCGCGGAAGCAATACAGGAAATGATCCATCCGGATGTAACCGATGATAGGGTGTTTGGATATCTCACGCGACTGCACCTGGAGGATTTTTTTGATCCGGATCTGTTTATCGCTTTAAAGGAAAACATCCATTCGTCGAAAGGTAAGATGCTTATCTTTGGTTTAGGTGCTTCCTTATTTTGCGACAATCCATCCCTGCTGGTGTATGCCGATATGGCCCGATGGGAGATTCAAAAGCGCCAGAGAAAGCATCTTGTCAACAACCTGGGGATTGAAAATAAAAATGAAGCTGCCTCAGCTACGTACAAACATTCCTATTTCGTGGACTGGCGCGTGCTCGACCGGCATAAAAAAACGGTTTATGACCATTGGGATTATCTGATCGATGCCAACGGAGATGAACCCAAAATGATGGCCGGTGCGACCTACAACAAGGTGCTTGAAGATATAGCACGAAGGCCTTTTCGGGTCGTTCCTTTCTTCGATCCGGGGCCATGGGGCGGTCAGTGGATGAGAGAGGTGTGTGATCTGGACGACGGTCCTCCAAATTATGCGTGGTGCTTTGACTGTGTTCCGGAAGAGAATAGCTTGCTGTTGAAAATCGGAGATGAACTTTTCGAGACCCCTTCTATCAACCTCGTTTTTCAACAAGCTAAGCTCTTGTTGGGTCAGGCTGTTTACAGCCGTTTTGGCGATGAATTTCCCATCCGGTTCGATTTTCTGGATACCATGGAAGGCGGGAACCTGAGCCTACAGGTTCATCCCCTGACGGAATACATACAAGAACAGTTCGGTATGCATTACACCCAGGATGAGAGTTACTACCTGCTGGATGCAGACGAGAAAGAAGCTTCGGTTTACCTGGGAGTAAAAGAGGGCGTGGATCCTGAAGAGGTGATTCGGGACCTGGAAAAGGCACAAAACGAAGGTTTGCCTTTCGATGCGGAGAAGTACGTTAATAAATGGCCGGCAAAGAAGCATGATCATTTTTCCATTCCTGCCGGTACCATTCACTGCTCGGGAAAGGGCTCGATGGTACTTGAAATCAGTGCAACGCCTTACATTTTTACCTTCAAACTTTGGGATTGGGGAAGGCTGGGTCTGGATGGCAAGCCAAGGCCGATCAACATTCAGCGAGGGTCCCGGAACATTCAATGGGACCGCGATACCCGTTGGGTAAAGGAAAATCTAATCAACCGGGTTGAGCTTATCGGAGAAGGAGAGGGATGGAAGGAAGAAAGGACAGGCTTGCATCCAACCGAATTTATTGAAACCAGAAGGCATTGGTTTACGAGCCGGGTGACGCATCATACCCATGGAAGTGTGAACGTTCTCAATCTGATAGAGGGCCAGGAAGCCATTGTGGAGAGCCCATCCGATTCGTTTGATCCTTTGGTTGTGCATTATGCAGAGACCTTTATTATCCCGGAAGCAGTGGGAACGTACACCATACGTCCTTATGGGAACTCTATGAATCAACGATGTGCCACTATTAAAGCCTATGTGAGACATGAAGGATGAAATCGTTTTTGATCCGGGTTTGGCTATAGCGCCCAAGGAAAAACCCCTGGGTTTCGAATATGGTGACGGCACCTTTGGTCCCGAGGTGGAGAACCGTTCCCTGGAGAGCATCCGGAAAAGCTTGAAAGACCCGGCTTGTGAGGGCCCTGATATTGTATATTCTATTGCCATGGGCGTTGGAAAGAAACGGCATTTCGATCTTTTGAAATCGCTGCACCTGCTCTATGGAGTTGTGACCTACGCGAAAGGAAGACTGGGCAACGAGCCGGTTAGGAGTCAAGGACACCTTCACGCGGTATCAAAATACGCTGACGGCTGGTCCACACCCGAGGTTTATGAAATTTGGAGCGGTAAAGCCATCATCTACATGCAAGAACGGGCCACAGACGATCCGGGAAGATGTTTTGCGGTAGAGGCAGGTCCCGGCGAAGTTGTGATCGTACCTCCTGCATGGGCGCATGCCACCATCAGCGCGGATCCCAATCATGCGTTGACCTTTGGCGCCTGGTGTGTTCAGGATTACGCTTTTGAGTATGATTTGGTGAGAGCGCACCAAGGTTTGGCCTGGTTTCCGTTGTTGGATGATGAAGGTAAGATCACCTGGGAACACAACCCGAATTATAAGTACACACCCATTCAGGTGAAATCGCCGGGATCTTACAGCCAGTTTTCCATCAATCGGAATAAGAGCATTTATGAGAATTTCGAGGAAGACCCCGGACGTTTCACTTTTGTCGTCAAGCCTGGATTGCGAAAGGACGTTTGGGAAAACTTTGTGCCCTGAATGATGAGAAAATCCAGTCTAATACTGATGCTAACGCTCCTCGTATCGTGTCAGGAGCAGGAGGAAGCCGTTCCAAATGTGATCGTCATCATGACAGACGATCATGCCACTCAGGCCCTCAGTGCCTATGGAAGTCAATTAAACCGAACTCCCAACCTGGATCGATTGGCAGAACAAGGATTGCTTTTTAGGAATGCTTTTGTGACCAATTCCATTTGTGCCCCGAGCCGCGCGGTCATTCTTACCGGCAGATATTCCCACCTGAATGGTGTGCCCGATAACTCGACCGTATTTGATTCTGCTCAGCTTACCTTCCCTAAACTGTTCAAAGAAAAGGGGTATGAAACTGCGATCATCGGTAAGTGGCATCTCGGAAGCCAACCAACCGGATTTGATCATTGGAATGTGCTCCCCGGACAGGGAGATTATTACAATCCTGCATTTATTAACAATGGAAGGGATACCGTCTATCAGGGTTATGTGACCGACCTCATTACGGATAAGACGCTTGAATGGCTAAAAAGCCGACCAGATGACAAGCCATTTATGCTCATGATGCATCACAAGGCTCCTCACCGGAATTGGATGCCGGCTCTCAGGTATTTGAATGAATTCGAGGATGTGGACTTCTCCTTTCCCGAAAATTTTAGAGAAACTTATCAGGAACGATACCACCTGACGGAACAGCAGCTAAGCGTATCCAGGCACATGTCGTATGCCTATGATTTGAAAATACCCTGCGACACGTGCCGCGAACAGCCCATAAATCAGTGGACTCCGCAAGCGTATAAAGCTAAAATGAATCGCTTGACGGATGCCCAACTTGCGGAATGGGAAAAGGGATACGAAAGGGAAATTTCGGAATTCCTGCAGCTTGATCTTGCCGATACGGTAGCGGTGGGCGAGTGGAAACTCAAACGCTACCTGCAGGACTATCTAAGGTGTGTGCTCGCCGTGGACGAGAGCGTGGGTAAGGTAAACGCCTACCTGGAAGAGTCAGGACTTGCTGAAAATACGATTGTGGTTTATACCTCTGATCAGGGATTCTTTCTGGGAGAACACGGCCTTTTCGATAAACGCTATATGTACGAAGAGTCTTTACAAACGCCGTTACTCTTGAAATATCCCAGGGAAATTGAGCCCGGTAGGGTCTCTGAAGCGTTGGTGTTGAATCTGGATATAGGGCCAACCCTACTGGATCTGGCCGGTATCGAAATTCCTCGATCGTTTCAGGGGCGTTCTCTTCGACCGCTTTTCAGGTCTGAGAAAGGGGAATGGCGTGATGCTGTTTACTACCAATACTACGAGCAGGTGTTCGGAGTTCCTGCCCATTACGGGGTAAGGACCGATCGCTATAAACTGATCCGGTTCAATACAAACCCGCCTTCTTGGGAGTTCTACGATTTGGCCCATGACCCAAAGGAAATGAATAACCTCTATGATGAGGAGGAGTACGATGAGATCATCCAAAGGCTTAAACAAAGGATAAAATCCTTACAAAAACAGTACCAGGTTAATTAATTACGTCAATGAGGTCACTAGCTATACTCTTCGGTTTTCTGATTCTTCTCTTCTCTTGCGACGAAAGTCCCAGGCAGGACGCTCCAATCGAAGAAGGACTCCAGGTTGACTTTCGGTATCAACCCCGGAATTGGCAAACCTGCTTCGGGCTTAAAGATGACCTCTATAAGAGCGTAGTGGCCGACAACGGCGGCGTTTGGTATGAATTTGTTTATGGCAACAATCACATCGGGTTTCCTTACCCCAATTACTGCTGGGAGCGGAATAAAGGCTTCAGAACCGCAATCCTGCCCCAATTGGCCGATCGAGCTTTTCCAGACAGCACCGAACAGAGATTGGCCACTCCGGAACTACCGGTGGTCATGAATAGATCGAACTATGGAAAAATAGTCTTGACACAAACCACCCTGGCCTCTTACCAGGATCAAGCCACCCCCCTGGACTCAAGATTTGATATCGTTCACGTTGAATTGAAAAACTTGGGCCGGGAGCTGGAAAATGCTCAGATCAGGATAGAAGTAAATACCACCTACCAGATGCGCCTGGATGAAAGTAAAACCAGGGCGTACCTCGTGCTCAATGGTGAGGATGACAAATTGCTGATCCGGTTTCCCAGACCAGTGGAACGCTTTGCAGGCCACATATCCAAAATGAAGTATTCCTATTATTTTGACTTCAGTTCTGTCGAACTTGAACCCGGAGGTACGGATGAAATGCTTTTCGCCCTCCCGAGAAGCAAGGAGCTCTCGGAAGACTTCTATTCTTCCCTAACCCTTGAATCCGAACTCGCCAAAGCCAAAGCCTACTGGCGCACACTCGACCTGCCCTATAACAAGATCGAAGTGCCTGATTCGGGCATTCAAAACTTGTTGAACTCTGCGGTTCGAAATATTTATCAGGCGAGGGAAATAAAAGAGGGGATTCCTGCCTTTCAGGTGGGGCCTACATTTTATCGGGGAACCTGGGCGGTGGACGGGCCCTTCTTCATGGAGGCGATGACCTACCTGGGACAAGCGGATGAAGTCAGACAGGCCATAGAAGGCATTTTCGTAGTAGGAGAAACCCAGGGTGATACCGGTGAAAGCTTTTCGAAGCAAGCCGGTCTGCGATTATGGATGATATGGCGACATGCTCAACTAACCGGAGATTATGACTGGCTGGAGAAGATGTGGCCCTTTGTATCCAGGGAAGTAGAAAACATCAAACGGTACAGGAGTAATTCCTATAAGGACGGAAATCCGCTGACGGACGGAATGATGCCCGAAGGAAATTCGGATGGAGGAATAGGGGGCATTTATGCGGAGTACACGAATAACTATTGGGTGTTGAGCGGTCTGCTGCGAGCTATTGAGGTGGCGGAAAGGTTGGACAGACAAGAAGAATTAACGGATTGGAGGAGATTTTTTGATGATTACTTTCAAACATTTAACAAAGCCCGGGAGCGCGACAAATTGCAAGACCCATATGGCAATGTATATGTACCGACCTTTATGGGCCACCATACCTTAAACCCTACTTCCGGGCAATGGGCCTTCATGCATTCTGTTTTCCCCGGCAAGCTTTACTCCCAGGAAGATCAGCTTGTGCAAGGCACGATGGATATGCTTGATTCTTCATTGGTTGAGGGTTTGATCTTGGGAACCGGATGGCTACCTAAAGGTCTGTGGACCTACGCTGCATCCTTTCATGGGCACGCTCACTTATGGTTGGGAAATGGTGATCGCGTTCCTCAAATCCTTTATGATTTTGCCAATCATGCTTCTCCTCTGTTGTGTTGGTCTGAAGAACAACATCCGGTGGATTTCGAAGGAGACTATCTGGCACATGGCGACATGCCGCACAACTGGGCGAGCGTTGATTTCATTAGGCTGATCAGGCACAGCCTGGCACTCGAAAGGGGTAATGAACTGCATCTGTTTGAGGGATTACCGGCTGATTGGTTAGCCCCCGGAATGAAAACAGGATTCAATGCGGTTAGCACCACTTTCGGGAATCTTTCTTTTGAATTGTTGGTCAACCAGGAGGGAAATAGCGCCCTGCTGGAACTCATACTCGAGCCACATGACAATCAAAAACCGGATAAAATTGTCATACACCAGCGGGCCTTCAATGACAATGAAAAGGATATCTCCATCAATTGGGAAGAGAGCATTAGAATAAATATTGAACTGAAGTAGATAATCTGTGTGAAGCAGTTTGTAGCTGTTATTTAAATATCCTGCCTCTTTCCGGGTAACTCGACTGCTGCGTGCCAAAAACTATTCTTTAAATGATGTCAACTTATGCTTAGATTCTTAGATTGGGCAAAGCTCGTTTGCACCAGGCTCGCGGCAAAGCATCAGCAAGAAGAATGACATCGGATTGAGCTCGGCGCTAACCCCGGAGACTGGGGTGCCCGGGTTTTGAAATAAAAAATGTATGAATAAGCTACATATACTACTGCTCATCATCTGTGGATCAGGTCTTGGATGTTCAGAAATGGAAAGACCTATGGAAGAGATGCCATTTCAATGGGTTGAGACCCACACCAACAGCGAACTTTTGGAGGAGTTTGGGGGGAAGGAGGTAACGGGCGAAACCGTAGCGATCACGGGTATAGTCGTAAGCAGCGATGAAACAAAAAACATCGAGAATGAGCTGTATATAGCCGATGAAACGGGGGCTCTGGTGGTCGATGTCTCAGGAGAAAACCTATTCGAAGCTTTTCCTGTGGGAAGCGAAGTCCTGGTCAAGTGTTTTGGATTGGTAGTCCATGTAGAAGAACGAAGATTGACTCTCCCCGGAGGAGAGCCCATAGTATTCGACGGCGGTACCGATGAGGAGATAATTCTGACCGGCAGGACGGAATCTGTAGTACCCGAAACGGTAGATCCAGCCGATCTTGACGAGGACAATCTGAACACACGGATCACTCTGGAAGGATTTGAGTTTCCTGAAAGTGCTGTTGGCCAAACGATCGTTCAAAATAGCCGGGAAACGAATTGGGTGCTTTCCAGTGCGGATGGTGATTCCATTACCTTGCGTTTTAGTGGCGATGCCACGTTTGGCGAAGAGATCATTCCCCCGGGAGCAGGACCTATGCAAGGGATTTATGTCAGGGAGAATAGCGAGAATGTCCTAAAAGTCGTCAATTTCGAAGATTTGAAATTCGGTGCTCCCAGAAGGCTTCCTTTTGTAAAAAGAGAGTTTCAATTCGAAGGCAATACCCTTCCTTATCAAATAATGTTTCCTCAGAATTACGACCGGTCAGAAGCCTATCCTCTGGTGGTTTTTCTACACGGCGCTGGCGAGAGGGGCACCAACAACACCAGCCAAATGGCTTTTGGTCCCAGTACTTTCGGGAAGTATCAAGCCAGGGTAGATTACCCCTCGATCGTCGTATTTCCTCAATGCCCACTGGATGTCATGTGGTCTCGTAGAATCAAGTTTACCGACGCTAACGGAGACCTGATTTTTGAGTTTCCGGTAGAAGACGAGCCCAACTACGCCATGGAGATGGTTATCGAGTTGGTAAGGACGCTCCTGGCTGAGGAGGGAGTAGATGAGAAGCGCATTTATATTACGGGATTGTCGATGGGTGGCATTGGTACCTTCGAGTTTTTCTACTATGCTCCCGATCTTCCCGCCGCCGGAAGCTCCATGGCAGGGGGTCACGATCCGGAATTGGCATCGTCTTATGCCCCCGGATTGTCTTTCAGATTATACCATGGCTCCGATGATGGAGTAGTGCCAGCCCGATACTCGAAAGAATTATTTGATGAACTGATCGAACTGGGGGTTGATGCCAGCTATACCGAGGCAGAGGGTAGGGGCCACGAATGGAGATATGTGCTGAACGATCCGGAGTACCGGGAGTGGTTGTTTAGCCAAAGTAAGGATTGAGACCTTCCAACGAAAAGAATTGAAATAGAGGTACGCAGGAATAAGCTCACTAATCCTTAGCGACTTTAAACCCCAACATTGCTAAACCTTTTTGCACTTCGGGCGCAGACATGAACAGATCCCAAATGAGACGGGTCCGATGGTTTTCGATCATCACAGGTATGGGACCCTGATCGATGGCCAGGTAGCGCGGCAAATACCAGTCGTGCTCCGGGCTAAAGGCATCATAGGGACCGTATTCTCCCACTAAGCTATCCGCTTCCAAATAGAGATACTTCAAGAAATCCATACTCTCCTCAGGCGTGTAAGGAAAACTGGACAAAGCCGCAGTGGGTGAAATCACGCCCAGGTCCATGCCGGGACGGTGCCCGGCGTATCCTCTCATGGAATAACTGGATGTCAATCCCCAGACCTTCTCACTATATCCCTCAAAGTTTTCCGGGTTTTCTTTGCAATAAGCATGATGGATCAGAGCGTGATTTTTATTTAATTTCCAATAGTCGGCATAGGTATCCGTCAGGTTTGTAGGATCGAGCCCCAGATAGGAGTAATGGGCCCAGAACAAGGGTCCCACGGGAGCCGAATTTCCCGGATAATGATCCAGCACTGTCTCATAACCCAGGTAAGTCGTATCCTTGGTTATTTCTCCCCCTCTTGCCCAGCCCTCGTGATAGACTTCGGGATCAATCGGATAGGTGGGTGAAGAAGCAGCCAAAACATACATTATCAGGCATTCATTGTAGCCTTTGACCCCAAAGTTCATATCCCAGCCGTAATTTGGAGACCAGTGCCAATAGAGAATATTTTCTCCTCCCTGGGTGTGCCAATTCCATTCCACGGATTCCCAAATGGCATTGATACGATCCCGAATGGAAGCTTCAGCCGGCTCATCTTTATCAAAATATTGCCGGGCCGTAAGGAGACCCTGGATCAGAAAAGCGGTCTCTACCAGATCGCCGCCGTCGTCCTTTTTACTAAAGGGTTTGGTTTTGCCGGTATCTCCGTACCACCAGTGTGGATAAACTCCATGAAATCGATCAGCGCTTTCCAGGAAGTTGAGGATCTTATCAAACCGTTCAATGGCTTCTCCCCGGGTAATAAAACCTCTTTCCACGCCCACAATAATTGCCATTAACCCGAACCCGGAACCGCCTGAAGTGACTACACTTTTATCATCCTGGGGATAAATATTGTCCATATGGGTGCGTTCCGGCGCCAGACCGGAAACGGGCTCGGCATTTTCCCAGAAATACTGAAAGGTCTGATACTGCACCAGCGTAAGCAATGAATCTTCAGAGATACCTTCATACCTGGAACCAAGAGCGCTATTAGATTCATCATTACTTTCTCCGCCCGGACCGCAACCCAACAAAAGGGATAAGGGCAGAATAAGAAACAGTAGCTTGCTTTGCATTTTCAATCAGTATTTAAACCCTAATTTATCTAATCCTTCCTGTACTTCTGGTGCGCTCATGAAAAGATCCCATAGCAAGCCGGAACGATGGTTTTCGATCATACAAATGATAGGCCCCTGATCTATGGCGAGATAAGAATTGGCATACCACCCGACGCTTGGGTTAAACGCATCATAAAATCCATATTCGCCCCAAAGTCTGTCACCCATGATATAGTAAAAGAATCTAAGCGCCTGCAGGGATTCTTCCGGGGTATAAGGAAATGAAGAAAGGGCTGCCGTGGGCGTAATTACCCCGAGATCGTTATCCGGACTATGAGGCGAATAACCCGAAGGGCCATCGCTGGCGGTCAATCCCCAGCAACTCTCAGAATAAAGGAGGTAATTCCTGGGATTGGCCCTGCAGTAGGCGCGATTGATTAGGGTGTGGTTTACATTTTGCTCCCAGTAATTTGCGTATTGGTCTTCCAAATTTCTCGGGTCCAGTCCCAGGAAGGAGTAGTGAGAGAAGAAGAGAGGGCCGCCCCTGTCGTCTCTCAACGGCAAAGTATATCCAAAATGAGACGATCCGGAGGTATTAACCATCCCTCCGTTTCTGGCCCAGCCTTGCTCATAAACCGATGGTTCTATGGAATGAGTACTTGACGAGGCTGCTAAAATGTAAACGATAAGGGACTCGTTCCACCCACGGATCTGAAGGTCTTTTTCCCAGCCAAAATTCGGCGACCAATGCCAGTATAGCACATCTTGTCCCCCTTGTGTGAACCAATCCCACTCTACTTCGCTGATCAGCCGGTTTATTCTGCCCATGATAGTTTGCTCATCCGGGGAGGTAGGGGCCAGGTATTGTCGGACGGTAAGCAGTGCCTGGACCATAAATGCAGTTTCCACCAGATCTGCACCGTCGTCATTGGCGCTGAAGGGTATGGTCTCACCCGTGGTCCCATGGAGCCAGTGCGACCAGGCCCCATGAAACCGCTGGGCCTTATTTTCCAAAAAACGGGTTATCGTTTCCAGTCGTTCGACGCCCTCTTCTCTGGAGATGAAGCCCCTTTCCATGCCAACCAGGATAGACATGATTCCGAAACCGGAACCACCGATCGTCACCAGCTCGCCCGATGTATTTCGTTCGCGGGCCAGCCCACTAACGGGGTGCCCGAAGTCCCAGAAATACCTAAAGGTTTGCCGTTGCACCTGGATCAGGATCTCTTCGTCGGGGATTTCAGGAAACTTGAAGGTGGAATCGACCCGGGTGAAAAATTCCACGTTGTACCCATCGAAAGGAGCGCCGGTTTCGGTGGTTAGCTCGTCAGTAATTTCCAGCTCGTATTGGGTCAGATGGGTTAATGGATTTCGAAACGTAAGGCGAAACAGCGAGCGATTGGGGCTGCC
>CAZXIX010000010.1:29897-34744 GCA_964640855.1 uncultured Saprospiraceae bacterium
GGGCTGCCGGTTTCAGCCACAAACCCGCCGAAACCATTTAATTTAAGGTTCGCCAGTAGCAGATCCACATTTACTTCCTCTGAGAATTCGAGTTCCAACTCCAGTGAAATGGCTACGTCTTGAAATAAATTCTGGCCCAACCGATCCTGTCCGTTGACTTTCATTGACAGCAGGGAAAGGTCAGCCGGGGTGGTCTGGAAACGAAAGGAGAGGTCGGAAACCACCCCTCCTCCGAGACCTTCGATCTGATCTAAACGAAGTTCGTAGGACTCATTGAATTTTAAGCCACCGATCGGACTAATAACCATTGTTCTATTATCATTCGTGAGGGCGAGACTGACATTTGCCGGGGTGCCGGATCCGTCCAGCAGACGGACATTATTCGCTGCATTCGGAACGACCGGCGAAGAGAATCGTAAGGTAATCAGCCGGTCGATAGGGACCTCATCAACCGTACTGGTGCTACTTAATGGAATATCTCCGGCAAAAGCGCCGACCAATGCCAGGTCTGATTCGTCATCCGTGCAAGAGCAGGCCGCAAGAAGGCATAGCGTCAGAGAGCGTATCACCCAAGTTTTCATGATGCTAGTACTATTTCGAGGATGACCTGCTTTGGCCAGTAGGCAGGTGTGCCCTTTTTAAATGTCCATTTATCATTGAACCCCTGTATTGGTTTAGTTTCTATATCCACAGGGGGTTTTGCTTAGACACACACCTATTTTACCGGGAAAATTGCTGAGCAGAAAATAGCGATGTGGTTTTATTGATTATCATTCCAGATATCATGTGTCGTTTTCCATTCGCCACCGGGTTGCTTTTGGAGAATATTCAGGTATTTGGAAACCGAGACCAGGGTGCTATCTCCATTTTTTGGGATGAGCGTTACTTCAGCGGTGCCTCTTCCGAAAGCCAGGTCACCGGAGACCTCAACTTCATCATAGTAACTATTTAAACGGGTTTCGTACAGATCAAAAGTGGATTGATAATAGGCTTCTACCTCCTTCGGCCCCACCCTGGGCTCAGCGCCCGGAGCCATCAGGATTGCATCTTCGGTAAAATATCCTGCTATCGCCTTGGCATCGCCCTCGTTGAATGCCTGTGCTCTCGCTTTGCTCATGGCCTCTATGGCCTCAATGTCTGAAGAAGCGTCTTTTTCCATCTGACATGAGCTCAAGAGTAGTACGATTAGTGTGGGAATAAAAATGCTTTTCATGTTAACACCTACAGTTATTAACAGACCTTGCGCAGGCCATTGGATGAGTTTCCTTAGATGCCAGGGCTGAAGCCTTGATTTATCAAGACTTTGAGAATTAGCGAATGGAAAAGTCCATATCAGCTCAGAAAAAAAAACTGTTGGATTCTACCTTGGGGAATCCAACAGTTTTGATCCGGACAACGACTTGTAAGTCTATAACTTACGATTCGTCATCAATGATCTGCTGGATCTCTTCCTGGGTCAGGACCTTATTGAAGATACGCAGTTCATCCAATTGACTCTGGTCGGAGTTGTGATTCCAATGGGTAAAGTTCGGTGCACCGGACATGATTGACATGATTTCCACACCGTTCCAACTGGGACCCGGGAATTCGCCTTCTCTCACCACAGTTCCGTTGATATAGACTTTATTCTCTGTTCCGGATATGGTAAAAGCAAGATGCTGCCAATCTGTTGCCACTGTTGGGTCCAGATCAGCATCTTCGCCGCCATCAAACCAATTATTACCATCGCCATTGCCTGCATTGAGCTTGAACCGCTGATCGGTTCCTCCGGCTTCTCTGAAGAACTTGAACCCGTTGTTTAGTGTAGCCGGCGGAGCATCCTCGCCCTCAGGTCCCATAATGAGAATGCCTGCGCGATCCGGCACCGCATTCAACTTATACCACATGACAGCTGAAAATTCTTCGCCGATCAATCCGGCTGCCGGGAATGTTAAATACGCACCCTCTGCACCCGCATAGGCGCCTGTTCCAACTTTTGCATCGGAAGTAAACCCTGGATTCCCTACCCTTTTAGCCGGAGTCAGGGTAAGCAATTCCAGATACTCATTGTCAAAGGGCAGGTAGAATATTTCACCGTCATACTTTGGCGTGTAAGGCTCCGTTTTTTCGAAGTTGACCGAAGCGGAACCGGATTTGCCCTCCCTATCCACGGCGGTGATGGTCAGGGTATGCGGACCGTTTGTCAGGCCCTCGTATTCAATTTCCTCCACTACCCGGCGGTAATCCAGGAAGCCGGACAGGGTTGCAAAAGGATTCCCGTCCAGTTCGAGGGTAACCTGCTCCAGAAAAATGTCATCCGTCGCTTCAAACCTGACCGTAATGTCGGTTACGTCCTCTACGACCCGGATCAAAGTACCCTCTGCCGGGAAATCGATCTCCACGACCGGAACTTCTGTATCAGGACCAGCCGGAACAGGTTCAATGTCATCTATGTAGCCTTGGGAACAGCCAAAAGCTAAACTGATGGCGAAAAGCCAAATATATTTTAATGGTTTCATGTCAGGTTGTTGTTATTCATTGTTGTTGTGTTCCTTCAGTAGCGGCAGCAGATCCAACTGCAGCAGAGGATACGGCAAAAAGCGTTCATTGAGTTGGTAAGAAACCTGCTCGCCCAATATTTCATGAGTAAGTTCATCGGTGCGGTCATGGCGAACCAGGTCGTAGAACCTATGCCCCCATTCCATGGCTAGTTCAGCATATTTTTCATCCAAAACCGCATCCAGGTCCACGGAGGAAAGCGGTGGCATGCCAGCTCTCTCTCTAACCATATTGACTGCATCCTGTGCGCTCATGGCGTTGCTTGTGGCGCCCGAAACCAGGGCCTCGGCGTGCATGAGCAATATTTCTGCGTACCGGATCACCCGGAAATTGTTGTTTTCTCCGAATGTCGTTCTACCCGGTGTGTATTGATTGGAGGGCATGTAGTGCTTCGCGCTTTGGAAATTATACCTCGGGTGATTGTTGAAGATGTCACCATCGGGCGAAACATTTGTTACAAAATCAGGAAGAGGATTGTAGGCAGGATCGCTTTCGAGACTTGCTATTCCGTCAGGTGTGAAATTCACACTACCGATGAGCCGTATTTCTTCTCCCCGATCAAGCATAAACTTGATGAACTTTTCATTCGGCTCCCAGAAGCCCCAGCCACCGCCGATGCCCTCGACTGCAGGCGTATAGCTGGAGGGCCCGAAGAACGCCCAGAGATATCTTACACTGGTGCCCGAACTCTGGCCAAAATCTGAATACTGTAGCTCGAGTATACTTTCATTATTGTTTTTACCGGGAATATTAAATGCGTCGTAAAAATCCGGATACAATTCAAAAAGTCCCGAGTTGATAATCTCACCGGTCGCGTTAGCAACTTCCTGCCAATTCTTTAATTCGAGATTAGCGTACGCCTTTATGGCCAATGCCGCATACCTTGTGATGCCGAATTGAATATCTGTGCGTTGATTGGGACGGACTGCAGGTAAATTCGGGATCGCCAGATCCATTTGATCGGAAACATGCTGCAGGACCTCTTCAAAATCAGATATGGGAAGATTCACCAGGGAGGTAGGGTCGCTGGTCTCGAAGATGAACAGGTCACCCCATAAACGGGCAGCCTGCAAATAGGCAAACCCTCTCATGACACGAATTTCTGCGATATACTGGTCGGCGAGCTGAGGGTCTGCTCCGTTTTCCTTGTACCTGTTGATACCTTCGATCAGCCCGTTGCCGGCAATGATATCTTCGTGAAGGTTGAGCCAGTTGGAATTATACATCCAAAAGCTTCTGTCGTACCTGAATGCATCTGTCTCCTGAAGTGGAAACTGATCGCCGGCAGCGTTCACATCATCTCCTCTGATACCTATCAAAGGAAAAGTTTCCCACTGCAACCAATTAAACTCCCCGTAAGCACCCTCAATGAGTAATCTCATGTCCTCACTTCGGGTATAATCCACTTCGTCGGCGGGTTGCACATCTTGCAAAGGTTCATCCACAATATCGCAAGCGAGCAAGAGAGTCGCCGGGATCAGTAATGTCATTAATGACTTTATTCTCCTTTTCATTTTGCCGTTAATTTTAAAATTTCACATTTAAACCCGCAGTATAGACCGCGGCTACGGGATACACCTGACGATCGATTCCATCAGGTACTTCCGGATTAAATCCATTGTATTCGAACACAGTTAGTGGTCTTTCGGCGGTCAGATACACCCTGATGGCCGGGATCTTTGGTTTGACACGTTGATTGTTAAACGTGTAACCGATCTGTACATTCTGGATCCGCCAGAAATCCCCGTCCTCTACGTAATATTCACTGCTGTTTTGATTCCAACCCTTTCTGAGTCCGGCTGCCGAGGGGTACCTGTCGGACGTTCCATTTCCCCTCCACAGATTATTGAATAATTCGGCATCGATGTTGGTATCATTGGTAAAGATCAATTCCCCCCGCTTCCGGTTGAGGATCTGATTTCCAGCCTGCCCTTGAAACAAAATACTGAAGTCAAGGTTCCTCCACGCCAGGCTTAAGTTTACCCCATAGGTTACATCGGGAAGGAAACTTCCGATCGGCACCCGGTCTTCGTCATTGATCTCCCCATCGCCGTTTTGGTCTTTGAAAAAGAAATCCCCGGGATCCAAATTCGTAGCAGCCAGGAATTCGCCGGAGTACCCGCTATTCTGGATGTCTGCCTCGCTCTGGAATACACCGTTGATCTCGTATCCAAAAAAGGCTAAATAGGATCCCCCAACGATCGAGCGTCTGATGAATTCGCCCCCTATTTGTTGGAACTCGGGACCACCAAGGCTTAGTACTTCATTGTTAAGCGTTGCAAAATTACCGCCTACATTGATTTGTAGTT
>CAZXIX010000010.1:34754-68890 GCA_964640855.1 uncultured Saprospiraceae bacterium
GTCCAGTTGGCCGAAAATTCAAATCCCTGATTTCTTATTTCCCCGAGACTCCTTCTCACCGCTCCTCTGATCAAGGGCTGTTCGATAAGAATGGAAAGGTTTCTGGTATCCCGGATAAAATAATCCATGGTGACCGACAACTTGTTGCCGAAAAAACGTGCGTCCAACCCGAAGTTGGTCTCTACGGTAGTTTCCGGGCGATCAATGAGGTCGAAAGTCGGATCGAATACCCGGCCGGTTACGGGCGCCCCGTTGATAACCGTCAGTCTGCCCGGTTCCAGGGTTGGAGCGCCCACAGCCGGACTTATGGCATCATTACCCAATTGCCCCCAGCTGGCGCGTAGCTTTAGAAAGTTGACCGCAGCGATATTAAAAAAAGATTCCTGGGACACAACCCAGCCGGCCCCCACTGTGGCGAAACTATTCCATTTGGTCTGGAATTTATTGTTGCCATCAACCCGGTAGGTACCATAGATCAGGTATCGATTGTCAAAATTATAGGCAAGTCGGCCAAAAAAGGACATGAAAAACAAACTCGATCCAAAGTCACCGATTTGATCCTGATCGAAATTGGTCGCCCGGTTCAGGTACCAAAGCTCTTCATTATCCCGGGTTGGATTAGGATCAAGCTCAGTGCCCTGGGCAAATAAACCTTGCACATATTCACTTCGATAAGACTGACCAGCTGTTACGGTCAAATTATGTCTTCCGAAATTATCATCGTAGGTCAGATAGTTATCCCAAACGACGTCGAAACGGGTTTGGTGGTTTCTACTGAGTGCGGAAACACGATCCGTTACGCCGTCATTAAATGCAAAATTAACACTGCGGTTATTTAAGTTTTCAAAATTATAATTGAATTGCGTTTTAAATGTCAATACATTCCGAATGATCTGCGCCTGTGCATACAGGTTACCCACTATATTGAGAATATCATTCCGGTTGTCGTTGTAGATTAACGAATAAAACGGATTTTGCAGCCCTCTGTATCCTATTAACTGGGCGTTCGCCAACTGGGGATCAGAGGCAGCAGTATTGAGTGAGTCAATCTTTGGAATGATCGGTACGGAATGATAGGCATTGAACCAGGCTGCATTATTGCCATCGTACCGCCTGGCAATGCTGGCATTCACGTTACCTCCTATCGTAAACCAGTCGTTCAACAAGGCATCAATTCGGGTTCTGAGATTGAATCGCTGAAATTCATTTCGGGTTTCATTCAACAAACCGTCCTGATCAATAAAGCCAAGACCTATGGAATATTTTGTTTGGCTGGTCCCCCCGCTAAAGGTCAAATTATGGCTTTGAATGGGAGCCGGATTCATGATCAAATCGTACCAATCGGAATTCACCGCAGGAATATTGGGATCCTCAAGGCTTCTCCCGTACCGCTGCATCGCATTGTCAATAAACCCCTGATCTGCTGCAGAACCGGTCTCCTGGATGTATTGTGCGAACTGCTGGGAATTGGACATTTGTATTACATTCTGCGGGTTTTGCACACCGTAATATCCATCATATACAACTTGAGGAGCTTGGTTAAAGGTGCCTGATTTGGTCGTGATCAATACGACTCCATTACCTGCCCGAACTCCATATATCGCGGCAGAAGAGGCATCCTTCAGGACGGATAGCGTTTCAATATCTGCAGGGTTAAGGAAATCAATGTCATCTACAAACATTCCATCGACCACGAAAAGGGGTGCTCCAGCCCCTTCGAAGGAGCCTACTCCGCGTATCCTCACCGTCGGTGCGCCTCCCGGGGCTCCATTGCTTACAATCTGTACACCGGGCACTCTACCCTGCAGCGACTGCATAGCTTGTGGTGAAGGCGTTTTTATAATGTCCTTGGATTCCACGGTGGAAATTGCCGAGATCAGATCGCGCTCTCTTTGCACTCCGTAGCCTACAACGACTACCTCATCCAGCGTCGAACCCGGTTCGAGCTGGACCGTGTAAGCATCCGCATTGGTCACCGCTATAATCTGATCGGTGTAACCGGTGTACGAAATCCGTATTTCATTGATCCCTTCGGGCAAATCGAATGAAAAAGATCCATCCAGGTCGGTAACCGTACCTGTACTAGTACCCACGGCCAAAATGTTAGCCCCGATCAGAGGCTCCCCTGTCTTGGCATCCGTGACGGTACCCGTGATGGTACGCTGTGCCCAGGTAAATTGGGCAAGCGCGAGGCCGAACAACACGAGCATCCATCTGCACCTACGGGAAAAGTAAACTTCCTGATTCATACAAATTGTTTGGTTGGTTAATGAGCGTTCTGAAATGCCTGGCTTCCAGGCAATTTGGTATTTGGTGTGTATTTTGCTGATTCACAGGTCAAAGGCGAAATTTTCGTGAGACTTGATCGCCCTGTTCCAGTTAAGCTTTTATTACCGAACTGCAGGTCTGAAAATACTAATAACATTTCGAAAGGCAGGTTTGCATCTGAGGATTTTTCGTTCTTCACGGGACAAAGGCGAAGAAAATTACGAAAGTGTGGCGGTAGCTTTCTACCCTATATCGCCTGGAGCCCGGGGAATGCTGCCTGCCATGCTGGAAAACTTAAGCTTTCGGGCCGAAATCTCCCAACCTGCTCAGACGGCAGTCCAATATCGCGCTCTGATGCCTCACTTTCCTGCTTGCCTGACAAGCTGAAGGCATCGCTACAAAGGAGAGGTTTTGCACCTTTGATTCGACAGGTAGAAATTTCAAAACCTTTATGGCGGTGTGTTACCCGATGGAAAACCCATGAAGTGAATGTGGTCGAGGATATGGCTTTATCGCACTCTTTACTATGTGCGGCTTATCAGGCCTTTGAGGTCTGTCCGGGGCAGCATTCACTCCGTGGGGTGCATTTTGCTGACATAGACTGGATTCAGAACAGAAATCGCGTTCTCTGCTGGTCTGATTTAAGGGTTTCCAGACAGGATTCTGGTTCGGCACCATCGTTATGGGCAGGTGAAAGGATATACCCCGATAAAGAGTCGAAAGAAGTTTCTTAAACGACTGCATTTCAGGGAATTTTTATATTTTTCGATCCACTCGCGTTTTGTGACCACTGAGGTCATTCAAAGTTGCGGGATTATAAAATCCAAAAAGAATTAAGATGAAAACTTTAAAAGTTCTTTCCATCCTGCTGTTAGGTAGTGCGATGCTATTCCTGGGCAGTTGCGACGATGAGGATGTCCCTGTCTCCCTGATCAATTTCTCAACAGCATCTTTCGACGTTGACCCCGTGACCTTGGATCCCGTCACGGTTGAAATAACATTGAGCCCGGCTGCCGGAAGCAATTCCTCGATCACCGTTAATTTTTCCGGTGGAGAAGGCACATTTACGACTGTACCTGCGTTGACAGGCAATTCTGTCGAACTGCCGGTTGCACAAGGTGATCGGTCCGTTTCCTTTACGGTTACATTTGACCGGGCCTCGCTTCCCTCTGAAAACCTCCAGGTGGATATTACCTTTGGCGATTTAGGGCCTAATCTCGGCACAGGGATCACCACCGCTGCTTCCATTAATGTCCCATTCTTGGATTTGCAGACCTTACCTTACGCTGAAGCTTTTGGTGGGGCAGGTGTGACCTCTTGCGATGAAACTACATTCCCTCCTGCGGGTTGGGTCGTTGAGACCGTGGAAGGAAACCCGGACGGTGATGGTACCTGGAGATGTATCACAGGTGCTGATGGTTCATTTACCCATACCGGTACAGGTGTTGAAGCAAATGCGTTCATCACCGGTGAAACCATCGACGCCTGGCTGGTTTCCCCCATATTGGGTCCGATCACCTCAACCACTTCTATGGATGTCGGACTAGACATTCGATTTGACCCAAATGGTGGATTCCCCTATGAAGTAGAGGTGTTGGTTTCGACGGATTACAACGGGCTTAATTTTAGTACTGCAAATTGGCAAAACTTTGAAGTAGCAACCAATCAATGGCTGGCCAACGACTTCGAAGCAGATGATGTCACCATTTACAACTTCGATTTGAGTAGTTTCGATGGTGAAGCCATTGCAATTGCATTCCGCTATATATGCCCGGATAACGGAAACTGCGGTATCGCCAGGTTTGACGACTTTTCCATTTCGAACTAAGGATAGTTTAATTTATACAAGAAAAGCCCTGCCTGGTGGTAGGGCTTTTCCATTTTGGCTAAAGGATGTACTACATGCTCAATGCATTTATCCTCTGGTCACGTTCGGTGGAAAAAGGCCCATACCTTTTATACAGGAACTCTCTTGTAAACTGCATGTTATCTAAGCACTTACTCGTGACTAAGGAGTGATTATGAATAATTCCAAAAACAATACGCATTCCTCAAAAGTGTTATGAGATCAGCCACCCATATATCGCACGCCATTTATGCAGTGACATTCTGTCTGATCGGATTACTGCTGGAGTGTTCGCCCACAGAGAAGCCGCCTGCTCTTGACGGCGGAGGCAACCTCTATCAGTTTGACGACAGGCTCAGCAGCCGCTGGATCAGTTTCGAAAATCCCGAAGGAAAAAAGGGTGCAGGAGGATGGGAAAATAAAGGGGCCAAAGGTCATGCCTGGGAACAGATCCTGCCCGGCGAAAAGAAGGTATTGATGGACCTGAAGGGAGCCGGGATCATACACCGTATGTGGATCACCGTGAATAACAGAAGCCCTGAGATGCTGCGTGGCATGCGGATTGATATGTACTGGGATGGCGAAGAAAAACCGGCCGTTTCAGTGCCCTTCGGCGATTTTTTCGGAATAGGACTTGGGAAAACGGCTGTATATGAGACGGAACTATTCACCAACCCGGAAGGTCGTTCGTTCAACAGCTATGTTCAGATGCCCTTTAAGACCGGTGCTAAGATCGTAGTTACCAACGAGACAGATATCCTGCAGCCGAATATCTACTACGATATCAACTACTCGTTACTCGATGGGTGGCAGGATGATTACCTGTATTTTCATGCCTGGTGGCACCGGGATACGGCCACCGCCCCAGGTGTGGATTTTGAGATCCTGCCAACCGTGGAAGGGAAGGGGCGATTTCTGGGTACCAATATCGGCGTGAATACCAATCCGGCGTACGAACAAATGTGGTGGGGATAAGGCGAGGTTAAGTTCTATCTCGATGGGGATGATTCTCTGGCTACGCTCGTCGGTACGGGAACGGAAGACTACATCGGCAGTGCATGGAGTCAGGGAGAATACTCCAATCTGCATCAGGGGTGCCCTATTGCGAGCAAGGAGACAGAAGAATGGGCTTTTTATCGGTATCACATAAAAGATCCGATCTTTTTCAAAGAGAATATAAGAGCCACCATCCAGGTGATGGGCGGAGGAATGAAAGACCATGTCCTGGAGGTAATGCGCAGGGAAGGGGGGCCGCCGATTATCCCGGTCACAGTCGGATGGGATACCCAGGTGAATCTATTGGACCAGGGAATTTCAGACTATGACCGTGTTATGGATGGATGGATGAATTACTATCGGTCAGATGACTACTCCTCGGTCGCTTACTTTTACCTGGACCAGCCTTCCAATGAGCTCAAGCCACTTCAGGGTTTGGAAACCCGAACGGCAAAACTTAAACCTGCGAAATAAGGGCGGGATCGGGTTTTTCTTGGCTGCCGGCAGATGTAGTGTTTCTCCTAACCCGTTTGCCCCCTTTTTCGTCTGATTTTCTCTTGATCCTCCTTTCGGAAGCCCTTGTGCGGCCCCTGGATTTTTCCACATTTGCCCATCACTCAGGGTACCAGCTACATAAATCGGGTTTATACCCGTGGGCCCTATTCCCTTCCGGCCTTCATGTAGAATACCCCCCAACTCGCCTCTGGCTTGTCGGGATCTACAACTTAAGGCATCAGCGTTTTTAATTCGAATCTACTGACGCTCATTTTGTTTGGTCAGTATCTTCGCTATGCTACGTTTCGGATGTTCCTTTGTTCTTCCCGCCGCCGGCGCCGATCTCCAGAAATGTCAGGCACAAACTCTCTTACACACCAAAACCCAGGAAATTCAATAAATGGAATCTGCACCCTGGATGGGTTTCGCATATAACGAAAATATCACTTGCGAATCATTGTGAAAACCTTGTTATTGCCAAAAAAAACGCCCCTCATATGAAACCGAGCTTACAGCAGTTCCTCACCCGCAACCGCGGTCTGGTTGTCTTCCTGTTTGCCGTACCAGTGAGCTTTGTATATCAAAGTGCCCAGAACCTGCGCAACTGGTATTTCCGCAACTTCCAGGCCACCAATAAGCTGCACGACCGGAAGGTAGCTGAGATACAGGCTAGGGTGAAAGAGGGAGCCCGATCCGGTAAACGGATGTGCACGGCCCGCAAGCCCTGGATGACCATGTCTATTCGCAAAGCCACCTTCAAAAAGGATATGGTGCAGATCCCCATCAACCTGAAGAACATCCTCGATTTTGATCCGGAGAAAGGCATCGTCCGGGTAGAACCCATGGTGACCATGGGAGACATCACCCACTACCTCATCCCAAAGGGCTTTGCCCTGGCCGTTCAGGTAGAAATGGACGACCTCACCGTGGGCGGCTTGTGCATGGGCATCGGTATCGAGACCACTTCCCATCGTTATGGATTCCTGTTCGAAACCATTTCCGCTTACGAAATTGTAACGGCCGAAGGGGAACTGATCCGGGCGACCGCCGACTCCCATCCCGATCTTTTCCACAACCTGCCTTGGTCGCATGGAACCCTCGGATTTCTGGTAGCCGTGGAAATGAAGGTGGTCCCCATCCGCTCGCATATGCGACTCCGGTATATTCCTACCCACTCCCAGGAAGAATTTTGCCGGCTCTTCCAGGAGCTTTCCCAGTCGGAGAACCCGCCGTCCTACCTGGAGGGCCTGGTCTATTCCCCGAAGGAAGCGGTGATCATGTGCGGCGAGTTGGAGGAGCCCGATACCCCGGAGAAGCGCAAAAAGATCAATTCCATCAATCGCTGGCACAAGCCCTGGTTCTACACCTATGTGGCGCGTTACCTGGAATGGGGCGAAGGGGAAGAATACATCCCCATTCGGCATTATTTCCACCGCCATACCCCATCGGTCTTTTTTCAGCTCAAGGACCTCATCCCTTTTGGGAACCAGGCTTGGTATCGTTGGCTTTTCGCCTGGATGGGAGCCCCCAAGATCTCCCTGATGAAGCTCACCTTCACCCGGGAGCTCCGCAGGCAAGCCTTTGAAAACCGGGTCGCACAGGACATCCTCATACCGATTCAGGATATGGCCGAAGCCTTGGATCACATCCATCCCCGCTACGGGATCTATCCCATGTGGATCTGCCCGGTGCGTATGTTCCGGCATGCGCCTCATGAAGGCTTATTGCCCGAGCCCGAGTCCGCTTCGCAGATGTATGTGGACATTGGCATTTACGGCATCCCGGCCACGGTACCTAGTGGCAATTGGGATTCCATTCGCGAGGGACGGGCGCTGGAGGCCTTGTCCTTATCCAAGCGGGGCTTCCACATGCTGTATGCGGATATGTTTATGAACCGGGCGGAATTTGAGCGCATGTTCAACCACCGAACCTACCGCGCAGTACGTGCCCAATACAAGGCGGATCAGGCCTTCCCGGAGATCTACGACAAGGTAGTCCCGGAAAGCTGGCTGGTAGACCTGGAAGAAGAGGCCGCCAAGCGGATGGAGGCCCAAAATGTGAAGGCGAGCCCGATGAAGGAGCGGTTGGCAGAAAGGTAGATGGGAGATGAATACATGAATGACGAACATTCGAATACATGAATTTCGAAGTCTATTTCTTTTTCATGTATTTCTTATTCGAATGTACTGACGAACCAAGTTTGTCAGCATCCAAGATTCGAATGTTCATTTGTTCTTTCCTCCGCCGGCCCCGAACCTGAATAATATTCCAAACCCCCAGGGTTGCGTTCCTTATTTGTAAGAGGGAGTTTCGAACTCGCAGGCCTGTAATTCTAATCGATGTGATATGATCCAGATGATCTGGAAGGAGATTCTTTGAGTCAAACTGAAGAACTACTGAAGAGCTCAGAAACTAACCAGATAATAATTGGCCCAGTAGATTGGAATGGATGGGGATACGATCCTTCATTGGGTGGAATCCTGAGTACCTTAATCCAGTTGTTGTTCAGGGGAACTGCCTCTTTGAAATGACATACCGGTGTTAATGTATTTCCCCTGTATCGGGGCATCCACTTCCAGGGCTTCCCAGTCGGTGGTCTTGTGTTTGGAGCAGAACCAGTCGATGATCTTATCGGTAAGGGTCAGGGCGGTGCGGTATTCGTCTTGCCCAACACTTACCTTCGTTTTGCCTACTTCCAGGTAACGTGCGTATCGACTTAGTTGTTCCAACTCAGAATAATAGGCGTAGATGTTGCGAGGGATCGCCTTTTTCAGCTGCTGCTTTAATTCGTAGTGACTGTTAGCTCGGCCCCCCATTTGCGCCTTGATGAGATGTAGGGCGGTATAATAACAGATCGTGATCTCCCAATCCGTGCTATCCGCACCATTACTGTTGAGGAGCTTGTATAAAATTGCCCAGTTGTGCTGGGCCTGCTCAAGGTGATCGGAAAAGCTAGCCAAGATAAGAGGTGATTTCGTGGTAGCCTTCGGGTTTTTCCCCTTGCTCCAACAGGATCAGTTCAATATCCCAGCCTCGCGTGTCCATATCATATTCTGCCCCTCGAAAAATCTCAATAGCTTCGGTGTCCTTGTGATCGAGCAGAATCCACATATATATAGTCCGATCACTCAGCGAATATGCTGCTTGACGTATGCGCTCCCTGGCAGGACGTACGCGGCCCAGGTAATCAAAGATCAAACGGGGAACCCAATAGCTTCGCAGCAAGTCCTCCAGGTAAGAGGCGAAGTCGTCTGAGACGCCATGGGCTGCAGCAACATAATCCCTCGTCGCTTCCATACTTCTTTTTTTAACCACTACACCAAATTTACACTTTTTGTTCCGTCCGTCCTTTTTTGGTTGGTAAGACGCTCCCTTGTGGCTCTGTTTCAACCTGCCTTGTATTGGATTGGCGTAGTTTATCTGCTTAAGGAATTGTTAGGGGCCAGAATTCGAGGCAAAGCTTGGGCAGATAATTTCCCATAGTCCGGATTCCTTTTCCGGGTGGTTTGAGAAGATCCACCCTCAAGGTTGCGTTCCTTGCAACTTTCCCCAAAACCCTACTTTCCCAGGAAATCCCCTCTACAAGATTCCCCCAATTTCCTATCTTAGACAGCCGACATATTGCTTATCCTAAGAGCTTTCTACCATGAAAACTCAACGAAGAGAATTCGTCAAAAACACCGCCACCGCCGCCCTGGGGTTTACCATCCTGCCCGCTTACGTAAGCGGAAAAACGATCAGCCCCAATGAAACCCTGAATGTGGGGGTGATCGGCTGCAACGGTATGGGCTGGTCCAATATGCGCTCTCACCTACAGATGGATAATGTCAATTGCATCGCCCTCTGTGATGTAGATACTTCTGCTATCGAAAGGCGGACCAGCGACTATAAGGAATTTCGCAGCAATAAGATCCAGGCCTACGCGGACTATCGCAAGATGCTCGAAAATCCGGATATCGATGCCGTCATCATCGGCACCCCCGATCACTGGCATTGCCGGATGTTCGTCGATGCGCTGGATGCCGGCAAGCACGTCTACGTGGAGAAGCCGCTGGCCAATTCCATCCGGGAGAGTATGATCATGATGGAGGCCGCCGCCAAGTATTCGGATCGCGTCGTGCAGGTCGGACAGTGGCAGCGCAGCGGTACGCATTATAAGCAAGCCATGGACATCGTCCACTCCGGCAAACTGGGCAAGATCCGCCTGGTGAAGGTGTGGGCCTACCAGGGCTGGATGAAGCCGGTTCCCGTTCAGCCCGACGGGAATCCACCCGACGGTGTGGACTACAAGATGTGGCTGGGTCCCGCTCCCGAGCGCCCCTTCAACCCCAATCGCTTCCATTTCAACTTCCGCTGGTTCTGGGATTATGCCGGTGGACTCATGACCGATTGGGGCGTACATGAAATCGACATCGCCCTCCTGACCATGGGCGCTAAAGCACCAAAATCCGTGATGGCCTCCGGCGGCAAGTTTGCCTATCCCGACGACGCTTCCGAGACGCCGGATACGCTTCAGGCCGTTTTTGAGTACGACGACTTCAGCATGCTCTGGGAGCATGCCACCGGTATCGACAACGGCAATTACGGCCGTACCGAGGGCATCGCCTTCATCGGAAACGACGCCACCCTGGTGGTCAACCGGGGCGGCTTCGAACTCATTCCGGAAACCCAAACCGTGGACGGCCGCCGGGAATTCCGAACCCCGGATATACCCGACCAGAACACCCAGGGCAACTACCTGAATTTCCACACCCAAAACTTCGTCGAAGCCATCCGCAACAACGATCCCTCGGCCGCCCGCTGCACCGCTGCTTCCGGGGCCGTGGCCGCGATCAACGCCCACATGGGGAACATCGCCTTCAAGACCGGCCGAAAGGTCTATTGGGATGCTGCCCAAAACCGGTTCCAAGACGATTCCGAAGCCAATGCCCTGATCGGGGTTGACTACCACAATGGCTGGGAACTGCCGAAGATTTAATCTGCTGATTTGCTAACGCGGTAATGCGCTAACTGAGGTTTTGTGATGCCTGTTCCTGTTCCTTCAAGTCGAATCTGCTGCTTCTTGACCCTGCTGTTTTTTACCGGTGGTTTGTGGGGGCAAACCAAACCCTTCCGCGCGTATTCGCAATCCATCCCCGGCACGGAGCTGAGCATTCGCATGCTTCCCATTCCGGGGGGTACTTTTTCCATGGGTAGTCCGGCTTCGGAGCCCGGCCACCGGCCGGATGAAGGCCCCGTCAACGAAGTAAAGATCGATCCTTTCTGGATGGCGGAGGTAGAGATCAGCTGGGACCTTTACAATTTATTCGTTGATCGGGTCATCGATGCCCAACAGCCGCAACCCGTCGCCGGCACGGAGGTGCAGCTGGATGCAGATGCCGTCACCGGTGCCACCCGCCCTTATGTGGATATGACCTTCAGCATGGGCAGAGAGGGTTATCCGGCCATCAGTATGACCCAACTCGCGGCTTCCCGCTTTTGCGCCTGGCTTTCGGCCCTGACGGGGAATTTCTACCGCCTGCCGACGGAAGCCGAATGGGAATACGCTTGCCGGGCCGGTACGCAATCCGCATACGCATACGGCGAAGATCCCTCCCTCCTGGGCGATTACGCCTGGTTTGGACTCAACAGTCGCGACAGATACCAGAAGGTGGGCCAAAAGAAACCCAATGCCTGGGGGCTGTACGATATGCACGGCAATGTGGCGGAATGGACCGTCGATCAATATGTAGCCGATGCCTATGCCTCCTACCGCTCCGGGCAGTCGGACAATCCGGTCACCCTCCCCAAAACCACCTACCCGCGCACGGTCCGGGGCGGTTCCTGGCAAGACGACGCTCAAAGCCTGCGATGTGCCGCCCGCCGACCTTCAGACAAAAAATGGAAGCAACGCGATCCGCAAATCCCCAAAAGCAAATGGTGGCATACGGATGCCCCCTTCGTGGGTTTCCGGATCGTCCGACCCGTGAATACGCCTTCCCCCAAGGAAAAAAAGGTATATTGGGGGTACTCGGATTGATGCTTTAAGATTGACGATTTTTTTGATTGATGATTTAAGATTGAAATACGATACCGATGAAAAAGAATAATCCATCTTCCAAAGGAGAGTTGAATCGCCGGGAGTTCAATAAAAAGATAGCCCTTGCAACGGGTGCAGCGCTCACATCCCCGCTGGCCGTAGAAGGCTTTGCCCGGGTCTATGGCTCCGACCGCCTGAAACTGGCCGTGGTCGGATGCGGGGGAAGAGGCACCGGAGCCGTCGTTCAGGCTTTGAATGCCGACCCGCAGGTTGACCTGGTCGCCATGGCCGATGCTTTTTCGGATCGGTTGGAAGGCAGCCTGCAGGCCATACAGGAGCATTTCGAAGGGGAACGCAAGATCGAACTGCCGGAAGAAAACCGCTTTGTTGGTTTCGAAGCCTACCGTCAGGCCATCGACCTGGCCGATGTGGTCATTCTGGCTACCCCTCCGGGGTTCCGGCCCCTGCACTTCGAGTACGCCATCGCCCAAAACAAGCACGTTTTCATGGAAAAACCGGTGGCTACCGATCCCGTGGGGGTTCGCAAGGTCATGGAATCCGCCAGGCTTGCCAAGGAGAAAAGGCTGAACGTGATCGTCGGACTGCAGCGGCATTATGAGAAGAAATACCTGGAACTGTACCGCCGGGTCGTGGGCGGCGAGATCGGCCAGATCCGCTCCGGTCAGGTCTATTGGAACAGCGAAGGGGTCTGGGTAAAACCCCGCAAGCCGGATCAGACCGAACTGGAATACCAGATGCGCAACTGGTATTATTTCAATTGGCTCTGCGGAGATCACCTCCTCGAACAGCACATTCACAACATCGACGTAGCCAATTGGTTTATAGGCGATTATCCGGTTTCAGCTCAGGGCATGGGTGGTCGTCAGGTGCGCACCGGAAAAGAATACGGAGAGATCTTCGATCACCACTTTGTGGAATTTACCTATCCCAACGGGGCCGTGATCGCCAGCCAGTGCCGCCATCAGAAAGGTTGCCTGAACCGCGTCGATGAAGCCTTCCAGGGCACGTTGGGTTCCCTGGTGACGGGCGCGGGAGAGATCCATAACCTGAACGGCGAACTGGCTTACAAATACCCTTCTGCCGGTGCGGACGAACCCAATCCCTACCAGGTGGAGCACGATTATCTTTTTGCCGCCATCCGCAACGGCGAGGTGATCAGCGACGGCGAGAACGGAGCCAAAAGCACGCTGACGGCCATCATGGGGCGCATGGCGACTTACTCGGGAGATCGGATCACCTGGGACCAAGCCATGAATTCCGACCTCCGGCTCGTTCCGGAAAAAATGGACTGGAATCACGCGCCTCCCGTCCTGCCGGATGAGAACGGCTATTATCCCGTACCCACTCCCGGGCAAACGGAATACAACTGATCCATGGAACGCAGAGATTTCGTCCGCAATGCCGGTCTGGCCGGCCTGGGCCTGGGGTTGAGTACCAATCTCAGCGCCAAAGTTCTTCATCCGGCTCCTGCTTTCCGGCTCAAATATGCGCCCCATCTGGGTATGTTCCGGCATCTGGCCGGGGATGACCCGCTGGACCAGTTGCATTTCATGGCAGATCAGGGGTTCACAGCCTTCGAAGACAACGGCATGAAAAACCGGGAGGTGACCCTGCAGGAAAAGATGGCCCGGGTCATGCAGGAGCGCGGCCTCCAGATGGGGGTCTTTGTGGCGCATACCATTTACTGGAACCAACCCAACCTGGCCAGCGGAGACCCGGATCTGCGCCGGGAGTTCCTTCAGGAGATCCGGGAATCGGTGGAGGTAGCCAAGCGGGTGAATGCCCGCTGGATGACCGTCGTGCCGGGTCATGTCGATCTGCGGCAGCAAAAAGCCTACCAGACAGCCCATGTAGTGAAAAGCCTGAAACAGGCCGCCGCCATCCTGGAGCCCCACGACCTGGTCATGGTGCTGGAACCGCTGAATTTCAGGGACCACCCGGGCCTGTTCCTGGCCGAAAGCCCGCAAGCCTACCAGGTCTGCAAAGCGGTGGATTCCCCGGCTTGCAAGATCCTGTTCGACATCTACCACCAGCAGATCCAGGAGGGGAACCTGATCCCCAACATCGAAGCCTGCTGGGATGAGATCGGCTATTTCCAGATCGGGGATAACCCGGGCCGCAAGGAGCCGACCACCGGAGAGATTAACTACCGAAACATCTTCCGGTGGATCCACCACAAGGGTTTTGAGGGCATCTTGGGCATGGAACACGGAAATTCCCAAACGGGAAAAGAAGGCGAGCAAGCGGTACTGGATGCCTACCGGGAAGTGGATTCTTTTTGAAGATGAGGAGTTTTACCGTGATGTCAAAAAAAGCTGGTTAATTACCCGCCATGAAATATCTGACCTTCCTTTCCATTTTGACCTTCCTGTTGCTCAGCTCTTGTGAGTCACCCGGAGAAGCCCCGACTCCAATCCGGCAAGATCCGGATTTGGAGTACGAAAACTATACCGGCGACCCGGGCGATCGGACCTTGTCCCGGGATGACTACCAGGAAAAACTGCAAGGTTTCTGGCTGGGCCAATGCATCGCCAACTGGACCGGGCTGGTCACTGAAATGGACAAGGTCGGCAACATCGGAGAGATCCAGACCGGGCCTTTCTACACCCGCGAAGACTGGGGGCAGCCGGATCAGCCCAGCATCTGGGCCGAAGGCATCCCTTCCGGGATCTCACCGACCATCGATTTTGTCTTTTCTGCCGCAGACAGCCTCTGGGGAGCCGATGACGATACGGATATCGAATACATCTACCAGCATCTGCTGTACACGAACAAAACCCATAAGCTCAGCGGGGAGCAGATCCGCGAAGGATGGCTGAAACACATTAAGGCTGAAGAGGAGAATTTTCTGTGGGTTTCCAACCAGGCGGCTTTTGATCTGATGCGAGAAGGGATCGTTCCGCCCGAAACCAGCGACCCGGATCGAAATCCCCATTACGACATGATCGACGCCCAGCTAACGACGGAGATCTTCGGGCTTTTTGCTCCGGGCATGCCCGAATTAGCCCTGGAAATGGCCTATCTGCCCATTCGCACCACCGCCCGGGAGGAAGCCGCTTCGATCGCTGAATTTCACGTGATCCTGCATGCCTTGGCATCGAGTGTGGATTCGGACTTATCCAGGAAGGACCAGATCCAATGGATGGCCGATTCGGCTCGGACCTACCTGCCCGACAGTACCTATCCCGCCAAGATGTATGACTTCGTGCAATCCCGCTACGAAGCCGGAGTCCCCTGGGAGCAAGCCCGGGATGAGGTCTATCAGCGGTACCAGGTGGAGCAACAGGATGGCTACGACATCACTTCCCGGGAGCTTTACTGCAACGGCTGCTTTGCGGCCGGGATCAACTTCGCGGCCGGTCTGGTCAGCCTCTTTTACGGCGAAGGCGACATCAAGGAAACCATAAAGATTGGCGCTCTGGCCGGCTGGGATTCGGATAACCCCACGGCCACCTGGGGCGGATTGCTGGGCTTTATGCTGGGTAAAGAAGGGGTGGAGCAGGCTTTCGGTCGGAAAATGGCTTCCCGCTTTCACATCCACCGCACCCGCCAGGGTTTTCCGGATGACGGCATCGATACCTTCGATGAGATGGCCTGGAAGGGGGTATTCATCATCGACCGACTGGTGCAGGAGGAGTTGGGAGGGGGTGTAGATCTGGAAAAAGGAATAGGGTATATTCCCCATTGATCCGTCTACCAAAGAACAAGCCATGCCCTCTGATCGAGCGATCCATCCCGATTTTCTTTTCTACCTCCGGGAGAAGGATCAGGACCTGATCGACCTGTTTGCAGACCTCCGGCAATTCCTACTCGAGACATACCCGGATTGCAACGAGTTGCTGTATTACACCCATGCCCTCACGAATGTGTTCTCCCTGACCCCCAAACTGGGCGATGCCTTTTGCCACATTCCGGTCTATACGAAACATTTAAATCTGGGATTCAACAAAGGGGCCGCCCTGGACGATCCCGACCAACTCCTGCAAGGCACCGGAAAATGGATCCGGCACATACCCGTCTCGTCTCCGGATGACTACCGAAACGAGCCTACGGAAAAGCTGGTGCGGGCGGCCATCGCTTTGAGAGAAGAAGATCTGGACAAACCCGTTTCCGTCAAAGGAAAGGTGATCTCCAAGATCAAGCGATAAAAAAGGTATTCCATGATGCAGTTTCCAATCGCGATTTCATTTCTAATCGGCCTTTCCCTTTTGCTGTGGGGTTGTACGAACCCACCCTCCGATACCCCTCCAATTATTCAAGATGTGGAAGGGGTTAATGAACGGGATACCAACCTCATGTGGCTTTCTCATGAGCACATCCTGGTGGACTTCATCGGAGCCGACACCATCGATCCGGCCGACTGGGATCATGACTCGGTGATGCAAGTGATGGTGCCTTTTTTGCAGGAAGTGAAAGCGAATCAGGTGGATTACTTCGTCGATGCCACGCCGAACTTCCTGGGGCGGGACGCCCGCCTTCTGAAAAAGATGGCCCGGGAAACCGGCCTTCGGATCCTGACGAATACCGGCCTGTACGGGGCCGTTGGGAATAAGTATATCCCGGCCTACGCCTACGAAAAGTCGGCCGAAGAACTGGCTCAGATGTGGATCGCCGAATTCAATGAAGGCATTGAGGATACCGGTATTAAACCGGGCTTCATCAAGATCAGCGTGGATGCAGCCGACCCGCTGGACCTCCTGCACGCCAAATTGGTCCGAGCCGCAGCCCTTACCCACCTGGAGACTGGATTGACCATCGGCTCGCATACCGGCCCAGCTGTAGGCCTCTGGCCCCAATTGGAAATTTTGCAGAAAATGGGCGTTTCGCCGGAAGCTTTCATCTGGATCCACGCCCAGAATGAAAAGGACCCTGCCCAGTACCTGAAAGCGGCCGAAGCAGGCTGCTGGATCAGCCTGGACGGGCTGGGCTGGGAACTGGATGAGCATGTGGAGAAGATCCTTTTTGCTAAAGAAAAGGGGATACTGGATCGCATCCTGATCTCGCACGATGCCGGCTGGTATGATCCCCAAAAGGAGGGCCAGGACATCAAACCCTACACGAATATCTTCGAGGAACTATACCCCCGACTGAAGGCCCGGGGCTTTACGGAAGCGGAGTGGCGCCAGTTGATGTCGGTGAATCCGGCACGGGCTTTTGCTTTGCAGATCCGAATGCTATGATCCAAACGGAAAACTTTGAACAGGTGGAAGTCCATTCGGCCGGCCAATTGCGGGCCTGGCTGGGGCAAAACCACGGGCAGAAAGAAAGCATCTGGCTGGTAACTTTCAAAAAGCATTTCGCCGACAAATACGTTTCTACCTCCGAGGTGCTGGACGAGCTGCTTTGCTTCGGCTGGATCGACGGGATCCGGCGAAAACTGGACGCCGACCGTACGATGCAGCTCATTTTTCCCAGAAAAGCACAGCACTGGGCAAAGACTTACAAAGAACGGGCGGCCCGGCTGGAAGCGGAAGGAAGAATGCAGAAGCCCGGTCGAAAAGCCATAGAGGAATCCAAAAAGAACGGGCTCTGGCATTTCATGGACGACGTGGATGCCTTGATCAAACCTAAGGACTTGCTAAAGGCTTTACAAACAAATCCGCCGGCAGAAGAAAACTTCAACGCCTTACCACCGGCTACCCAACGGTTCATATTGCGATGGATCAAATTGGCGAAGACCGAAGCCACCCGAGCCAAACGGATTGAAAAAACAGCAACTTTGGCCCAGAAGGGGGAGAAGATTCCGGGAAGTTAAAAGCCACAAATCAAGAGAAATTCAGGTTTTGGCCCGTCCCGTTTGACCTTTCTCTTGTTCTTTTTTCTTGATAAGAAAGAAGCAAAAAATCAAGGCTGTATCTGCTTTTTTACGCGGCGAAAACTTGAAAAAGCTAAACGGATAAAACTCGCCATTCCATTAAGGCCCTGCCTAATGCCCCTCGCCAGGCTTTAGTTTGGGGATCTTATAGGGTCTGGGTTCAGGCTCAAACAGTTATCCGTTCTTAACGCTTTTTCAACCTTTTCGCCGCTAAAGCAGATAAGGCCGGTCTTTGAATTCCGCCATCAGCGAAACCGGGAAAACGAAAGGTGCGGGAGGTTCGGACCGTTTTGCCTGGAAAACGCATTGGGATCCGGGGCAAAATTCACCCTGCCATTTTTTTAGCTTTATCTCTTCGAAATCCAACGACCTATGCGTACCTCCACCTTTCTTGTAGGCCTTTCTATCCTTCTACTGATGTCTTATCATCCTTCCTCCAAACCTAACTCCGTCCCGATGACCGAAGATTACGAAGACCTGCTCGCCCTCTTCCGGGAATGGCGCAGCTTTGAAAACCCACCCCTTCGCGATGGGGCGCCGGACTACACGGCCGCCACCTTCCAACAACGACGCCCCGCCTTCGAGCGGCTCCAAAAGCGGCTGCTGGCCATGGACACAACAGGCTGGAGCATCCCCCAACGGGTGGACTGGATGATCGTCTGGGCCGAAATGAACGGCTACGATTTCAACGATCGCATCCTCAAACCCTGGGTGCGCGACCCGGCCTATTACAAATCCCTTTGGACGGCCCGCAGCGATGTGCCCGCCCACGAAGGCCCCACTCATCACCGTACGACCGAGATCTGGACCTATGCCTTTTCGCTCAGCCCGGCCGAGCGCGACCGGCTCCTGGCCGATTTGCGGGTGATTCCGCCTCTGAACGAACAAGCCCGGCTCAACCTCACCGGCAACGCCCGGGACCTCTGGATCGCCGGCATTCGAGACATTCGGACGCAAAGCGAAGATCTCCGCCGGATCCTCGACCGCGAGGGCGTGGCCGAAGATCCCGAATTGGTCGCCAGCCTCGAAGCAGCCGCATCCTCTACCGACGAGCTGGCCGAATGGCTGGAAGCCCAATCCGAAAGCAAAACCGGGCCCTCCGGCATCGGGAAGGACAACTACAGCTGGTACCTGCAGAACGTGCATCTGGTGCCCCTGAGCTGGGAAGATGAAGTGATGATCCTGAAACGCGAGCTTGCCCGGGCCTGGTCAGCCCTCAAGCTGGAAGAACACCGCAACCGGGACCTGCCGCCCCTGATCGCGGCCAACAGTCCGGAGGCTTACGACGCCCTGGCCGAGCGCTCCGCCCAAAGCCTGATGCAATTCCTGGAAGCAGACGAGATCGTCACCGTCAAAGACTACTTCGAACCGGCCTTGCGCGCGCACCTGGGGGCATACGTACCGCAGGAAACCCGAAACTTTTTCTGGATCGGGGCCCACTACGATCCACGGCCGCTCTATTCGCACTTCTACCACTGGTTTGAGCTGGCCCGCATGGATACCGAACCGCATACCAGCGAGATCCGGCGCGGTCCCTTGCTCTACAACATCTTTGATTCCCGCAACGAAGGGATGGCCACGGCGGTGGAAGAGATGTTTATGCAGGCCGGCCTGTACGACGACCATCCGCGCGTGCGGGAGATCGTTTACATCCTGATCGCCCAGCGAGCCGCCCGCGGACTGGGTTCCCTCTATGCGCACGCCAACGAAATGACCATGGAAGAAGCCGGCGGCATCCACTCGGAATACACGCCCCGCGGCTGGATGAAAACGGAAAAGGAATTGCTCATCTTCGAACAACACCTGTACCTGCGCCAGCCCGGCTACGGCACCATCTACATTACCGGCAAGTATCTGGTGGAGCAAGCCATGGCCGAGTACGCCCGAATGAAGGAATCCCGGGGCGAACCCTTTTATCTGAAGGACTTCTTCGATGGGCTGAATGCCATCGGCAACATCCCCATTTCACTGGGCCATTGGGAGCTTACCGGACAGGATGCCGATATCCGGATCTTTACGGATAAATGACGTTAATCCATTCCCTGTTAATTCTTCTATATTTGAATAAATGATCACCCAATCCTTCCTCATGAAGAATCCATGGCTCCGTTCCCTGTTTCTGCTTTGCCTGATCTCGGGCATCACCCTGGGATTTGCGCGTACCGAAGACGAAGCGGAGGAAAAAACGGAGGAGGAAACACCTGAGGCGAAGGAGGCTTACGACAAGATGATGCAGGCCCTCACGCACAAGCGCTGCCTGAATTGCCATCCCTCCGGCGACCGGCCCCGGCAAGGTGAAGACAGTCATTATCATTATTTCGGGGTGTCGCGGGGAGAAGAGGGTCACGGTGTGGCTGCCCTGCAATGTTCCACCTGCCACCAGACCGAAAACAATAATTATTCCGGCGTGCCCGGAGCGCCGCATTGGCATCTGGCCCCCTCCAGCATGGCCTGGGAAGGCTTGAGCCGGGCTGAAATCGCGGAATCCATTCTGGACCCGGAAAGGAATGGAGGACGCTCCCTGGAAGAGATCGTGAAGCATATGACGGAAGATGCGCTGGTCCTGTGGGCCTGGGAACCCGGTGTCAACGCCAACGGCGAAGCTCGCGAAAAGCCGCCGGTTTCGAAAGAAGAATTCATTCAAGCCGTCAAAGATTGGGCGGCTGCCGGGGCTCCCATACCGGAGACAGAAAGTAAATAGGAGAACCCATTTGTACTACGATCAACATCATCTGAAATGAAAATATCCTTTAGCCTGAACGGGAAACCGGTATCGGTAGATGTGGATGAGAATCTTCCTCTCCTCTGGGTGGTCCGGCATTACCTGGATCAGAAAGGGACCAAATTCGGTTGCGGCAAGGCGGCATGCGGTGCCTGTACCCTGCATGTAGACGGAGAGGCGGTCCGGTCCTGCTCCTATGCCGCCAAATTCGCAGAAGGAAAAGAAGTGACGACCATCGAAGGGCTTTCCCGGGGGGAAAGACTTCACCCGGTCCAGCAAGCCTGGATGGAGCATATCGTTCCGCAATGCGGCTACTGCCAGCCCGGATTTATGATGGCCACGGCCGCCTTGCTGGAAAAGATCCCTAATCCCACCGATGAGGATATCGACAACAACATCGTGAACATCTGCCGCTGCGGCACCTACTACCGGATGCGCAAAGCCATCCATCGCGCTGCGGAAATAAAAGCACTCAACACTTAATCTCCCGATCATGGCTGAAGAACAAAAGAAAAAAGGCTTTTCCCGGCGTAAGTTCCTGATCCGCTCTACGATCGGGGTGGGTGTAGTACTGGGTGTCGGCATCGTGACCCGTCCGCTGCAAAAACGCTTCTTGGCCGGGGTCGCCAATACGATTGAAGTTCCCTATTCGGGAGAAGGGATGGAGCCCCGGCTTTGGTTCGAGATCAAAGCCGATAACAGCATACTATTCCACAGTCCCAAGGTGGAGATGGGGCAGGGAACCCTGACCGGGCTCGCCCAGATCGCCGCAGACGAACTGGAAGTGAATATGGAAAACATGGAGGTTGTACATGCCTCCTCCATCTCCGGAAATGTGGATCTGTTCTCCACGGGTGGCAGCACCTCTATCAGTAGCTTGTGGATGCCCTTGCGGGAGCTGGCCGCCACCATGCGGCAGATGATGATCAACGAAACCGCCCGGATCTGGGGGGTAGAGGCGAGTAGTCTGAAAGCCGAGAGCGGAAAAGTGAAAGGTAGTGGGCAGGAAATAACCTACGGAGAGATCGTAGCACTGGTGCAGGAATGGGATGTGCCCTCCGCACCGCCGCTCAAAGAGATAAGTGAATACCGGTACGTTGGGCGCCCCGTAACCCGGGTTGATCTCGAGGACAAGGTCCTGGGCGCACCCATTTTCGGATTGGACATTACCCTGGCGGGTATGCTGTACGGTACGGTCGTTCGGCCCACCCGGATCGGGGCCAAATTCGTCGATGCCGATACCCGCGAAGCCGAGCAAATGCCGGGTGTGGTCCGGGTGGTGAAGGAAAAAGATTTCGTAGGCGTGGTGGCAGAAACCTGGGAGCAAGCCGAAAGGGCCAAACAAGCCATACAGGCAAACTGGGAGGTGGAACGGGAATGGGATGAGCAGGATATCCGGGATGCGGTCGAGGTGGGCCAGGGAGATCCTGTCGTCATTCAGAAAAAAGGTTCTGCCAAACGGATTCTGAAAAACGAGGGAGGTGTCATCACCGCTGAATACCGAAGTCCCCTGGGAGCCCATGCCCAGATGGAACCCAACGGGGCTTTAGCCTATGTCGAAGGCGATAAAGCCACCATTCATATTTCTACGCAGGTCGTCGAGATCACCCGAAAGGAAGTGGCTTCCCGGCTGGGTATCAAAAAGGAGGACGTCAACATCGTCCCTGCTTATTTGGGAGGCGGCTTCGGTCGGAGGCTGCATACTCCCCACGCCATCCAGACGGCGGTGATGTCCCGGGCGGTGGGTAAGCCGGTCAAGTACTTCTTCACCCGCAAAGAGGAATTTCAGCAGGATATGTTTCGCCCGCCGACCCACAACGTATTGAAGGCCAAACTGGACGAAAACGGCAGGATCAAAGCGATCGAGCACAACATTTCCAGCGGGGATGTGATGTACGGATCGCCGCTCCTTCCCGAATTCATGCAAGCCGCCCTCGGCTCGGATGTAGGAGCCTGGCGGGGGGGTATGATCCAGTACGGAGCCATTCCCAACTACCGGGCGGTTTCCTGGCGGGTCAAATTGCCTTTTGCCACCAGCTGGTGGCGCAGCCTGGGCCTGCTGGCCAACACCTTTGCCATCGAAAGCTTCATGGACGAGCTGGCCGTAGCAGCCGGAAAGAACCCGGTTCAGTTTCGCCTGGATCAGATCCAGGACGATAAAGCGGGTTTCCGCCTCAGGGAAGTCATCCAAACGGCCGCCGACAAAGCCGGCTATACGGATGAAGTCATCAACGGCCGCGCCATGGGCTTTGCCGCTTCCACCGATGTGAATACGCCCTGTGCGCAAGTAGCCGAAGTCTCCGTGGAAAATGGGGAGATCAAAGTACACAAGGTAACCTGCGTGCTGGACCCTGGTGTGGTCATCAATCCGGATCAGGTGCGCGCCCAGTGCGAAGGAGCCATCATCATGGGCATGAGTGCCTCCCTGTTCGAAGAGATGACGGTGAAAAAAAGCGAACTTTGGCCTACCATCTACGGGCCCTACCGGATGGCGTTGATGAAGCATGCGCCCCGGGAGATCGATATTACCCTGCTGGAAAATAACGATACACCCGGCGGGGTAGGGGAACCGCCCCTGGGGCCGATCGGAGCCGCCGTCGCCAATGCCGTGTTTCGGATCACCGGCAAGCGCCTGCGGGAGATGCCGTTGAAGGTGGGGTAGTAGTTGAGTAGTTAAGTGAGAAAATAGTTGAGTGGGAAAGAGGGTTAAAGGGGACTTGAAAAGGAAGTTTCCGACTCGTTATCCGATACCCGTTACCCGATACCTAATCGAACCTATGCACAATCAATTCGAAGGAACCTGGAAACTGATCGAGTGGGTAGCCGAGCTGCCGGATGGGAATCACGTATTTCCCTACGGAAAAGAAGCTGTAGGCCGGCTGATGTACACGAGTCAGGGGCAGATGAGCGTGCAGATCATGAAGCGGGACCGCTTTCACTTCCGTACCGATAACATCCTCCAGGGAGAAGCCGAAGAAATGCAGGAAGCCTACAAAGGCTACATCGGTTATGCGGGCACCTATTCGCTGTCGCCGGATGAGGACCGGATCACCCATCACATCCAGGTGAGTTCCTATCCCAATTGGGTCGGGCGGAAACAGGTACGGGATTATACCTTCGTCGAAGGAAAACTGCAGATGCACGCCAATCTTCAATCCGGCAAACACCGGCTGATCTGGGAGAAGATGTAGGGAAATGGTTGAGTAGGGAAGTAGGTATCGAATTTCATGGATCTGGGTGTTCAAACGCTGAGTTTTCCGGAATTGCGGGCGGATTTCCCTTTAGGGAATAAAAGGGCGCGGGGAGGGAAAACGGTATCGGTTATCAGGTATTGGGTTGGAGTGCAGCGGAGATCCTGACAATTGGTCCGAATATCAGCCTCCAGGAAAACCAAGATTCGCATCGTCAGGGTATCCGAATATCTGCCTTCAACTCGCCATTTGCCATTTGCTTTTGTAGAGGTCATTGAAAATCCAAAATCGATCCCATTATGTCGCGACCTTATGACCTTATCTTGCTGGGTGCCACCGGCTTCACCGGCCGCTTTGTGGCTCAATATTTACTCAAGACCTATGGTTGGGGCGGGGATTTGAAATGGGCCATCGCCGGTCGCAACCTCGGCAAGCTGCATCGGCTGCGGGACGAACTCGGGCAATCTGATCTGCCGTATTTCGTGGCCGATAGCCTGGATCCCACTTCCCTGGATCAGATGACGGCCCAGGCGAAGGTGTTGTGCAGCACCGTGGGGCCTTTCGCCAAATACGGTTCAGAAGTGGTCGCTTCCTGCGTACGCCAGGGTACCCACTATTGCGACATCACCGGGGAGATCCAGTGGATCAAACGCATGATCGACGCCCATCATCAGGAGGCCGAGGCCAAAAAGCTTCGGATCGTCCACTGCTGCGGCTTTGATTCCATTCCCTCCGACCTGGGCGTTTTCTGGCTGCAAAAGCAAGCTAAAGAACGCACGGGTCAGTATTGCCGGCACATCAAGACCGGCCTGAAGGCTGCCAAAGGCGGATTCAGCGGCGGCACCATCACCAGTCTGACCAGCGTGGTCGAGGAGGCCTACCAGGACAAAAGCCTCTTCGGCTTGCTGAACGACCCCTATGGCCTGAATCCGGACGGGCAGAAAGAAGGGCCCGACCGGCGCGATCTGCGGGAAGTAGTGTACGATGAAGACTTCAAAAGCTGGATCTGTCCTTTCGTCATGGCGCCGATCAACACCAAGGTCGTCCGGCGGGGGCATGCGCTGCGGGATTATCCCTACGGCCGGGACTTCCGCTACGAGGAGGTCAGCCTGACCGGCGATGGACTGGGCGGGAAGATCAAGGGCTATGCGATCGGCACCGTGCTGGGGCTTTTCTACAAAGCCAAACCGGGTTCCTTCAGCAAATGGATGCTGGACAAAATCACACCCGATCCCGGGCAGGGACCCAGCCCGAAGAGCCTGGAAAACGGCTTTTGGGTCTATGATCAGGTGGGCATACTGCCGGATGGGGAGATCCTCCGATCCCGGATTTCTACCGATTACGACCCGGGTTACGGCTCCACCTCACGCATGCTGGGCGAGTCGGCCGTTTGCCTGGCTCAGGACGAGCTGCCCGAAAATTACGGCATGCAAACCCCCGCCTCGGCCATGGGAGACAAGCTCCTAACCCGCTTGCAGGAGAAGGCAGAGGTGAAGTTTCGGATGAAGTAGAGGAACGGTTGCTGCTGTGCCTCAATAAAATAAACCCAATTCCTTTTCGGGTTCGGGAGTGAGAGCTTTTTAAGCCTCGCAGGGTGGACGCCTGCCAAATTGCCGCCTTGCCTTGCCTGTTGGGTTCCTGGCCGTTATCTTGTTCTTGTGATTGCGTTACTACGAAACATCCCGCTTTGATGTCCCCGGAATCCATGCAAAAGCTCATTGCCGACGGCAAGACCCGGCAAGCCATTCAGGCTTTGCGGTCCGTCTCTTCCCAGGATGAAGACTGGGTAAACAAGGTCCGCATGCAATCCTCCCGCTTTGAGACCCTCGAAAACCAAAAACACGAGGGTACCTTGACTCCGGCGGAGTACACCCTCGAAAAGAACAAGATCGACAGGGCCCTGCTCCATTTGATCGAACAGATGCCGGCGGATGCCAGGGTGGCCCCCGGGCCCGGCAGGTCCGGAGCCAAAAGGCGAAACCTGATCATCGCTGCCATCACCTTCCTGGCAGCCGTAGCGACCATCACCGGATATACGCTGAAGGATTTTTGGGGAAAGGACACTCCTCTAGAAATCCGCGAACCCGAAGGTCAGCCCGGGTATTCGGACAAGACTCCCCCGGCCCCGGCTGAGCCGCAAAATAGCGGACCCAACCTCAACACCAATGGCGGAAACGTAAAATTGGAAACCCAAGGGGACCAAAGCCCGGCCGTCATCGGCACCGACGTGAATATTTCCTACGGTAAAATTGACCTGGAGGAGGAAGCTGCTGAGGCTACGCCCGATTCCGTGAAAACCGATAGCACGAAAAAGAAATAGCCCAAAGCCGGATTACATGCTGGAAATCCATGTTTCAGAATGGTTTGTGGAATAGGGGATGGCTTTGGTTCCTTATAGTAGTAGGCGATTATTGAGTTTTATTTATTATTCGTTCCATTGTAGCGGCGAATTCATTCGCCGCCAGGGTGACGATTCAGGGCGGCAGTTAAAACAGCCGCGACAGTTGATCTGGAACGAATATTTCTTGAAAATCCATAATCGCCTGCCTGGCATATGAAATTTATTCTCTGTATTCCAAGCCATCGGTAATGCGACACCTGAAACCCATATTCTACCTAACCCTTCTCCTCCCCATTTTCCTCCCCGCCCAGAAGGTCACCACCCGCGGCGACAACAGCCCGGCCGTCATAGCGCAGACCCTCTCCGCTACCTATGGCATCCGACCCGGTATCCTGGAGGAGCTGCTGGATATCTATGCCCTGCAGGGACTCTCCCCATCCGCTCGCACCGAACGTGTAAAAGCCCTGGCCGAGAAATACAAAAATCTCTCCAAAACCGGCGAGGTGCTCAGCCCTGAGCAGCAAAAGGAACTCGGCATTGCGGACAATCCGGAAGCCACCCGCGCCCTGGAATTCGACCTGTTCCTGTCCACTCACGGCCAAAACAGCCCGGCCGTCTATGCACCGGGAGGCTACGTGGAAATTTGGTACGGCATCGCTCCCGAAGCCTTCAAAAGCATCTGGTCCACCCTGGAAAGCCAGCAACAGGATGCCGAGACTTTCGCCCGCCAACTGTCCGACCAGGTGCAAAAGTTCAAGACGCTGGGCGATGAACTGAAGGTGCGCGCCAAATACGATCCGGTAGCCCAGAAAGCCAGGGAAAAGCTGGATGCCGGCGACCTGGCTGGGGCCGAGCGGATCCTGCTGGAAGATGTCTTCGGCCTCAACAAACAAACCGCCTACCGGAATTTTGAAGCCGCCCTCATCCGCGAACTGAATCTGAAATACCGGGACACAACCACCCAATTGTTCCGCAACGCGGTGATGCTGGATCCCGAGAACGCGGATTACTGTCTTGTGTATGCCGACAATCTGCAGCGCATGGCGCAATACGAGGAGGCCGTAGATCAATACGAAAAATCCATCCGTCTGGTCCGGCAGACCGCCGCCACCGACAGCAGCGAACTGAGCCTGCGGTACAACAACCTCGGCAGCACCTATAACTTCATGGGAGAATACGAGCGGGCCATCGAATACCTGGAAAAGTCGCTGGCCATTGACCGGCAATTGTATGGCGAAGCCCATCCCCTGGTGGCCATGGTGTACTCGAACCTGGGGCTGACCTATACCTACAAAGGCGATTTCGAAAAAGGAAGCCGCTTTTTCCGGCAGACCCTGGCCATCGATCAGGCGGTCTATGGGGATGACCACCCGACTACCGCCAGAAGCTACAACAACCTGGGGGAGGTCTTCCGACGGAAAGGGCAATACGACGAAGCGATCGCCAACTACGAAAAAGCACTGTCCATCTACCGCCAGGCCTTCGGAAACGTCCATCCCCAGGTGGCTCTGGTGTACAACAACCTGGCTCTGATCCACGAAGCAAAAGGGGAATTTGATCAGGCGATCCTTTTACTGGAGGAAGCAGGAGCGATCGACCGGCAGATCTATGGAGAGATCCATCCGGCCCTTTCCCGGAACTACAACAATCTGGGGGAGGCGTATCGCAATCAGGGCGAGTACCGCCCGGCCCTGGAAAATTACGAGAAAGCCTTGTCGATCGGCCGGCAGGTGCATGGGGAGATCCATCCGGAAGTTTCGGTGATCTACAACAACATAGGCCTGGTTTACAACGCGCAGAGAGACCACGACCGGGCTATCGAATACCACGAAAAAGGTTTGTCCATCGGACGAGAAGTGTATGGGGGGATCCACCCGGAATTGGCGGCCATGCACAACAACCTGGGAGAAGCTCACCGCATGAAAGGGGCGAATGAGCAGGCGATCCGGTACTACGAACAAGCCCTGGCCATCGATCGGGAGGTCTATGAGGAACCCCACCCGCATACGTCCATGATCTACAACAATGTAGCGTTGGTCCACATCGCTGAGGGGGCTTATGGAGAGGCCACCGACTACCTGGAAAAGGCGCTGGCCATCGACCGGGAGGTGTACGGGGAGAAGCATCCGTCCGTCGCGAGAAGCTACAATAACCTGGGGGAGGTGTTTCGGCAGCTCGGAGATCCTGCCCGGGCTCTCGAGTACTTCCATAAGGCGCTGAGCATCAACCGCGCCATGTACGGGGAAAACCATCCCGAAGTGGCCGGCATCTACAACAACCTGGCCCTGATCGCCGAGTCGGAGGCGGATTACGAGCTGGCTTTGCTCCAGTTGGAAAAAGCCCTGGCGATCTATTTGCAGGTGTATGGGGAAAGCCATCCCCAGGTCGCTTCGGTTCATACCAATATGGGATTCATCCAGGAAGCCAGGGGCGCTTACGATCCGGCGATTGCCCAGTTGGAAAAAGCGCTGAAGATCTACCGGCAGATCTATGGCGAAAACCACCTGGAGGTGGCCAGAAGTTATAAAGATCTGGGAGAAGTTTACCACTTGAAAGGGGACTACAGGCCAGCGATCGACTGCTACGAAAAGGCCCTGCCCCTGTACAAAGGCCTGTTCCCGGAGGGGGATCCTGCAGCCATCACCTTACAACAGAACCTCGGCCGGGCCACCAACGAATGGGGGATGGGCTTTTTCCTCGAAGGTCAATACGAGGAGACCCTGGCCATTTTCCAAAAGGCCTTGCGGATCTGCGAGGAGTCGGGCGACGAGGCCTACACGGTCATCTGCCTGAATAACATAGGGACCAGTCTGAAATACCTGGAGCAATGCGATTCCGCTTTGGTCTATCTCGACCGGGGCATTACCTCCGCCGAATCCCAGGAAGCGAAGCTGATGGAATACGTAGAAACCTTGCCCGACAGCATTCGCAACGATCCGGATTTCCCGCCCGCCCTGGCCGAGGTTTCCTTCCGGCCGTATATCCTGCAGCTCTACTTCCACAAAGCCGGCTGCCTGGACCAACTGGGGCAAAAGAAAAAAGCCCGCCAGCTCTTCGACCGGCTGAAAGGGGAAGCGATCCGGGACGAGAACGAGGCATTCCTGAAGGAGATCGAGGCGGAGGGGTATTGACGGGCTTCCCCCCGCATGCAAAAAAGCTCCATCTATCCTGCTGTCCGATGGGAGGAATGATTACATTTAAAGAAACCAGCCCATTTCTTTTCTCATGGAACAACTGATCACCGACCTCTGGACGGAATTTCAAGGCTATTACGACGATTTCGTGGCCTTCCTGCCCAAATTGCTGGTCGCCTCCCTGCTCTTCATCCTGTTTTACCTGCTGGCCTACCGGATCCGGCTTTTTGCCCGCCGGATGCTGGAGGATCGCATGAAAGACCCGCTGCTGGCCAATTTCCTCGCCGGCGTGATTCGCGGACTGGTCGTGGTTCTGGCCTTTTTGCTCGTGCTCAAGATCGTGGGCTGGGACGGCGTGGCCGGCGGACTGCTCGCCAGCGCCGGGGTGGGCGCCTTCATCATCGGCTTTGCCTTCCGCGACATCGGCGAGAACTTCCTGGCCGGCATCATGCTGGCTTTCCAGCGGCCCTTCAAACTGGGCGACCTGGTCGAGATCGAAGGCATCAAAGGCAAGGTGGTCAACATGACCATCCGCGATACCCAGGTGAAGACCGACGAAGGCATCGACGTGTTCATCCCCAACGGCAACATCATCAAATCCCCCCTGAAGAACTACACCATCGACGGCGATCTGCGCTTCGACTTCACCGTGGGGATCGACTACAGCGCCAACCTCAAGGAGGCCGTGCAGATCGTGATGGACACCCTGAAAACCATACGCGGCGTGATGCAGGACCCACGCCAGCCCGTTGTGATCGTCGAAAACCTGGGCGCCAGCGCCGTCAACCTCCACGTCTTTTACTGGATCGACGCTTTCGACCCCTCACTCTCCGGAGCGGACGTCAAGAACAAGGCCGTAGCCAGCGTCCTGGCCGCCCTCGATCAGGCCGGGATCTACATGCCGGCCGACATCATGGAGGTCAAAAACTACCGCGACCTGGAAATTAAGTCCTCGGTGTAGGATAATAATCCCGGGATCGGGTAGGGGAGAGGTGGACTATTTGGGCTCCTTAGACGGATGCCTACGGGCAGAAGGAGAATATTTTTTCTTTTAAGTTAAGGATATTGTCATGCCTAATGGTTTCAATTTCAATTTTTCGATGGTATTCTTATCGATTTACGTTTATAAAAATATGCTTACGGCTCTATTTCCATTAGGAATTTTACTGGTTTTGAAATAACATTACATCAACGAGTTAAGAAAAACAGGTTTTAACCCTTACCCAGTTACCCCCCCCTGAACCTGTTTTCATCCTATGGACTGTATCCCCTGCGGGGAAGAATGGTATTTAAATAGAAAATCGACTCGCTTTTAACTAAACCCCTATGGCATGAAGTGGACCTGCTTCATATTTCTTTTAATGGTATCTACGGCCTTAACCGGACAGATCAATCGGTCGTTCAGGTTTTACGGCACTCAGCTTTTCAACCGGATCCTGGAAGAAGAATTCCCGGAAATCAGGGATCGGCGAGAGGTTCTTGATGTCGAAACGCAGAGTCGGTTGCAGGAAAACTTCAATTTGAAATGGCTGGAAAAAGAGATCATTCTGCCGGTGGTATTTCATCTTTTGATTCCGGAGGGGGATTCATCAATCCCTTTTGAGGTACTGCATTCCCAACTTCATGCTACCCATCTTCATTTCAGCAAGCTTCCCGAAAAGGCTGGCCATCCGAAAGATTCCTTAACCGGATTTTGGGACCGGGCGGGACGCATCCCCTTGAATTTTTGTTTTCGGGACCCCAAAGATCAGACGCCCTGGGTCGAATCCAAAAGAAGCCCAAGGAAAGAATGGCCGGTCGGTACGGATTTAATGAGGGTCTCTCAGGGTGGATTAGAGGCATGGGATCCATCCCGATACCTAAATGTCTGGATAGCAGAATTGGAAGGCAACGTGGCCGGCTTTGCGCAATACCCCGGAGGCATACCCGATTACGATGGGATCGTAATTGACCCGGATTTCTTTGGTCTTCGCAAAGATCCTCTTCATCCCTATGCCCTTGGGAAGACCTTCACCCATCTGCTGGGCAGTTATTTAGGTATGTACGAATTGTGGAATACCTACCTGTCTTGTGAGGACGATGGAGTGGAGGACACTCCGGTACACAATGCATCCAATTACGGAATCCCTGAATATATGCACTACAGCATGTGCCCGGGAGAGGGAATCGAAATGACCTCCAACTTTATGGACGGGGTAGATGATTCCGAGATGTATTTATTTACCCGGGGGCAGGTCAGGCGAATTGCTTCCATCCTTTTTGGAAAAGGACCTAGAAGTATGCTTACTGAAGGCGTTTCGCTTTGTTCCCCGATTGAAAAAATGAATACTGGCGGAAAGCAGTACCCATTTACCTTGTCTCCCAACCCCGCTCAAGACCAAATTTTCCTTCAATGGGATCAATCCAGCGAATCTGAACTCAATTTGATTGTCTTCAACCCCGAGGGAAAGCGTGTAAGGTCCCTTAGCCTTCCCGGAAAAGCCGGAACCAATTCTTATACCCTGAATCTGGATGGGCTTTCTGGAGGACTTTATATTCTTCTGGCCCAGGGTAAGGATCATGTATTTGCCCAACGATTTCTTTTACTTAACTAACTAAGCCCCTTTACCCGATAATGAATCGGTTCTCAAACTTATTTGCGATCAGTCTGGTGTTTTTCAGCTGCTCCATTTGGGCGCAGCCTGCTGATGATTACATCAAAGATTTATTGACGCCGACCCCGGAAGCGGCTGCTCTCGGTAAATACCTGGATATACCGGTAGGATATAATACCGGAACCGTCCATCTGAGTATCCCCATTCACACGGTTGAAGAGGCCGGTATCCGACTCCCTGTAAGTGTCGATTATCATACGGGGGGAATTAAAGCGGGCGAAATAGCCAGCCAGGTCGGTCTGGGATGGTCATTGCATGCAGGAGGGATGATTAGCCGGACCATTTATGGAAAAGCTGATGAATTTGGGGGTATGGCCGTAAAACCTTTACAAACCGATCCATTCGAATATGTAGCGCCTACGGCAAGGAGTGGATTTATGTCTCCCGAAATGCGGCATGTTTGCGATGGAAAACTGGATTCTGAGCCTGACGTATTCAGTTTTAATCTGGGGCATAAGTCCGGACGCTTTATCATTGATTATTCTCATCAAAAGGTCCAGGTTCTCCCGCATCAGGATTTGAGAATAGATTATACGATTAAGCCAAATGGAGGGTTCATATTCGCCCTGATCGATTCCGATGGTACCCGCTACACTTTTGGCGAAGGTAATGCCGAAGATTGGGTGCAAATGAAAAGTGGTTTTTCAAGTGAGTCTTTTAGAGATCGAATAAGTGACGACCCTCGGCCCACTACCTGGTATCTTACCCAAATTGAAAGTGCAGACCGAAAGCATCATATCCTACTGGAATATAAAACGATCAGTTACCAGTATGCCACTCTGGCGGGAAAGTCTCTGGGCATTCAGTATGGCTGTACTATTGATGGGCCTTTTTCTGCTCACGTGCAACCCACTCCGCAATTTTCAGAGAGAGGAAGAGAACATCCATCCGGAAAGAAGGTGAATTGGCAGCAAGTGAAAGGAGCCCAATTGGTTGCGGTATATTCTTCCACGGAGACCGTATCTTTTAAACATGAGCAAAAAAGGCTGGATATAGATGCCCTTACGGAAAACGGTATGGGTGTTTATCCCGGGAATAATGCTTTGAGCACCATAGAAATAGATAATGGCTTAAACCAGAAAGCATTTGACTTTACATATGATTACTTTATAGATCCTGACTTCAAAGACGAGTGGGGAAGTGAGGGGCGCCGGTTAAGACTTACCCAAATTCAAGAGCGTTCTCTTTCGGACCCTAACCTTTCCCTGCCTCCCTACCGGTTCGAATATCACGCTTTGAAACAGAATCCAGACGGCTCTCCATGGATGCCAAACCGCCTGACAAAAGCCATAGATCATTGGGGGTATTGCAATGGAGCTGTTGGCAATGAGGACGCCCGATTCAATACCCCGACTTTCGCTTCCCGCTATTCAGTTGCGCCGCTGCAGTTTGGCGACGGAAACCGTGAAACAAACCCCGATTTCGCTTCATTGGGGCTTTTGAAAAAGATCCAATACCCTTTGGGGGGAAGCCGAACCTTTACCTTTGAATCTCACGATGGGGCCCGACCTTCCTATTCCACAAAGGAGGAAAGTTTTGCTTTTCTGGAAGCTGAGTTTGATCCTTCGGAATGCCCGAATGCTTTTCTTTGCTGTCCAAGCTTTCTGGATTCCGTTGATCACGACACGCTATCCCTGTTTCTTACCGATTCGGAACTGACAGGTGGAAGCCTGGAGTTCAGGATGGAAGAGCGCGTATTGAATGAATGCGGCATCTCAAATGAAAAAAACTATCATTCCGATCACCGGGCTTTGCTGCATATAACCAGTGAAGCCGGATTCGATCGCAAGATTGATGTTAATATCAATAGCTTTACCCATCCTTCGAAGGCGGTCCGAATTCCTTTTATACAAATTGGCCTAACTGAACCGGCGAGGTATACCTTTCGGCTAACCGCTTATGGCCAAACTTATGCAGAGGTTGTGCTTCTGAAAGAGGTTGAGCGGATGGAAAGCGTAAACAGTTGGGTTGGGGGAGCCCGGATTAAGTCCATTTACACCTACGATGGTAACAAGGGTTTCACCCGATACTATGATTACCATTATTTTGGAAAATCCGAGTCCAGCGGTCAAAGCCGTTGGTATCAGCGGTATCATACCACTATTCGGACAAAAGCTGAAGTTGGGATTCAGAGTAACGGGCAACCCCAGGGTTCCGGAATTTCGGATATAGATATGACCTATGCGGAAGAAAGACCCATCATTCCCAATTCAACACTTGATGGAAAACACATTTCCTATTTAAACGTAACCGAATGGGAAACAGATGATGAGGGGAATTCAAGAGGAAAAACCGAATACAATTTCTCATACGTACGCCCTTATACTTTATCCTTTTTCAATGTACCGGATCCCCGCATCGGCGATGGCTTGCTTTTATCCAAACGGATGTACAATGATGCCTATCAATTATTGGCTTATGATTCCATTGTTTACCTGGAATCTCCCTGGATTTCTTATGCTCCCGAAGGAGAGTATTATTATCTGTTCAGAGCTCCAAACTATTGTCAATATGGGGATAATATAGTAAGATCACCTATATATGAAGATTTCTCCTCTTTTTTGAGAACCAAGACCTACTTGAAAAAAAAGCAAATCAATTTTCAAGACGGAGTTATATCAACTTCCAGGTATT
>CAZXIX010000011.1:0-64820 GCA_964640855.1 uncultured Saprospiraceae bacterium
GAGCACCTGACTACGGATCAGGAGGTTCCAGGTTCGAATCCTGGCGGAGTCACTCTTGATAAAGAATAAAGCGCAAAAGATGTCTAAGGTTTGCCAACTTACCGGAAAGAGGCCCATGAAGGGGCACAGCGTCTCGCACTCCAATCGCAAGACCAAGCGGCGCTTCCTGCCCAATTTGCAGAAGAAGCGCTTCTATATTCCCGAAAAAGATCAGTGGGTAGAATTGAAGGTCACTACCTCCGCTATGCGCACGATCGACAAATTGGGCATCTATGCCTATTTGGTAAAATTGAAGAAAAAAGGAGTAGACGTAGGGATCGATCTCTAGGTCTTTGATAATCTGAGGTATCATGGCTAAGAAAAGCAAAGGAAATCGAATCCAGGTCATCCTGGAATGCACAGAGCACAAAGACTCCGGCATGCCCGGAACATCCCGTTATGTGACCCAAAAGAATCGGAAGAACACCCCCGATCGTTTGGAACTCAAAAAGTTCAACCCCATTCTGAAGCGGGTTACCGTACATCGGGAAATCAAGTAAATTTTTGTATCCTGAGGGGAACTGTTATCTTCATCTTGCTGTTCTTTCAGGCGTAATCATAAAGAAAAAACATCATGGCTAAAGTATCCAAGAACGCAAGAGTAGCCCAACGGGCAAGCAACGCCGGATCAGGACGTGATTTCGTGAAAGTAGTCCAAAGCGTTAAGAATCCGAAGACCGGCAAATATTCCTACAAAGAAGTAATGGTGCATAAGGATAAGGTCAAAGAATTCTTTGCCAATAACAAGTAATCGCTTGTTTCCTATCCCAGCTAAAAGAGGCTTTTCTGTGAAGGAAAGCCTCTTTTTTGTATATCCTCCAATCGCCAAGCCTAGACCGTATGAGCTTTTTCACTAATTTTTTCAACAAGGAGAAAAAAGAGGACCTCGATAAAGGACTGGAAAAAACCAAGACCAGCCTGTTCGGCAAATTGACTAAGGCCATTGCCGGCAAGTCCACCATCGACGAAGAGGTACTGGACGAGCTGGAACAAGTCCTGATCTCATCCGATGTAGGGCTGGATACGACGGTCAAGATCATTGAGCGGATCGAAGCCCGCGTGGCTAAAGACAAATACCTGGGTGCCGAAGAGCTGAACGACATGCTCAGAGACGAGATCGTGCAGCTTATGGCAGAAAACAACACGATCGACCTGGAAGGATACCAGTTGCCGGCGCGGGAGGTTCCCTGCGTCATTATGGTGGTCGGGGTCAACGGCGTCGGTAAAACCACTACCATCGGAAAACTTGCACATCAGTACAAAACACAAGGAAAAAAGGTGGTACTGGGTGCCGGCGATACTTTTCGGGCGGCAGCCGTGGATCAGCTCAAGATCTGGAGTGAACGGGTGGGATGCGATTTTTTCAGCAAAGGCATGCACACCGATCCGGCAGCCGTTGCCTATGAGACGGTTCAATATGCCCGGGACAACCAATGCGACGTAGCCATCATTGACACAGCCGGCCGCCTTCATACCAAGATCAACCTGATGAAAGAATTGGGAAAGATCAAGCGGTCTATCGGAAAAAGTATGGAGGGAGCCCCCCATGAAGTATTGCTGGTACTGGACGCCACCACAGGCCAGAATGCCATTGAGCAAGCCCGTCATTTTACCGAAGCAACGGATGTTTCTGCCCTGGCTCTCACCAAACTCGATGGCACGGCAAAAGGGGGGGTAGCCATAGGGATCTCTGACGTTTTTAAGGTTCCGATCAAGTACATAGGCGTAGGGGAAGGAATCGAACAACTACAGGTTTTCAACAAGAAAGCCTTCGTGGACTCTCTTTTCGAACAACCTGCCAGCGCCTGATCAGCCTTTTCGAAAGCAGCTGGAAAATCAGTAGGATTCCATGCGATTCCCTTATTTTGCAAGCTACCTGTATTCGACTGGTCATCTGAATTTTGCCGCTTTGCCGCTATGAATTCACCCTGGAAAAGGTGGGGAATCTTTCGAAAAATAGATCGGAATGCCGACCGGATCAGGCAGGCCTATCGAAGATGGACCCGTAAGGAAGAACGCCCCCTGACCATTGAGCCTTTCCGGGGGTTTACCAACGGGAGGGAAGCCTTCTTCCAGGGGCGCATTCTGGAGTACAAACCGCTTTTCGATCAATGGAAGTCCGGTTGGCACCGAAACCTGGTGAACTCCTTCCGGCGGTTTGCCAGCGAGGAAGTGCCCGGAGCTACAGTAGAAGTCCGTTTCGGCCCCAACCAGATCCCCCTGATCACCGATGAGGAAGGATACTTCATTCTCGACGCGAAATTGCCTGAACCCCTGCCGGAAAACGGAAAAGGATGGCTGGATGCCGAGGTTTCCCTTAAAAAAGTACCGGGTCGGAAATGGCAGGAAATCCAGCGGACGGGGCAATTGTTCCTGCCTCGCCAGGATGATTGCCTGGGACTGATATCCGATATAGACGATACCCTTCTCCAAACCGGCGTTACCTCACCGATGAAGTGGCGGGTTTTCTATCTCACCTTCCTGATAAGCATTTCGGGAAGAAAGCCGGTCAATGCCTCCGGGCAATTTTACCGGCGCTGGCACCGAAGTGTCAATCCGCATCGACCCATTTTTTATGTCTCCAATAGCCCCTGGAACCTCTACGACCTTCTTCGGGATTTTCTGCGTTTCAACGGATTTCCCAAAGGGCCGATCCTGCTTCGGGACGTGGGGTTGCCTTATCACGTCTATCCGGATCTATTCCCCAGCCACAAGGAATATACCATTTCCCGCATCCTAAGCCTTTATCCCCGCATGCGGTTCATCCTGGTGGGAGACAGCGGAGAGAAAGATGCCATGATCTATCTGAAAATGGCACAGCATTTTCCCCGGCAGATTGCCGCCATATTGATCCGTAAGGTGAATTCGGGAAGAAGGAACGGCCGCATCCAAAAGCTCTTCGCGGCTGCGGACGGCGATGTTCCCAAACTCCTGTTCTCGAACTATGAAGAGGTGCTGCCCTTTTTGGCAGGCCACCAGCTGACCTAATTCCGCTTGTTTTGCTCCCGCATTTCCCGTTGGCGCATGGGCATGGAGTCGATTCGCTGAAAAATTTCTTCCAGCGGAAGAGAACCTGCACCTCGCATCTTTTCGCCCCCATCCTTTCCGATCAGAATCCAGGCTGTTGTTTGCTCCTTCAATTGATAATCCTCCAGAATCCGGTCCCCATCGCCCGGACTAACCTCAGCTCCCTCAGGTGCTTTCATTTGGCCGGGACGCAAAATGTAGATTTTGAGGTCTCTTTCCTTTATCGCGGCCTCTTCCCTGGCCAAAGCTTCGCTCCACCGGGTGAAGACCTCCCCCGACTCCTGATCTGCATAAAGGACCAGCAAGCGGTCCTGCCAACGGTGCTCTTCAAAGACCTGGGCCTGTAGGGGCATAATGACAAGAATGGAAAATACATTTGCGATCAAAAACCGGCCAACGTACGAAAAAACTGCCGACAGCCTATTTTGTCTTGACTTTAACATAAAAAAATCCTTTATATCCAGCTAACTGATTTGCATTAAAGAAGTTTATTAGGGCATATTGCCAGCATTCAGCCCCGTGGTATAGAATATCCAAATGAAAGTGCATTTAAAACAATATAATCCCTTAGTACCCAGGAAAAATTGGTGGATCGGTATTCTTTGTTCCACCGTTTTCTGTCCGGCTCATGCCCAGTACGACGGCTCGGTGCGCAGCGGCTATTTCGAATGGTTCCAATCGCACACCCAGGCAAAGGAGCTGTACGATAAGGGCAGCAAGCTGTATGTTTTCAACGCCAACAGCCCCTTGCTGGCCTCCCCCAGCCCTCATGCCCGGGTTCTCGATCGCCTGCCGGCCGGCAGCCCGGTTATCACCCTTTCCTATCCCGAAGACCATTCCGGCCCCACGACCTACAGGGGTTACACGGACTTCTGGTACGAGGTTTCGTTTGCGGGGCCTACGGGAAATTACAAGACCGGCTTCCTGTGGGGAGGAAATCTGGCCAAGGGATGGTCTCGCTCTAATCTGGATAAGGACGGGATCCCGGAACTGCTTCTACTTGGTATCCACGATTCTTTTTCGGGCCTGCGCGCCGGCCAGACGGCCCTCAAACTTTTTCAGAAAGGAGAGTTGAAACTCTTCCAATCGGCTTCGGAGCACTGCATTTCCGAGGCTTGCGAATCGAATGTTTTGGTGAGGCTCATCCCGGATCCGATCTGGCCCGACATGCAAATCCTGGAAATAAGTACCACCCAGATCGGCTGTGACTCCGGTTTAAGCCGCCATTTTTACTACTGGACCGGCGAGCGGTTCCAGAAGGTGTACGAGTTCAAATGGGAAAAAGATCACAGCGAGAAATCCATCCCTTTTGTATTGGAATCTTCCAATGCGTCTCGTGGGCATGCCCAAAACTATCGATGCCAGTACAGTTATACCAATGATGATTTCACGCCGGTTTGGAGATGTACGCCGGAATCCACCTACGCTCCTCCATCCTTTTTCCGAAAAAAACCCAGCCGGGCGAAATGAAGAGATGAGTTAACGATCCAGCAAATGCCCCATGTCGTTTTGCTTGGTATGCAAATAGGACCGGTTCTCTTCGCCCGGATCAATTACCAGGGGCTCCCGACCGATCAGTTCGACTTTGGCATTCTCGAAAGCTTCAATCTTTTCCGGATTGTTGGTCAACAGGCGGATTTTTGCAATGCCCAGCGATTCCAGCATATCAACGGCAATAGCGTAATCCCGGGCATCAACCTCCAAACCCAAATGCAGGTTGGCGTCTATGGTATTCAACCCCTGATCCTGCAGGTTGTAGGCTCTGAGCTTGTTGATGATACCAATGCCCCGGCCTTCTTGCCGAAGATAAAGGACGACTCCGCCTTCGCGGGCCGTTAGCTCAAGCGCTTTGTGCAGCTGTTCGCCGCAATCGCATCTTTTGGATCCGAAAAGATCTCCCGTAATGCATTCTGAATGGATGCGGACCAGAGTGGGTTTTGCCTTTTCCCAGCTTTCGTGCACCAACGCCAAATGCGGCATCCAGTCTTCCTCCTCTTCGGAGAAAGCGATCATCTCGAACCTTCCCCAAGGGGTCGGGATCATAGCCTTGGCCTGCGCAATCAGTGTTCCCTTTTCTTTGGTTTCCGCCATCACTTTGGAGTTATTTGGGATTTTTATGTGCACGAAAAAGACGATTGTACCTGTAAAACTGAACTTTTTCTGCTGGTTGGAATGGAAAAGTGTTCCACTGTTTTCGATTCGGGGAGCAGTCAGGGTACCCTGTCACCAACCTCATCTGTTTCGCCCCTTTTTGCATCGTGTTTGGCTATAACAGTTGATTTCCGGAATGGGTTGAGGTTCTTCCCAATCAAACGACGGGATCCCGTTCTTCGGGGATCAATTGCTCCAGGGCAATCCGCAAAGCGGCTTCGGCAATTCCGGTAGGATCCGTATGGACCTGGTGGACCTTCTCCAAAGCGCGGCCGATCGTTCGGGATATATCTGAGAAAATAGCTTCGTCGGTCAATTCTACATGAGGTTGCATGAGATACGCAAACACGCGCGCCATGCCACTGTTCGCGATGAAATCGGGAATCAAGGCCAGACAACGGTCTGCGTATTCTGCTGTGGGACCGTAGAAAATCTTGTCATCCACAAAGGGAACGTTGGCTCCACAGGAGATCACCTCCAAACCGCGCCTCAGCATTCGTTCCACCTGATCCCGACTTACAAGTCGGGAAGCGGCTCCGGGTATGAATATATCCGTTTCCAGATCCCAGATCCGGTCGTTCACCTCCTCGAAAGGAAGCAGGTCATCCGCTTGCAATTGGTTGCCTGTCTTTTCCATGTAGAGGCGTTTGACCGCGGTAAGGTCCATGCCCTCCGGCCGGATCAGCCCCCCGGCGCGATCGATGATCCCCACCACTTTGACCCCTTCCAGGGCCAGAAAAGCGGCCGCCGCCGAAGCAACATTGCCCCAACCCTGGATGATGGCCCGTTTGCCTATCAGTCTTTGTTGCCGAAACAATCGGTAGTAATGCCCCACCGACCGGGCCACTCCGAAACCCGTAGCCAGATCCGCAACGGCATATTTTACCGGTCCTTCCGGAACGTAAGCCGGATCTTCTACGATTTTCGAGATCCCGTGGCGGAGCTGGCCCAGGATGCCTACTTTCTCCCCTTGTCCCAGTTTCAGATGGCCGTTGACGATCCCTTCCTGCGGGTGCCATAGGCCCAGTTTTTCGGTAATGGGGATCACATCCCGCAGCTCATCCACGTTGAGGTCGCCGCCCGTACCGTAATAATTCTTGAGCAAGGGATAGACGGCACGATACCAGCGCTGCAACACCTCTCCCCGGCGCGGATCGGCCGGATCGAAATCGATTCCGGACTTGGCGCCCCCGATGGCCGGCCCGCTTACCGAGAACTTGATCTCCATAACTTTGGCCAGGGCAACCACCTCATCGGCCGTGAGCCCTTTTCGCATACGGGTACCCCCTCCGGCCGCTCCGTTGCGCAGCGAATTGATCACGACCCAACCGCGCGCTTCGGTAAGGGAATCGTTCCACTCAAAAGTGATCTCCGGTTTCTTATCCCGATACAAGCGAAGGAGATGCCGCATATGCTACGTTTTGCGCCGCAAAGGTACGATTCTGGTCCGGCATGAGGAGCAAAGTTTACCGCATTTGCGATCTCCAAGATGGCCTCCCGGAAAACGCTCCAAATTCTTACCGGGAAATGGTAGTATACAGCCTCCCCCTTCCTAATTTACCGTCTCGCATGCAAACTCACGCCCGATGCTGGAAAATTGGTTAACGCCTGTCCCCGAAGAACCCTGGATGGATGCCCTGGGCGACCATTCGATGGGGAAAAAGATGCTGGTGCATAGCCCCCGGGGGCTGCCCTCACTCAAAAAAACCAGGGTAGCATTGATCGGAGCCGGAAGCCGGGAATGCCAACGCATTCGGCAAGCGCTGTATACCTTGACCTTCGCTTTTCAGCAAACCGAGGTAGCAGACCTGGGGAATTTGAAGCGAAAAAAAATCCCCTTCGGCATTCCCCTGGTGAAAGAGCTGCTGGACAGCCAGATTATCCCCCTGATCCTGGCGCCCGATCCGGCTTTTGCCGAGACCCTCTACGACGCTTTCAAGGAAACCCACCCCTACCCCAGTTTCCTGCAGGTGGATGAGCAACTTCACCTGGGACCGGGCGACCGCACTCGCCGGTTGCTGGAAAAACGTCCTTTCCATCTGAGCCTGATCGGCGCCCAAGCTCATTTTTTTCAGCCCGATGAGGTCCGTCTGCTTGACAAGCGCCATTTTGACCTGATCCGCTTGGGAAAAGCTAAAGCCAACATGCCCGAGATCGAACCCATCATCCGGGATGCCGACCTGATGAGTTTCCACCTGCAAGCCCTGAAGCCATCCGAAATGCCGGGACTGGAAACCCTTTCTCCCAGCGGTTTTACGCTGGAGGAAGGCTGTCAAATTCTCCGCTACGGAGGATTAAGCGACAAACTGAAGGCAACCCTGATCACCGGTTTTCGGGCGGATACGGTCAAAAATAAAATGAGCGCGGCCGGTATTGCTTTGCTCATCTGGTATTTTCTCGAAGGGATCAGTCACCGAAAGCAGGATTACCCGGTCTCGGTCAAAGGCATGACCGAATACGTTGTCCAGGTCAAAAACGTCGACGTCCAACTCGTATTCTGGAAAAGTCAGAAAAGCGGTCGATGGTGGATGCAGATACCGCTTAAGCAAAAGAACTCTCCCGACCGGCATAGATTGGTGCCCTGCTCCTATTCGGACTACCTGCAATCCCGGGAAGGAAATTTACCGGATCGCCTGATCTATGCCCTTGATCGATTTGACTGACCCCTTACCGGACCAGCTTTTCCAACCCGAACAAACGGGAACCTTTGATCAGAATGAGCTTTCCGTGGGGTGGATTTTTTTCCCAGCTTTCCCGGAGAGGCTCCACCGCCTCAAAATACTGGTGGGGAGGAGTCAAGTCCTGGGCGGCACTCGAAAAGGGCTTTCCGACCAGGATCACCTTCTCGAAAGTATGCTGAAGGAGGAAAGCCAAGAGATCTTCGTGTTCCTGGTCGGCGTATTCTCCAAGTTCCAGCATGCCTCCCAAAACTACCCAACGGGGCTGGCCTTCCTGTTGGGCAAAGGATTCCAGCGCCTTTCGCATGCTGGTGGGATTGGCATTGTAGGCATCGAGGAATACCCGGTTCCCTTTCCAATCCATCCATTCCGAACGGTTGCTGTGAGGTACATAGTCTTCGATGGCGGCCACGATGGAATGGGCAGGGACTTTGAAATATCTGCCTATGGTCACGGCGGTGGCAATGTTGGACAGATTGTGCCGCCCCGAGAGCCGGGATTCTCCCAGGATCAATTCGCCTTTTTCATTCAGGAAGCTGAAGGCTACGGTCGGATTTTCCCGAATCCTTTTGATCTGGTAATCCGGCTCGGAGAGCGAGGGCGCGTCCGAAAGACCATAAAAGATCCGTTTCTCAATAGGGGCTGACATGCCGGTCAGGAACGATTCATCCCGGTTCACGAAAACGACTCCGTCCGTCTTTTCCAAAAACTGATACAATTCCCCTTTTCCCTTTTTGACCCCTTCGATCCCCCCGAAACCTTCCAAATGGGCTTTTCCAATGTTGGTGATCAGGCCGTGGGTCGGCTCGGCGATCTCACTCAAGCGAGCAATTTCTCTTTGGTGATTGGCACCCATTTCGATGACGGCAATTTCCGTATCCGCCGGCATGCTCAGTAAGGTGAGCGGAACCCCGATGTGGTTATTCAGGTTGCCGGACGTGGCGTGAACGCGAAATCGCTGCTTCAAGACTTGCGTAATAAGTTCTTTGGTGGTGGTTTTGCCGTTGCTACCCGTGATCGCCAGTACAGGAAAGTTGAATTGCCGGCGATAATGAGTGGCGAGCTGCTGAAGGGCCAAAAGGGCATCCGGTACCCAAACCATGCCGGGCACGTCTTTCAGGGAGGGGTCATCCACTACGGCATAGGCGGCTCCCTTTTCGATGGCCTCCCGGGCAAATTGATTTCCATCAAAATTTTCTCCCCGGAGAGCAAAAAACAGATTTCCGGACCCTACGCGCCGGGAGTCTGTACTGACCCCGGTGCAGGACTGAAACAGGGTAAAAAGCTCTTTCATGATCGCAATAATAAAAATCTCCTGACCAATGTCACATGATCAGGAGATTTCAACTAAACCTGTTTCGGAAAGGATTAATATTTGTTCTTGTTCTTCTTCTTTTTCGGCGTTTTGAAGGAATTGCCGTTGGATTGGTTGTCGGTCGTGTTACCCGTGCGGGTCATGGCACAGCGGAAGCCTATCGTCCGGCTTGCCCGATCTTCGTCCATGAAACGCCGCGTACCGGGCGACAACCAGTAAGCCCGGTCGGCCCAGGAACCTCCTTTGTAGACGCGCGCTTTATCGCTGACCAGGGTCCGGACCTTTCCTTCAAAATCCGGGTTATACTTATTGAAGTACTGAACTCCGGAGAGTTCGTCCCCATCCCGGTAATCGTAAGGTTGGCCGGACCGGTAATTGTCGCGGTTACTGGCATCCTCGTTGGTAATGTAGCTGTAACGCAGACGCCCCAGGCTATCTTTCTCCACCGGAACTCCATTCTCATCCAGTTCCAATTCCTTGAACTGGTTTCCCCGGAAGGGATTGAGGTCGTTGTTTTCGGAATCTCGAAGGGTCATACTGGTCAGAGGGCGATACAGGTCAGCAACCCATTCGCTGACGTTGCCGGCCATATTGTACAGACCGAAATCGTTGGGCATGAAGGAGCGCACCGGAGCAGTGATGTGAGCTCCGTCGTTCAGTTTTCCGGCAATACCCATATAATCCCCCTCGCCCCGCTTGAAGTTCGCCAGGATCAGTCCCTGGTATTTGTCGCGCTTCTGGTAGCGAACGGTGTAGCCGTTCCAGGGGAAGGTCTTGCGATCGGTAATGCGTTCGTCGTCGGTGGAAGCCTGGTTTCCGATGAGGGCCAGCGCGGCATATTCCCACTCGGCTTCGGAGGGGAGGCGATAGGAAGGCAACAGGATGCCGTCGTCGAAGCGAACCGGACGCTCTCCGCCGGTCTGCATATCGCGGAGATTCTTACGGACGCTACCCTGGTACTGACCGGCCAGGTAAGCCTCGGTATTGAAATTGTCTTCGCACTGTTGCTCAATGTTCGGGTTCAGGATCCCCTTTTCGATCAGGATCATTTCGTTGACCCGATCGGTGCGCCACTTGGCGTAGTCGTTGGCCTGTGACCAACTCACCCCGACCACCGGATAATTATCATAGGCCGGGTGCCGAAGGTAGGTTTCCACGAAAGGCTCGTTGTAGGAGAGTTCTTCGCGCCAGACCATGGTATCCGGCAGTGCGTTTACGTAAACGTCGGGATAGCAATCTCCCCAGACGCGGCGCACCCAATAGAGGTATTCCCGATAATCTATGTTGGAGACTTCGGTTTCATCCATATAGAAGGAGGACACGGTCACTTTGCGGGGAATGTTGTTCCAGTCGTAGGTCAGATCTTCGGTGGTCGCGCCCATGGTGAAAACGCCACCCGGGATCAGTACCAGATTCGGGCCCGTGGCCTGGTTCTGGAAATCCAGCTTTTTTTCGAATCCACCCCATTTCTGATCGTTGTATTTCCAACCGGTGGTTGAGGACCGTTGGTTGTTCTTACAAGAGGTGGTAAATAGGATGGCAAGCACAGCCACAACGGCAAAGCCTGTCTTGATCAAGTTTTCCATTAGAGAATAGAAGTTTGAGAATCGACTTCAAATATAACCTTTCCGGAAGATCAACGCCCGCGAATCATCCATTAGTATTCGATCGGACCTTTCCTTCCCCATTTTTCTGTCTATTCGAAGATCCGGAAGCAATCGTTGATATTTTCCGTTCTTCTTCGGTTTTGGGCTTTTTTGCTCTCGGCGAAATTCAAGGTCACGCTTACCTCATGGCTTCCCGCCGAATTCTGTACTCCCAGGCCGGAAACGGTGAGGTCATAGCTGTATCCGAATCGGAAGATGCCAGCCCGAACGCCTGCCAGAAAGATAACGGCATCGCTGTTACGCAAAGTGTGCCGATACCACAAGCCTCCATAAAACAGGCGGAATCCGATTCCGGACCCCACATTTATCTGAGCAATATCGCTCTGGCGGATGAACATGACACTCGGTGCCAGGTAAGCTTCCGAACGGCCATTCGAATAATTGCCGATGTCGAACTCATAGCCTGCGTGCACCGAATATCGTAAAGGTAATCCCGCGCTTCTACCATCCGAAATCGGATAGAAACTTTCATCTGGCGAATTGATGTGATTGGCAGAAAAGCCGGCGTACAACTTATTGGTGTAGAAGAGCACCCCGACCCCCAGGTCGAAAAAAGCCTGGTTCAACGATTCGGGAGGAATCTCGGAAGTGGGGATCGGGTTGCCGTTCGGGTCGGTGGGACCGGATGTAGGATTCAACTGGTCGCCGAAGATCAGTTTTTCCCAATCCAGCTGCCGGGCCACCAGACCTGCCTGGACGCCAAACCGGACAGCCGTTTGATCCGAGATCCGTACCCGGTAACTATAGGTGCCGTTGAACTGATATGTATTATAAATTCCACGGATGGCATTGTCTGACATCAGAAAGAGACCGAAACCGCTGTTCAGCTTGGGAGCCCAGGTCTCAAAGGAAAGGGCAGCCGTATTGTAGCCGCCGGAAAAACCTGCCCATTGATTCCGATAATTAGCTGAAATTCGCGGAGCCAGCGTTACGCCGGCAAAGGCGGGATTTAATTGCAGCGGGGCGGCATAAAACTGGCTGAAAACGGGATCCTGTCCTTGCATCCGCACGGGAAGCGCGAAGCCAAAAAACAGCAGAATGCCGGATATAATCCCGGCTTTCCATCGCTTTTTTTGGAAGAAGTTTGTAATGTCGTGCGTCTGATTTTTAGCAGGCAATAGGCCCATATCTCGTGCGTTCCAATACCGTTTTGAGGCTCTTTGCCAGCCCAGGTTGAACAATAAACGAAAAAAATGCTGAAAATATTTAGCCTCCTTTTTTTGGCCATGGCTTTATGTCTGACAAAAGCCAATTCGCAAAATCTGGAGATCCGGTTGGACTGGGATACAACAGGCGTTCCTGCCACCCTGGTTGAAAAGCAGGGTACTTTTTTCGGCTTCCGGGGAGCGGTGCGCGATCCTTTTCGCCCGGCCACCCCCATCTACCAGACGGCTTTTCCGCTTTCGTTCAGTGGAAACTTCCGGGTCCGGATCCGCGATGCCCGCTTCGAAGAACTACCCGACTACCGCCCCCTGGCTGAAGAGGCCGCAATAAGCGAAAGCATCATTCCGGAAACCCGGATCACCTCCTCGCGCGAAGGCCGCACCGGCAGGATCTCTTTTGTCCCCATCGTTTTACAGAACGGACAGTACCAAAAATTGATTTCGGCCAGCCTGGAGATCGTGCCGGCGGCAGAAACTTCTTCTCCGGCCAATGCCCGAAACGAAGACTTCCGGACCGAATCCCGGCTCCGTCAGGGGCAACTGTACAAGATCCGGGTGGCAGAAGCGGGTTTGAAACAGCTTACCTACTCCTTTTTAAGCAACGAACTGGGCATATCCATGGACGAGGTCGACCCTTCGGCTATTCGTTTGCTCGGCAGCCCTTCCGGCCCCGTCTCCGAAGACATGGATAACTCCGATTGGGACGACCTGCGCGAAATCCCCATCCTGATGGAAGATGGGGGGGACGGTAGTTTCGACCCGGGAGACCGGATCCTGTTCTACGGAGGCGGCCCCCATCGCTGGCGATATGACGCGGAGGAGGGAGGCTTCGATCGGGTCACCAACATTTACGACAATTTCCACTATTTTTTCATCCAGTTGGGTGCGGGTACAGGTCGGCGGATAGAGGATCGCAACCCGGTACCGAATACGGCCATTACCGTTACCACTTTCGACGATTATCTCCGGTTTGAGGAAGACCTGGAAAACATCCTGCATTTGTCCTTCGTTACCTCCGGCTCGGGAAGAGAATGGGGAGGAGATAATTTCCGGATCGCCCGGGAACAGACTTATCCCGATCTGTTTGAATTTCCGAACCTGGTGCCCGGTACCGCTCGCCTGAAAGCCCGGATGATACTCAGGGCTCGTGTCCGATCTTTTTTCGAAGTGGAATTGGAAGGGGCCACCTACCGGAGTTCCAATGCTTCTTCCTCAGGAGCCGCCGAAAACGTCAATTCCATCTTTGCCTCCACAGCCAGCATCAACCAGGAGGTTTCCTTGACCGATGGGAAGGTGACTTTTGGCGTACGGTACCCTAATCAGTTCGGCGACAGTCAGGGGTGGCTGGATTACCTGCAACTGGAAGTGACCCGTCAACTTCGCATGACGGGCAACCAGATGGTGTTCCGCAGCGTCGCGGCTTCCCAGTCGCCGACGGCTACTTTCCGGATCGAAAATGCAGTCCCTCAACTGGAAGTCTGGAATATAACCGACCCGCTGAATCCGGTACGCCAGCTCGGGGAAAATAACGGATCTGTTTTTCAATTTGGCGTCGGGGTGAGCGGCATACCTGAATTCATCGCTTTCGACCGGTCAGCTTCTTTTCCCGATCCGGAGCCCGTGGGCCCCCTACCCAATCAGAATCTCCACAGCCTGCAACGCGCAGATGCGGTTTTCATTTTTCCGGAAGAATTTCGCCAAGAGGCAGAACGCCTGGCGGATCACAGAAGGACTTTCAGCAAGCTGGAGGTCGTGACCCTTTCGCTGGAAGAGATCCTCAACGAATTCTCCGGCGGGAAAAAAGACCCGACCGCCATTCGCAACCTCGCCAAAATGATGTACGAACGGGATCCGCAGTTCCGGTTCCTGCTCCTGTTCGGAGATGGTTCCTTCGATTCCCGCGACGTATATGGCCTGGGAGGAGATTGGATACCTACATACCAGCGAAACTCCCTGCATAATTTGTTTGCCTATCCCTCCGACGACTACTTCGGGTTGCTTTCGCCGACCGGCAGCGGAGATCCCTTTTTCGGGGACCTCACCATCGGGGTTGGCCGGATACCGGTTAAGTCCTCTTCCGAGGCTGCAATCCTGGTGGACAAGATCATCCATTATGAGACGGCACCGCCGACCCGGGGCGACTGGCGCAACCGCACCACTTTCGTCGCGGATGACGAAGACGGCAACCTCCATATTGATGATGCCGACGATATTGCGGAGGACGTACGATCGAACTTCCCCCAATTGAACCTGGACAAGATTTACCTGGACGCCTTTCCCCAGGTGTCCACTCCCGGAGGTCAACGATTTCCTGCTGCCACCGAGGCCTTGAACCAGAATATTTTCAGGGGGCAGATGGTGGTGACCTACCTCGGGCATGGAGGCAGTTCGGGCTGGGCCCAGGAAAGGGTACTCAACACGACCGACATCCTTTCCTGGACCAATTACGACAATCTCCCCCTGTTCCTGACCGCCACCTGCTCGTTCACCGGTTATGACGACCCCTTCGAGGTGACGGCCGGTGAGGAAGTGATACTCAGTCGCCGGGGGGCCGGTATCGGCCTGATGAGTACGGTGCGTGCGGTATTCGCCAATTCCAATGCCGCTTTGACCGACAGGGCGCTGCAGGTCCTTTTCGAAAAGGTGGATGGCCGCTATCGCCCTTTGGGTGAGGTGTTCCGGCTGGCCAAGAACACCGCCTCTGCCTCGACCCAGAATTCCAGAAAATTTGCCCTGATCGGCGACCCCACTATGACATTGGCTCTTCCGGAATATGAGGTTCGCACCACCGTTTTCAACGGCGTACCTCTGCCCGAAGCCGAGGGCGATACCATTCGGGCACTCGACCTGGTCGAGCTGGAAGGTGGAATTTTCGATGAGCAAGGACAGCGGATCAGCAATTTCAACGGAACGGTCGACATTACCGTTTTCGACAAGGCGGTCAGCTTCTCTACGCTGGGGCAGGATCCCGGCAGCCCGGTTTTCAATTATGACCTGCAGAAAAATACCCTCTTCCGGGGGCGGGCCAGTGTCCAGAACGGTCGCTTTTCCATATCCTTCGTCTTGCCCAAGGACATCAACTTCACCTTTGGCCCGGGGAAAATCAGCTACTATGCCCGGCAGGAAAGTTCCGAACTGGATGCAACCGGAGCCTTTGAGGATTTCACCCTGGGAGGCACCTCCGACCGGGAAGTGAACGACAACGAAGGGCCGCTGGTGGAAGTCTTTATGAACACTAAGGATTTCGTATTCGGAGGGGTGACGGGCCCCAGCCCCGTCTTGCTGGTAAAGTTGGAGGACGAAAACGGAATCAACGTGGCCGGCAACACCATCGGCCACGATCTGGAAGGTGTACTGAATGAGGACACTCGCAACGCTTTCATTCTGAATGATTTTTATGAATCGGAACTGGATGACTATACCCGGGGAGAAGTCCGCTTCCCCTTGTCCGACCTGGAGCCGGGCCGGTACCAGATCCGCGTGCAAGCCTGGGATGTTGCCAACAATTCAGGGGAAGGCCTGACCGAATTTGTGGTGGCCACCGATGATAAGATCGCCCTGGAACATGTTCTGAACTACCCCAACCCTTTCACTGACCGCACCTGTTTCCAGTTCGATCACAATCTGGCGGGAGAAGAGATCGACGTCCTGGTCAGCATTTATACGATCAGTGGTGTCCTGGTTAAGACAATTGAGCAAAGTTTTATCAGCGACGGGGCGATTCGTCAGGATGATTGCCTGGAATGGGACGGAAGAGACGATTTTGGGGATCGGTTGGCCAGAGGTGTTTATCTTTACCGGATGAAGGTAAGAGCGCGGAACACCGGCGCTACTCCGCTGGAGGGGGAAAGCGATTTCGAGAAATTAGTTATTCTCAAATAGTGTTAAATCCGGTCCCGGGAAAATAAGCGTTCAGAAAAAACGTAAATAAGATAGGCAAAATCAAAAGCCTGATTTTAAGGAAAACAAACTCACAAGAGCGGAAGCCGCAATCGAAACTATCCTTCTCTGAACCGCTGCATCATTATCTGAGAAACGAAAACCAATTACTGTACGCGGACTAAACACAGCACATCAATGAAAAATTTTATTCCAGGCCTACTGGGGCTTTGGCTGCTATCCTTTACTGCAGGTATGGCCCAGTCTCCCTGTTATCAGGATCAAGACGGTTCCTTCAGAAATCCGGATGGTTCACCTTGTACGAATACCGTCACTACTGCCGTACCCTTTCTCCGGATCACTCCTACGGCACGGCCCGGGGCAATGGGTGATGTCGGGGTCGGTATATCGCCCGATCCCTCGGCCATGCATTTCAACTCTTCCAAGATTCCCTTTGCTGAAGAGAAACTGGCTCTTTCCGCATCTTACACCCCCTGGCTTCGCAGCCTGGGTCTCAATGATGTCTACCTGGCTTATCTGGGAGGCTATTACCGCTTCGACGATCAGCAGGCCCTTGGTTTTGGCCTGCGCTATTTCTCGATGGGCAGCATCCAATACACAGATGAGAACGGGATCAATCTGCTGGAGGGACGGCCCAACGAATTTGAAGTAGCCGCCGGCTATTCCCGAAAATTGAGTGAGCGCTTTACCGTTGGAGTCACCGGAAAATTCATCTTTTCCAACCTGGCGGCAGGCCTGGAAGTGCCGGGTACCGGCGAGGTGCTGGAAGCCGGAATTGCCGGAGCTGCGGATATCAGCTTCAGCTACAACGGCCCGATACGGGTGGGAAATACCAACTCCAACATTCTGGTGGGGCTGGCCATCACCAACATCGGCAACAAAATTTCCTATTCCAATACGGGAACGCCGGATTTTCTGCCGGCCAACTTCGGTTTGGGAGCGGCCTGGAACTTCGAACTGGATGATTACAACCGAATCTCGATAGCGGCAGACATCAACAAGCTGCTGGTACCCACGCCTTGCCAGGGTGACAACTGCGATGAAGACGGCAATGGGGTACCGGATTACAAGGAGCAATCCTCGATCGGAGCTATTTTCACCTCCTGGGCCGATGCGCCGGAAGGTTTCTCCGAGGAGTTGAAAGAATTCTACTACAGTTTCGGCCTGGAATACGACTACAACCGCCTCTTCCGCGTACAGGCAGGCTACTTTTACGAGCATCCCCAAAAAGGGGGTCGACAGTATTTCACCGTAGGTTTGGGGCTTCGGTACAACGTGGTCGGCATCGACATCGCCTATCTGATCCCCAGTTCCAACCAACGCAACCCGCTTGACAACACCTTGCGGTTTACCCTCAACTTTTTGTTCAACGACCTTGGGAAGTCCGAAGATCCCGAGCTCTTCAACTGACGTAAACTTTACCTGCTTTTCCTGAAGATAAAAAGCCGCTCAGTTTCCTGAGCGGCTTTTTTGGCATCGGCCGGTAAGCCGGATTCTGTCCCCGCATGCCGAAGCAGCGAAGCCTTGTCATTTATCTGGACCGACCGTCACCGATCGGTTCTAGCTGCCTACCCCTCTCCCCAGCCTGAAGCTACCGGGCGAGCAACCCGGCCTCTCCGAAGAGAGCGGAAGATGTACGTGGCATTTCAACCCACGAGGTTTATCCCCCCGGAAAGTTACCCTCCCAGGGCGTGCGCTCTTACTTTAAGGGCCTGGGCCCCGCACGTTTTCACCCTTGCCCGCTGAAATCCCGAAGAAGGCGGACTGCCCTCCCCTGGTTTCGGCGTCGGCGGTATCGTTTTCTGTGACACTATCTGTATCCTGAAGCCAAAGCTCAGGATCCCATCCGTTAGATGGCGTGGCGCTCTGCGTTGTCCGGACTTTCCTCTTCCCGACATTAAGCCGAAAAGCGACAAGGTGGCCTTTGCCAGCTTTTAAACTCCAAAGATAAGGTAGAAAGTTCCCGAAAAAAATGAAATCCAGGTTTGACAGGCTGCCCGGGGAACCGGTACCGTACGGAAGGATGCTCCGGAAGAGGTACTTTTGTCCAAAACCCTGCTCAAAAACCTTTGTTAGAGAAGGAATATGGCAAAAAGAAAATCGATCGGGATCATCGGTGCCGGAGTTGCCGGCCTGGCTTCCGCGATCCGGCAAGCTGTTCGGGGATACGAAGTGCACGTGTATGAAGCGAACGACTACCCGGGAGGAAAACTATCGACCTTCCGGATGGGGGAGTTCCGTTTCGATGCCGGCCCTTCCCTGTTTACCATGCCCCAATACGTGACCGAATTGTTTGAGCTTGCCGGGGAATCGCCAGAAGAGCATTTCCAGTACCTGCGGCTTCCCGTGATCTGCCAATATTTCTGGGAAGACAGCACCCGGCTCACCGCCTGGGCAGAGCCCGACCGCTTTGCCGGCGAAATGCAGTCCAAGCTGGGTATTCCCTCTGAAAAGGTGATCCGTCTGCTGGAAAACAGTCGTGCCAAATACGATCTGACCGGTCGCATATTCCTGGAGAAATCGCTTCATAAGGCTGATACCTGGCTTCGGGGATCGGTGGCTAAGGCCCTGACCCGCCTCCCCTCCTATGACCTGTTCAGCAACATGAATGAGGTACATGAGCGGCAACTGGGCCATGTAAAGGCCGTTCAGCTCTTCAATCGCTTCGCCACCTACAACGGTTCCAATCCATATAAGGCCCCGGGCCTGTTGACCATCATCCCCCATTTCGAACACGGGATCGGCGCTTTCTTCCCCAGGGGAGGTATTCACGCCATCACCCAAAGCCTGTACGAGCTGGCCTTGCGCCAGGGGGTGCATTTCCACTTTTCCCAACCGGTCGATGAGATACTGATCGACGGAAAGCGAGCCACCGCTATCCGCTCAAACGGGCAAGCACAGTACCACGATGCGCTGATCAGCAATATGGATGTTTTCTACACCTACCGGAGGCTGCTCCCCGGTTTGAAAGCACCCGAAAAAACCCTGCGTCAGGAAAAGTCGACCTCCGCTCTGATCTTTTATTGGGGAATCGACCGCACCTTCGAGGAGCTGGACGTCCACAACATTCTATTCAGTGAGGACTACCGCCAAGAATTCGAATACCTGGAAGCCGGAAAAGTGGCCGAGGATGCAACCGTTTACATACACATCAGCAGCAAGGTGGAACCCGAAGATGCACCCGCCGGCGGAGAAAACTGGTTCGTTATGGTAAACGTTCCCCCGGACCAGGGCCAGGACTGGGAAAGTCTCATTCCCCAGATCCGGCGTCAAACGCTCGATAAGATCAACCGCATGCTGGATACCGATCTAGAAAAGCACATCCGGGAGGAGGACTATCTGGATCCCAGAAGGATCCAGGCGCGTACGTCTTCTCATCTGGGAGCTCTTTACGGTACCAGCTCCAACAATCGTATGGCAGCCTTCCTTCGCCACCCCAATTTCAGCCGTAAAATCCAGAATCTGTATTTTTGTGGTGGAAGCGTGCACCCGGGTGGTGGGATACCGCTTTGCCTTCTTTCTGCCAAAATTGTCGATGAAACGCTGAATGCTGCCCTCCCGAAAACCAAGGCGCCCAAAAAGGCCCCTGCCTAGACTCTTATCTGGAGCCTTTATCAGGGAGGCCAGCCAAATCAAACGTATGCCGTTCATGGGTATCTCCCCCGATATCTCGGATAAACAAGACTACCAGCAAAGTTGGAACCGCCAAAAGATCGCGATCGCCATTCTGACGATTGTCTATGCGGTCGGGATCACGGGTATGTTGATTCCGCTTCACCCGGAATTCATTCGGCTCACCCCCATCAACCTTCTCTTTTCCATGGGTCTGGTCCTGTACTTCCACCAGCCCAGGGATGCCTTTTTCTTTGTATTCCTGTTGATCTGTTTTCTGGTGGGATTCCTCTTTGAAGTGATCGGGGTGCAGACCGGCTGGATCTTTGGCGGCTACAGCTACGGCACGATTCTGGGCCCCAAATTCCTGGGAACGCCCTGGATGATCGGGATCAACTGGATTATGGTCACCTATTGCGCCGGAATGAGCGTGGGCTTGCTGGTACCTACCTGGTCAAAGGGGGTAAAGGCTGTCCTCTCTGCCCTTTTGATGGTATTGCTGGATCTGCTGATGGAGCCCGTTGCTATCCGCCAGGGTTTTTGGAGCTGGGATGGGCAAGAGGTTCCCTTACAGAATTATTTGGCTTGGTTTTTCATTGGGCTAAGCCTGCAGATCCTCTTCCATTTCAGGCTTCAGTATCTTCCCAACTTTGTATCCGTTGCTTTGTTAATTTTGCAATTCCTTTTTTTTGGTACTCTTTACTTATTTGCCTAGTATGGTCGTCTTACTGAATATTGGAATCGTACTTGCTACCATCTTTTTCATGGAATTCGTAGCCTGGGCGGCTCACAAATACCTGATGCACGGATTCCTTTGGATATGGCACAAAGATCACCATAAGCCTCATCATGAGAAGAATGGTTTTTTTGAGAAAAACGACCTGTTCTTCCTGGTTTTCACCATTCCAAGCGCCATTTCCTACATCGTAGGCCTTTCTACCCCTCAGAGCTGGTTATTGTATGTAGGCATCGGGATCTCGATCTACGGGCTGATCTACTTCCTGATCCACGACGTATATATTCATCAACGCTTCCGGTGGTTCCGGCAATTGGACAGCTCGTACAGCCGGGGGATCCTGCGGGCGCACGGAGCCCATCACGCCAGGCAAACCAAGGAAGATTGCGAATCCTTCGGGCTGTTGATCGTAGCTCCCAAATATTTCCGAAAAAGGAGTGAGTGGAAGTCCGGGACCTCCTCCCGGTAAAATCTCTTCGCGCAATTCCACGCCAAAAAGCCGGACATAAGTTAAATTGGGAGATAAAAGCCTTTTCTCCTTGGAAAACCGCTTTCTGGAAATCATAACCCGCCCACTTGAAGTCTCTCTGCCACGGTCGGAGACCATGGATCAATACCTGGACGAACAGATCCTGCCCAGGATCCGGCAGCATAGCGAAGACCTTCGGGAGGAAAAGTTTTTTCTGAATACGCCCTGGTTGGAATTCCGGGACGATGAGAATTTCCACGAGGCCATTCTTCATTTCTTTCATGAGGACGGGGAGTATCTCCAATGCATAGACGGCAATTGCAAAAGCGGAAAATGGCGTTATCTGGATGGCGTCAATAAAATGCTCATCAATTATGAAAAAACCTCGCAGCTATACGACCTGGCCTTTCTCGACAACGATTTCTTCATCCTCGACAAACACGGAGATCAAACCCGCTTGAAAGAGCGGAAATATTACGTCATGGTCAATGAAAAAGTGGGTAAAAAGCTCGAGTGGCGTGATGCCATGGAACTCCTTTACAACCGGTATCAAAACAGTTTCGCCTTTTTTCTGGCTCTGATCTTCATCGTGGTGGCTATTCTGATCATGTTCCTGTATTTCACCTAGGCAGGACTTCTCCTTCCCGAACCCACCGATTTCCCATGGAAATGCTCCGATTCATCACGCCGATCATTACGATCGCCCTTGTTCTGATCATGTTCGGCATGGGAACCAGTCTTAAGCCGGAGGATTTCCAGCGTCTTCTTTCCCAACCGAAGGCGGCGCTGACCGGTATGTTCAACCAGTTGATTCTCATGCCGCTCATCGGCATGCTGTTCCTGATACTGGCAGACCTGCCCGTATTGATGAGCCTGGGGTTCGCGATCGTCGTAGCCTGCCCGGGCGGAAACCTTTCCAATTTGTTTTCCCATTTGAGCCGGCTGGATACGGCTTTATCGGTAAGCCTGACCGCCATTTCAACTTGCCTGGCGGTATTCACCCTCCCTTTGTGGCTTCAATTAGGCCTGTTCCTGCTGGAAGGGAGGGAAACGGAGGTTCCAAGTATACCGCTGGGCCCAACCATTATACAGGTATTGTTGACCACAGTGCTTCCTGTCATTCTGGGACTCCTCTTTCGCCTTTACCGGCCCAAAACGGCCCGGAAAGTGGATCGATGGGCCAGGGCATTCTCCATCGGTTTCCTTACGGTGATCGTGATCGGTGCTACCACCAGGGACCCGACGGCCCTGGTGATGTATTGGGATACCCTTTTACCCTTTTTTGTGCTGCTCAACTGGAGCGCCATGGCCGCAGGCTACGGCACGTCCATGCTGGCAGGCCTCCCCGTCAAGCAAGCCTTAACCGTGATGCTGGAAACGGCCTTTCAGAATGTTCCCCTGGCCATAAGCATTACGGTCCTCATCCTGAATACCGAAGAGGCGGCATTCATTCCCCCCATCTACGGAGTGGCCATGATGGTGAACGGGAGTCTTTTTTTGGGATACCGGATGTGGCGGGAACGGAGGAACGGTTGAACGCTTGACTGCCGGAGGCAGAGAGAAAAAGAGGAACTTCGGAATTCCTTTTTTCGAATGTTCGACACTCCTGTATTCCTCAGCCTTTCAGCGCTTTAGCCATCGTTTCGCCGATCGTGGCCGGAGATTTGACCACGTGGATACCGCACTCTTCCATGATTTTCATTTTGGCTTCGGCCGTGTCATCTTTACCGCCGATGATTGCCCCGGCATGCCCCATCTTTCGGCCTTTGGGAGCGGTCTGACCGGCGATAAAACCCACTACGGGTTTGGTGCCATGTTCTTTGATGTAATGGGCTGCCTCGGCTTCCATACCGCCTCCGATCTCACCGATCATGATGATGCCGTCGGTTTCAGGATCGTTCATGAGCAACTCGACGGCTTCCTTGGTCGTGGTGCCTACGATGGGATCACCGCCGATGCCGATGCAGGTGGACTGCCCCAGGCCGGCCTTGGTCACCTGGTCCACGGCCTCGTAAGTGAGCGTTCCGGAGCGGGACACGATACCGACCCTTCCCGGTTGGTGGATAAAACCGGGCATGATGCCGCATTTGGCCTGCCCGGGGGTGATCACGCCCGGGCAATTCGGGCCGATCAAACGGGCATCGCGGTCTTCCAGGTAAGCTTTTACCTTCACCATATCCTGAACGGGAATACCTTCTGTGATGCAGATGATCACCTGAATGCCGGCGTCGGCAGCTTCCATAATGGCATCGGCAGCGAAAGGGGGCGGTACGAAAATGACCGATGTGTTAGCACCGACCTCTTCAACCGCTTCGGCGACGGTGTTAAACACGGTTAGATCCAGGTGTTTTTGACCTCCCTTGCCGGGCGTCACGCCGCCTACGACCGGGGTACCGTATTCGACCATTTGGGAAGCATGGAAGGTGCCTTCCTTTCCGGTAAATCCTTGTACAATGACACGGGAATCTTTGTTGACCAAAACAGACATGTGCAACTTGTTTATTGGGTTTGACGCTCACCGTGGCTGTCTCGCTAGGTGGCTACTCCCTTTTGGCCAGCCTGAAAACCGGCCGGCGGCGGGAAATCCGCCCAAATTTACACATCTGCCTGAAGTTATCTCAAAAATATTGCCGGGAATGGAGACGGCGTATCGAAGCCTGGGAGGCTATTTTCCAAATAGCTTCTATTCCTTTACCAGGATGTAGACATCCTCATTCTGCTTTTTCATAAAATAGCGTTCGCGGGCAAATTTCTCGCTGTTTTGCCCGAGGTCGCGACGCCGCTCTTCCTCTTCCTCAATTTTGTTCTCATAGAAGAGCTTGTCCTCTTGGAGTTGCTGGACCGTGCGTTGCAGACGAAACTGCGTGATCATATCGTGCTTGTCCAGAAAAAGCATCCAGATGGCGAAGAGAACAAGGGAGAGGAAATACTTATTCTTGAAGGTAGGAGGCACTTTGTCCCACCATTGCAGGTATATCGGTCGCTTGGCCATTTTTGCAGTGTTTCACAGATTTTCAACAATTTGTCGCTTTTTTCGGAAAAATCAAAATTTCCAGACGGCAGACGGAGCGAGTTAACAGCAAGGAAACCTGTCGAAAACAGGTGGTTTGGGGAGCGCTAAAGGATAAAGGGGGCTCCGGATCGAACGCCAGAGCCCCCTTTGCGGCCAGGTTCCAGGATAATGTGTCGGACTTAGCCCTTCAGGATCGCCTTACCTGGAAAATAGGCGGTATCGCCCAGTTCTTCTTCGATGCGCAGAAGTTGGTTGTACTTGGCGATTCGATCCGAGCGCGAGGCCGAGCCGGTCTTGATCTGTCCCGTATTCAAAGCGACAGCCAGGTCGGCTATCGTGGTATCTTCCGTTTCCCCGGAGCGGTGGCTCATCACGGAGGTGTAGGAGTTTCGGGTTGCCAACTGAACGGCTTCTATGGTTTCAGTCAGGGATCCGATCTGATTCACTTTGATCAAAATGGAATTCCCAACTTTCATATCAATGCCCTTCTGAAGGCGTTGGGTATTGGTGACGAAGAGGTCGTCCCCCACCAACTGGATTTTATCCCCCATGCGCCGGGTCATCTCTGCCCAGCCATCCCAATCGTCTTCGGCCAATCCGTCTTCGATCGAAAAGATGGGGTACTTCTCGGCCCAACCGTGCCAGTAGTCGATCATTTCGGAGGGGGTCAGCTTATCCCCGGTCGACCACTTGAGGTGATACACTTTTTCTTTTTCATCAAAAAATTCGGAGGAAGCCGGATCCAGCGCGATCATGACGTCCTCACCCGGGCGGTAGCCTGCTGCTTCTATTCCCTGGAGTACGGTTTGAATGGCCTCTTCGTTGGAACCCAGATTCGGTGCGAATCCTCCTTCGTCTCCTACATTGGTGGAGTAGCCTTTGTCTTTCAACACTTTTTTGAGATGGTGAAAGATCTCGGCCCCGATGCGGAGAGCTTCCCGGAAAGAGGGCGCTCCAACGGGCATGATCATAAATTCCTGGAAATCAATGCTGTTGTCGGCATGCGAACCTCCGTTTAGAATGTTCATCATAGGTACCGGCAAGGTGCATGCGTTCACCCCACCTACATAACGGTACAAGGGCATTCCGGATGCTTCAGCAGCGGCTTTGGCACAGGCCAGGGATACGGCCAGGATGGCGTTCGCTCCGAGTTTTCCCTTATTGGGGGTACCATCCAGTTCCAGCATAAAACGATCGATATAGACCTGGTCAAACACGTCTACATCCAGCAGCCCTTCGAAAAGCGTATCGTTGACATGGGCACAAGCCTTGAGCACCCCTTTGCCCAGATAGCGGTCCTTGTCACCGTCGCGAAGCTCAACGGCTTCGTGAACGCCGGTGGAAGCTCCAGAGGGGACGGCGGCGCGGCCTATGTATCCACTCTCGGTGAGGACTTCGACTTCGACGGTGGGATTTCCGCGGGAATCCAGAATTTCCCGGGCGTGGAGGTCTATGATATTACTCATGAATTCAGGTGTTTTTTGGATGAACGAATGATGGCGTCAAGATACTGAAGCAATCTCTTTTCGTTCGGAAAGCAAGGAAACGAATTCCTCAAATAAATAGCGGGAGTCGTGGGGCCCCGGGGAGGCCTCCGGGTGGTATTGCACCGAAAAAGCCATTTTCCCAATTACCTGCAGCCCCTCTATCGTGTTGTCGTTGAGATTCATGTGGGTGACCTTGACCTTATCCTGATGCTCACGAATGGCTCCGGGGCTGACCCCGAAACCATGATTCTGACTGGTGATCTCGCACTTGCCCGTGATCATATTTTTGACCGGGTGGTTGATGCCCCGATGGCCGTGGTGCATTTTGTAGGTTGGGATATCGAGGGCCAGAGCCAGAATCTGATGTCCGAGGCAAATACCGAAGAGGGGTTCGTTCTGTTCCAGGACCTTGCGAGTAAACGAGACGGCATAATCCATGGGGGCTGGATCTCCCGGGCCATTGGAGAGAAAATAGCCGTCCGGCTCGAATTCCTTTACTTCCTCCCAACTTGTTTGGGCCGGAAATATCTTCAAAAAGCAATCCCGTTCGGCGAAATTTCGAAGAATGTTTTTTTTGACCCCGTAATCCATGACTGCGATCCGGTAGGTCGCATCGGGATTACCGAAGGTGTAGGGTTCCCGGGTGCTGACTTTGGAGGCCAGTTCGAGACCTTCCATAGAAGGTACGTCCCGCAGCTTTTCTTTCAGCTCCTCTACGTCAAGGATTTCCGAGGAGATGATGGCATTCATAGCTCCTTTGGTGCGAATATGTTTGACGATCGAACGGGTATCGACCCGCGAAATCCCGACCAGATTTTCCGATTCAAAGTAATCCTGAATGGATTGATCCGCTTGTTTTCGAGAGTACGGAATGTTGAAGTCTTTGCACACCAAACCCGAGATCTTGATGCTGTCGGATTCTATCTCCTCGTTTCGGGTACCGTAGTTGCCGATATGGACATTGGTGGCGACCAAGATCTGGCCGAAATAGGAAGGATCGGTAAACACTTCCTGGTAGCCGGTCATTCCGGTGTTAAAGCAAATTTCTCCGGCTGTGGTCCCGATCTTCCCGGCGGCTCTGCCTTCGTACAGCGTTCCGTCTTCGAGCAGCAGCAAGGCCGGTTTTTTTAAAAACTCACCCATGAATTACAAGATTTTGGTAAAAGTAAGGAAAACCTGCTGGTCGAATGGATTGAAACGGATGCAAAAAGGGCGATACCGCTTTCGCCATATCGCCCCTTCCCGTTATTAAAAAGCGGAATGCAAAATGTTTATTCCTCTTCTTCCTTGACCTTTTTCTGCTGGGTTTGGGTTTCGGTGGCAGCACTGCTCTTCTTGCTGCCTCCGCGCCGACGACGGCGTCGCCCTCCCTTGCTGCCGGCATCGGCTTTCGGATTGTAAACCTCATTGAAGTCCACCAATTCGATCATAGCCATTTCAGCAGCATCGCTTCGACGAAAACCGGTACGGATCACGCGGACATAACCTCCCGGGCGATCACCTACCTTGGTGGCAATAGGTCCGAAAAGCTCTTTCACGGCTTCCTTGTTCTGCAAATAATCGAAGACCACCCGGCGAGCATGCGTGGAGTCATCTTTGGATTTGGTAACCAAAGGCTCTACGTATTGGCGCAGGGCCTTGGCCTTGGCCAAAGTCGTATTGATACGTTTGTGCTCGATAAGGGCAATGGCCAGGTTTCTCAACGTGGCTTTGCGATGGGCCGATTTGCGCCCGAGATGATTAAAGCGCTTTCCGTGTCTCATTTTGAAGCGTTTATCTTCGCAACACCTCTTTCCGACCAAAGGCAGCAGGCAAGCCCGAATCGGATGGGTTATTGCAGTGGATAACAAGATTAGCCGGCTAGGCCGGACCTGCAGGATCTATACTTTATTCTTCGTCCAGCTTGTACTTAGATAGGTCCATTCCGAAGGTCAGGCCCTTCTCCTGCAGCAGTTCTTCTATTTCTACGAGCGATTTTTTACCAAAGTTCCGGAACTTCAGGAGTTCATGGGTATCGTACTGTACCAATTCCGCCAGGGTATTGATCTTGGCGGCTTTCAGGCAGTTGTAGGCACGAACGGAGAGATCGAGATCTTCCAGAGAGGTTTTGAGCAACTTACGCATGTGCAGGATGTGCTCGTCCACCACATCATCCTGGCGTCCGTTGGCATCGTCGAAGGTGATGTTCTCATCGGTGATGAGCATCAGATGCTGTATCAGGATGCGGGAAGCCTCCTTGATAGCATCCTCCGGGTGAATGGTACCGTCGGTGCGCACTTCGATGGAAAGTTTCTCGTAATCCGTGCGCTGGCCAACCCGGGTATTTTCAATCCGGTAGGCTACATTTTTGATCGGAGTGTAGATAGCATCTACAGGAATCACACCGATGGGAGCGTCCTTGGGCAGGTTCTCGTCTGCCGGAACGTAACCCCGCCCCTTGCTGATCGTCAATTCGACCTCCAGATTGACGGAAGGTTCCATGTTGCAGATCAGCAGATCGGGATTCATGATCTTGAAAACATTGGTGTGCTCTTCGATATAGCCGGCCCGAAACTCTTCCTGGCCGCTGACGGTCAGGTATATTTTTTCGCTTTGAAGATCCTCCTCGCTGATCAGTTTTTTCAGGCGGACCTGCTTCAGGTTCAAAACGATCTCAACGACATCTTCCACCACCCCATGGATCGTAGAAAATTCGTGCTCCACCCCGGCAATCCGAACGGCTGAGATGGCAAATCCTTCCAGGGAGCTGAGCAGGACTCTCCGAAGAGAGTTTCCAACGGTTTGTCCAAAGCCTGGTTCCAGTGGTTTGAATTCGAAAAGCCCTTCGAAGTCATCTGACTTCTGCATTACGATCTTGTCGGGCTTCTGAAAATTCAGGATACTCATATGATCATTTTGGCTTTGATGGGGACTTCAGGTGAAGACCCCGGAATTAAATTGGCTAGAGGAAAAACCTCCTGAAAACAACTGACAGCTCCAGGAAGAGCTGCCAGATTGTAGTCTTTATTTCGAGTAAAGTTCAACGATCAACTGCTCGTTGATCTTCTCGGGGATTTGCTCCCTTTCCGGGTATTCCAGAAAAGAACCTTCCAACTTGTCGGGATTGAACTCGATCCAGGGATACTTTCGGACGTCCGATTTACCGCCGATGGAATCGCGCACCACCTCCAATCCCTGGGACTTTCCGCGGACGCTGACCACGTCCCCGGGGCGAAGGGAGTGAGAAGGGACATTACTGACAACGCCGTTTACCGTGATGTGGCAATGGGAAACCAACTGGCGGGCGGCGCGGCGGGTCGGAGCAATGCCCATCCGGTAGACGGTATTGTCCAGGCGCGCCTCGAGCAGTTGAAGCAAAATCTCGCCGGTTACGCCTTTCTTGCTGTTTGCCTTATCGAAGAGGTTGCGAAACTGACGCTCCAACACCCCATAAGTGTATTTGGCTTTCTGCTTCTCAGCCAACTGAAGCGCATAATCGCTTTTCTGGCGACGCCGGCGGGTGTTTCCGTGTTGCCCCGGGCCATACTTTTTGCGCTCAAAGTATTTGTCGAAGCCGAAAATAGCTTCGCCCAGTGCTCTTGCCTTTTTGGTTTTTGGTCCAGTATATCTTGCCATTGTCTCTTTCTGCTTTGAATTAAATGCTCAGGATGGGGATTTTTACACTCTTCTGCGCTTGGGCGGGCGGCATCCGTTGTGCGGAACCGGCGTTACATCCTTGATCTTGGAGACTTTGATTCCAGAGCTGTCGATTGCCCGAATGGCAGCTTCTCTTCCCGAACCGGGACCTTTCACGTAAACTTCGACGGTGCGAAGTCCACTCTCGTACGCTACCTTGGCAGCGTCGCCCGCAGCAACCTGAGCCGCATAGGGCGTGTTTTTCTTAGATCCCCGGAACCCGGCCTTGCCCGCCGTACCCCAGGCAATCACCTGCCCTTGCTTATTGGTTATCGAGACGATAATATTATTGAAGCTGGCCTTGATGTAGGCGTATCCTTCCGGCTCAACCTTTACGTTTTTCTTTTTTGTCTTTTTCGCTGCTCCCTTTGCCATATCGACATCGTTTGAAAGGGTATCCTATGCCCTATGCTTACTTGGTTACTTTTTTCTTATTCGCTACGGTCTTCCGCTTTCCTTTGCGCGTACGAGCGTTGGTCTGAGTCTGCTGACCCCGGACGGGGAGGCCTTTCCGGTGACGAAGCCCCCGATAACAACCGATATCCATCAATCGCTTGATGTTCATCTGAACCTCGGAGCGAAGCTGTCCTTCTACAACATACTGGTCGTTAACCATCGTGGAGATCTCCCGCATGTTTTCATCTGTCCAGTCCTGTACCCGCGTATCTTCATCTACACCAGCAGCTTCCAGGATCTCCCGGGCAGTAGAACGACCTATTCCAAAAATGTAGGTTAGGCTAATGACGCCCCTTTTATTCCGTGGCAAATCCACACCAGCTATTCGAGCCATTTTTGATCTTCGGTTTTAGACGACCCATCGGACTTAAGGCCATAGCCAGTGTCCCAACGAGCAATCAAATACAATTTATCCCTGACGCTGCTTGAGCTTAGGGTTCTTCTTGTTGATGATGTAAACCTTCCCTTTGCGGCGGACGATCTTACAATCGGCAGACCTTTTTTTGACAGAAGCTCTAACTTTCATGTCCGTCTTTTTTGCTTTCCCGTTTTTATTTGTATCGGTAGGTAATTCTTCCCCTGGTCAAGTCATAAGGCGACATTTCCACAGCCACTTTATCGCCTGGCAGAATTCGTATATAATTCATGCGCATTTTTCCGGAAATAGTGGCTACGATCTCGTGGTCATTCTCCAACCGCACCCGGAACATAGCGTTGGAAAGCGCCTCTTCAATAATACCGTCCTGCTTGATCAGGTTTTTTTTACCCATAGATTAATTTTCGGAGGGCAAAGATACAAAAAAAAATTCCCTTTCCTAACCCGCTCTTGTTTTATTGGTCTTGGAAAATTAACTGCCCTGGGGAATAGACTGCTTGAGGCTCACTTCGCGAATATGATCGTTTTTCCGGATCATTTCTTCAACTGTGGTATGGTCGGACAATAGATCTGCCTTTCCTTTTCGAATGGCTATGGAATGTTCGTAATGAGCCGAGGGCTTGTGGTCTTTGGCAAAAACAGTCCATCCGTCACCTGCCGTTCTTACGTCTCTGCGCCCCAGGTTTACCATAGGTTCGACGGCGATCACGAGGCCTTCCAACAGTTTGATGCCTTTACCCCGCTTTCCGTAGTTGGGGACTTCCGGGGGCTCGTGCAGTTCTTTGCCGATCCCATGCCCGACCAGTTCTCGTACGATACTGTAGTTGTGTATCTTTTCTACATAAGATTGGATGGCAAAGCTAATGTCGCCGAGGCGATTACCATGTATGGCTTTTTCGATGCCCTTATACAAAGAGGTTTTGGTGACCCGGCAGAGTTCCATGATCTCTTCGTCTACATCGCCCAACGGGAAGGTGTAGGCAGCATCCCCGTGGAATCCGTTCCAATAAACCCCGCAGTCCACAGATACGATGTCTCCGTCTTCGAAAACCTGTTCCAGGGAAGGAATTCCGTGGACCACTTGTTGATTGACCGAAACGCATAGGGTAGCCGGGAAACCATTGTATCCCTTAAAAGCGGGTTTGGCTCCGTGGTCGCGGATGACCTCTTCGGCCGCTTTATCAATTTCCGAACCACTGATCCCCGGACGAATGATTTCAGCTACCCGGGTAAGGGCCTGGCAAACCAGCAGGCAACTCTTACGAATCAGCTCAATCTCTTCATCCGTCTTGTAATAGATCATGGTTGTGTTTTAGTCGATTGCCCTTCCTGCTGCGAGAAGGTAGGATTTACATGTTGGCGCCGATGCCTTGTACCCGGCTTCGCCCTTGAATGCGGCCTGATTTCACCAGACCATCGTATCGTCGCATGAGCAGGTGGCTTTCGATCTGCTGTAAGGTATCCAAAACGACAGCGACCAGGATCAGCAGGGAAGTTCCTCCAAAGAACATAGCCAGCTGAATATTAACGCCTGCGGCAGCGGCGAATGCCGGCAAAATGGAGATTAAGCCCAGAAAAATGGATCCCGGCAGAGTGATCCGCGTGGTTGTGGCATCGATAAAATCGGCCGTTGCTTTTCCCGGTTTGATACCCGGGATGAAGGCATTTTGCCGCTTCAGGTATTCCGCATAATTCTGCGGATTGACCAGCAGGGCGGTATATACGTAGGTAAAGACAACTACCAGGAGAAAATAAACGATGTTGTAAGGCACGGAGGTGAAATCGTTCAAGGCCCGCAGGATGCCGGAGGACTGAGCGTCGGCTCCTCCCACGAATTGAGCGACCGTGGAGGGCAGGAACATAAGTGCCTGGGCAAAAATGATAGGCATGACTCCCGCGGCATTTACCTTCAGCGGAATGTAGTCCCGAACGCCGGCCTGAGGAATGTTGGAACCCGAGCGGCCCACCATGCGCTTGGCAAACTGAATGGGAATTTTTCGAACTCCCTGTACGATCAGTACGGTAGCCATTACGACAAAGAACAAGACTGCCAGCTCCAGGACGAAGATCAGGGGCCCATTCGTTGAGAACTGAGATTGCAATTCAAAGATCAATGCTCTGGGAAGTGTGGCTATGATGCCTACTGTGATCAGCAGAGAGACGCCGTTCCCTATGCCTTTGTCTGTAATACGTTCTCCCAGCCACATGGCGAAAACAGTACCCGTCGACAAAATGATAATGTTGGAGATCCAGAATATCCCCATGGGAATATCCGGATGAATGGCTCCCTGTGTGTTGATGTAGGTGAGATACCCTCCTCCCTGTACCAAGGTGATAGCAACGGTGAGCAGGCGAGTGATCTGACTCAGCTTTTTGCGGCCCGATTCCCCTTCCCGCTGCTGCAAGCGCTGGAAATAGGGAACGGCAAAACCCATCAGCTGAATGATAATGGAAGCCGTAATGTAAGGCATGATCCCCAGGGCGAATACGGCGGCGTTGGAAAAGGCACCTCCGGTGAAGATGTTGATCAATCCCATCAGGTCATTGGCCCCACTTCCCCCTCCATCCAATTGGGAGGGCACAACCCCTGGCAGTACCACATAGGAACCGAAACGATAAACGAAAAGCATGCCCAGCGTAAACAGAATCCGATTTCGCAGTTCCTTGATCTTCCAGATATTCTGAAGGGTCGTGATAAAGTTCTTCATGCTTCAGGTTTATACGAGTTCGATGGATCCGCCGGCCTTCTCGATGGCGTCCTTAGCGGTGGCGGAAACCGCATGGGCTTTCACGCTGATCTTGGCTGAAAGTTCGCCTGTAGCCAGGATCTTGATCCTATCATTTTTGCCAACGATTTTGTGCTTGGCAAGTACCTCAGGGTCTATGGCTTCCAACTGGTATTTTTCAGAGATTTCCTGGAGCCGCTCCAGGTTGAGGGGTCTATAAACCTTGCGATTCGGGTTTTTGAATCCGCGCTTGGGAAGGCGCATCTGCAAGGGCATTTGCCCCCCTTCGAAGTGACGCTTTTCCTTGAAACCGGAGCGGGATCTGGCCCCTTTGTGGCCACGAGTCGCCGTTCCGCCTTTACCCGATCCCTGGCCACGGGCAATTCTCTTCCGTTTCTTGACAGCTCCTGACGCCGGCTTTAAATTATGAAGTTCCATTACCTTTTTCTTTCTGGGAGTATTGAAAAAATAGCTACCCGCGAACATTTGAAAACAAAACAAACCTTCAAAAAGGTTTGCCCGTCATCCAGATAGATACGCTTTATCCTTCGGCTTTTTCTACCTTGACCAAATGGCCGACCTTATCGACCATGCCCAGTATCTGGGGACTGGCCTCTACGACCACACTGTGATTGATCTTGCGCAAGCCCAAAGCCTTGACGGTATCCTTTTGGCGCTTGGAGCGGTCGATCACACTTTTGACCTGGGTTATTTTGATCTTTTCCATGACTTTATCCATTTGCGGTCCTCGGCTGAAACAGCATGAACAGACCTCGGTTCCTTTATCCGTTGAATACCTTGTTGATCGGGATACGCCGCTGGCGGGCCACCTCCATCGGGCTACGCAGCTTGCTCAATGCATCCATAGTAGCTTTGATCACATTGTGCGGGTTGGAAGAACCCATAGATTTGGCCAACACGTTTTGAACACCCGCGAATTCCAAAACCGCCCGCATGGCCCCTCCGGCGATCACACCAGTACCTTCAGCTGCCGGTTTGATCAGAACCTTGCCGGCTCCGAACTTTCCGCGCTGCTCGTGTGGGATGGTCCCTTTATGAATAGGAACCTTGACCAGGTTTTTCTTGGCATCGTCTACCGCTTTGGCAATTGCCTCGGAGACGTCACGGGCCTTACCCAAGCCGTGCCCGACTGTGCCTTCGTTATCACCCACCACTACGACGGCTGCAAAACTGAAGGTACGCCCCCCTTTGGTCACCTTGGCAACCCGGTTGAGGCTAACCAGTTTTTCCTTCAATTCGGTCTCCGCCGGTTTAACTCTCGTATTAGCGCCTTTCTTCGCCATTGCGTTTCAAATTAATTTTATTTAGAATTTCAGGCCTCCTTCCCGGGCTCCGTCGGCCAGGGCCTTCACACGGCCGTGGTACAGATTGCCGCCGCGATCAAAAACCACGTTCTCGATCTGGGCAGCCTTAGCACGTTCGGCCAGTATCTTGCCGACCTCTTTGGCCTGATCCACTTTGCTTCCCTTTTCGGAAATGCCCTCTTCGCGAGAATCTGCCGCAGCCAGCGTATGCCCTGCCAAATCATCGATCAGTTGACAATAGATGAAGCGGTTGGAACGGTATACGTTCAGTCTGGGCTTTTCGGCCGTACCCCGGACTTTTTTCTTGACCCGGAGCTGAATGCGTCTTCTCCTCTTTAATTTACTGAATGCCATTTTTTCTGGTTTTCACCTTAGTGAAGGGCGCTATTTCAGCCCATCCCAAAGCTTTTTCTTCTATGAACGGCCAGGTTTCGCAAAGGGAACCCGGATCACGATCTTATTTTGCAGCCGTCTTCCCGGCTTTCCGACGGATTTCTTCACCCAGGAAGCGAATTCCCTTGCCTTTGTAAGGCTCAGGTTTACGGAAGGACCGGATCTTGGCTGCCACCTGTCCGATGAGTTGTTTGTCGTTGCTCTCCAGGCGAATGACCGGGTTCTTTCCCTTTTCCGTAACGGTAGAAAGCTTTACCTCGTCGGGCAAAGCAAACATAATGGGGTGAGAATAACCTACGATCAGTTCCAACAGCTGTCCGGTGTTGCTGGCGCGATAGCCGACGCCCACCAACTCCAGTTCCTTGACGAATCCCTCGCTTACGCCTTGTACCATATTGGCTATCAGGGAGCGATATAATCCGTGCATGGATTTATGGCGGATCTGCTCGGTAGGGCGGGACACCACCAACTCTCCGTCGTTGATCTCAATTTTGAGATCCGGGTCCACCTGTTCGGTCAAAGACCCTTTGGGCCCTTTAACCGTAACGAGATTTCCTTTGCTTATATCGATTTCCACTCCTTTGGGAATGGAGACGGGTGCTTTTCCTATTCGTGACATGTTCGCAGATTTAGGATCTTTCCAAAATTAGTAGATGAAACAAAGCACTTCACCACCTACGTTTTCATCTATCGCCTGACGGGACGTCATCACTCCCTTTGAGGTAGAGACAATGGCAATACCCAAGCCGTTGATCACCCGAGGAAGGTCCTCTTTTTTGACGTACTTCCGAAGGCCGGGCTTGCTGACGCGGATGAGCGACCGGATCACCGGATTCCGGGAAGCTTGATCGTATTTCAGGGCAATCTGAATGACGTCCTGATTTCCCTTGCCTCCATTTTCCTGGAACTTATACCGATAAATGAAGCCCTGGTCGTAGAGGATTTCGGTCATCCGCTTCTTCAGGTTGGATGCAGGTATCTCAACCACACGATGGCCCGCCATTTGCGCATTGCGAATGCGGGTCAGATAATCTGCTACAGGATCTGTTACAGCCATGAATTATGGTTTCGCCGGGTGGTTTTCCATATACTGGAACCTTCCGGGCTGTTAATGATTCGTTTACCAGCTGGCCTTGGTTACACCAGGAATTTTCCCATCCAGAGCCATTTCGCGAAATTTGACCCGGCACAGGCCAAACTTGCGCATGTATCCTTTCGGCCGCCCGGTCAGTTTGCAACGATTGTGCATGCGGATCGGATTTGAGTTGCGGGGGAGTTTATCGAGTTCTTCCCAGCGACCTTCTTCCTTGAGTTGCTTGCGCAATTCGGCATACTTGGCTACCAGCCTTTCCCTTTTCTTCTCGCGGGCGATTATGGATTTCTTAGCCATTGTTATGCAAATCTTTCAATTAATTATTCTGATTCTTGAACGGCAGTCCCAGACGCTTCAGAAGCGAAAGAGCTTCGGCATCCGTCTTGGCCGTTGTAACGAAAGTGATGTCCATTCCCGTAATCTTGCTGACCTTGTCCAGATCGATCTCCGGGAAAATGATCTGCTCAGTGATCCCCAGAGAGTAATTGCCCCGGCCGTCAAAGCTTTTATCGCTGATCCCTCGGAAGTCGCGCACTCTGGGAAGAGCCGTGGAAATGAGGCGTTCCAGGAATTCGTACATCCGATCATTGCGCAGGGTGACCTTGGCACCGATCGGCATGTCTTCCCGCAACTTAAAGTTGGAGACCGATTTCTTGGCTATGGTCGGCACCGCCTTCTGACCGGCAATCATGGACATTTCCTTGATCGCTGTGTCCACCATCTTTTTATCCTGGGTGGCTTCGCCAACGCCTTGGTTGATAGCGATTTTCACCAATCGGGGAACCTCCATGATCGAACCATACTGAAACTCCTCCATCATGGCAGGTACGACCTCCTCTCGGTATTTCTTTTTCAGTGCTGGAATGTAGCTCATCACTTAACGATTTCTCCGGATTTCTTGGAAAAGCGAACCATCTTACCCTCTTCATCCAGTTTACGACCTACACGGGTAGGTTCTCCACTTTTGGGATCCACCAACATCAGGTTGGAAAGATGAATAGGAGCCGGGATTTCGTTGATACCTCCCGGGCTGTCCTGCGTCGGTTTGCTATGTTTCCTAACCATGTTTACACCATCGACGATGGCGCGATTTTTGGCAGGGAAAACCTCCAACACCTCACGTGGCCTGGAGCGATCCTTGTAGGCACCGGCTATCACCACTACCTTATCCCCTTTCTTTATCTTCAGTTTCGGCGTAAAACGCTTTTGCGTATTCTTCTTTGCCATGTTTCTTATCTCTTTAGGGTCCCGACCTTAAAGTACTTCCGGGGCCAGGGATACAATTCGCATATAATCGCGCTCGCGAAGCTCACGGGCTACGGGTCCGAAGATCCGCGTTCCGCGGGGCTCATCCGCGTTGTTCAGCAATACGCAAGCGTTGTCGTCGAATCGAATGTAGGATCCGTCTTTGCGGCGAATTTCCTTGCGGGTACGAACCACCACGGCTTTGGAGACAGAACCCTTCTTGATCCCACCGGGAGAAGAATCCTTGACCGAGACTACGATGGTGTCTCCAATGGAAGCATACCGGCGCTTTGAGCCACCCAACACGCGGATGCAGAGCACCTCGCGCGCACCACTGTTATCCGCTACCTTCAACCTTGTTTCTTGCTGGATCATGACTGTTTTGTTTTTTCGAGCGGGCGACCCGGGCCGCCATCGGTACTTTTTGCTTGCTTTATGACTTTATTTGGCTCGTTCCAGGATGCCAACCAGGCGCCAGCGCTTGCGCTTGCTGAGCGGCCGGGATTCCTCAATGCGCACGGTATCGCCAATGTTGCATTCGTTGGCTTCGTCGTGAGCAATCAGCTTCTTGGATTTCTTTACAAACTTTCCGTAGATCGGGTGCTGAAGCCGGCGTTCCACCAATACGGCAATGGTCTTATCCATTTTGTTGCTGGTCACCACACCGATCCGAGATTTTTTTGCTTTCTGATCTCCCATTTCTATTGGGTTTGCGCCCTCGGGCGAAAGATGATTTCTGGTTGTTATCTATTGTTTTCTACGACGAGCCCTTATCCGGCTCCTGCCCGACAGTTGTTCTTTACTCATGTTCGCCAATTCACGACGGCGAATTTCCGTACGCAGGCGGCCGATGTCTCTTCTTACCTCACGCAAAACCAAGGGATTATCCAATCCTTTGATCGCATGATCGAATTTCAGCTTCTGGTACTGGATCTCCGTTTGAGTCAGCTCGCTGGCCAGATCTTCGTCCGAAAACCCTTGCAACTCCAGATATTTCTTTGTAGCCATGATCTCTATTTAGCTATGGTTCCTTTCTTTCAATGCGTTATCCCGCGTAGTCGGGTCGAACCACGGTTTTGGTCGATACCGGCAACTTCTGAGCAGCCAGGCGAAGAGCTTCTTCAGCCACCGCGCGCGGCACGCCGTCCAGTTCGAACATGATCGTCCCGGGTTTGACCACAGCCACCCAGTGATCCAGGGCACCTTTACCCTTACCCATACGTACTTCTTGCGGCTTAGCCGTTATCGGTTTGTCCGGAAAAATGCGGATCCAAACCTTACCCTCCCGTTTCATGTAACGAGTCATGGCAATACGGGCCGCCTCGATCTGGCGGTTGGTAATAAAACCGCCATCCATGGATTTCAACCCGAATGAGCCAAAGGATACCGTGCTTCCCTTCCAGGCAAGGCCCTTGATCCGTCCTTTCTGCTGTTTGCGGTATTTCGTACGTTTTGGCTGTAACATGGTCCTGTTGATTTGTACCGTATGGCTTTACCGTGATTTTTTCGCAAAAGTTCTGCAAAGGTACGGTAAAAATGTTAAAATCTTTAGCTTCTACGGCTATTTCTTCCTCCTCCTCCGCCACCGCGGTTGCCGCCCCCGCGTCTTCCGCCGCCCCGGCGATCACCTTCGCGACCTCCTTTTTCTTTCTTTTGGACTCCCACGTGAGGCGACAGGTCACGTTTGCCCAAAACCTCACCCTTGCAAATCCATACCTTGATGCCGATCTTTCCGTAAATAGTCTGAGCCTCCTTCAGGGAATAGTCGATATCGGCCCGGAACGTGTGCAACGGAATCCGGCCCTCCTTGTACTCTTCCCGACGAGCCATATCGGCCCCGTTGAGCCGTCCGGCTATGCGGACCTTGATCCCTTCGGCACCGGCGCGCATAGTCGACTGGATCGCCATTTTGATAGCCCGCCGGTAATTGATACGGGCCTCGAGTTGCTTGGCGATGGACTCACCTACGATAGCGGCATCCAGTTCCGGCTTGCGAATCTCCACGATATTGATCTGGACATCCTTGCCGGTCAGTTTCTTCAATTCCTCCCGGATCCGATCCACTTCCTGGCCTCCTTTCCCGATGATGATTCCCGGGCGGGAGGTATGTATCGTAATAGTGATCCGCTTGAGGGTCCGTTCAATAATGATTCGGGCAATTCCCCCTTTCTGGATACGGGCATTGAGGTAGTTGCGGATGTTCTCATCCTCCACTACTTTGTCCCCGTAGTCTTTCCCAGCGAACCAGTTGGAATCCCATCCTTTTATGATTCCCAGGCGATTGCCGATCGGATTTGTCTTTTGACCCATTATGGTGTATTTGACTGTATTCTGTTTTATTCTTCTTCTTCCCTGCCTTCCGAGCCACCGTCCACCGGAAGCGGCTTGCGATTTTCCACGACAATCGTCACGTGGTTGGTACGCTTCCGAATCCGGTGAGCCCGACCGTGCGGAGCCGGACGAAACCGCTTCAACATGAAGCCCTCGTCGGAAAAGACGGTCTTCACATACAGATCGAATTCATCGGCGCTTCCTTCCCCTTCGGTTTTGTTCTCCCAATTGGAGATGGCAGACAACAAGGCTTTTTCCAGCCAGGTGGCCGCTTCCTTTTTGGTGAAACGCAGAATATCCAGGGCTTCTTCAACCCCTTTCCCGCGGACATTGTCAACCACCAGTCTCATTTTTCTGGCGGACATCGGGATATTTTTGAGCTTGGCAACTGCTTCCATTTCCTCTAGTTTTTCAGCCTCGGATCGGCAAGTATGGTCTATTCTTATTTCTTGCGGTTTCCTGAATGCCCTTTGAAGGTGCGCGTCGGGGCGAACTCGCCCAGCTTGTGGCCCACCATATTCTCGGTGATGAAAACCGGAACGAACGATTTCCCGTTGTGTACGGCTATGGTTTCACCGACCATATCCGGGATGATCATCGAGGAGCGGGACCAGGTCTTGATCACCGTCTTCTTCTTCGACTCTTTGGCGGCCTGCACCTTATCCATCAACTTGTGGAAAACGTAAGGTCCTTTTTTAATCGATCTTGCCATGTTCTTATCCGTTTGGGCGGCTCAGCCGAGCCGTACTCCTTTTTTATTTGTTGCGTTTTTTAGGACGCGAAACGATCAGTTTTTCGCTTGCCTTTTTCTTGTTGCGGGTCTTGGCCCCTTTGGCCATCTTCCCGTTGCGCGAACGCGGGTGCCCTCCGGAGGCGCGTCCTTCGCCACCACCCATGGGGTGATCGACCGGGTTCATAGCCACTCCCCGGGTACGCGGGCGACGACCCAGCCAGCGCTTTCGGCCGGCTTTTCCCAGCACCTGCAGACCATGGTCGGGGTTGGAAGTAGAGCCGATGGTAGCCCGGCAGGTTTGCAGGACCCGGCGAACCTCGCCGGAAGGAAGCTTGACGATAGCGTATTTGCCTTCCCTTCCCATCAATACCCCGTAAGTACCGGCGCTTCGGGCCATAGCGGCGCCTTGGCCCGGATTGAGCTCGATGGCGTGAATGGTAGCCCCCAGAGGTATCTCCTGAAGAAAAAGGGCATTCCCCACGTTGGGCGAAGCGCCTTTGCCGGAGGATATCTCCATACCCACCTGCAAGCCTGCCGGGGCCAGAATGTAGCGCTTTTCTCCATCTGCATACTCCAACAGAGCAATAAAGGCGGTGCGGTTGGGGTCGTATTCGATGGTTTTGACAGTGGCTTTGACACCGTCTTTATTCCGCTTGAAATCGATGATCCGGTACCGGCGCTTGTGGCCACCTCCGCGGTAGCGAGAAGTGCGATGACCTTCGGCATTCCGACCGCCGCTTTTTTTCAAGGGGGCCAGAAGGCTTTTCTCGGGCTTGCTGGTGGTAACCTCTGAGAAGGTGTTCCCTACTCGGAAGCGAGTACCAGGTGAAACCGGATTGAATTTTTTTAAAGACATCGTATCTCCATTTTCCTGCCTTGTTCAGCACCGGGCTGCTTCAGGCAATTCTGTATTCTATTAAATATCTCCGAAGAAATCAATTTCCTCTCCTGCTGCCAGCGTGACGATCGCTTTTTTGTAAGCCGGTTTGCGTCCTTTCACAACTCCGGAACGAGTATTGCGCGACATCAGCTTGGCCGGCATGATCATGGTATTGACCGATTCGACATCCACGTTGTACATCTCCTCGATGGCCTTTTTGATCTGAACCTTATTAGCCTTTTTGTCTACCACGAAGGTGTACTTGCTGAGTCCTTCGGAAAGCTCCTCTGCCTTTTCGGTGATAACCGGCTTTACTAAAATCGTTCTGGACATGATGTATAGCTTTCAACATCCGCCTGAGGCGGCTTAAGTTTTACAATAACTCCTTGATCTTCTCCACAGCGCTCTCGTTTATGAGGAGGGTCTGTGCTTTCATAACTTCGTAGACGTTCAAGTCGGCGGCCCGTACCACATTGGCGTTGGCAATGTTCCGGCTGGAGAGGAAAACCTCCCGCTCAAAATCCGGCGTTACGTGCAGGGTTTTGTCATCTCCCAAAGACAAATTCTTTAGGATATTGACGTATTCCCGGGTCTTGGGAGCATCAAAGGAAAAGTCTTCGACGACCATGATTTTTCCGGCCTGGGCTTTGGTGCTCAAGGCGGAATAGCGTGCCAGACGCTTCACTTTTTTATTCAACCGGAGGTTGTATTCCTTCGGCCGGGGTCCGAATACGCGACCGCCGCCGCGGAAAAGCGGGTTTTTGATGTCACCGGCCCGAGCCGTACCCGTACCTTTTTGCCGCTTTAGCTTGCGGGTGGACCCGGCTACTTCGCCGCGTTCCTTGGCGGCGTGGGTACCCTGGCGCTGGTTGGCCAGGAACTGCTTCACAGCCAGATAAATGGCATGCTCATTGGGTTCTACGCCAAAGATGTCCTCGGGCAGATCCACTTTGCGGCCCGTCTTTTCGCCTTGTATGTTGACAACTTCCAATTTCATCGCTTTTGGATTAATGACCTCCGGAGAAGTCGATCTGCACCATTAATTTTTCTCCAACACCACATAGGAACCTTTGTGTCCGGGGACGGCTCCTTTGACGAGGATCAGATTTTTTTCGGGGAATAATTTGATGACTTCCAGGTTTTTGACGTTGACCCGGCGTCCTCCGTCACGTCCTGCCATCCTCAAGCCCTTGATTACCTTGGAGGGATAGGAAGCTGCACCGATGGAACCCGGAGCACGTTGGCGGTTGTGCTGTCCGTGGGTGGCGTCGTTGACCCCCCGGAAACCGTGGCGCTTGACAACACCCTGGAATCCTTTTCCCTTGGAAGTGCCGATGGCGCTGATGTAATCGCCTTCGGCGAAAACCTCGTCAACGGTAATGAGATCCCCCAGCGCTTTTTCCACGGCATTGAATTCGCGGAATTCCACTACGCGGTGCTTGGGGCCGGTCTTGGCCTTGTCGAAATGCCCTTTCTGGGCCTGGGTAGTATTCTTGGCTTTTGCTTCACCGAAGCCAAGCTGGATAGCCTGGTAGCCGTCGGTTTGCTCATTTTTCACTTGTGTGACCACACAAGGTCCAGCCTCGATGACGGTGCAGGCGATGTTTCGCCCGTTCTCATCGAAGATGCTGGTCATTCCAATCTTTTTACCTATCAATCCGTTCATCGATCAAAGGTTTTGAGCGGCCTTCCCACACGGGAGGGCCACCTATCTTTTTGAGCCTTTCGGCCTTCCCGAGGGTTGAGGCCGAAGCGATCAATTCAAAAACTTTTCCTTACGTCAACTTCACTTGAATGTCCACACCACTGGGTAGCTCCAGCTTAGACAGGGCGTCCACTGTCTTTTGGGTGGGCGTGTAAATTTCGATCAGGCGCTTGTGGGTGCGCAACTGGAACTGCTCACGGGACTTCTTGTTGACGTGCGGCGAACGGAGCACGGTAAAGATTTCCTTTTCTGTGGGCAGCGGAATCGGACCAGTTACAACAGCTCCACTTTGGCGGACCGTTTTTACGATTTTCTCCGTCGATTTGTCTACCAGGTTGTGGTCGTACGAGCGGAGCTTAATTCTGATTTTCTGATTCATGCCAGATTTTATTTCAAAAACCCGGGGCTGAATGGTCCGGCAAGCAACTGTTGCGTTCAACGAGACTTGCCGGGCCGCCCGTTATTAATTAAACTTTGACTTCTCCTTTTGCTTTATCAATGATCTCCTTGGCAATACCGTCCGGTGCTTTCGAATAGTGGGAGAACTCCATGGTGGAGCTGGCCCGACCGGAAGTAATGGTACGCAACTGGGTCACATAGCCGAACATTTCAGAAAGCGGCACATCCGCCCTGATGGAAACAGCGCCACCCGGCCGAGGATCCTGCCCTTTGGGCAATCCGCGACGGCGGTTCAGGTCGCCAATGACAGAACCTACATATTCTTCGGGCGTAACCACTTCCAGCTTCATAATGGGCTCCTGCAATTCCGGCTTTGCCTTGGGTGCGGCGGCGCGGAATCCATCCTTGGCGGCGAGTTCGAAAGCCACCGGTTTGGAATCCACCGCGTGCATGGAACCGTCGTAAACGCGGACCTTCATGCTTTCAATGTTGTAGCCGGCCAGAACACCGTTATTCATCATTGCCGTGAATCCGTCACGGATCGGCTTTTGATAGTTCTTGTCGATAGCACCTCCGACGATCGCCCATTCGAACTGAAGCTTCTGCTTACCGGACTTGAATTCTTCGCTCTCCAGGAATTCCGGATCGGCAGGGCCGAGTTCGAATTCCATATCGGCGAACAGACCGGAACCACCCGTTTGCTTCTTGAGGCGCTCGCGGTGGGATACCGTTGTAGTGAGCGCTTCTTTGTAGTTGACCTGGGGTTGTCCCTGGCTACATTCTACTTTGAACTCCCGGCGCAGGCGATCGACGATGATCTCCAGGTGAAGTTCACCCATACCGCTGATGATGGTCTGGTTGGTATCTTCATCGAAACGGACCCGGAAAGTGGGATCCTCTTCCGACAGCTTCGCCAGGGCCATGCCCAGTTTGTCGAGATCTTTCTGAGACTTGGGCTCTACGGCAACGCTGATCACCGGCTCGGGGAAGACCATGCTTTCGAGCACGATCGGAGCCTTCAGATCGGATAGGGTATCGCCGGTACGAATGTCTTTGAAACCTACCGCAGCAGCAATGTCACCGGCTTCAACCCGCTCGATGGCATTCTGCTTGTTGGCGTGCATTTGATAAATCCGTGAAATGCGCTCCTTGTTGCCGCTGCGTGTATTAAGCACGTAGGAGCCGGCATCGAGCGCACCGGAGTATACCCGCATGAAAGCGAGACGCCCTACGAAGGGGTCCGTAGCAATTTTGAAAGCCAGCGCAGCAAAGGGCTCGTTCACATCCGGCTTCCGGATTTCTTCTTTTTCCGTATCCGGATTGATTCCCTTGATGGCATCCATATCCAGCGGAGAAGGCAAAAAGGCACAGGCGGCATCCAATACGGCCTGCACGCCCTTGTTTTTGAAGGCAGATCCGCACATCATGGGCACAAATGCCATATCCATAACCGCCTCGCGGATCGCTTTGCGCATTTCCTCTACCGAAATGGATTCGGGATCCTCAAAAAACTTCTCCAGAAGAGAGTCGTCGTAGTCGGCAACCGCTTCGAGCAACTTTTCACGCCATTCGGCAACGGAATCTTCGAGATCTTCGGGAACGTCTATCACTTCGTAGGTCATACCCATATCGTCATCGTTCCAGATGCGAGCCTCTCCCGAGATCAGATCGACCACCCCGCGAAAACGCTCTTCGGAACCGATGGGTACCTGCAGAGGAATGGCTTTGGATCCCAGTTTTTCCTGGACATCCTTCACCACCGAAAAGAAATCAGCTCCGGAGCGGTCCATCTTATTGACGAAACCGATACGGGGCACCTTGTAATTATCGGCCAGACGCCAGTTGGTTTCAGACTGGGGCTCCACACCGCTGACGGCACAAAAGAGGAAGACAAGGCCGTCCAATACCCGGAGAGAGCGGTTTACCTCTACGGTAAAGTCGACGTGGCCCGGAGTATCGATGATGTTGACGGCGTACTCCTGATCCAACCAGCGCCAGGAAGTTTTGGTGGCGGCAGAAGTAATGGTAATACCACGCTCCTGTTCCTGTTCCATCCAGTCCATGGTGGCAGCACCGTCGTGTACCTCGCCAATTTTGTGGCTGATACCCGTATAGTACAGGATGCGCTCGGTTGTCGTCGTCTTACCGGCGTCAATGTGAGCAGCGATCCCGATGTTCCTTGTGTAGGTCAGATCTTTTGTTACCATGACAGTCTCCTTGCGGTTAAGTGTGGTATTTTAATTATGGTTTCTTATGGGTTACACTCTGAAGTGTGCAAAGGCCCGGTTGGACTCAGCCATCCGGTGCGTATCTTCCTTACGCTTTACCGCATTTCCTTCTCCTTTACTGGCAGCGATGATCTCAGCGGCCAGTTTTTCAGCCATACCCTTCCCGGCCCGTTGGCGGGCAAACTTGATCAACCACTTGATCCCGATGGATACTTTCCGCTTGGAGCGGATCTCTGTCGGGATCTGAAAAGTGGCACCCCCTACCCGGCGACTCCGTACTTCTACTTGGGGCATGACGTTATTGAGTGCCTTTTTCCAGATGGCATGTTCGTCCTGGCCCGTGCGTTCCTTGACCTTGTCCATGGCTTCATAGAAAATGGCGTAGGCCGTTCCTTTCTTGCCACGCCACATCATGTTATTGACAAAGTTGGTCACCAACGGATCATTGTAACGTGGGTCCGGTGCGAGTATCCTAAGTTTTGGTTTTCTTTTTCTCATCTTGAATTAGCGGTTTCACTCCCCTGACCACAGGCAAGGGAATCCGGGAAACGTAATTTATTTTGGTCGCTTGGTGCCATAACGGGAGCGCGCCTGCTTTCGATCGTTCACACCGGCTGTATCTAATGCGCCCCGAACGATCGTGTAGCGAACACCCGGCAGGTCTTTCACCCGTCCTCCCCGAACCAACACAATGGAGTGCTCCTGGAGGTTGTGACCTTCTCCCGGAATGTAGGCGATCACCTCGATCCCATTTGTAAGGCGTACCTTGGCCACTTTGCGCAAAGCTGAGTTCGGCTTCTTGGGTGTGGTCGTGTATACACGAGTACAGACCGCACGCTTCTGAGGACAAGAATCCAAAGCACGCGATTTGCTCTTGGTCACCACCTTTTTCCGGCCCTTCCGAACCAACTGATTGATAGTAGGCATATATTCCTTAGTTTCAACAACTTTAAAGGGCCATTCCAATAGAAAGAGGCCCCCGCTTTGTCAAAAGCGATTGCAAAGGTAGGACTTTTTTCCGCCTTGGCCAAAGAAAGTATTTAGAAAAATTGAACCTCCCCTCCCCGCAACCCTGCCCCCTTCCCCCTTTGCAGACAAACAAGGCTTGTAGAACGGACTATTGGGCGAATATTCTGTGAGCTTCTCTCGTATATTTGAGGCAAGCAAGACCCTATGAAAAACCTCCCCGAGATCGGCTTTGAGGATCAGTTCGTCATTCGCACCTACGAAATCGACAACCGGAAACTCGCCACGCTGCCTGCACTGACCCGCCTGCTTCACGAGGCAGCCATGCAAAACGTGTTGGCCCTGAAATTATCCGTCTGGGACCTCGAACCCCAGGGGATATCCTGGGTACTGATGCGGCAACAACTGGCCATCGAACGATACCCCAAACTGGGCGAGACCATCCGGGTCCAGACCTACCCCGCCGGCTTTGAAAAGTTTTTCACGTACCGGGATTATCGGGTCTGGGATGAACAGGGCAGGGAGATCGCTTCCTCCTCCTCCACCTGGCTGCTGATGGATACCGCCGCTCGCCGAATGGTCCGTATTCCCGACTTCATCAAAAAGTTTCGACAGGAAATGCCCGAATCAGCCGACTGCCTGCCACGGCCCGACGGAAAACTGCCTCGTTTCGAAGCCCCCGATCGCCAGGCTACCTTCCGGGTAGGTTGGCACGACCTGGATTTCAACATGCACCTCAATAACACCTATTATATAACATGGATGCTGGAAGCACTGCCGGATTCCCTATTGCAAAACGGCTTCATCCGGCAAATGGACATACAGTTCAAGTCGGAGGCGCTTAAGGACCAGATCATCCATTCGGAAGTAGACATCCGGGAGGAAAACCAATATCTGCACCGGCTGATCCGTGAGGATGACCGAAAAGAACTGGCAATCGCTCAGACGATCTGGAGGTAAGCAGAGGTAATCTTCCCAGGGAGTGCGGGTGCCACGAAAAGCGATCATCTTTCTCAAGATCTGAGTCTGCGATCAATCGCTCTGATTATTTTGACCTTTCTCAGCCAGCAGGCATCCCCAGGCGTCCTTTTGCCAGCTTATTTTCACAGAGGTGAAACCGGCCTCCTCTAGCCATCGGATTTGATCTTCAAAACCATCCGGGCGATCATAGGCTTCGTAATGATCCATGATCCAGGACCATTCCGCCGAGTTGGTCCCCAGGGCTCGTGCCTGTTCTTCCCACCTTTTCAATACCTGGGAATGTCTGGGCTCATCCTGTTTGTTGACGTAGAGGTCGGTCATCGAGAAAAAGCCGCCGGGCGTCAAGCTCTCATAGACTTTCCGGAAAAGAGACTGCTTCTCCTCTCCTTCCAGATGGTGGATGGCCAGGGCTCCGGTGACCAGGTTAAAAGTTTGGGCCGGGAGCTTCGCATCCTGAAAATAGGACAGGATGAAATCCTCGATGGGTTGGCCTGCGAATCGAAACTTACACATTTCCAGCATTTCGCGGGAAGCATCCAACAATACTATCCGGGCATCGGGATAGATCTGGCGGACCAACTGGGTCAGATTGCCATTGCCGCAACCCAGATCCAGCACCTTGTGCGGGCGGAAATCTGCGGGTAGATAGCCCAGAACGCCTTCCAGCATAGTTGGGTAATAAGGCAACCAGCGGCTGATCTTTTCCGTGTATTCGCTGCTTAATTGGTCGAAATCCATGGCAACGCTCATGACCCGGCTTTGGTTTCTGTAAATAAATGGGTTAAAAATTACGAACTCCCGGGACAAAGTCAAGCTCTGCCGGCTCCCGGCAAGGGTTCCAGATAGGTTACCGTGCTGGCCAGGCGGTCCTCCTCCAGCCAGATCTCTCGCAAGGCGGGACGATAGTGATCGATAGCGAATGCCTTCTGGTGCATATCCATTTGAAAAAAGAGGGAAGGCGTGATGTGCACGGCCACGTGGCCGAACCGAATGGTTTTCTCCATATGATAATGGCCGCAGAAGATTTCAATCGGTCGCGAAGATCTTCGGAAAAGTGCTTTTACTTCCTCTATTTCCCGAAAGGGGTGATTTTCGTCCATGTGCTTCAGGCCTGCCAGGCAAGGCGGATGATGCATAAAGATCAAAATGGGCCCTGTGGCCTGGCTCAGATGCGTACCCAGCCAGATCTTCTGCCGGTCGCTCATGCGGGCCGGGCCGGTATCGAGAAAAAAGACCTGCCAATCATCGTAGGCTTTCTGGAAGTACAGTTCACCGGTTTCCTCCTGGACGGCACGGTCAAAGACCATCCCCAACATGCGGGAATTATCGTGATTTCCGGCAATGAGCTCGTATTCGATCTGCAAGGGATCCAACTGCTCGCGTATCCAATGGTAAATGGAGCGGTCGCCGTCGTCATAGCACAGGTCTCCGGTCAGGACAAGCTTTTCGGGCTGCCTTTCACGAACTTTTGCCAAGGCAAGAAGGAAGTTGGACCGGACATCAACACCCTGGGTGTCTTGGCCGGGAAGACCGATATGCAGATCGGTCAATTGGATCAAATACATACATCAGGCTGTTTCCTCTGGTTTGGTGCCCGATCCGCGGACGTTGACCAGTTTCTTGAGCAGATCGAACCAGAATGGGGCGCCCAGCGAAATAGCAAAAGCGGTGATCACCAAACCGATTAGCTTAAAGATCCATTCCTCTACGGTCATGGATTGGACTCGATCAATATCCCAGCCCAGACCCAGCGGCGTTTTCACGCTTTCGACCTGGTTGTTGATAACAGACTGAACCTTATCGATGCTGGCCTGTACGTCTTGACGGGAGCGGGGATTCAGATCCAGCGAATCGGTTTTCTGGGCAAAATCCGTGGCCAGGTTGACTACTTCCTGCAGGGCTTGAGGATCGTTTTGCAGGGTGTTGAAAATACCGATGGAATCCGCATTAAAAATGATGGCAATGCCGAATCCGATATAGACCAGAATCCGGCCGGTATTTCGCCGGTACCAGCCTGCCGCACGGTCCATGACGGAATTATACCAGCTTTTCACTTTGTTCTTGAATTCTTCGATATCTTCCTGGGCGTCGTTCAGCAGTTGGATCAGCACCTTCTTCAGGCTTCCTTCTGGCAGGCCTTCGATCTGGTCTCGAATTTTGGAGAGGTCTTTTCCCTGCAGCAGCTCCTGGAATAAAATGATCCGGAAGGTTTCATCGCTCACGTAGGAAGGAGGCCTCCTATTGGAGGCAAAACGGTTGGAAAGCTGCTCATAGATGGGATTATTCCGGAAACGTTCATAGAACAGAGTCTCCACCTCATCATCATCGAGCATATTGCGAATGGCCTTTTCCAGGTTTTTGCCGCGCAAGGCCAGAACCGACGAGATCGCCTCCATCACCGTGCTGGCAAATAAACTCAGGACCAACATGACGAAAACGAGGGCAATGACTACCTCCAGCATGATAAATTCGGGTTAGGTGGGGATTGAGTTTGAAAAATAGGGAAAATATTTAAGCGGATCCGTTTCGGATCCAGCCAAAGAGAACAAATTCGATCGCTATTTTCCCTGCAATTCCGCCTGAAACAACTCGAAGATCCGGCGATATTCGTCTGCCCAGGAGCTGGGTTCCTCAAACCCATGCCCTTCCAAAGGGAATACGGCAAATTCCCAGTCGTCCTTCCCCAGTTCCACCAGTCGCTGGGCCAGCCGGACCACATCCTGAAAGTGAACATTCGTATCGATCATGCCGTGCAGGATCAGCAGGCGATCCTGCAATTGGTCTGCGAAATAGATGGGCGAACTGCGGCGATAGGCTTTGGGATCTTCTACAGGCGTGTTTAGGATATTGGCCGTATAACCGTGATTATAATGCGCCCAGTCCGTCACCGACCGCAGGGCCGCGCCCGCCTTGAAAGTACCCGGAGAGGTAAACAAAGCCATGAGGGTGATGAATCCACCATAAGAGCCTCCATAGATGCCTATGCGATCCGGATCCACTCCCAGCTCATCTACCAGATACCGTACCCCGTCGATCTGGTCGGACAAATCCTTCCCGCCCATATGGCGATAAATACCGGTCCGCCAGTCGCGGCCGTAACCGTTGCTGGCCCGGTAGTCGATGTCCAGAACGGTATAGCCATGATCCACGAGCAAATTGTGGAACATGTATTCGCGGTAATAGCTGCTCCACCATTCGTGTACGTTCTGCAAGTATCCGGCTCCGTGGACGAAGATAACGGCCGGACCTCCGGCCGGACCTCCCTCCGGCTGATACAGTCGAGCGGGCACCCGGGCGCCGTCGCCCGCTTCAAAATACACGATCTCGGGTTTGCGCCAGTGGTAGCGGTCGAATTCTTCGGTGGTGGAACGGGTCACCTGCCGGGCTTCCGCACCCGGTTGATTTTCCATAAGAAACAGTTCCCAGGGAGCATTGCTGGTGCTGTAGAGGATAGCCAGACGGCTCTGATCCGGCGACAGGGTGATCTGATGCCCTCCCTTCATTCGGGTTATCCGCTTCATGTTACCGTCTTCCACACTAAGGTGATAAAAATGGTGCTCATGCGGACCTTCCGCGTTGGCGGTGACGTAGAACGTGGACTCATCATGGGAAAGCTCGGCTTCGATGACCTCAAAATCCCCGCTGGTGAGGGCTCGTTTTTCGCCGCTGTCCACATCCAACAGATAAAGGTGACTGTAGCCGGTCTCTTCGCTCTGGAACCAGATGGTCTTTTCATCGGAAAACCAGCCCAGGTTCCCGGTGGTGAAATTCCAACTGCTGATCCCCGGGCCGCCTATCCAGGCTTCATCCCGCTGGTGGTCCAGGGTTTTTAAATCTCCCGTCTCCGTATCGAGGAGTACGATCCAGCGATCTTTGTTGTCAACGGAACGGGCCACCAGAAGGGCCCGTCCGCCTTTGCTGAATACCGGGCTGAGGAAGATGACTTCCCGGGCTTCTTCGAATTCGGACTCCCAGGGTTCCTCTCCTTCGTGGTAATCTTCGAGAAAGGCCGGTTTTTGCCTGATACCGGGCAATTGGGCCGGATCCAGCTGCAAAACCGTATCCTGGGTTCGGTTCCAGATGAAGGATTCGTGTGTGGTTTGCGGGCTGCCCACCTTGGGCCTGGCGTTCAGGTCCTGGGTAAATCCGGATTTGGTGACGTAGTCCGGCACAACCGTCCCATCGTCGGAAGCCGGTTTGGACAGGCGGTAGATGATGACATTTTCATCCGGGCTGATGTCCAGGCTCGTCAGTCGCTTTTTTTCCAGGTAGATTTCCCGGGGGCGTTGGGGCTCCAGCTCCTTCTGTCTTCTCTTCCGGATCTTTTCTTTCTGCTCCCGTTCAACCAAAATGCCAAACATCTGCTGATCCTCGGACAACCACTGGCGGAATTCAGGCTCTGACTTTTCGCTGGACTTTTTGCCTTCTTTGAATTGAGTCAGCTGGATGATTTCGGGGCTGTCCAGCGACATGCGATACAGATTGTCATCCTGGCGGTAGATGAGGTACTGATTGTCGCGGGAAAAGGCGACCGCTCGTTCGGTGCCCAGGGTATGGGTCAGCTGTCGTTCGCGCCCTTCCCGAAAGAGGAACAGGTCTCCGTTTCGGGAGAAAGCTTTCAGGCTTCTATCCTGACTGTAGACCCCTGATTCGGGGAGGCGTTTTTCTTCTTCGAGACTCAGTTTCTCCGGCTGGGCTTCCTCCCAATCGGCTTTGTAGCGGGATCTCAGGGTGTCGCGCTCCGGGTTCCAACTGAAATAAACAGCCTTATTGTCTTCACTCCATTGTATGCTTTCCGGCGAATGGCCTACAAATCGTTCCCCCTGCATGATCAGGGGTATGGTCAGCGTGCTGGGTCCGGATGATTGGGAGGATAGAAAAAGGGGAAAGAGAAAAAACAGGGAGAAAAAAGGGAAGAAAAGCTTTTGCATAGCGCAGAATTAGGATACCAAGCCCTAAAGAAAGGAAGTAAGACCCAAATTCGGAAATGCGGGGGTCAAAGATGCGGAAAGGAAGAGGGCTGGTGGACCAATGCCTTAACGGGCGCGATCCTGCGAAAGTACATCCGGCGGACTAGGTTTCCCGATACTGGATGTCCCTCGTTATCTCTTGCAAGAGTTCGCTTTTACGGCGTTTGTGCCGATAGGTCTTTTGGGAAATCCAATTTCCCATATCGTCATACTGATAAATGTGCTCCATGAAGATTACACCCTGATCCGTATTCTTTTTGATGAATTCCCGGAGCAATTGACCCTTGGCATTCAGGGAGCGCTTCATGACATGGTCTATGCAGCCGTGCCCGTAGTGCGACTCGACGATCTTCACGCCTTCTTTGGCAAATTTTACGATCTCAATCTGATCCTCCCCGAAATGGGCGAACTGGACGATCTTCTCTCTTGAATTGGGAAAGCGCACCTCCATTTCTACCGGGCGCATAGATTCATCCATTTCCATGAAAATGGAGCGGATCAGGGTTTTCCCGTCGGAGTGGTAAACCGCCTCCATGACTTTGTCGCCTCGGTACTGGCGTTTCCGGATTTCCTGCAAGTATTCCTTGTAATAACGGCGGCTGGTTACGATGCGGTCCTCTTCGTCGTATTCGAAGACCCATCGTTCTCCCTTCATCTCTTTCTCGACGAGATGGCCTTGCCCATCGAATTCAAAATGCGCTTTTCGCTTTCGGTGATCGGATCGTCCGGGATTGACGAGGATCTCCATGGAGGATACCGGGCCGTAAACTTCTTCCGGGCCCTCGCACTTCAAACGGTCGTACAAGTTTTGGGAAAATAATGATGCCGGAAGGCAAGAACAGATAAGAATGAGTGTGTAGAATGTTCGCATAGAAATCCGGATGTCAGATATACGTCAATATAATACATTCATACTTAAGAGGTTTAGTGTCAGTCTTTCTTTTTTTGAAAAAGCATGGGATTGCCCATTCTCGGACAGGTCTGACTTTTGGAAGGGTGCGGGAAAAGAAAAAAGCCCTGCCGCATTCGGACAGGACTTTTCACCCATGGAACAAAATCATCCACACAAACACATTTATTTTAAAACTGCTCCGCTTCCGTACTACCTGCCATAGCCACGGTGGAGGCCCGTCCTTGCTGGACCGTATTTTGCACGAAATCGAAATATCCGGTTCCGACAAAAGACTGATGCTTGACCGCTGAAAATCCCTGCTCTACCAGGGTAAATTCACGCTCCTGCAACTGGGAATAACCGGCCATTCCTCTGGCCTTGTAAGCTCTGGAGAGCTCAAACATGGAGGTATTCAAAGCATGGAAGCCGGCCAGCGTGATGAACTGGAACTTATACCCCAGTTCGGCCAGGTTCTCGCGAAAAGACGCCATCTCGCTCTCACTCAGATGGGCAGCCCAGTTGAAGGAAGGGGAGCAATTGTAGGCCAGCATCTTGCCGGGAAACTTTTCGTGGATGGCTTGTGCAAACTCCCGGGCCTGCCCCAGGTCCGGGTGAGAGGTCTCCATCCAGATCAGATCGCTGTAGGGTGCATAGGACAACCCCCGCGAAATGCATTGTTCCAAGCCGGGCCTGACAACGAAAAAACCCTCGGCTGTTCTTTCGCCGGTACAAAATGCCTGGTCTCTTTCGTCCACATCGGAAGTCAGGAGGCCGGCCGCGTCGGCATCGGTTCGGGCGATGATGACAGTCGGTACGCCCTGCACATCGGCGGCCAGTCGGGCGGCTACCAGCTTGTTGATGGCCTCCTGGGTCGATACCAGCACTTTCCCGCCCAGATGGCCGCATTTCTTGGCCGAGGACAACTGATCCTCAAAATGCACTCCGGCGGCTCCGGCTTCGATCATCCCCTTCATCAGTTCGAAGGCATTCAGGTTGCCCCCGAAACCCGCCTCGGCATCGGCCACAATGGGTGCCAGGTAATCGATCTCCCCTTCTCCGGAGACAGACTGGATCTGGTCGCGTCGCAGGAGGGCGTTGTTGATGCGTTTCACGACCATGGGCACCGAGTTGGCCGGATAGAGGGATTGATCAGGGTACATTTCCCCGGCCAGGTTGGCATCGGCAGCGACCTGCCAGCCGGACAGGTAGATGGCATCGAGTCCGGCCATGACTTCCTGTATGGCCTGGTTGCCGGTCAGGGCGCCCAGTCCGGCCACGAAGGGCTGATCCCGGAGCTTGCGCCACAACTTTTCAGCTCCCAGGCGGGCCAAGCTGTGCTCTATGCGAATGCTGCCTTGCAAGCGCACAACCTCCTCCGCCGTGTAGGGACGCAAAATGCCTTTCCAACGGGGATTCTTCATCCAGTCCCTGAGCAACTCCTGAATCCGTTTTTCCATCTGAATCATTGGTTCGATTTTATTTGGTTAGTGGTTAGTGGGGGATGCCGTTTATTCGATCAGCTCGTAGGCCGGTAGGGTGAGGAATTCTTCGAAATCCGGGCTGAGGATGAGTTCGTCAAACAAAGCCTCCGCTTCGGCAAACCGGCCTTTGGCAAAAAATTCCTCCCCGACCAGGTTCTTTATCTTCTCTAGTTCTTCCGCTTTGAGTTGCCGGTACAGGTCCGCATCGAAGGGGCGGCCGTCTTCCAACTGGACCCCCGCCTGCAGCCATTGCCAGAGCTGGGTTCGGGAGATCTCGGCCGTGGCTGCATCCTCCATCAAATGGTAAAGAGCGGCGGCGCCATTGCCCCGGAGCCAGCTTTCGAGGTAGAGTATACCGACATTGATGTTCGTGCGCACACCGGCTTCGGTGATCGTACCTTCCGGAACCGCCACCAGATCGGCGGCCGTCACCTGCACGTCTTCGCGCTTGACGTGTATCTGGTTGGGGGTAGGCATGTACTCGTTGAAGATCTCCATGGCTACGGGTACCAGTCCCGGGTGAGCCACCCAGGTGCCGTCGTGGCCGTCCTTCGCCTCACGGAGCTTGTCGGCCTTTACCTTGCCGATGGCGGCCTCGTTGGCTGCCGGATCGTTCTTGATCGGAATTTGCGCCGCCATGCCGCCCATGGCATGAACGCCGCGTTTGTGGCAAGTTTTAATGACCAGTTGGGAGTAAGCTTTCATGAAGGGCACGGTCATGGTCACCTGAGCCCGATCAGGCATTACGAAACCCTCGCGATTGCGAAAGCGCTTGATGAAGGAAAAAATGTAATCCCAGCGCCCGCAATTGAGCCCGGAGGAATGGTCGCGCAACTCCCAGAGGATCTCATGCAATTGAAAGGAAGCCAGGATGGTCTCCACCAGGACGGTGGCCTTGATGGTTTTTTGGGGAATATGGAGGTAATCCTGGGCAAACACGAAGACGTCGTTCCACAGGCGGGCCTCCAGGTAGTGCTCCATTTTGGGCAGATAGAAGTATGGGCCGCTCCCGCGCTCGATCAATGACTGTGCATTGTGGAAAAAGTAGAGCCCGAAATCCACCAGGCTGCCGCTCATGGGCTCGCCGTTCACCAGCATATGCTTCTCGTGCAGATGCCAACCGCGCGGGCGCACCAGCAACGTAGCTATGTCTTCTTTCAGTTCATAAGTCTTCTTTTCCGTTTGCAGCCGGATGGTGCGGCGAACGGCGTCGCGCAGGTTGATCTGCCCTTGTAGGGTATTGGTCCAGTTGGGGGTATTGCTGTCTTCAAAATCGGCCATGAACACGCTGGCGCCGGAATTAAGGGCATTGATGATCATTTTGCGATCCACCGGCCCTGTGATCTCCACCCGGCGATCGATCAGGTCCTGAGGAAGCGGGGCCACCGTCCAGTCGGACTCGCGGACCTCCCGGGTTTCGGGCAGGAAGTCGGGCATTTCCCCGGCGTCCAGTTGCGCCTGGCGTTGCTGGCGAGCCGCGATCAATTTCTTGCGGCGATCGTTGAATCGCTTGTGGAGTTCGATCAGAAAAACAACGGCATCCAGGCTCAGAATTTCAGAGAATTCTGCGCTCAGCAGAGCCTGAAGTTCGAAGCCTTCGATGTGGAGTTCGGATTGCATAGTTTTTTCCATCAAGACTGATTCTTTATCTGTTGACCCTCAATATGAGGACTTTTTTCAAAAAGCGGAAATTCCGCTAATAGATTTTCTTCTTCTTTTTGATAATTTTGCCTTGTTGGCAGAAATGAAGAGTGTGCCCTAAGGAAGTTTGTCCTTCAATTCAGCGTTAGCCTGGAACAGGCCTGACGGCCATGGAGGCCGGCTGACGCCGGTGGGAGGGCCGCTCACGCGGCTGGGGGTCGATAAGTAGATGAGGAGATTGCGGATTTCGGGAATTTCATCATTCCAGGCGATCAAAGGGAGTCACCCCATTAGCACATCAGCAAATTAATATGATCGGTCAACAGGAACTCATCAAGATGATTTTCGGCTTCAAGCTGAAGTACTTGCGGCAACGCAGGGATCTCTCCCTGGAAGAGTTGGCCGCCAAAACCGGATTGTCCAAAAGCTATCTGCACGATATCGAGAAGGGGAAGAAATACCCAAAAGTGGACAAGATCCAGGCTTTGGCCCAGGCGTTGGATGTGGACTACGACTACCTGGTCTCCCTGCAATCGGACAAAAAGCTGGAGCCGGTGATCGAGTTGTTGAGCAGCGATCTGCTCAAATCCTTCCCCATGGAAGAATTCGGTCTGAAGCCGGACAAGCTTTTTGAACTGCTGACGGTCATGCCCGACAAGGTGAATGCCTTCATCAGCACCATCCTGAAGGTGACGCGCAACTTCCAGGTGGGCAGCCAGAACCTGTTCCTGTCGGCGCTGCGGTCTTACCAGGAAATGCACAACAATTACTTTCCCGAACTGGAACAAGCGGCCATAGATTTCACCAAGAAATTCGGCTTACCCGATACCGGGGCTACAGCCCTGGAAAAAGCCTTGGTCGAAGGCTTCGATATCCGGGTGGACCGGAAGGAAATGCAAAACCAGGATGAACTGAAAAGCCTGCGATCCTACTACTCCCCGGATCGAAATACCTTGTTCCTGCAGACCGGGCTCTCCGAGGCCCAGGAGCGCTTCCTCATCGGGCGCGAGCTCGGCTTCCAGGTCCTGGACCTGAGTCCCCGCCCCTATCTGACCCGTGTCCTTCGTGCCGACTCCTTTGAGCTTTTGCTGAACAACTTCATGGCCTCCTACTTCTCCGCCGCCTTGCTCATGCCGGAGCGACCCATGCTGCAGACCCTGCGCCGCCTGGCGCGCCAGCCTCAATGGAAAGAGGATATCATCCTGAATATGGTGGATGAATTCGGGGTGACTCCCGAGATGCTGTTCCAGCGGCTGACCAATATCCTCCCTCATTTTCTGGGCTCTTCAGATATGTTCTTCATTCGGATGGCCGGCCAACCGGATCAGGGGACCATCAAGATGACCAAAGAACTGCATTTGTCCCAACTCCATCAGCCTTATGCCAGCAAACTGGACTGGCACTACTGCCGCCGGTGGAAGTCCGTCACCTTACTGAAGGAACTGCAGTCGCGCCACAAACTGGGCGAGAAAAAAGAATTCCTGGCTGGTGCCCAGATCAGTGCGTACTGGCAGACGGACCGGCGCTACCTCATCCTGACCGTTGCAAAGCAGGACGAGCGCTCGCCCCTGCAGCAGTACGTATCAGTCACCATCGGCCTGGCAATCAACGAGCGGCTCCGGGAAGAGATCCGCTTCCTGAGCGACCCCGCGCTACCCATCCGCATCGTACATACCACCTGCGAGACCTGCTCGATCACGGATTGCGAAAGCCGGGCCGCCCCGCCCATAGCGCTGGAAGTCCGGCGGAAGGAGGAGGAGGTCCGGGTGGCCCTGGAAAGGCTGGACTCAGTTGGGTTGCAGGAAGACGATCAAGAGGCATTCTGAAATTCAAAATTCCACTTCCGAAATACGGGTTGCACGGACCTTCCCTGGAGATAGCCTTCAATCCCTTCCGTTAAAGCCTTCCGGTACACGATCAAAGCCTCGTGGAAGATTTCAATGGTTTGATCCACGTCGGCTTCCTTGTGCGCATAACTGATCACCAGGCTGGGCGACAGCACGCCCCGCTGCAATAACTCCTGAAGCAACAAGGTCCGGAAAGGTTGAGAGGAAAGCTGATGTTGATCCCGGGTGGAATAAACCAGGTTGAAAGGAAAACCATGGACACCTACGTATCCCGTCAGATCATTCTCGGCAATGGATTGCTCGATTCCTTTACGAAGCCGTTCTCCCTGGATTTTCATGTGCTCAATCACCGGCTCCCGTTTGTAAACGTCCACGATCGCCAAAAAGGCAGCCAGGGCAGAGTGCTCTGCTCCGTGGGTCGTCGAAAGAAGAAAGACCTTTTCCTTTTCGTGGCAGAGGCCCCCCAATTCCATAATTTCCCGCTTACCTGCCAATGCAGAAATGGCAAAGCCGTTGCCCATCGCCTTGCCGAAAGTAGACAGATCAGGTGTAATGCCATACAGGCTTTGTGCTCCTCCGAGATTCCAACGGAAGCCGGTAATCATCTCATCAAGAATCAGCAGGGTGTTGTGCTGTTCGCAGAGTTCTTGCAATTCCTGCATGAAGTGCAGGTCGATCGGATCGTATTTCTCGATCTCCATGATGAAGCAGGCCAGGCGGTCCGGGAACAAGCGGAACAACTGACGTACGCTATCTATGTCGTTGAAACGGAAGGAGACGGTCAGTTCTTTGATCCCATCGGGAATGCCGGCATCCATGGGAGTACTCCCGATAAACCAGTCGTCTACGGAGAAAAAGGGATGGTCGATGCAGATAGCTACCATTTCCTTTCCCGTGTAAGCGCGGGCGAGCTTGACAGCTGCCGTGGTTGCATCAGACCCATTTTTGGTAAAATTGACCATGTCTGCTCCAGGCACCAGGTCGAGAAAAGTGCGGGCTGCCTCCAACTCGATCACCGCCGGGCGGGCAAAATTGTTACCTGATTCCATCTGCCGGTATGCGGCCTTGTTGACTTCCGAAAAGGCATGCCCTAAGGTTACGGCTCGAAGGCCCATGCCGTATTCGATGTACTCATTTCCGTCGACATCCCAAACCCGACAACCCTTTCCCTTGACCAGGTAAGGCGGTTGAAACTCGGGGTACTGGTCGTCCCCTTTGGCATAGGTGTGGGCTCCCCCGGGAATCAACTGATGTATCTCCATTTGAACCTCTAACGATCTTTTAAAACAACGCATGATTCGAAAAAGCAATTTAGATTGGGTTAACAAAACTTTACCTATTCAAATTTTCCCGTGGCAGGCATTGGGGCCTAGCCCATGCCCGGTACAAGGAAAAACGAACGCCTTCAAGTTTTCCAGTATGTCGCCTGTCTTCTGGAGTTAATGGATCTGATGATCCGGTGTTGGGAAAGGAAATACGCTGGACCCTGGCCTTTTAAATCATCCATGAAAAGAAAAGCCGGTCTTTCGATGGTTTAATCAATTTTTTAGTGCAATGTATTTTATATTAACAAACCTTCACGTTTTAAAACTTACAACAAAGTTCGGTCAAAACAAAACCCGAAAGAATCCTTTTTCATGAATCTTTTCTTTCACAGCATGAAATTGGCAAACCAAGCGGATTCGAGATAGTCTGTCCGAGATATTCGACGTCTTTTCATCTTCTTCATCGGATGGGGAACAAAGGCGGGTCGGCGGTCATTTTACACTTCGCGCCAGGCGGAACCCCAGGAAGGAATTCCGATCAACAGGTCGGCCGCGGCCCCGCTTGGCTACCCGCAGGCGATCCGGCGTGGAGTCCCAGGAGCCACCCCGCAGAACCCGATATTGGCCTTGTGGCGGACCCACCGGATCGCTTGCCCGGTTGGAGTTGGCATAATAACCGGGGGCAAACCAGTCCCAGCACCACTCCCAGACGTTGCCGGTCATATCGAAAAGGCCCAACTCGCCCTGTTGGTAGATATTCACCGGGGCGGTGAAGCAAAAGGTGTCCACCTCTCCGTAGATCATCGCCACTACCGAGACCGCATCTGCATTTTCGGGGTTCTTGAGATTGGCGAAAGGGGTATCGCCCCAGGCGTATTTCCGCTTTTTGCCCCGGCTCCGCGCTGCGAACTCCCACTCCGCTTCGGTCGGCAGGCGATAACCGGGCGATTCCCAATTGGGCCTCACCACCCACCCGAAAGGATCGTCCGGATCGAGATTGGCGGAATCTTTCCGGATGGTATCGATCTGGTAGAAGGGCTCCAATCCCTCCATGCCCGACCGCCAGTTGCAATAGAATACCGCATCGTACCAACTGACCTGGACGACCGGATGGTTGTCTTCCTGCGGGTAGCCGGGCTCGCGCCAACTTGCGGTACCCATGCGTTCGGCTGTCGTCCGGTATCCGGTCTGGGAGACAAACTCCCGGAAAGAGCCCCGGGTCACCTCATTCCGTGCCAGCCAAAAGGAAGACACCGAGACCCGGTGCAAGGGTTTCTCTTCCTCAAAGCACTGGGGATCGATATCGACGTAACAACCCATCTTGAAGCCGCCCCCTTTGATTTCTACCATTTCCGCCGTCAAGGGAGAGGTATAGATATCCGGACGGAAGAAGAAAAAGGACCCGCCCGGCTCGTGGTCGCCGAATTCCCGCACCCGGATCTTGGGCCAGGTGTTGGTCAGTACGCTGGTCAATTCGGGAAAGGTGAGCAGGCCGTCGAGCCGATCGGAGCCCCGGAGGGCCTGAAGGAAGCCTTTGGTCATGGGCGAGAACCGATCGCCGTCCGGGCTGACTTCATTACCTACAGAGGTAATGACCAGCCGGCTCTTGTATTTCAGGCTTTGCCGAATGTAAGGTTCGAGATCCCCTCCCGTGGGATTGGCCCGGCGCCACCCTTTTTGCAGAGCAATTTCCCGGTCGAAGGTACCACTGTGGCAGGCATCGATGACCAAAAGGATATGCGGGCAGCGGTTGCGATTGGCGTATACGCCGAGATTCTGTAATTGCAGGAAGCTACTCCCGTCGGGGTCCTCGTCAAAAGGCTTCCCGTCGGCAGGAACAAAATAGCCGAAGGTGGTGAGCGAGTCGTAATAGCCATGCCCGCTGAAATAAAGCATCAATTGGTCCTCCGGATGAAAATCCTGCAGCAGCATTTCGCGCAGAGCCTGTTTGATTTCCTTCAGGCTGGGGTTTCGATAGATCAAAGTGTCGAAACCGTAGCTGTCGCTCAGTTCGGCGGCTATGAACTCGGCATCGGAAATGGGATTGCGAAGGTCTACCCAGCCATCCGGATGGTCATAAGTGTCTACGGAAAAAAAGATGGCCCGGTCTTTCCGCTCCGGAGGTAAGGAATCGGTATGGCTATCCGTGGCAAAGGTCCAAAAAGGGAAAAGCATGAACAGCCCGAGAAGGGTGTGCCTATAACTGATCATCGTGAAAGGGTTTAGATGGATCTGAAGATCCGGGTTTAGTTGGGTACAATTAATACAAATAAAATGAAACCCGCCTATCCTGCCGGAGTCAGATCGGACCTTTTCGGCTTGGATTCTCCTTTCCAATGCTCGTTGCCTCTTTTCGCTGTGCCACATGGATGGTTCAATTAGATGAACTTCCCTTTCTATTATAATGCTCTAACCCCCCTTTTCATTCCCTGCGAAGGGTTAACGAAAAGCAAAAGATGAGTAGCGGGGTGCAAGTGTGGGGAGCCTGAAGCCTGAGACAAGCTGGGGTTCTCAGAGGATGTCCAGTTTTTTTCGGGTGTGTTCATTCTCTACGTTGCCGGTATTCAGTGTGCTCTGGGGCTCAAACAAGAGGATTTCAACCTCTTCTTCGGCCACCGGACGGTGTTCGATGCCGCGCGGCACGACGCACAGCTCGCCCGGACCCAATTCGACCACCCGGTCGCGAAACTCCAGGCGAAGCTTTCCTTTATGTACCCAAAAGAGTTCATCCTCCCTGTCGTGTCGATGCCAGACGAATATTCCCTCCAGCTTGGCGACTTTGACATGCTGACCGTTCAAGGTTGCTATGATGCGGGGGTTCCAGTGATCGTGGATCTTGCTGAATTTTTCTTCGAGATTGATGCGTTCCATTTTTCCTCTTTTCGATAAGGTACGTGAATCGCTGGAGGAATCATTCTGCCCGGCCGCATCCCTCGGTGGAGATTGAAATTGGGTGGGTATCCGTGCAGCGATGCATTCATACGCCGCTGGGAGTAGTGATCCGCAAGGGCAGCTAAAGCCGACAGTAAAAACAAAAAGCAGATGCCGGGATCGACATCTGCTTCTGTTCACTGGCTTGCTGAAAATCAGCTTTTTCGAATCAATAGTTAATAGCCAGATCTTTGTAGTAATTTTTCCGGGAGGTCTGTACGACCAGTTGGTAATTGCCGCGGGCCAGTTCCTTCAGATCGTAGCGCTTTTCCAGCAGGTAGGATTCTCCGATCTCCTCCTGGAAAACAACGTCCCCCCTATTGTTGCGAATAGCGATCTGAACATCCTCCTTGGCTTGATTCAGGAAAGAGACATCCAGTTTCTGTCCTTCAAACCGAATGTTGGGCGCGGGATAAAAGGCTACCTTATCACCACAGATAACGCCCTCTTCAGTAATTTCGATCTCGCTATCCTGCTCTCCGCGATCATCCACCAGGGTAAGCGTGTAACGGCCGGGTTCTACATTCTCCAGATTGAACACCTTCCCAGGATTTTTCTCCCCGTTGAAGTATTCGTAGAGCAGCATATCCCCGGTGGTATTCCGGATCTTTGCAGTCCAGTCCCGCACTGCCCCGATCTGGGTTACGGTAACCTTCTTGCTTTCCGGAGCCGCTTCCACGTTCCAGCTTTGGCCGCTGACAACAGTAGTAGCCAGCAAGAACAAAAACAGCAGCAGGGTCTTCTCGGTCATTAGTTTCAATTTCATGTGATTGTTTCTTTTTGGTATGAGAAAATCGATCAGACAATGCAAATGTAGAGCCGTGAACGCCTGCATGTTTTTCTCTGATTGGTCAATGCTGATACTCATTTGACCTATGTGGCATATCGAGGGGAAAAGACACCCTTTTCAGGTTTACTGAATATTAATTTCATGTAAAGTGTTGTATTTTAAATACTTACACGGAGGATATTTTTATCAAGTACTATTCCGGGCAAGCCTGGTCTTTGAGACGTAGCCTCTGATTCCAGTGAGGCATCACCTCCTTGAGCATTTCTTCCGGGCGAACACACGAAAGGCTGCGCCGTTTAAAATGTGTAATCCATAAAAAATCATAAAGTCCTACATTGTTATGAAAAATACTTCCCTCTGGTATAGCCTCGTCATGTTCGCAGGTTTCACCCTTTTCTTTTTGGTCATGACTGCGTTGGGATACGGAGACAATTACAATCTGCGAATCTTCAACAGCATCATTCACCTGGGCATGATCTATCTGGCCATACGGAGCTACAGGGAAAAAAGTCCGGAGTCAGCGGGAAATTATCTTTCCGGCGTAGCGGTAGGCATGTATTCTTCCATCCTGGCAGTGGTCGCCTTCTCTGCTTTCCTGTTTATCTACCTGACTGCCGATCCCGTGCTTATGGATCAGATCCGCGCCAGCGTTCCTACCGGTGAATATTTGAATCCGTTTACTGCCACCCTGTTCATAACGGTGGAAGGAATTGCCGTCAGTCTGATCGGATCCTACATTTTGACCCGGATCATCGACAGCCGGATGTCTACCGGCAAGTACTCGATAGCGGATAGGGAGTAAAACGAAAATTTATCAAGGCATCCTACCAGACTCTCCCGGATATAACCCGCTCCAGCCGGCCTGTACAGGTTGGCTCTCTTTTTTCGTCAATAATCAACCTGTATGCCAATGCTGGGAATGATCGTTCCTTGCTGAACGGATATGGTTTTCAGCTTGTATTGCTGCTCTGCGGGCGGAGCTTCCGGGTTGATGATGATGCCGTCTCCGATGGGAGTCCCGTTTTCGTCCAGCGGGCGATCCAGGATCAATTCCTCCTCTATGATGCCTCCCCCAAAGACATTCTCTATGTCCAGGTAGACGTTCAGGCTCCATTTTTTAAAGAACCACTTCTTGTCCACCCGGATGTCAAGGCCGTCAACCGAGTTTAGCCGAAGGGTATTCAATTGATCGAAATCGGGAATGCCCTGGCCGTTGCGATCCCAGTTTACAACCAAAGCGGATCGTTCTTCATCAAAGGGGGTAAAGGGCAAGCCACTTTGGAAACGCCAGTTGATACCGACTTCCCAGTTCTTTTTAAATCGTTTGCCGGCAGCCAGGTTGATGATGTGACGAGCATCCCAGGAGGAGGGAATGAAATCTCCGTTCTTATCCTCGAATTCACTCCGCCCCAGGGTGTAAGAAACAATTCCATACCATCCTTTGAAAAGGCGCTGCTGGAACAGAAACTCCAGACCGTAGGAACGCCCGTCGGAGCGAGGTACAGCCGGCTCATTGCCCACAACCCCGAAATCCCCGCCCAGATTGGCCAGTGTGATGCTGTCGCGAAGCAAGAAGGGATAATCGCTGTATCCTTTGTAATAGCCTTCCACCGTGATCCGGGCATTGAAGGGGGTATTGTATTCCAGCCCGGCCACAAAATGATTGTTGCGGATGAATCGGATCCCGTTTTCCCTGTTGACGAAAACATCATTGCCGTTCTCATCGGGCTCCTTATACCCCAGAATGGTGAAAGGAGGAAGTTGGTAGTAGATACCGGTATTGAAGTTGAAAGAAAAACGCTCGGTAAAATTATAAGCCAGGGAAAAGCGCGGCGAGGTCTGCTCCAGGGGGTTGCTCATTTCCTCGGAATAATCGTTGCCGTCGAACCGGACCCCGGCAGACAGCACCAGTTTGTCCTGGAAAAACTTGCGGCTGACTTGCGCAAAAAAGGCGTATTTGTTCATGTTGAACTCCGAAGAAAACAGGATATCCTCGGGCCCCGCCGAGGTGAAGATCCGGTTGAACGTGCGGTTGTTGTAGCGAACGAATTGATAACCTGCCCCATAGACCAGCTTGAATCCTCCCAGATTCTGGCTGCGCTCCACCCGGAATTTATTTTCAATTTCCTGCGATTGGTAATCCAGGATCAGATTACTGTCCACCTCCACATTGTCCTGGTACTTGATCGCCTCACCACCAGCTGGGCCACCAGGGATTCACAGACTTCCTCAAC
>CAZXIX010000012.1:0-62121 GCA_964640855.1 uncultured Saprospiraceae bacterium
TCCATTTCTCCTCGCAAAAACAGGCTGTCGAAGCGGGACACGTTCCGGTTGTCCAGTACCGGCTGGGAATTGATGTAATCCTGGAACCGGATCCCGCCGACCTCCCTCGGGTTGAGAGCTTTACGGAAACGCGCCCCCCCGCCGTCGGTCAGATAATTGTAGGCCAGGTAATCCAGCGTACGGGTCTCATGATCAAACCAATATACAAATTCATCTTCGTAGTCCTTTCCGCCTCCCTCCTTTCGGAAGACGACCCTTAGCTTATCGTATAGGTTACCTTCGACCTCCGATTGACCGATGTAATCGGCTATGACCGCCGGATCATCCAGATTATAGGGCAGAAGGGCGAAGTAGAGAACAGAGTTGACCGAGTTAGAATAGGCGGCACTGTCTTTGGAAGAAATCGGATCCGGCGCCAGGTTCCTCATGCGATAAAATCCCTCCTGGGTCAATACATCCCGAATGGTATCCCCGCTTTCCTTTTCCCGAAAAGCCCGGGTGTAAATGAATCGGCCGTCGGGTTCGCGATAAGCAGTGTAGGTACGATCGCGGAAGCGAAAGCGGATCTTCTGATGGTAAATGTTCTGACTCCCTTGTGCTTCTTTCGCTTCGGATATCAGCTTTTCCTCCCGGCTGGAGGATTCCGTTTCAGTCGGACTTTTTCCTGTTTGGCTATCCGGCAGGTTGCAGGAGGTGAAAATACCGGCCAGAGCCAGATACAGAAGGGGCTGTCGCATGTTACTCGGTTTCAAAATTCTTTTCCTACTCTTAAACGCTCAAGGAGACAAGCGGTTTAGAAGGCCGGTGAACAGGGAGATAAGCCTATCCGGCGACAGCAAGAAGAAAGTCGAATACGATCAGCATGGACGTATCCCCGTAATGACGCCGGTCCAAACGTTCTGCGGACAGCGCCACCAATCCCTCTTTTTCCAGCAAGCCATATAGCGTCCGGCAAATTTTGGCGAATCTTTCCAGGTCGTGAGAAAGCGGTGGACTTGGGGCCAGGGTGCTGACCAGTAATTTCTGGAAGGCAGCAGCCGGATAGGGGGCGTATCGGTAGGGAAACCGCAAAGCCAGCAAGAGGAAAATGAACTCGTAATCCTCCAGATAATGACCGGTATCGATCTTTCTGGGGTTGGCTTTCCTGTACATTTCCATGAGTTCGTCCGCATAAAAAAGGAAACGCGTCGCCCGTCCTTCAACGGATTTATTCTCATCGAAGAGGTCTTTGAAGGCCTGCCGCAGGTAATCCGGTTCCAAACGGGCCAATTCCAGCAACATGCGCTTGGGCTCCCAATGATCCCGCTTCCATACCCGTCGGGTGGCCTGATTCTGCAGACTTCGATCGATCATTTCCGGAAGCGCTTCGGACTGCAGGTCCCAATTTTCCTGGAACACCTTCTGGGTTTCCCAATAGGGCAAACGGGTGTCGGCTTCCGGACCACTCAGGAATTTCCGGTATCGGTCAAAAAGCTCCCGGAGTTTTTTGATCTGCATAAAAGTCGGTTGAAAATCGAGGCCGAAACTACAGAAAGGCTTTGACTTGGGTGAGGCGCGGAAAGGAAGGAGTCAGGATGGCATCCCCTTTCCGCTGATAAGCCCGCCCCTACAACCCGTAGTATCCAGGCCCCATAGCCTGGAAGCAGTCCATTCCGCATCCGCACCTTCCCAAGGATCAAGGGGCCGGGTTGGGAATCTCTTCCTGGATTCGCTCTATTTCCCGAAGGATGTCCGGGCTCAGCTCTACTTCGGCACTATCGATATTTTCCTTCAACTGTTCCATGGTGGTGGCGCCAATGATGTTGCTGGTCAGAAAAGGGCGGGAGTTGATAAAAGCCAAGGCCAAATGGGTGGGGCTGAGCCCGTGTTCTTCTGCCAAAGCCAGGTATCGGGCCGTAGCATTCCGGGCATTTTCTCCGTTGTAGCGCGACAACTGTTTGAAGCGATTGATCCGATCGCCGGGCTTATCCGTCCCGTGGTGATACTTGCCACTCAGCAGGCCGAAAGCCAGGGGTGAATAGGCCAGTAAGCCCACCTTTTCACGCAGAGCCATTTCCGCCAGCCCCACCTCGAAGGTCCGGTTCAGCAGGCTGTAGGGGTTCTGAATGCTTACGATCCGGGGCAGGGAATGCAGTTCGGCCAGTTGCAGCATCCGGTGGACCCCCCAGGGGGTTTCGTTGCTCAGGCCGATGTAGCGAAGCTTGCCCTCCCGCCTCAACGAATCCAGAGTTTGCAGCACGTCGAGAAAATTATCTTCCCAGGCGTCCTCTTCCTGAGCAGGAAATCCGCGCTTGCCGAAAAAATTGGTTTTCCGCTCCGGCCAGTGGAGCTGATACAGGTCCACATAATCCGTTTGCAAGCGATGCAGACTGCCCTCCATGGCCTGGCGGATCTGCTGGGACGAAAAATTGAGAGGGTTCCGAATGTGGCGAAGCCCCGCCGAAGGACCGGTTACCTTGGTGGCCAAAATGATCTTGTCCCGGCCGCCTCTTTTATGCAGCCATTCGCCTATGATGCGTTCGGTGCTGCCCTGGGTTTCGGCACGCCCCGGCACCGCATACATTTCGGCCGTGTCGATAAAATTGATCCCTCTTTCCAGAGCGTAATCCAGTTGGGCATGGCCTTCTTCCAGGCTGTTTTGCTCCCCAAAGGTCATGGTACCCAGGCAGATCAGGCTGACCTCGACCTCTGTGTGGCCCAGTTTTCGGTATTGCATCGGTGGTTTTCCTTTAGGAGGCCCAAAATAAGGGATTGTCCATATCTTTTCTGCCGGCCATTTCGTAGCTTGAATGAGGGTAATTTTTCCCGTCGAAAAGCGATCAGGTTATGTTGTTGAACTGTCCTCAGTGTGAAAAGCCTTTGAAAGCGGAAGATATCAGCATCGAAAATATGATGGCCAAATGCCGGAATTGCGATCATCTTTTCTTTTTCGATCAAAAGGGAAACACGGATGGTATTCCGCTTCAAAAGCAGGTTTTGGAGCTTCCGGACGGGATGAGCATCCGCAAAATGATCTCCCAACTGGAGATCCGTTATTCCTGGCGCCGCAATGCCAATGGGTTTCTGATCTTCTTTGCCATCCTTTGGAATTTGTTCCTGCTGCCCTTCGTAATCATCGCCTTTACCCAATGGGAGTTGATCATTCTACTTTTCCTGAGTTTGCACTTGCTGGTGGGAGTGGGACTGATCTACTACCTGCTGGCTACTCTGTTCAACGCGACCTACATCACGGTCTCTCCGCGCCTCCTTCGCGTGGAGGTGACTCCGCTTCCGGTCCCCATGCAGGCCTCGCGTACCCTGTCCTCCGATCAGATCGATCAAGTTTATGTCAAGAAATATTCCTCCGGAAAGACCAATGGGGAGCCCACCTGGGCCTACGCCGTAGAAGTGATCCTTAAGAACCAGGCCAACGTCCGCCTTGTAAGTGGATTGAAAACCGCCGATTACGGCTTGTATATCGAGCAGGAAATCGAAAAATACCTGCACATCGATGACCGCAGGGTAAAGGCAGAATGGAGTGGGAACTACGCCTGAAACAAGCCTTCATCGAAATTTTTTTTTCTCCTGCCGCACAGACCTTATCTTATAGCCAAAGCATATTGTATGGGATTTATAAATGAATTGAAGAAAGCTTTTTTTGGAGCCAAATCCGTCGCTAAATCGATGGGAAAAGAGGTCGAGGATAAAGCGGAGGAGCTGAAAAAGGAAGCCCGGGATTGGATGGAGGAACCCGAAACGGAAGTGGAGCCGGAGCCCGACCAAAATCCGGCGGAAGAATCTGGTACGAACCCGGAGTCCGGTCTCTTGGAAGACGATCTGTTCAAGACGGCTGAGGAAGAGTTGAAAAAGGCGCCCAAGGTAGATACCAGCTTTGCCGATAAAACGGCTGAGAAAATGAAGGATCTGGCCGATGATGTGGGCGAGAAGTTGGGGGCTACGGCTTCCGAACTCGAAGAACGGATCCTCGACCGCAACCGGGAAGAGGATCCCGAATGGTTGAAATCAGCCAAGGAAAAGACCGAAGGGCTGGGGGAAAAGGTCATGGAAACCGGAGACAAAGTCTGGGGTCGGGCCAAAGATCTCGGCAAGGACCTCAAGGGCCGGTTCGATGAGCTGGCCGAAAAAGCCAAAGAGGAATTAGAGAAGGAAAAGCTCGAAGAGGAGATCCAAAAGGCTGAAAAGACAGCCGAAGAGGTGGCCGAGCAAACTAAAAAGGATACCCGCGATGGCGGTTTGCTGAAAAAGCACGAAAGCTTTTTTGATAAAGCGGCTCGCTTCGCCGAAGGGGATTATCGCTCCGAAGGCGACTTCCGCATCGAAAAGTCCGATGCGCCAAAGGAAGAAAAAGAAAAGGACGAACGCAAAGTCAAGGGTTTTGACGATCTGGATGGCGACGGGGATGAGATCATCGACGATGCCATACTGGACAAGGATTAAAAGCTGATTTTGAATGGATAAACTACGAGGGTCCAGCCCGGAATATACATTGGCAACGGACTAAAAAAAGGAGCCGAGAATCGGCTCCTTTCCAAAACACTCACTTCAACAAAATCAAACCAATCGGCTCCTGAAATGGACCTATCTTTCAATTTGCTTCTATAGGTTTGACGCAAGATTGGAATTGGGTCACATCTATTTTCAAAAAAATGGAAGACAATCCCCTGCATTGGATTTGCGAACACTCGGAAGAAGGTCCCAAACTGAAGATCTTCAAAGTCCGATTCGATCTGATGCGCAACCCCAGGAACGGTAAATCGGAACGGATGACCATACTGGAAGCAGAAGATTCGGTCAACGTAGTGGCGCTGACTTCTGCCGACGAAATAATTTTTGTGCGCCAATATCGCTTCGGCACCGGGCAGGTAACCCTGGAACTCCCGGGGGGGCTCATGGAGCCGGACGAACTGCAAGAGCAAGGCGCGCGTCGGGAATTGCTGGAAGAAACCGGTTTTGCCGGCGCCCATTGGGAATATCTGGGCAGCGTCGGCTCCAACCCGGTCTTCATGGACAGTTACGTCCACCACTGGCTGGTCACAGGCGTCGAACCGGTGGCGAGCCAGGACCTGGATGATGGAGAAGAAGTGTATATTGAACTGATCCCGGTTGCGGAAGCCGAAAGGCGGATGTGGGACGGAGACTTCGCCCATCCCCATACCCTCAGCGCCCTGATGCGTTTTTTCGCCAAACGCAACTATCAGCTTCCCTGAGTATGATCCCGGGAGAGTTTGAAGGTTGAAAGTAGCTTCATGGCCCACCAAACGGCCACGTAAACCCACAGGTCGCAACCTCTGGTTTTGCACTTAGCATGAGTCCTTTCCCAGGTTTGGAGCTTGCTTTATATTCGAGGATGGTAGCGGTTTGGCCGCGAGGTAGGAATTTGAGATATGCTCTTCATTATGCCGGGAAATACGTCCGATTTTCCGGTCCCCCGTTCCCCTAATATTTCTGTATACTGTTGTCGATCTCATCGGCCCAGGCCAAAATGCCGCCTTTGAGATTGTACAGGTTTTGGTATCCGTGTTTTTCCTGCAACCAGGCGATCGCATCGGCGCTGCGTTTTCCGCTACGGCAGTGCAGGATCACGGTCCCCTCTTCCCGGATCTCGTCCTTTCTCGATTCGATCTGGGCAGGCGGAATTAGCAGTCCGTCCAGCGTGCTGATCTCCGTTTCGTAGGGCTCGCGTACATCGATGAGTTGGTAGTCTTCGCCGGATTCCTTCATTTTGGCTAGTTGCTGAACGCTGATTTCTTTGATCTCCATTTGTTTATTGCTTTGGCAAAAGGCTTCGTAATCCATTAACTCTGTGATTTGGGGCGCTCTTCCGACCGGCAGGCCAACGATATAGCTGGCATAGGTCCTGGCATCAAAATGCAGCATCTTGTTGACCAACAGTTCTCCTGTATCGGTGATCCATTTGATGGCTTCGTTGGCCTGAAAGGAGCCAATGATGCCGGGAAGCACGCCCAGTACGCCGGCCTCCGCACAGCTGGGTACAGATCCCGGGTCCGGGGGCTGCGGGAACAGATCCCGATAGGTGCCGCTTCGATTGCCCTGCGATTGCAAGGCATGGAAAAAAGCGACTTGCCCTTCAAAGCGAAAGATAGCACCGTACACAAAAGGCTTTCCCAAAAGTACGCAGGCGTCGTTCACCAGATAGCGGGTCGGGAAGTTGTCGCTCCCGTCGACGATCAGGTCGTAAGGGTCGAACAGGGCCAGGGCATTTTCACTGGAAAGGCGCTGACTGAGGGGGCGGATCTCAATCTCGGGATTAAGGTCCCGAAGTCGTTCCGCCGCCGCTTCCGCTTTCAATCGGCCCAGGTCCGACATACCGAACAAGACCTGTCGCTGCAGGTTGCTTTCGTCCACCCTATCGAAATCCACGATGCCCAGGGTACCTACTCCGGCGGCTGCCAGGTATTGCAAAGCCGGGCTGCCCAGCCCGCCGGCTCCGACCACCAGGACCTTAGCCTTCAGAAGCTTCCGTTGGCCTTCGGGGCCGATCTCCGGAATGCTCAGGTGACGAGCGTAGCGCGCCAGATTTCGCATGCCCCTGCCGGATTCCATTCAGAGGTTATTTACTGTCTCTTGTATTTGACTCTTCTCGCTTCTTTCTCATGCCAAACGCGCGAAACCGCCTGGAGGTTTCCCTGACCAGGGGCTCCCAGAGAGGCGCGTGCACTCAAAAGTCCCCTGCAGGCAGGGTCTTTCCTGGCCTTGATCCGCCAAGGCGTAAGCCGCCCCAGTATTTAGCAGGTTTTATCACGACAAGACCTGCTAAAAAAGAAACCTGGAAGAGCGGATATCGGGCTGCGATTTTCCTGAGCCAAACCGCCCGGCGACTTCGCCACATCAAACAGCTCCATCTTTGATCTCCTCAACCACTTCGGGGTTCAGCAGGGTAGAAGTGTCTCCCAGGCGGGAAGTATCTCCGGAAGCTACCTTTCGCAGAATACGTCGCATGATCTTGCCGGAGCGGGTTTTGGGCAAGCCGCTGACGATCTGGATCTTGTCCGGTTTGGCGATGGGGCCGATCTCTTCGGTTACCGTCTGCAGCAGTTCTTTGCGGAATTGCTCCTCGTCATCCACCGGGCCCGCCGTGATCACATAGGCATAAATGCCCTGCCCTTTGATGTCGTGGGGATAGCCCACCACCGCCGATTCGATAACATGTGGATGTTCGTTGATCGCATTTTCTACCTCGGCCGTACCCATTCGATGACCGCTCACATTGATCACATCGTCCACCCGGCCTACGATGCGATACATCCCGTCTTTGTCTCTTCGGGCTCCGTCACCCGTAAAATAGAGATTCTCAAAAGTGGCAAAGTAGGTTTGCCGGCAGCGTTCGTGGTCGCCGTAGGTAGTCCGCAGGATAGAGGGCCAGGGAAACTTGATACAGAGAATGCCTTCCACGTCATTTCCTTCGATTTCGTTGCCCTCATTATCCACCAATATGGGTTGAATGCCCGGCAGGGGATAAGTAGCGAAGGTGGGTTTCACAGGGGTCATGCCGGGCAGAGGTGAAATCATCATGCCACCGGTCTCGGTTTGCCACCAGGTATCCACGATGGGCGCCTGGCCTTTACCGATCTTTTCGTTGTACCATTCCCAGGCTTCTTCGTTGATGGGCTCGCCGACGGATCCCAATACCTTGATCGAACCAAGGTCGTAGGGTTCCAGCCAGTCGTCTCCCTGCGCCATGAGCGCGCGAATGGCCGTGGGGGCCGTGTAAAACTGATTGACCTTATACTTGTCGCAGACCTGCCAGAAACGTCCCGGATCCGGGTAGGTGGGCACCCCTTCGAACATGATGGAAGTAGCTCCGGCCAGCAAAGGTCCGTAAACGATATAGGAGTGACCTGTGATCCAGCCGATATCGGCCGTGCACCAATAGACGTCGCCCTCCTCATACTGAAAAACATTCCGGAAGGTGTAGGACGTATAGACCATATACCCACCGCAAGTATGCACCACGCCTTTGGGTTTTCCCGTTGAACCGGAGGTGTACAGGATGAACAGCATATCTTCCGAATCCATCACCTCGGCGGGGCATTCTTTTTCCCGGGCGTCCACCTCCTGGTGCCACCAGAGATCCGTATTCTCCTTCCAGGCGACTTCACCGCCGGTATTGCGATGCACAAGTACTTTTTCCACGCTATCGCAACCCGTGGCCAGAGCGTCGTCCACTACTTTTTTCACGGGAATGTTCTTTTTTCCGCGGCGATTGTAATCCGAGCAAATGACCATTTTGGCCTGTGCATCCTTAATCCGGTCAGCCAGCGCGTGGGCCGAAAAGCCGGCAAAAACGACGGAATGCACGGCACCGATGCGCGCGCAAGCCAATACGGCGATCGCCAGCTCGGGTACCATAGGCATGTAGAAACAGACCCGATCTCCTTTTTGAATGCCGTTGGCTTTCAGCGCATTGGCCGTCTGACAAACTGCTTCGTAAAGTTCCCGATAGGTGTATTTCCGCGACTCATCATCAGGCTCGTTCGGCTCCCAAAGGATGGCCACCTGGTTGCCGCGATCCTCTAGGTGCCGGTCCAAACAGTTCTCGGTGATGTTAAGCTTTCCGCCCAAAAACCATTTGACATCCGGCTTCCGAAAGTCCCACTCCAGTACTTTGTCCCACTTCTTCCTCCAGGAAAAGGTCTCGGCTTGCTCGGCCCAGAATCCCTCCGGATCCTGTACGCTGCTTTGATAGACCTCCTTGTATTGATCGAAAGAACGGATTTGCAGTGTCATATTGGGTCGTTTTTGCTTTTTGACAAATATAGATATTTAGATGTTTAAATGTAGGGAATTTTGCTTGGATCACCCAAATTCAATGACCTCGTTTATGGTGTCCAGAAGTTCCTGGTTGTCGAAAGGCTTGGTCAGATACACTTCACCTCCTGAATCATAGCCCTCGAATCGATCGGCAGACGTTCCCTTGGCCGTAAGGAAAATAATCCGGAGGTTTTGGTATTCTTCCTGGTCACGGATCCACCTGGCCAGGTCAAAGCCGTTGAGACCGGGCATCATGACATCCAGTATGAGTACGTCGGGTCGGAACCCGGGGAGCCGGTCCTTTACTGTTTTTCCGTTGGGAGCCGTTTCGACTTCATATCCGGCCTGCTCCACCAGAAACTGAACGACCGTCAGTATGTTCGGCTCGTCATCCGCGATGAGGACCTTTCCTTTGCTCATGATTTGACTGGTTCGGGATAGAATATAAGTTGTTCCGGGAAGAAGGCGCCAAAAAAGAAGGTAAAACCCTTACCGGGGGAAATTTAATTACTTTTTTGGGCTGCCCTATTCCTGCCCGCTCCCTTTTTGGGGGTCGGGTTTTGGCTCGGTCTGGTATGACGGTAGATTGACTACAAAACAGGCTCCTTCTCCTGCCCGGCTTTTTACGTGGATGCTCCCACCGTGGTTTTCGATGATCTGACGGGAAATATAGAGGCCCAGGCCGCTTCCTCCGGGTTTTCCACGGGTGGGAGAGTCCAGCTGGGTGAACTGTTCGAAGATCCGGTCTTGTTGATCCTCGGGAATACCGATGCCGTTGTCCCGTATGCTCAGGACAAGGTTTTGGGCTTGCAAGGACAGACGGATATCGATTTTTCCTTTATCGTCCGGGCAAAATTTGATGGCATTCGACAAAAGATTCACCACCACCTGGGTCAGGCGGTCGCCGTTCCCGAGGGTAGAAGCGTTTGGATCCAGAGCAAGCGTGCATTCAATACCCTTTTCCCGGATCAAGGCATCCAGGCTATGCTCTGCTTCCGCCACTAATTTCGAAAGATCCAGGGGGTGAAAAGAGTCTGCACTCTCCCGGGGAATCTTTTCTACATCCAGCACTTGATTTACCAGGCGGCTCAGGCGTTCGCTTTCCTTGTAGACAATTTCCAGGAACGCTTCCCTTTTTTCCGTCTCGAGATCCTGAAAATCCCGAAGGATGCCTGCCATACCCCGGATGGCGGTGATGGGCGTCCGCAACTCATGCGTTACCGTGCTGATGAATCCCGCTTTCAGGCGATCGAGTTCCAGCAGTTTTTCATTGGCTTTTCGCAATTCATCGGTGGTCTTTTCCAATTGCCTGGATTTTTCTTCCAGGGCCTTGCTGTATTGGACGGCCTCCTGTGTCTGGTCCAGCACTTTGAGCATTTCCTCCATGCCAATGGGGTCTTCCCGAGCGATGGAACGGATCAGGACTTTCGCAGAGGCAGCCCCGAGACTACCTGACAGCTGAACTTCTACAAAATGGATCAAATCCTCGCCGGCCATCCGGGATTTCCGGATCGACAGGTTTCGTTTTTTCTCGTATTCGTTCAGCAGGAAATCACTTCGCTCCTTTCCCAGGAAGCGTTCCATCAGCGCCAGGAGGTCGCGGGTGAGGGCTCTGCGTCGCATGACGTCCGTTTCCGATCCGGCTTGATCGTATTTATGGAAATGGACAAACAGATCGGCTTGAGTAAGTTCCAGTCCGTCCGGTTTGGTGAACAAGGATCCAAGTACATATAAAAGGCTGTTGAAGAATAGACTCCAGAAGGTACTTTGAGTGATCGGACTCAGGCCTTCCAGGCCCAGAAACTGGTGCGGATGCAGTCCCCAGTCAGCCAGGCGGGGGCGCTCCATCCAGGTCCCGATCTCCGGAATCGCTTCCGAAAGGGTGGGGAGGGCCAAGGTATAGGCCCAGATCAGGAATCCCGTGCTCAGACCCAGCAGGGCGCCCCTTTTCGTGCCCCTTTTCCAATACAACCCACCCATGACGGCGGGTAAAAACTGGGCTACCGCGACAAATGAAATGAGACCTATGGAGACCAGAGTGTAGGAAAACCCTACCCATTTATAATATCCGAGCGCTAGCAACATGACTGCCAGAATGCTTACCCTCCGGATCCCGAGCAGCCTTCGCGAGAGGGATGCGTACGGTTCTTCCTGCATCACGCGAGAACGGACCAGGAAGGGAAGGACGAGGTTATTACTGACCATAATGCTTAAGGCGATCACAGAGACAAGCACCATGGCCGTAGCCGCTGAAAATCCGCCCAAGGCAGCAAACAGGGCCAGTCCGTGCATTCCTTCCTGGGTCGGAAGTCCGATGACGTAATTATCGGCCGGAAGATCGGAAGCCCGCAACAGGCCCGCGGCTGCAATCGGAAGGACAAACAAATTGATTAAAAGCAAATACAAGGGAAAAAGCCAGGACGCCTGATTCACCTGTCGGGTATCGACGTTTTCGACCACGGCTACGTGGAATTGCCGGGGGAGCAAAAGAACGGCCGACATGGAAATGAGTAAGAGGAAGAGCCAGTCCAGGGCCTGGGTACCGGTTTGGGGCCATACGTATAGCCTCTCCAGCTCCGGTCGGGCGGCGATCCGGGAAAAGAGATCTCCAACGCCATCGAACAAAAAGAAAGTGACGAATATACCGATGGCCAGAAAACCCAGCAGTTTCAGTACGGATTCTATAGCAACCGCAAAAACAAGCCCTTCGTGCCTTTCATTGGGATCCAGCCTTCTTGTTCCCAGGAAAATGGAAAAGGCAGCCAACGCCAGGGTAATGTAGATCGAGGCGTCCGGAGCAAAGGCCTCGTCCTTCGACTCCGCAATAGGTACCAGCAGGTAGTAGGTGTCGGTAATGGCTTTCACCTGGATCGAAATGTAAGGGACAACTCCCGCTACCGCCACAAGAGTGGCCAGGATGCCCAGGGTGGTGCTTTTGCCATAGCGTGCAGAGATGAAATCCGCAATCGAGGTCAAGCGTTGAGCCTTTGAGATGCGAATGATCTTTTTGAGCAGGATCACCCACACGGGAGCAATCAGGGTCGGCCCCAGATAGATGGGTAAAAAGGCAATTCCTGCTTCTGCTGCCCGGCCTACGCTTCCGAAGTAGGTCCAGGCAGTGCAATATACGGCCAGGGAAAGTGAGTAAACGATTGGGCGGCCGACCAGCGAACGGCTGGGCTCTTTTCTCTTTTCGACCCAATAGGCGAGCCCGAAAAGGGAGATCAGATAACCGATGGCCGTACCCACGACGATCCAGTTTGACATGGGTCAAGGTAGCTTTTTGGTCTGCCGGTTCACCACCCGGGCCGTCAGGAAAATGATCCCGGACCAGCACAGGAGAATATACATATAGAGGAGGGGTATACCCAGTAGGGTTTGGCCCTTGCCGAAAAGGAAGAGCAAGGGGAAATTGAACAGAAAAAAGGCGAGCAGGGCAATCAAGCCCAGTTTGGTATGTTTATCGATCCGGTCCATAAAAAAGCTCCCTTCCGGAAGAAAAGGGAGCATAAGGTAAGGAATAAGGGGAAACGATAGGAGGTTTCCCTTGGATTCGGGATCCTCAGCCAGCTATCGGCACGCGAAGAGGCTTATCCGAAGGCAAGCTCCGCCTGTTTAATGGACGTGCGCAGCTTCCGCGCCCCTTGGGATGCGGATGTCCTCCACAATTTCCTGGACCTCGGCCGGTGGGGCAGGGGTAAAGCGCGAAACGACGAGGGAGACGATCAGGTTGACCCCGCAGGCGACCGTACCAAATCCTTCCGGCGAGATTCCGAACCACCAGGAAGAAGAGGGGGGTATTTCGTCAACGAACCAACCCAGTTTGAATACAGCCATGTAGCCGAACATAAGGGTAATGCCTACAATCATACCGGAGATGGCTCCCTCCCGGTTCATCCGCTTATCGAAAATGCCCAGCACGATGGCAGGGAAGAAAGAAGCTGCCGCCAATCCGAAGGCGAGCGCCACGGTCGCAGCCACAAAACCGGGCGGATCGATGCCGAAGTATCCGGCCACCAGCACGGCAAAAACGGCTCCGATCCTGGCCCACATCAATTCCTGTTTCTCGCTGATATCCGGTTTGATCTGCATTTTGATCAGATCCCGGGAAATGGCGGTGGAAATGACCAGCAGCAATCCGGCAGCCGTGGATAAGGCCGCTGCAAGCCCCCCCGCAGCCACCAAAGCGATCACCCAATTCGGGAGCTGGGCAATTTCCGGGTTGGCCAAAACCATAATATCCTGGTCAATGGTCAATTCATTGGCTTCCGGGTTGGCTACGTATTGGATCCTACCGTCCTCGTTTTTGTCGTCGAAAGCGAGGAGCCCGGTGCCTTCCCACTTGGTAAACCATTCGGGCATGGCGGCATACTCTTTGTCGCTAACGGTTTTGATCAGGTTGGTGCGGGCAAAAGCGGCTATGGCAGGTGCTGTAGTATAAAGAATGGCGATGAACAACAAGGCAAAGCCGGCCGACCGGCGCGCATCCCTGACCTTGGGGACCGTAAAGAAGCGGACGATAACGTGCGGCAATCCGGCCGTGCCGACCATGAGGGCAAAGGTGATGGCGAATACATCGATCATCGCCTTCGATCCGTTGGTGTATTCGGCAAATCCCAATTCCCGATGCAGGCCGTCCAGTTTGTCCAGCAGGGCGGTCCCCGGCTCTCCGTTGAGATCAGAGATGAAGCCCAATTGGGGAATGGCATGGCCGGTCATGGTCAGGGAGATGAAGAAAGCCGGTACCATGTAGGCAAAAATGAGCACACAGTACTGGGCCACCTGGGTGTAGGTGATCCCCTTCATTCCTCCCAGGACCGCATAAAAGAGGACGATCACCATACCGATCACGACGCCCAGGTTGATATCTACCTCCAGGAAGCGGGAGAAAACCACCCCGACGCCTCGCATCTGACCGGCGACGTAGGTGAAGGATACCAGGATGGCGCAGACCACTGCCACCGACCGGGCAAAGTTGGAATAGTACCGGTCGCCGATAAAGTCGGGTACCGTGAATTTCCCGAATTTTCGAAGGTAGGGGGCGAGGAGTAAAGCCAGCAAAACGTATCCCCCGGTCCAGCCCATCAGGAACACCCCGCCGTCATAGCCCATGAAAGAGATCAGGCCGGCCATGGAAATAAAGGAAGCGGCCGACATCCAGTCGGCGGCCGTAGCCATACCGTTGGCGACCGGATGTACGCCTCCGCCCGCTACATAAAACTCGGAGGTAGAACCGGCTCTCGACCAAATGGCGATCCCGATGTAAAGGGCAAAAGTGAGCCCTACTATGATAAAGGTCCAGATTTGAACACTCATGATATTCGATGTTTAAAGCGGATTTTTGAATACGTTCCGATTCAACTCTGTAGGCATTTGCTCCCGGAAAGCTGAATCGGGACATGCTCGCAGATAGATTAGTCCTCCTGTACGTTATACTTTTTGTCCAGGCGATTCATCAACCAGATGTAGACGAAAATCAGGATGACGAATACATAAATGGATCCCTGGTGGGCAAACCAGAAGCCGAGTTTGGCGCCGCCGATGGAGAACCGGTTTGTCCAGTCGATGGCAAAAATGCCCAGCACAAAGGAGGCAATAAACCAAATGGAGAGGAGGATCAATACATATCGTATGTTCTCCTTCCAGTAAGCCGTTCTTTCTTTTTGATTCATAATCGTGGGTTGGGTAGGAAAGATTAGGTAAAGTGAATTACAGGAATATATGGGCCTGAAAGCGGATCTGTTGAAAGCCGATGGGCTTTCCATCCGCCCCCAAAGGGGATTCTCTCGGATCGTTCGCTATGCTATGGTATTCTAGCGTCAGCTTGGCCTGATGGCCCTTAATGCAGTAATTGATGCCCGCGTCAAATGCACCTATGGGCTCATCAAACCCTTCGTAGTTGGCCCATTGATAGGCCACGTAAGGCATGAGAGGTGTTTTGAACAACTTGAATCCGACATGTCCGTACAGGGCGTTTCCCGTTCCCGCCCATCGGCTGACATAATGCTCGCCGTAATCGAAGCGCATATAGGAAACATAAACATTCAGGCAAGTGCCGTTTTCGGCCTCCCCCACCGGGGCATCCAGAAAGACATCCAGACCAAAATGAAAGACCCCCTGGTGATCTCTGCCATTCAGGTCACTGGACATGTAATTGAACATTCCGTTGGGATGGGCAAAAAATCCGGCACCTACAGCCAATACTCTTTTGGCCCCCAGGTAAGTGCCTACCGAATAGGGCAGTTTGGTGGACTCCTGGTCCCAAAAATTATAGCGGAAATAGCCTTCCAAAATGGAATTCCCGACGGAATTCCCGTCGGCATCTTCTACGGCAAAGCCGTTGTAAACGATGGAATCCACCGGATTGGTCGCCAGATTGGCCTGTATCCCGTTTCGGCCCGGATTATTCCAGGCCAGCCGGTAATCGAATTTTCCGATGGCTCCCTTCACATAAATGCCCAGGTGCCGGGCAAACTGGTCCGTGACGGCCAGGGAATGCCAATGGACGAAAGGCCGCGTATTGTCCAGGGTCATGAAGTTGAGCGTACTTTCATTAGACAAGCGGGTGAGGCCTTTCCAGTAATGCAATCCTCCGCCAATGTAAAGCTGCGGAATGACCCTGAATTCGACCCAGGCATCGTGCAGGAACAACTGGGCGGCATCCCCGTTATTTCCCAGGCTGGTCAGGTTTTCGGGGGTCAGCCCGTTGAGGCCAAAGTGCGTCAGGATCAGGATCCGCCCCGCCAATTCCGAAACAGCCAGTACCCTCGAACGGCGAATCTGGGTGGATACCTGAAGGTTCCCCGGCTCCTTCAGGTTGTTGGTCACCACCCATTGCTGATGCCACAAAAGAAAGCGAATGTAATTGGAACCGGATGAGTTGAGCTTCAGAACCAGAGGTAGATACGTGTTCTCTTCCTCCGGTCTTACCTCCTGGGCATTCAATCCCTTGACCAGGGCCAGAAAGGCTGCCATCAAAAGGATACATACGGTTTTGGCTTGCATGTTGGTAAAGTGAGGGTGGTGTGTAACTCAGTGGTGTGTGACGATACAGAATGCTCTTTACGAACTAAAATATATAGTTATCTATATGTTTGCAAATAATTGGAGGAAAAAGTTTTTCCCCGTAATTAATTCGGGGGCGCTGCCCGCGGGCCATAGAATCTGTGATTTGTACCCGGACAGTTTAGCCAAAGCGAAGAGGGTTCGGAATAATAACCGCCCGCAGGAAGGACCCATGCCGGCGAACTCAGACCGAAAAACCAAAGGACATGAATGCTCAGGTGGTTGCCGAACTTGCCTCAGAGAACCTGAATGAGGGTTTGGACAATATCGTGATACAGCTCGGAAGAAAGGGCATAAAGCGAGTTTTTGCCTTCCCGGCGTACCTGTACGACCTCCTTGTTCTTCAGAATGCGCAGGTGATGGGATGCAATAGCCTGCTCTATTTGTAATTTGGTATAGATATCCGTAACGTTCATTCGTCCGTGCGTATGTAAAAGGTCAATGATCGCCAGGCGAATGGGGTGGGCAATGGCGCGGAGCGTTTCCGTGCCGTTTTCCAGAAATTCTTCGCTGAAGTGGGTTTTCATAAAGGCTCCCGTTTTCTATCAATAAATATAACTATCTATAAGTTCTTATAATTCCATTGGCACCAAAAACTATGAGCAATACCATACCCTTGCGTATCGCCGGTTTTCTAAAGGCCTTTCCTCCGTTTCGTCATCTGGAAGAAGCGGAGGTGCTGGCTATGGCACGCCAGGCGGTAGTGCAATACCTGGCCCCCGGTGAAATCCTCTTTCAAAAAGGAGATCCGGCGGGAGATCGGATCTATGTGTTGCGGGAAGGGGCTGTTTCGCTTTATCAGGACGCTTCTCCCGCTCCCATTCTGGTCGACCGCTGCGACGAGGGAGATCTGTTCGGTATCAGTTCCTTGCTGGGGCATAAGTACTACTCCCTGACGGCACAAGCCTCCGAAGATTCTCTGGTTTACGCTTTGGAGAAGGATTTCCTGAAACAGTTGGCAACGCAAAACGAAGCTTTGCGCAGCTTCCTGGAAGGAATGTATGCCGCCGATCGTGCCCGGAAACTGGGAAAACCGGAAGGCCATCCGCTTCATCCGCTGGTCGAGGCAGCATTCACGGACCTCAGCGAGTTGCAATTGGCGGATTATTCGAAAAAGCCGGTCACCTGCTCACCGGAACTAAGTCTCCGCGAAGCCGCCACGATCATGCAAGCCCAAGGGGTGGGTTCCATTCTGGTCACGGATGCCCGCAATTTCCCGGTGGGCATCATCACCGATAAAGACTTTAGGCGTGAAGTCGTGACCGGGAAACTGCCCATATCGGCTCCTGTATCCCGGCTGATGAGCCGGCCGGTTATTACGCTTCGCCCCGGCTTGTCCGTGGCCGAGGCCCAACTGGTTATGCTCCGGCACGATATCCACCATTTGTGTTTGACCCATGATGGAAGCGATCAAAGTCCGGTCGTGGGCGTCCTGTCCGAGCACGACCTCCTTTTGCACCAGGGAAGCCATCCGGTGATCTTCATCCGGGAAATTCGCCGGGCTGAGAACACCGCTTCCCTGTGCCAGGTCCGATCCCGAAGCGAGCGCCTATTGCATAATTATCTGCAGCAGGAAGTATCCATGGGTTTTATCGCTACCGTCATGACGGCGATCAACGATGCCCTTACCAGAAGGTGTCTGGAGTTGGGGAGGGAGGAATTGGCAAAGGCAGGCAAAGAATTGCCCGAAGCGGATTTCTGCTGGCTGGCATTGGGAAGCCAGGGAAGGGAGGAGCAATTGCTGCGCACCGATCAGGACAATGCGCTGGTCTTTGCTTCGGATAAGACGGGGGAAGCACGGGAAAGGGAAAGAACCGGATTCCTGGAGCTGGCTGAAATCGTCAATCGATTGCTTTTTGAATTGGGTTTTGCCTACTGTCCGGCAGAAATGATGGCGCGAAACCCCAAGTGGTGCCTCTCGCTCCCGGAATGGAAGGAGCAGTTTGCCCGATGGGTACTGGAACCTACCCCAAAGGCGATCATGCACAGCACCATTTTCTTTGATTTTCGCCCCTTGTATGGCAAAGATTCATTAGCGCATAGCCTGGGCCGGCACGTATTTCAATTGCTGGATGAGGAAAGCCGTTTTTTGTCCTACCTGGCCAAGGATGCCCTCACGAACCCGCCTCCGCTGACCTTTTTTCGAAATTTTCTGGTCGAGCGTTCCGGAGAGCATAAGGATGAATTCGATATTAAGGCCCGTGTCATGATGCCGCTGGCGGATGCCGCGCGGGTACTTGCGCTCCAACATCGGCTGGAAGGGGTCAACAATACTTTCCGGAGGTTTGAGTCACTGGTCAAAAAAGAGTTGAATTATCCGGAATTGATGGAACAAGCCGGTGAGGCCTATGAGGTTCTGATGCGATATCGAACCTGGCGAGGTTTACAGCAGGGAGATAGCGGGCGCTTTTTTTCCCCCGGCGATCTGACCAAAATGGAGCGACTGAATCTCCGCAATGCCTTTCGGCCCATCCGGGAATTGCAGTCCCTTCTTTCGACTCGATTTCAACTGTCGCTTTTGGGATGATATTCGGCAGGAAAAATAAAAAGAAAAGCCCCGCGTTCTGGGATCGTTACCTGGACGCATGGCAGGGCGAGCCTTCCGGGAAAAGTCAACTTAAAGACCTGGAATGGATCGTTCTGGATACGGAAACCAGCGGCCTGGACCCCCGCAGGGACAGGATTTTGTCCGTCGGTGCCTTGCGGGTCCAAAACGGGAAAATATTCGTGTCCGATGCCATCGATCTCCGGCTGGGTTACCAGACGAATGAGCCCGGTGAGGCCATTGAGGTACACGGTCTGCTGCCCGGGGAGAATCCGGATCAAGTCGAGGAAGGGCATGTTTTGGAAAGGCTTTTGTCCTTCCTGGGTTCGCGCCCGGTGGTTGGTCACCACATTCGGTTTGACCTGAGCCTGGTGAATGAGGCCCTCCGCCGTGCGGGAGCGGGCAAGCTGAGGAACCCCCACTTCGATACCGCTACCATGGCTCGCAGGGTATATTCCGGAAGTGCAGGAGCTATTCGCTTGCCTTTGAGCCTGGACGCTCTCTGCCAGTCTTACGGGATTCCCCCTTTTGACCGGCATACGGCCGCCGGAGACGCCTTTTTGACGGCGAGGGTATGGATCCGTCAGTTGAAGCAACTGGAGGAAAGAGGGGTATGCACTTGGAGCCAACTTCAAAAAAGGAGCGTCTTTCGTTTGTGAGCATGAAATCTTTTAATTTTTCCGGTAATTCGCATAGGATGATTCAGGGAGTCCTCATAAAGTAAAACCAATGAAAACACGCTATCCCATTATCTTTTTGTTGTGGCCGATCTTGTTCTGGAGTTGTCAGCCCGATTCGGATTCGGCCGATCCCCTGGTCGTCACCATAGATTCGATAGCCGCCCAGTCCCGGTATTGCCAAGAGGATAGAGAGCGTTGCACGCAGGCTTCGGTCCTTTTGCCCGTAGCTTTGGGAGGAAGAGAGGGAGTGAGCCGTCGCATAAACGATTCCCTGTCTCTTCATTCGAGCCGGATGATCGGCTTCGGGGATGACCCCGATCCCGACCCTCGGATCTCCGTGCAGCGCTTTGTCAGCGAATACGATCGGTTTTTGGAGGAAGGGGAGCCCTCGTTGTTGCCTCCCTGGGAGTGCCGGCAAGAGGGGGAAGTTCTCTGGCAGACCGATAGCCTGCTGAGCGTCCAGCTAAAGACTTTTTCCTATACCGGCGGGGCGCACCTCAATACCGAAGCCTGGCTCGTCGTATTTCACCTCTCCGACGGCAGGAGTCTGCGGTTTTCGGATATCATCAAAGAAGAGCAGGCATTCTCCGAACTGGCAGCGCGCTATTTTCAGCAGTCCAAGGGAGTAGAAAGCAAGCAGGACCTCTTTGAAGCGGGCTATTTTTGGGAAGGTGAATTTAAATTACCCGATAATTTTGCCTTGACCGAGGAGGGAATGTTGCTTTTCTATAATTCCTACGAAGTGGCTCCCTATTCGCTGGGGGCCACGGAATACACCATTCCCTGGGTGGATCTCAAGGGAATGGTCCGGGAAGTCGGGTGGATACCGGCTTCCTGAATCCAACGACCTGCCATTCTGAAAATACATCTGTTAAGCAACCGGTTCGATTGGCAAAAAAGCCTGCTTACCTAAGGTAAAATCCTGAGCGGGGAGGGCTACTTTTGTGAAAAACGAATTGCCATGCTTCGCCGACAAAACCCGATGGAAACCCAGGCCTGGAAAAATCTGCAGGATCACTTCGAGCAAATCCGGAACCAACACATGCGCGACTGGTTTGCCGAAGATCCGGATCGAGCCCAGCGCTTCAGCCTCTCGCTGGATGAGGACTTTTTCCTGGATTATTCCAAAAACCGGGTAACGGACCAAACGATAAGTCTCTTAATGGATCTGGCCCGTCAGTGCCAGGTAGAAGAGGCTCGCGCCGATCTTTTTGAAGGGGAGCCGATCAACGAAACCGAGGAACGATCGGTTTTGCACGTTGCCCTGCGAAATCGGGCCAACCGCCCCATACAGGTAGAAGGAGAAGACGTCATGCCGGCGGTCAACCAGGTGCTCGAACAGATGCGAACTTTCGTCCATCGTCTGCAGGCCGGCAATTGGAAAGGGTATAGCGGAAAACCGATCGATACCGTGGTCAATATTGGGATCGGAGGCTCCGACCTGGGGATGGTCATGGCTGCCGAAGCCTTGAAACCTTACTGGAAAGAGGGCATGACCGGCTACTTCGTTTCCAATGTGGATGGTACCCACATAGCCGAGACCCTGAATAAAGTGGATCCGGAAACGACCCTGTTTATCATTGCTTCCAAATCGTTTACTACCCAGGAGACCATGGCCAACGCCCATACGGCCCGGGCCTGGTTTCTGGAGCACACAACCGAGGAAGCGCATATCCCGAAACACTTTGTGGCCGTCTCCACCAACGAAAAAGGGGTTCGCGATTTCGGTATCCAGCCGGAGAACATGTTCGTCTTTTGGGATTGGGTCGGAGGCCGGTACTCCCTCTGTTCGGCTGTGGGTTTGTCGGTCGCCTGCCTGATCGGCTTCGATCATTTTGAGGCCATGCTGGATGGATCCTTCAAAATGGATGAGCATTTTCGAACAGCTCCCCTGGAGCAAAATATGCCGGTGATCCTGGCCCTGATCGGGATCTGGTACAACAATTTTTTCGGGGCGGCCTCCGAAGCCATCTTGCCCTACGACCAATATCTCCATCGTTTTGCTGCCCATTTTCAGCAGGTCAACATGGAAAGCAATGGCAAGAGCGTGGCCCGGGACGGGAAGCCCGTAACCTACGAAACCGGACCCATCATCTGGGGAGAGCCCGGTACCAATGGGCAACACGCTTTCTATCAGCTCATTCACCAGGGTACCCAATTGGTCCCTTCCGATTTCATCGCTCCGGCCATCAGCCACAATCCCATCGGCGACCATCACGCGATGCTTTTGGCCAACTTTTTTGCCCAAACCGAAGCCCTCATGACGGGGAAAACGGCAGAACAGGTCCGGACACAGCTCAAGGGAAAAGGGATGCCGGAAGACCAGATCCGCAAGGTGCTTCCTTTTATGGTCTTCGAAGGGAATCGCACGACGAATTCCATTCTGATCCGACAGCTGACGCCCTTAACCCTGGGCATGCTGGTGGCCCTGTACGAACACAAGATCTTCGTGCAAGGCGTGATCTGGAATATTTTCAGCTTTGATCAATGGGGCGTCCAGTTGGGTAAAGAACTGGCCAATCAGATCCTTCCCGAACTGAAGGGAGACGAACCGGTTGGCTCCCACGATGCTTCCACCAACGCCCTGATCAATCGCTACAAAGAAATGCGGTAAAAAAGTGGGTCTTTACCCAACGCTTGCCAAACGGGTCCCGTCTTGCAGGTTAAATGCAAATCATATGACCCACAGAGCCTTGTTTCACTTGCTCGCTTCCTTTTTACCGGGTATTTTCATGCTCACTTTCAGCGGCTGCCTGGAAGATAAATGCGAGGCGGTACAGACCTACGTAGAATATCAACCAGTCTGGATCCAACCCGAAGATCTCAGGACCATCAGCCGGGAAGAAGCCAGGCCGGTAGGTGCCACGGGAAAAATTTATACCTACCTGCACCTGCTCTTTATCAACGAACCTTATCAGGGCGTTCACATTTTCGACAATCGAAACCCCGAAAACCCGGAAGCGCTGGGGTTTTTGTCCATCCCCGGAAATGTGGACATAGCTATCCGGAACGACATGCTCTATGCGGATAACGGTCCCGACCTGATCACTTTTTCTCTCATGGATCCGGCCCATCCCCAATTGGTCAACCGCCAGGAGAATGTATTCGATCAGTTTTACCAGATGGCCGAAGAAGGCATTATGCTATATCTCGAGCCCACGCTCAACAGCATAGAGGTAAGCTGTGACCATCCAGCCTGGGGAGATGAAATTTTTTGGGTGGACCAGACCTTCTTCCGGAACGAAGCTGTGGGCCTGCCCAACGCCTTACCCGCCAACCAGACGGGAACCGGCGGATCGCTGGCTCGATTTACGATCCTCGACCAGTGGCTGTATACGGTGGATGTCTCGGATCTGCGCGTCTTTTCCCTGGAACAGCCGGCTGAACCTGTGGAGCAAAATACCGTTCACATCGGTTGGGGCATCGAAACCATTTTCCCCTACGGCAATCACCTTTTCATGGGGGCCAACGACGGCATGTACATATTTGACGCCACCCATCGTACGGCTCCTTTTCTGCTATCTGTTTTCCGGCACGCCCGGGCTTGTGATCCGGTCTTTGTATCGGGTGACGTAGCCTATGTAACCCTCCGCGACGGAACAGAGTGTCAGAATTTCATCAATCAACTGGACGTAGTGGATATTTCCGACCTGAGCAATCCCCGGTTAATGCAGACTTTTCAGATGCACCATCCGATCGGTTTGTCGGTGGTGGAGGATTGGCTTTATATCTGTGAAGACGATCAGGGAGTCAAGATCTTCGATCGGGAACCCCTGGCGGAGATCGGAAAAGGTCCGGTTTCCCGGATTGAAGGCTTCCATGCCGTTGACATCATTGCGTTGCCGCAGAAAAACCTGGCCATGATCATCGGTGCGGATGGTGTGCATCAGTATGACATCAGCGATCGGGATGCACCCAGGTTCCTGAGCTTGATACCGGTAGAAGAAACCCCCTGATCCCATGACTATGTTTGTATTCCGATGGTTTTCGGTTTGCCTGCTGCTGTTGGGGTTGGCGGGCATTCCGCAGCAGGCCGGCGCCCAGTCGGGCGGACGCGATTATGCGGTCCTTCTGAGCGATAGCAGCGTGATCCGGGGCCGGCTCCTGCAATACAAGGTGGGAGAGTCGGTGAGCGTTCGCCTGGGGAGCGGCCGTGTTTTTACCTTTTCATCCGATCAGGTGATTAAGGTGATGCCTTACCGGGAATTCCGGCTCAGCTCATCGAGGCCTGCCCGGAGCCGGCAATACGAATTCCGGGAATCGGGTTGGTTTGGGGATTTCTCCCTGGCCACCTACCACGGAGGATCCTTCGAAGATCCTGATCTGGGGGGAGGTCTGCAGGGCGTATTCGGTATGCGTTTCAACCGCTGGCTGGAAACGGGTATAGGCCTGGGGTATGACCGATACAGCATTCCGGAGGTATATCGGGTAGTCCCCGTGTTCGTTCGCGTACGGGGCTATTTTTTGAAGAAGAGATTTTCACCCTTTTACCAGATGGCGGCGGGTTACGGTTGGAGTTTGAAGAGCGAGAAGGAAAACCTGATCGACGGAGGCGGCGGCTATTTGCTCCACCCTTCGGTGGGGATCCGTTTTGGCGGCGGCTCCGGTGCCCTTGCTTACCTGGATCTGGGCTATCGTTTTCAGCAGGCAGAATACACGCGTCAGGAGCCCTGGGATGCCACTACCCGTTTGCGTTACCTGTTCAAAAGACTCACCTTCCGCCTGGGTGTTGTATTTTAAGTTATTCTCCAAATCGGATCTCCATTTCGGATGAGCGGGAAAAAAGACATATCGGAAGAAGAGCTGCTTGCAGGTTGCCGGGCCAATGACCGCATGTACCAGGAGCATTTTTATCGATTGTTCGCCGAAAAAATGCTGCGGATGGTTTTCCGATACACTTCAGATCGGGAATTGGCCCTGGACATCGTCAACCGGGGTTTTTTAAAGGCTTTCCAGAAGATGGATCAATTCCAGCAAAAAGGTTCGCTGGAAGGCTGGCTCAGAAGGATCGTTTTTCGAAAGTTGTCCGATCATTTCCGGTCCGAGAAACAAAAACTCCGCTTCCTGGAGATCCAGGAAAACGATCGGGCATTGCCCGATGGCGCTTTGGAGAAGCTGTATTACGAAGATCTGCTGGATCTGACGGAAAAGTTACCCGATTCTTCCCGGCAAGTCTTTTGTCTGTATGCCATAGAAGGCTTTACGCACGAGGAAATCGGCAAGCAGTTGGGCATCAGTCCCGGTACTTCCAAGTGGCACCTGTCCGAAGCCCGCAAAAAGTTGAAAGCATTAATCCAACAGTTTTATCATCATGCCATATAAGGACATCAACGAAGGTTTCATAGATCAGGGCTGGCAACAGATGAGAACGCTGTTGGACAAGGAAATGCCGGTGAATCCGGCTGTTCCGGTCTGGAAGAAGTGGGCGGCCCTCATCCTGCTGCTCTTCCTGTTGGGGATCCTGGTTCGAGATACCCAACCTGTTTTGGTAGAAGGCGAATACCTGGATGGCTTTCCAGTGGCCCGGGGAGCGGATGCCGTTGATCGGTTGGCCGCGGGACAGATGGCCGAGCCGAGCGAGGAATTATCCGGTCAGCCTAAGGATAACAGGGAAAAACAAATGGCCCTCAGGCATTCAGATAGGCCGGAGAGCGCAGGAGTGGAAGAGGGTAGGAGAGAAGGTCTTCAGAACCCGGACGAGATGGCTTCCGGCAAATCCGGAATCGATCTTCCGGGAGCGGGCGGGCAGGAGGATTCTTCCGTAGAATCAGGTGCCATCCGGTCGAGCCGGTCAACCGGGGCAGGTTACTCGGGGCCTCGCTTGGGTAAGGTTGATCTTCTGCTGTCAGCGGATTGGGACGGGTTTGCCGATAGCCACCAAAATTTTCCAGAGCGAATACCTTATGTTTCCGAAAGCGGGGGGCATCGATGGGCTTACGGTATGGCCGGAGGTTTGGGACTGGCCCTTGCCCAGCGGCAGCCTCAATTCTGGTTGGGCCTGGAAGCGGAATACCATTTGCATCGGAAGTGGAGTATCTGGAGCCGTTTGGCCTATCAGTGGAATACTTTTGGCCCGGAAATTCGCTCCGATGATCAAGAGGCTGCTTTGGATGGGAGCTTTACCAACCTCGGAACAGAGCAACAAAATCGCGTCTTTTTTTACCGCCAACAACCCGAAGAACTGGCTGCTCATCGCGTAGGTCTGCTGCTGGGCGGGGCTTTCCGGCCTCATCGTGCCATTCGGCTGGAAACCGCTTTTCAGATGAATTATCTGTCTACCTATACCTTTGCCGACCAACCGCCCCCTTTCCCTTCTTCTGTCCCCTCTCAAAGCATCGAATTTCAGGAGCGAAAGCTGGACATCAAAGCCTGGGAACCCGTCCTGCACTTCGGGTTTTACTGGCACCTCAACCCTGCCTTTCAACTGGGAGCCACCTGGCAGCAAACCCTTACGGAAATGAGCCGGACGGAATCCTATTCTCTCCGGCCAAGTCAGCTTTCCTTAAGCTTCCGCCTGCAAATAAGGAAATAGTATGGCGACATGCTGACATCGCGACATCCATCAACGTAAGTAACTCGCGCCGTTGACATCCAGTACGCAGCCCGTAGTCCAGGCCGCATTTTCGGAGGCCAGGAAAAGAATAGCATGGGCGACCTCCTCGACTTTGGCTACCCGGCCCGCCGGACTTTGGTTCATGATGGCTTCTTTCATCGGGCCGGTCAAATGCGCACGAGCCATGGCCGTTTCGACGAATCCGGGCGCTACGGCTCCGACGAAGATGTTGTGGGGCGCCAGGGCCTGGGCGAGGCTTTGGCTCATGGCGTGCAGCCCCGCCTTGGAAGCTCCGTAAGCGGGTTGAGCGGCTTCTCCCCGGTATGCTCCTCGCGAGCCAACGTTCACCAGACGGCCGCCTCCCTGTTCGATCATATGGCGGGCCACGCAATAGGCAACATGGGCGGCACCCAGCAAATTGACCTCAAGGGTTCTCGACCAGGCCTGCTGCCATTCTTCATACGTTACTTCCGTCAGGGGATGGCTGAAGAAAATACCGGCATTGTTTACGGCAATGTGGAGCTGACCGAATTCTGCCAGAACGGCATCTACCAATTCCCGCACGGAGTCGGCCCGGGCAATATCAGCCTGAACTGCTATATGGCCTTCTCCTTCCATTTCCTGTATGGTCTTTCGGGCTGCATCGCCGTCCTGCTGAAAATTGATGGCTACCCGGGCGCCGGCCCGGGCGAAAGCGATTGCCGTTGCCCGCCCGATGCCGCGGGAACCTCCCGTGATGAGTACATTCTTACCCTTGAAATTCCATTCCGTTTGCATGGAGTAGCTTTTGGATCGAATCCCAATCTACGGAAAGCCGCGGGAGTGGCGGAGGTTGGGGAAACTTGGATGGGAGGAAGTTTACGAATCGATGGTAGCTGGAATTCGTCCGCTAATCCTGTAGCCAGCGTTGTTTTTGCAATTGGAATTCCTCTTCGGTCAGGACCCCCATTTCCTTGAGCTTGCCCAATTCTTCGATCTTTTCCAGCAGATCGGTGGTTTTGTTCTGCGCAATATCTTCCGCGATATCGGGGGAATCGATGGATCCCGTTTGCTGTAGGTCGAGACCGGACCCTTTCCCGGTCTCCGGGGCTACCGGCGCCATCGCTCTTTCCTGTATGGGCCTGATGAACCCATTTTTTACAAATTCATCCATTTCATCCAGGTGATTGAGCCAGGCCAGGGCTTGGTGGTCAAAGATCTTGTCCTTATCCGGGAAATTTTTCGCGACTGCCTGTTCCAGATGATAAAAGGCGGGAGAAGATTCCTGCAGCATGGAATGGCAACAGGCGATATTGAAATGGACGATGGGGTCATCCGGAGTGAGTTCCAGTACTTCCTCAAATCGACGAATGGAATCCTGGTACTTTCCGGAGCGATACAGCCGGATGGCTTCCTGTTTTCTTTTCTCCAGCAGTTTTATCCGTGAAGTGGGTTCGGGGAGGGGCTTGGGGCGTCTTTGCCGCTGGGGCCCTTGTCGGGAGGCGTAATCCGGCCGGTTCCAGGCGGACTGCTGTTCGCCGACCATATGCTTGTTGTATTTCCGGTCGAAGATCTCCTTGGGCATAGCGGCGAGCAAGACAAAATCGATGAAGGCCAGGATAGCCGGAAACAGGATAAAGGGTTCGCCTTCATCTACCGTGATCGCGAAGGTGAAGAAGAAAGCCGCGGTATACAGGATGCCCAGGAATTTTTGGCCCAGATAATAGCGATGCGTTCCAAAAATCCCCAGAAAAAATGCCAGGAATGTGGCTACCCCTTTTTTACGCATAAGACCTTTCGTTTAACCTTTAATTTACATTTTCCGCAGAGGTTTGGAAAACTCCATTAGGCAAACGACCCGTATCTGTAGACAAACGGGCGGGAAACCGCGTCTACGCTCCTTCGATATCCCGTTGCACTTCCTTCAACTGGAGTTCGACCGATTCCATGGTCTGGTCCAGCTCCGCCAGGCTTTTCTTTTCTTCCTGGAGCAGCCGGTCGAATTTGAGAAAATTATTGTTGATTTTCTCTTTCAACTCCCGGATGTAGGTTTTGAGCTTCTGGCTGACTTCGGTTTCCAACTGGTTGCGTCCCCGACTGATCTCCTCCTGATAACGGTTCAGGATCTTGCGCTTTTGGGAAGTACTGGAGAAGCCGGCGAAGATGAGACCGATGGTGGTCAGTATACCGCCGGTGATGTCGAAGACGGCTCCCTGGGTCACCGCTGCCAGGACGACCCCTACGACCGCCAATCCGCTGCCGGTGGCCACGTTGGGACCCAGGGTCTGTTTGTCGGGAAACAAGTTGGGGTCGGTAAAGCTTTCGGTCCGGTGGATGAAGTGATCGAATTCTTCCTGGATGTCCAGCAGAACTCGTTCTCGTCGTTCGGCGATGTCACTGAACAGATCGTGGTCGTTTTTCAGGATGGATTCGCTGGTCCGGATCTTCAGATCGATCATTTTGGCCATCTGCTGGATGCTTTCGGCCAGGTCACCCACGCCCTCGTTGAGTTTGGCACGAAGTGTTTTTTCCAGTTCGTGTTCCAACTCGGTGGACAACTGTTGGAGCCATTCGGAGGCAGAAGCCCGTTTGGAGAAAATGGAGGCGACGCTGCGCCGCAGCAGAGAAAAGAAGTTGAGGCCTCCTCGCAGTTCTTGCCCCTTTTCGCGGGTGATGTTATCATAACCGGCCAGCAGGTTCTCCACCAGGGTATCGACCTGTTTGGTAGAGCGCAGTTCCTGTTGATCGAGGGTCTGGTTGATATCTGCCCGGAAAGCAATATCCGCTTCATATTGGCGGTGCCGGGTGTCTATGCCCTCGTGAATGCGGCCGGCAATCCGGTTACAGGTTTCGAGGTTGTTTTTCAACTTGAGCAAAGGTGCCTGCCCTCCGGTAATGTGGTCCTGGATGTAGCTTCGAAGGGGAAGAAAACCACTGGTTTCCGTCAGGCCGTCCAGCTCCTGCAAAGCCGAAACTGCAAAAACAGTCGGATCCTCCAACCCTTTTTTCCGGGCCTGGTCGCGCACCCCCTGTTCATTCACCTTCAGATCTTCCGGGCTCATCAGGTCTTTTTGTTGCAGCACGAAAACCACCTTTTTGTGCCACTCCTGATTGATGAAATCGAAAAATTCCCAGGCCGATCGCCGGTAGGGATTTTTGGCCTCAAAAACGAAAACGATCAGATCAGAGGCCGGTATGAATCGCTCGGTGATCTCCTGATGATGCTCTACGATGGTATTGGTACCCGGCGTATCCACGATGGCGATTTCCTGCAGGATATCCACCGGGAGCAGGATCTTTTTCAGGAAAGGGTTGATGGTGATGGTTTCGGGCTCCTCGCCGTACAGGATCTGCTGGATGGTGTCGGTCATGGGTTGGGGCGCCACTTTGGTGACTTCTTCGCCGGTGGCCAGCAGAGCATTGATAAAACTGCTTTTCCCGGCTTTGACCTCCCCCACGATCACGAACATAAAGGGCTCGTGCAGGCGATTTCGCAGATCGCTCATGGTAGTGGCGAGTTCCTCATTTCCGGTTTCGAGCGATAACTCGTGCAGGTTTTTGGCGACTTCGTCGAGGCGGGCCCTTATACCCTGCCATTTTGGGTTGAGAATGTTGCGCACTGATTCATTGGGTTTTACTCCGTAAAATAGGAATTCGAGGGAGAAAGTTGGTATCAGGTATTGGGTCGGAGCGCAGCGGAGATCCTGACAAGCGGGGGGATGATACTTTAATGCTGTAACGGGGTAATGCTTGCGGGCAGGTTTTCCCTTTAGGGAATAAAAGGGCGCGGGTGGATAAAGCGGTATTGGTTGAGTAGGGAAGTGGGAAAGTGGTTGAGTTGGTATCAGGTACTGGGTATCAGGGTATCGGGGTATCGGATGTTGATGCTTTTAAACTTGCGGGTGAGTAAGTCTTTAATATGCGAATACGGGAATGCAAGATGGAGCCCTAAAGGCAGGTTTGGCCTTTTTCAAGGCACTGCTTTCAACTTGAGGGGGGCTTCTGGACCCAGGCAGAACAAAAGGTCTACCGTGCTCAGGTCGGGCAGGAAGCCGTGCTTTTCCTGGAAAACCTGGGGGTAAGTGACGGATGATTGCCGATTTATGCTCGATGCCGGATGATTGGGATTGATTCGGGAACGAAGGTCCCGGATCGGGGCCGGGTAGGAGGTTTGATAACTTACCGTAAAGCCGATTTTATCCGGATCCCATTTCAGGTACCCACAAAGGAGATAAAGCAATTCGAGATTCAGATCAAACAGGAAGGCATGTTTTTTTCCCAGGATCCCGAAAATTCCATCGGCATAGAAGTCAAAAAAAGGTGCTTTTCCATAGCCTGCCTGCAGGCTCCGGATGTGCCGGGCAATCCAGTTTTCGCGATAGCTGATCCTTACTTCCCGGATCGGCATTTTCTGATGTTTTCCTTTTTCCAGCGGGATACTCAGGCGTTGCAGGCCGTTGGGCCCGGCGATGTGACAGCGGTTCCGGAAACTTCCCTTCTGATAGGTCTCCCATTTTTCCAGCCAAAGTTCGTCCGCTTGCCGCAACGAAGCCATCCAGGATAAGGAAGGCAGATAGTGGAGTTCGGTCACCGCAATTTCCGGCATTTGGGAGTTTGGAAGATTAAAAAGAGATTTAGGAAAAAGGAGAAATCGTAATCTATGGAAAACAAGCTGAATCAAAATAAGGAAAATGCCATGCAGTTTTATCGGATGGCCTACGAGGGAAATCCCCGCCAAGCGGTGGAACTCTATGTCGGCGACCGGTATATACAGCACAATCCGTTGGTGAAAGACGGAAAGGAGGGCTTCATCGAATATTTTGAGCGGATGCAAAAAGAGTATCCGGAAAAATCGCTGGAATTTGTGCGGGCGGTGGCAGAAGGAGATCTGGTCGCCCTGCATACCCACCAGGTCTGGCCGGGAAACGAGGAATACGTCACGATGGATTTCCTGCGTTTTGATGCCGACGGAAAAATAGTGGAGCATTGGGACGCCATTCAGCAGATACCGCTCACCATGGCCCATACCAATGGTATGTACTAGGGTGTGTCTGAAAAATATCCTTTGGGCTGCAAAAGTTCCTTTTCGGACCAGCCTGTGTTGCAAAAAGCCTCAGGTAGCTAAGGCTATCCTCGGTTTTTGCGCCTTGCCTGGCCACAAAAATGAATCTTTTTCGCCATCAAAAACATTTTCCAGATACACCCTAAATCAGAAAGGTGCACTCTTATTTACAAAAGCGTGTTGTAGGTGAATCGCTTATTGCGGAAGAACCGGAGGCCGGATTGGCGATGGTCGTGGTCATCCCTTGTCACGACGAACCCAACCTACTGGATGCCCTGAATAGCCTTTGGGAGTGCTGGCCCCCCCAAAGTGGCGTGGAGGTGATCGTGATCCTGAATGCCTCCGAAACCGATCCTCCGGAAGTAGGGGCCCGGAACCAAAGCACTTACAGGCTTGCCCAATCCTGGGCGGGGACGCACCGCCGAAACGGCTTTACCTGCCACCCCGTGCTGGTGGATCCGTTGCCCGCCCGGCATGCCGGAGTCGGTCTGGCTCGCAAGATCGGCCTGGACGAGGGCTGCCGCCGGCTGGTGAAGGCCGGAAATCCGGAGGGTGTTCTTCTTTTCTTTGATGCCGACAGTCGTTGTGATCCGAATTATCTCGTGGAGGTAGAAGGTTTTTTCCGTCAAAACCCGGAGAAACAAATTGTCAGCATCTATTTCGAACATCCGCTGGAGGGGCAGGCCTTTTCAGCGGAGGTGTATGCAGCTATCCTGCTTTACGAATTGCATTTGCGCTATTTTATCCAGGTTCAAAAATGGGCCGGCTTTCCGCATGCCGTACATTCGGTTGGCAGCAGCATGGCGGTCCGTGCCCGAGCCTATATGGATCAGGGAGGTATGAATCGTCGGCAGGCCGGGGAGGATTTTTATTTTATGCACAAGTACACCCCGCTGGGCGTTCATGCCAACCTGAACACCACCCGGGTCATTCCTTCGCCGAGGCCGTCTCATCGGGTTCCTTTCGGTACGGGCAGAGATGTGCTCCAACAAATGGAAAGAAGGGAAGGTCGGCTGACTTATTCTCCCCATTCCTTCCAGGACCTGAAACCTTTTCTGGAAGCGGCTCCGCAATTATGGAATACGCATCTGACAGACCATTTTCCAAGATCCGTTCGCCTTTTTCTGGAGGCGGAGGGATGGGCAGAAAGGCGCCGTGAGATCCGATCGCAAGTCGCTTCCCGGGAAGCTTTTGTCAAACGTTTTTTTCGCTGGTTCAACGCCTTTCGACTGATGAAATATGCGCATTTCGCCCGGGATCGTTATTATCCGGATATTCCGGTGACCCAGGCAGCCGGATGGTTGCTTAAAGAGTTTGGAACCGGGAAGGATGACATCTCGGCAAAAGAATTACTGATCCGGTATCGTAATCTGGACAGGAAGTGATACCCTTACGAAATTACCGCATTCCCCTACAGCTATGTCACCCGAAGAATTCTACAGCATCATGCCTATCCTGCTTCTGTCCATCGGTATCGGTGACATTCTTCTGCATTGGAAGGATTATTTCCAGGAAGACCGGCGGTACTGGCCGCACATCGTCACCGGATTCATGATCGTTGAGGTAGGCATCCGCAATTACTACCTGCTGTTCAGCGATCTGCCGGAGATTTCTCATTTGAGATACAATGGCTTTCTGGTTCGCCTGATCCCACCCATGTTCTTTTTGTTGTCGGCTGCGGCCTTTACCCCGGATGAGAACAGCGACGTAAAGGAATATTTTATTCGCCGCATGCCTCTGGTTTTTTCCCTCCTGGCCCTGTTCATCGCATCGCACTGGTTGATCCAATTCAAGATCGATTATACTTTTTGGGTCCGGGTTTCTGCCGTGGCCGGTTGTCTGCTCATGGTCTTCACGCGCAAACCCAACTTGATCTATTTGCTGCTGGCTCTCCGCGTCTGGATTGGTTTCACGGATTTTTTGGGTTGGGGAATTTGAGCGCAAAACCGAGGGGTTGGCCATATGGGTGCGGATTGGAGAGCGTAAGGGAAGCCGACTGGTCTGTCGGTCGGCAAGCGATGGATCAGAAGGTTCTGTAACGCCCTGTCAGCTGAAGATGGGGCCGGGGAGCGTAGAGTCGGAACGCGAGGGCATGGAAACCTGAGATCGGAATTTTCAATTACCCGTCTTTATCGGGTTTGCGAAGCAAAGGTGAAGAGTAAACCTTAAATTTCCCCTCATAAAGCAGTCAGCATGAAAATCACCTTCTACGGTGTTCGGGGTTCCTTACCCGTCTGCAATCGGGAATTCATCCGCTATGGGGGCAACACCTCCTCCATGCTCTACGAATTCGAAGATGGCTCCCTGGGCATTTTGGATGCCGGCACCGGGATTGTGCAACTGGGGAAGGACCTGATCCAATCCCAGCGGATCGACAGGGAGGTCTGGATTGCTTTTACCCACTTTCACTGGGACCACATTCAGGGGTTCCCTTTTTTTCGGCCGGCATACGATCCGGGCCTTATCATTCGGATGCTGGCCATTGGCCAGGAAAGGAAGAATATGGACGTCCGCAGCCTGTTCGAGGCCCAGATGCAAACCGCTTTTTTTCCCGTTCCCCTGGGAAAGATGGGAGCCAAGTTCATGTTTGAGTATATGAATTACAATGAACTCGAATGGAAGGGGCACCAGGTCAGGATACAGAAGCACAACCATCCGGGCATTGCCTACAGTTTCCGCTTTGACCTGCCCAACCAGCGCTCCTTTGCCGTCTGCACGGATATTGAGCACGATGACGGACTGGATGAGAACATCCTGAACCTGGTGCAGGGTGTGGATGTGCTCGTACACGACGGGCAATACACGCCGGAAGAGCTGGCAGACAAAAAAGGATGGGGCCACAGCAGTTGGAAACAGTGTACCGATCTGGCCCGGCTGGCCAATGTCAAAGAGCTGTATATTACCCATCACGATCCCGACCACGACGATGATTTTCTGGATGAGATCCAGCGACAGGCGAGGGAAGAGTTTGCCCAAACCACCCTGGCCCGGGAAGGGATGCAAATCGTTTTGTAATGATCCGTCTGCGCGAAGGAGGCCCCTCCGATCAGGAAGCCATTGCCGGCTTGCACGCCCGATCCTGGCAGGTGAGCTACCGGGGTATGATGTCTGATGATTTCCTCGATCGGAAAGCCCTTGACAATCGATTGCAAACCTGGCAAAAGCGTTTTTCCCGGCCCGATCCAGCCATGAAAGTGATCCTGGCCGAAGATCAGGGGAGGCTCCTGGGATTTTCCTGTCTTTTCCTGGAGGAAGATCCGGTGTACGGGACACTGATCGATAATCTGCACGTAGACAGGGCGTTTCAGGGCCAGGGATTGGGAAGGTGGTTGATGGAGGCCTCTGCGCAATGGGTGGTTCAGCGAGCACCCGGGCGGCCTCTTTTCCTTTGGGTTTTGGAAAAGAATCATCAGGCCATTGCGTTTTATGAAAAAATGAATGGAAAACGGGTTGAGCGTGCTTCGGGTCCGCATCCCGAGGTCCGGAACGAATGGGTCTATCGATATTATTGGGGGAATCCGGCTTCTCTGATCGGAAGGGAGGAAAAGAAAAGCAAAAGCAATTGATTTATGCAACTGGAATTGTGTGCGACCCGATTGGAGGAAGTCCGCCTGGCCCGGGATACGGGATTGGACCGGGTGGAGTTGTGTGCTGCTCTGGAGATCGGAGGGCTTACCCCCAGTTGGGCATTGATCAGAGCCTCGGTTGCTTTGCAAGGGCCTGAGGTCCACGTCATGCTCCGCCCCAGAGGCGGCGCTTTTTCTTACTCTGCGGAAGAGGTGGAACTGATGCAGGCGGATATGTTCAAATCCGCGCAACTGGGCGCGGTAGGCGTCGTTTTCGGCATCTTGACGGCAGAAGGGGAAATCGACCGGCCGGCTTGCCGGCGATTGCTGGACCAGGCCGACTATCTCGGGCTGGAATGTACCTTCCACCGCGCTTTTGACCTGCTGGAGGACTGGGAAAACGGACTGGAGCAGTTGATTGAGCTTGGCTTTGATCGCGTCCTGACCTCAGGCGGACAACCTATGGCCATTCAGGGGTTGAGCCGGATACGGGAAACGGTCGGCCGATCGGAAGGCCGTATCCAGGTGATGGCCGGCAGCGGGATCCGCGATAGTCAAGTCCCTCTTTTCGTAGCTGCCGGTGTCGACGCCCTGCACTTTTCCGCCCGTAAAGCCGTGGAAAAGGAAACCGGCCTCGGTATGGGAAAAGACTACCAGCCGGATCGGGAAAAGGTGGAGCACATTCAACAAGCCCTGATCCTCAAAACCTGACTTCAGGGTTTTGGCAAGAAGACAAACTTCCCTTGGCCCGGAATGAGTTCCAAGTCGCAATCATCCTTTGATCCGGGACGTTCATTTGATGTGCAAAACCAACCGATGAAAACAGTAATCGCCTTCTTTTTGATCTTTGTACCCTTCTGCCTGCTTACGGCCCAGTCGGCGCCGGAAAGGCCTCCCCGGGACAGGGGGACGGAGCAGGAAGGGTCGCTCAGGCAGTTCGGGACGTTCCGGGATTACCTGGTCCATTTGCCGGCAGGCTATACGGAACGAAAAAAATATCCCCTGGTGGTCAATTTGCACGGGATGGGGGGAAACATGAGCCACCAAATGAAATATACCGGTATGAACTCCGTGGCAGACGAAGAAAAATTCATCGTGGTTTATCCCCAGGGGTTGACTGGCAGCGTACCCACCAGAGGCGAAACCACCCAGTGGGATTCGAATTTTAATACCAATACCCGGGATGTCGAATTCATCGATACCCTGTTGAAGATCCTGGAAAAGGATTTTTCGGTCGATAGCCGGCGGATCTATGCTACCGGTTTTTCCAATGGTGCCCTGATGTGTTATCGGCTCGCCTGTGAACTGCCCGGTCGCTTTGCAGCCATTGCGCCTGTAGGAGGCAATATGCCGTTGGCCCAGAAATCCCAATGCGACCTGAGCCAGCCCGTATCCTTGCTCTACATACACGGCAATGAAGACCGTATTGTCCCGATCAACGGTATTCCCTTGTATTCCATGTCGGCTGAATCGACGGTCCGATTCTTCCGGGACCGAAACGGTTGTTCCGGAGAGCCTTACCAGTTTTCTGTACCCGATGTGGATGCGGAGGACGGTTCTACAGTTAGTATCCTGACCTTTGCCGATTGCCGCGACAAATCCACCGTGGTGCATTACCTGATCAACGGAGGGGGGCATACCTGGCCTGGGGCAGCAGAAGATGAGCGACTCGGAAACACCAACCGGGATATCCTGGCCAGCCGCATTATCTGGGAGTTTTTTGCCGGACATCGGCTGCCCAAGAACGGCCCTTGAACCTTCCCGCTTTCCCGAATCCGAAAAAGCCGGCTACCTTCGTATATTACCGAAATCTGTTCACCCGGTGATAAGCAACACCTGTTCCCGGAAACCCGACGCTATGTTTTCCTTCCCAAGAATCGTCTGTCTTTTTTTATGGATCCTGGGCACAAGCCTGTTTGCCGTAGCCCAACAGGCCCCCATCCGGTATCGCATCTCCTTTGCCGAAGCCCATCGGCAGGAAGCGCAGGTGGAGGCCACCTTTTCGGGTTTGGAGCTCAAGCCGCTGGTTTTACGCATGAGCCGCACCTCGCCGGGCCGGTACGCTTTGCACGAATTTGCCAAGAATGTATATCTGGTGGAAGCGAAAGATGCGGAGGGGAAAAGTTTGCCCGTTTCCCGGCCCGACCCGCATACCTGGCTGGTATCGGGGCATCAGGGAGAAGTAAACCTGAGCTATACCTTATTTGCCAACCGAGCCGACGGGACCTACGCCCAGATCAATGAAACGCATGCCCATCTGAATATCCCGGCCACTTTTATGTATGCACGCGATTATGCGCAGTGGCCCGTCGAGGTGGAATTTGTTCCCCGCGAGGACCTAGGCTGGAAGGTGGCAACTCAACTCAAGCCCCTGGGCGAAAACAGATTTTATGCTCCCGACCTGCACTATTTTATGGATAGTCCGACGGAGCTTTCCGATTTCCGGATGGAGTCCTTCGTGGTGAAGGAAAACGGAAAAGAGAAGACCATCCGGGCCGTACTGCATTCGGAGGGTCCGGACATTGACCTGAAACAGTTTGTGGAGGAACGGGTCAAACCCATCGTTCAACAACAACAAGCCGTATTCGGTGAGCTTCCCGATTTTGATTTCGGAACCTACACCTTTTTGTATTGTGTCGGCCCGGAAGTTTCCGGGGACGGGATGGAGCATCGCAATTCCACCGTCATTACCGATTCCTGGCAGGAAGGACGATCGTGGGGAGAATGGCGGGGGGGCACTACCTCGCATGAGTTCTTCCACTGCTGGAACGTCGAGCGCATTCGTCCGCTATCCCTGGAGCCTTTCGACTATGAGGAGGTCAACATGAGCGGGGAACTCTGGCTGGCGGAAGGGTTCACCAGCTATTATACCGGTCTGATACTTTGTCGGGCCGGCATTTACAGCCAGGAAGATTACGTTGAAGGGCTGGCGGGTTCTCTGAACTACGTCTGGAACTCCCCGGGGCGGCAATACCACAATGTGATCGAGATGAGCTACCAGGCTCCTTTTGTGGATGCCGCCACTTCTGTGGATCCCACCAACCGGGGGAATACCTTCATCTCCTACTACACCTACGGAAGCGTCCTGGGGCTTGCCCTGGATCTCAGCTTGCGGAAAGAAGGCCTCGATCTGGACGGTTACATGCGCCTGCTGTGGGAAAAATACGGCAGGCCGGAAATACCTTACACGATCAGCGAACTGGAAAATACCCTGGTGGAATTTGCGGGGGAGGATCTGGGAAAAACCTTTTTTGCCGATTATATCCATGCTCCCGGCATGCCGGATTACGAAAGCCTTTTTGCACGGGCGGGCGTTGGCTTTGGTACGGCAGATCCGGATCGGGCCCTGCTGGGCCTGTATCTGGAAGAGACGGAAGATGCCTGGGTGATTACCCGCAATCCGGCCCGCGGAAGCGTAGGGGAACAGGCAGACCTAAAAGAAGGGGATCGGATCGTTGCCATCCAGGGCAAAAACCGTTCGGAAGTTTCCCGGATCGCGGATCTACTTTCGGATTATGTACCCGGAGACCGGATCTCTTTGGAGGTAGAGCACCGGGATGCCCTCCGGCAGGTGGACTACGAACTGACCCCAAGCCGAAACTACCGGACCTTTCTCCTCGAGGACGAAGGAAGCGAACTCAGCGAAGAGCAAAAGACCTTTCGGGAAGCCTGGTTGGGAGAAAAATAAAGGGAAGCCCGTCCTTGGCGGGCTTCCCTTTATTTTTAGTTTGTTCCGGTCATCACGGTTTGGGTCCGAATCCATACTTCTCCTCGTTCAATGGTTCGGGTAGAGGAGATCATTTCACTTACTTCATCCATGCTCTTTCCTGGATGAACTTCCTGGATAGTAGCTTGCCAATCCATTTTTTCCATGGCCCCCATGCTGGTCCATTCTTCGGCTGTGACAAACTGCCCGTCCATCAGGGATTCCCCAAAGGGAAACACTCTTTCCCAAAGGGACCAACCGTGGATAATTCCTTTTTCGATACTGTTTTCATGTACGGGTTTGGCAACTTTATTCTCCATTTCCAGGTAGGCATCGTATTGACCGGGCTTCAATTTCATTCTATTCAGGGTCAAGACCTTCCCTAAGCCACCCCCTTTTCCATCGTTTGCGCTATTTACCTGGCGATACAATTCCCGATGAACCATATTCCGGGATCGGGTTGTGAGTTCGGCCATTTCATTTATGTCCTTCCCCGGGTGGGCAGCATTAAAGGCTTTTTCCATCGCATCGTCTGGCCAATCCATCTGGTCCATGGAAGTGTAATAGTTAATCGCTATGTAATCGTAGGGAGAGTTCATCTCGGCAGGGAAGATGACGTCGTAAATGTTCCAACCGTATTCGTGGCCTGCTTTTACCAATTCTTTGTGAATTGGGCCCCACACTTCTCCTTCCACCATGGCAATGTCGCTGCCGGGGCTACTTTTCATGTAGACTACTTCGGCATACATTGTAGAGGGAGGGGTGTCCTGGGCAAACGAAACAGAAATGGAAAAAAGGCAAACTGCGAGCACGGGCAGCAAGCTGCCATAAGTCAACTTATACATGATTTAGGTTTTAGGTGTACGAATCGATACAGTAAAGTAGGAATATTATGGAGAAATATTAGACGGGTTATGATATTTAATTTACTAATATTCAATTAAATGATTTCTGCAACCCGCAGAAAGGCGTTGGGGTAGTTAAATCGGAAATTCAACGACCGGATCAGGCGATCGATTTGATCTTGAACTTCTTTTGGTTAAAATCGACGGTCTCTCCCTTTTTCTTCCCTGCCAAGGCTTCGAAAATGGGAGAACTGGTGGAAATGCTGTGGATCTGGTCGCCGTCCAACTCGATCTTGGGCAAAGCCAGCCCGATATAAAACAGGAGACTATCGGTTTCGACCAAGGCGCCTAAGTCTACGGTTTCGTTTTTCTCCAGGGGCATTTCTTCGAGGATGTTGAGTGATTTTATGGCGCCTTCCAGCTTTTGTTCCATTCGCACCAACATTTCTTCCGCCTCGCCGATTTGGGAAAAATCATCCAGGGATGCGGAGTCATCTTCGTCGATATCAGAGGATTCGCGCATTTTCGCAATGATCTCCTCCAGGTTGGCTACCACCTCTTTTTGCTTTTGGACAAGGGCCGCTTTTACTTGTGCCTTTGTATGTTTCATATCCTAGGTTGTTAAACGGGAAAACAGCCGGCCGAGTCCTGAGCCCGTATTTTCTGCCAGCTATTGAAAATAAGTAAAAGAAGGGAAATATCCGCCTTTTTATTGTCCGCGACAGAGGAAGCCCATCACTTTTTAAGGGAAAAAGAGAGGCGCTCTCCCGGTTTTTTCTGGTTCTAAAGGGCACCTGGGTTTCCCGGCCGAGGAGGTCCGGAAAAAGCATATCTTTTCCGGGAAACATGCATCCTGTTTTATGCTAAGCTGGAAGATCGTTCTCATTCTGTTGGTCGGAGCTTTGGTTTTCTACCTCATCTATCGGTCGGGAAGGCGCTGGTTAAAACCCGTTAGGGAGTTTCCGGCCTCCTGGAGGAAGATCCTGAAAAAGGAAGTGGATTTCTATAAAAAGCTGGATCCGCCGGCTCGCAAGCGATTCGAATACAAGCTTCAGGAGTTCCTCTTGAATGTGGATATCGTTGGGATAAAAACCACGGTGACAGACAGGGACCGGGTGCTGATCGGAGCGAGTGCCGTCATACCCATTTTTTCTTTTCCGGAATGGAGGTATCTCAACCTGGACGAAGTTTTGTTGTATCCCAACCGCTTCAGCGAAGATTTTGATTTGGAGGGCGACCACCGAAGCATTCTGGGCATGGTGGGCTCCGGCTACATGGACCGCAAAATGATTCTGTCCAAGCGGGCTTTATACGATGGATTTAAATATGAGCGGGACAAGCGAAATACAGCCATTCACGAATTTGTGCACCTGGTCGACAAGATGGACGGTGAGACGGACGGTGTGCCCAAAGTACTTCTCAGCAGACAATACATCTTGCCCTGGCTGGATCTGATGGAGAAGGAATTCCGGGCTTCCCGAAAGGGAAATAAAGATATTGATCCGTACGGATACACGAATCGGCAGGAGTTTTTCGCCGTCCTGGGGGAATATTTTTTTGAGCGCCCTCATCTTTTGCACAAGAAGCATCCGGAGCTATATGAAGGCTTGTCGAGGATATTCCGTTATGATCCGGTCGGTAAGGATTCTCCTTCCGCTTCCGGTTGATCATTTCCATTTGTTCTTTCCGTTGGATTGCCTCATTTTGCAACTCTTGCAATCCTGATTACACCCAAAACCGTTGTTTTCGTATGGCTAACCGAAGCCCGGAACCGGAAAATTGGCCCGAGCTCTCCTATTCCGGTTGGAAAAAGACCCTTCATACCCTTCATCTCTGGATGCAGATCATCGGCAAGATCCGGCTGCAGGCCATGCCCTGGACCAATCATTCCTGGCATGTTTCCCTGTATGTGTCGCCCAGCGGTCTGACTACCGGCAGCATGCCTTTTTCAGGCGGGATCTTTGAAGTGGAATTTGATTTTATCAAGCACCGGCTCCGCATCAGCACCAGCGATGCCCGGCAAGAGATCATCCGGCTGTTCCCCAAAAGTGTCGCCGAATTCTACGAAGAGGTTTTTGAGGCTCTTCAACTGTTGGGGGTGGAAATGGAAATCTACCCGGTGCCCAACGAACTGGATCATGCGACCCCTTTTCCCGAGGATAGGGAGCACAGTTCCTACGATCTGCAGAAGGTGAATGATTTCTGGCGCATTCTGGTTTCTACCTACAAGGTTTTTCTGGATTTTCGAGCCCGCTTTATCGGTAAAAGCAGTCCGGTCCATTTTTTCTGGGGAGGGTTCGACCTGGCTTTGACCCGCTTCTCCGGCCGGGAGGCGCCCCTGCATCCCGGTGGGATTCCGAATATGCCTATTCCCGTAATGCAGGAAGCCTATTCGCATGAAGTAAGCAGTGCCGGCTTCTGGCCAGGAAACGATGCCTTCCCCGAACCCATCTTTTACTCTTATTGCTATCCTGTGCTAGCCGAATTTCGAGAGCAGCCGGTCAGTCCGGAGGAAGCCTATTTCCATGCCGAACTGGGTGAATTTGTCTTGCCCTACGAAAACCTGCGGCAGGCCAAGGATCCGGATCAGGTGCTGTTAGACTTTCTTCAGTCCACCTACGAAGCCGCTGCCGTTGCCGGGCATTGGGATCGCGAGGCCCTCGAGCGCGATTTCTCCCATCTTGGGTAGGGATTTCGGGCAGTTCCCTTCCGAGAGGGTAGAGAACCCATGACCTTCCGGAGAATCCCAAACGAGACCCGCTTTCAGATCTTCTTCCAGTTGTAGGGCGTGCAATCCTGAATGAATACTTTTCTTACCATCCCGGGATCCTCCAGGATGGTATAAAAACGGTCGAGGTATTTTTCCAGGTCTTTTTTCTTTTTCGCCGACAGGTACTCGAACTCGAAAACGATGCGATAGAAATCGGATTTGTGTTCGCGGTAGAAAGCGATCACTTCTTCCAGTTTTTCCTCGCTCGGGGTAAACCCAATGAATCGGCGGTCGCGTATACGAGTCTGCTGCAGTTCGGAGCGGGGCAGGGCATAGTTGGCTTCTACCATTCCGCAAACATCAAAATCATAAGGGACAAGGAAAGAAGATTGCTCCCCTCGCATAGGATCGTGGAAATACTTGATGTTGTGGCCGGAAGGGACATGCCAGTCGGTATTACCGATCATGTATTGAAACATGGACAAATAGAGGGCATGGTCCTGCTCGATCCGGGAAGCAATTTTTTCCGTCTCTTCCAGCCCCATCCTTTGGGCTAACGCATCGGTTTCTTCCAGGATGAACCCGAAATCGGTCCATTCTTCCTGGTTGGGCCCGGTATCGACGAAGGTGATCCTGGCCAGGCGGGCCTGAAAACTCAGGGGAGTTACGACATTGTACAGTTTGTAGATGAGAAATTCGGTCAGGACGTATTCCTCAAACACCTGGGGGGAGCGACATTTGGTCACCATCTTCACCTTTTCGAATGGGCTGAGGTTCGTGACCCGGAGGAAGGATTCGGTAAAGTCGATTTTCAAGGGCGGAAAATGACAGTAGGCCAGGCGGGATTTCCCTCGCGGGCGAATCTCTACCAGGCACTGCATTTCAATGCTGTCCGATACCTGTAGGTGTAAGCGGGCTTCTTGTTTGTTTTTTTCGTCTTTCGTCTCCTTGATGTGGGTGAAGTCGCTTTCCAAATGCAGCACCACCGGTTCGGATTCGGAAAAAAAGCCATTTTGAGTTTCCAAGGCCCGTATCACGGTTTCCCGGGTGAGGGATTCCTGGCTTTGCAAATGGTAAAAATACTCCTGCCCCAATAGGAAAGGGGCCGGAGCCAATAGGATCAGAACCAAAAAGAATGGGAGTAGCCCTTTTTTCATACCAAACCTGCATCTGAGGCTACCAAAGATAAAAGGCTCAGCTTATCCAGACGAACGCTTCGGAGAAAACCCAATAGGAAAAACTCCGGAAGGCATCATCCGTTTCTTCACCAATCGTAAGCAATGCAATCTTCGATGAAGCATTGGTGGACTTTTTCGGAATCCCCAAGGATTTCAAAGAAATCATCGAGGTATTTGATCATATTCTTTTTATCCTTTGATTTAAGGTATTCAAATTCTTCGACCACCCGATACAGGTCTTCTTTTTGGTTTTGGAAATGAAGAATGACTTTTTGGAGTTGGTCCTCCGTAGGCGTATTGCCAATGAATTTACGGTCTCTGACGTTTTTCTGATCCAGGTCGCCCCGGGGAGCGGCATACACGGCCTTGACCATACCGGTGAGGTCAAAATCGTATGGGATGGCCCACAACTGCTTGGCGTCCGCTTTCGAATCCCGATAATATTTCATGTTGTGACCAATGGTCAAATGCCAGTCTGTATTACCAACCATATACTGGAACATGGATAATTCCAGTGCATGGTCCGAATTCAGTTTACCGACCATGTTAGTGGGTTCCTCCACTTCATCCAACCCTTCCCTGCGACCCACCGCATCGGTCTCTTCCAGGATGAAGCCGAAAGTCTCCCACTGATTCCCATTGTTGCCGGTGTCCACAAAGAGAATGTTGGCCAGTCTCGCCCGGTAACTTAATGGGGTGATTTGGTTATGCATTTTATAGACCAGAAATTCTTTCAGTACATAAGTCTCAAACCAATAATCCTCCCGGCAACGAGTGACCAGTTTTACTTTTTCCAACTGGCGCAGGGAGGTCGCCCGCAGACCCGATTCGGTGAAATCGATTTTCAGGGGTGGGGTAGTGCAATATTTGAGCCTCGACTTTCCCCGGGGGCGAATGCGTACTTCGCAGCGCATCGCCACTTCATCGGAGAATTGTACGTGCAGGACGGCGGGTTGGTACTCTTCCTTTTCCCGGTTCATGGAAAGCTGGGTGAAATCACTTTCCAGTCGCACTCGTATAGGGGATTCTTCGGCATAGAAGTCCGCCGCCGGAAGGATGGCCATATCCCCCTTTGACAGAGAAAGCGGCTCGAAAGTGCTCGGATCGTAAAACACCTCCTGGGCGGAAAGCGGATGGACAAGCATGAAAAAAGACAAAGCAATTAAGATCAGGCTGTTCTCAGGTCTGTACATATTGATTTGGGTTAAAGGGGGGGAGCGGTTGGAGTAGATTTGTGTTAATAAGGAATTAAGGTAAGGTAAAATTAAATAGAGAACAACAAAAAAAGGGCTGTAAAAGGCATATTGACGGCACCTACGGTCAGCCGGTATTGCCCTAATCGAGAGGCTTGAGACTCCGTAGGTTTGCGAATTGCTTTCCTTCGGAGATATCTATTTCGCAGGGACGAAAAGGATAGAGGTACAGGTTGCCGCCATTGAGCTTTGGTCAGATCAAATATTTACCAATAAAAGGAAGTGCACTTTTTTAAGAACTCCCGTTTTCTTTTCCCTTCTTTTTTCTCCAGGTTCCATACGGGCTGAAGATACTGGCTGATGTTCTTGCGGTCCTCATAGGAAAGTGGGTCGAATTCTTCGATCAGTTCCTGAAGAGCGGTTTTCTGATCGAACAGGGACTGCAGGTTTGCCCAGAGCGTCTTTTCGGGGATCTCGCAACCGATAAAACGGCGGTCTTGCATGCGCGTCATATTGAGCGAGGCGCGAGGAACGCCGTAGGCAGGGTCCACGAAACCGGTCAGATCGAAGTCGTAGCCCAGGACGAAAAGCGTGTCCTGCGGATCGGAAGATGGTTGGAAGTACTTGATATTGTGGCCGTTGGTAACATTCCAATCCGTGTTGCCAAGCAGATACTGGACCAGGGAAACCCGGGCCAGGTTATCGGGGTCGATCCGTCGGATGGGATCGGCCGGCCGGTCCACCTCTTGCACGGCCAATCGTTCGGCGATCATTTCATCATCCTCGATCAGGAAACCATACTGTTCCCAGCTTTTGCCTTTTTTCCCCACATCCACGTAGGTGATGCGGGCAAGCCGGGTTCTGTAACTTACCGGGTTTAACAACTGGTAAATCTGGTAAGCCAGATACTCTTTGAGCAGATAGGATTCATATACCGGGTGGGGATGACATTGGCTCACCACCTTGAGGTCCGAGATCCGGCTGAATTCCGAAATGGAGAATCCGGTCTGGTGAAATCGAATCTTGAAAGGCGGGTAATCGCAATACTTTTTGCGGGAATTGCCGCGGGCCCGGATTTCAATCTTTTGACGCATATAGAGACTATCGGTATACTTCGCGCGAAGCACAGCCGGCTGGTATTCTTCGGATTCTTTGGTCGCCTCCAGATGGGTGAAGTCGCTTTCGATACGAAGCTCCAAAATCCCGGTTTCGTCAAAAAGCGAGCTGGGGAGATACCTTGCCAATTCAGCAGCCTTGTATTCCCGATTGGGTTCGTAGGGATTAAAAAAAACTTCTTGTCCGGAGAGGAGGATGGGGAATGAAAGCAAAAGGATGACCCATGCTATAGGGTATGAGAAAGGCAGGGATGTCATATGGGCAGGGTGTTCGGGTCTGACAAATTACGAAATCCCCGCGGTTTCAAGATCGGTCCGCTTTTTTGCGGGTTGATTCCTTGGCCCTCTTCCTCCCGGTTCCTTCTTTTATTTCAGGTGTATTGGAATAGTTAGCCCGCATAAGCCGTTGGATAAAGAGCACCGTCGGGGCCTGATTCCTGTGGCCTATCCGGACAAACAGATCCCAATTTCTCTCTGCCAGGAACATTTTTCCGGCACAGCCCGATCGTACGCTATTTTTACTTTACCTTTTTCCAAAATCCGGAATATGCAAGCTTTTCTTCGAGAACTCATGGAGCAACAGGGAAACCCCTGCCTGACGATCGCGCTTAATACGCATAGGCATCATCCCGAAAATCAGCAGGATCGGATCCACCTGAAAAATTTACAGAACGAGGCCATTCGGCAAATGGAGGTGAAATGGGAAAAGGGTGTCCGACGGGCGATTGAGGATCGTCTGAATACCCTGACCCGGGAAATCGACCATGAGGCGAATCTGGATAGCCTGTTGATCTTTGTGCATCCCGACTTTGATCGATCAATTCGCTTGCCCCTACCGGTCATCAACCGGGTGGTTCTGGCAGAGCGATTCCACATCCGGGATCTGCTGCGGACCCTTCAATACATGCAAAAGTATTATGTACTGGTCTTGAGCCGGGACAAAGCCCGCTTATTGAAAGGTAATATGCAGGCTTTGGAGGAGGAGGTCCGGGAGGGTTTCCCTTTCGAAAACCAGGATCTGTTCACGACCGATACCTTCAAGCTTTCTACCCAAAAAGGACAGGACAATCTGATCGAAGAGTTCTTTAACCGGGTTGACAAGCTATTTCAGGAAGTTTGGCTCAAGGAGCGGCTTCCGTTGGTGGTTTGCACGGAGGAGCGCAATTTCTTCCACTACGAAAAGATGGCCGATCGCAAGAACCTGATCATCGGTCACCTCAACATGAACCGCCTGGATGAGAAAGCCGATTCGATCATCCGGGATGCCTGGCCGATCGCCCGGGCTTACAACCAGACCAGACATGCCGATCGCATCAGCGAGTTGAAGCGGGGGGTGTCAGCGGGCAACGCTTTCAGCGACCTGAACGATATCTGGAAGCGCGTGCAGGAAGGCCGGGGGCAACTGCTCTTCTTGCAGGAAGATTATCTGCAGCCGGCTGTGGAAGAAAATGGACGGCTGGCTGCCCTGCCACCCGGATCCGGACTTCCTCCCGAGGCCGATCCGGATATTTTGGATCGTCTGATGGAAATGACCTATCTCCTGGGCGGAGAGATCATCTTTACGGATCAGAAAGCATTGGTTGACTTTCAGGGCTTGGGTTTGGTGGGACGCTAGGTGCGGCGGATCTCTCCGCCGCCCGGAAGCTATTTCGACAAAGAATTTCCCAAGTTCGGCCTAAAACTGCGTGGCGCTGAGCTATCCGGGGATGAAGTCACTTCCCTACTGGATCAGTTCTTTCAAATAACTCTGCTTGATCGTCTTCGAAAAAGCATTGATAAAACTGTCCTTTGCCTGGGAAAGTCGCTCCTTCACGACCCGGTATTTTTCCCGGATATAGACGCTGGTCTCCGCATCCGGACAAGTAGGTTCGATCTCGTTGATGATCAGCTCGAACTTTTCATAATAGGCCGTATTCTGGGAGATGAACAGCTCGTATTTGATGTAACCGTCCATTACTTTTTGCAGCTGGTATTTGATGGTTTGGACTTCTTTTTCCATCGTATTCAATTCGCTGCCGTTGACGTGGTGGAAGTAAGCCTCCATTTTCTCGGCCAACTGATCGTTGGGGTCGCTGATGTAGGTGGCAAAGTCCTTGTTGTAATCCACCACCCGGGTGTAGGAGCGAAAAAGCTCCTCCGAGTCGCGAAGCAATTTGTCAATGGAGTATTCTAGGTAGATCAGATCGTATTTGACAATGTTCAGCTCCTGCGAGGCCATTAAGGTGAAATCCAGAATGCAATTTAATTCCCGGGCTTTTTGATCCTTGTCGGGTTGGCCGCTGACTATGGCCCGGGTAACCCCGTAGGCGGCATTCAGAAAGGGGTTTAGCATGTCGATCTCCGGCAGGGAGAGCCCTCTTTTTACCAACTTCTTTTTCAGATACTCTATATTCTGGACATACTGGGGGTAGTGGTTGGGGTCTGACAGGTCCCGGTAGGCATCGTTGAACGCCACCGCGTCGTACTGGCTTTTCAGCTTTTGGAGAGACTCAATGATGTCTTTGATCACCAAAACGCCGGCCTCGTATTTCGTCCGGTAAAGCTCGATCTCTTTTTCCTGTTCGTTTTTCCGAAGTTGCTCTATGCTCGACTGCTTTTTCTCAAGGGTTTGGATGCGCTCCTCCAGTTGATTGCTGCTCAATGCATCCAGTTCCTGATTGAGCCGTTCAATCTCCTCGATGAGCTCAGTCTGCTTGACTTCAAAGCGGGCCTGAATGTCCATAATCTGTTTGTCGTATTCCTTTAGCTCCTCTACCTCCACCTGGGCAAATACCAAAAGAGGTGCAAATAGAAAGCCTAAGAAACTGATCTTGCTTTTGTAAATCATCTTGCTTGAGTTTTTCCCTTTGTTTTCCCTGAATTTCTGAACTGTTTCTTTCGACAAAACCGAAGTAAAGAGTCATGCCCTTAAACGAAGGTTGTAATATAGACGGTCTTCCAGCAGCAGGCGTAAAATTCTCCTATGCAAAAGCTACCGTTCTTTGTTTATCTTTTGGAACCATTAAGGCCAAAAGCGAACCCATGTCCGATTTAAAACGCGTTTTGCTGCTCTTTTTATGTATGCTGATCCTGACTGTTTCCTGTTCCAGAAGGCAGTCTACGGTATTGATCGATTCTTGGTCAGACAGCGAGATCGTGAGTCCGGGCTACGACTGTTTGCTGGTGATCGGTGTTTCTCCCAATCCGGAGCGGCGCAAGATCTTCGAGGAGGACATGGTCAAGGACCTGAAAAAGCGGGGCGTGGAGGCCATTTCCTGGTTGGAGACCGTATCCCCCGATGAGGAAGTGACCCCTGAAACCTTTGCTAAATATTTCAGGATCGAAGATCTGGAGGCCGTACTCATCACCCGGGTGCTCAATGTACAGGAACTGCCCAAGACGATTCCCAGCAATAAGAACAAAACCCCGCCCAGTGAGCTTTACGATAATTTTTACAATTATTACGAACATGTGCGGGTAAAGGCGCAGGATCCCACGGATTTCGAATCCGGAACCGCCGTCTTTCTGGAAACCCACCTCTACGATACCGGCGATGCCTCCCTGGTCTGGGCCGGTCAGTCCAAATCCCTGGTCATGAACAAGCCCCGGATCGTCATCCGGGATATTGCCAAAGTGGTGGTCAAGACCTTTGCCGAGGAAGGGATTGTCAATTGATGCTGTCCTGCGGCGCTTTGCACCATCCGCCCCCCCCCCGAAGATCGCCAGACCGGTGGTGTTGTAATCCTGCTGCGGGAGTCGCATCTTTGCGAAGACGTCTCAGCATTTAATGCCTCAATCTTACCTCCATGAATCGCCTTACCCTTTGCCTGCTGTCCTCTCTGTTTATCCTGGTTTTCTCTTGCCAATCTTCCCAACCGCAGGAGGATACCCAGTTGGGCCGATTAGGGCACCAATTCACGGGTTCTGCCGAAGCGCAACCCGCTTTTGAAGAAGGCATGCTCTTTCTGCACAGTTTCCAGTACGAGGATGCGCGTGAAGCCTTCCAGAAAGCTAAAGAAGCCGATCCCCGGATGGTGATGGCCTATTGGGGGGAAGCTATGAGCCACTACAAGGCCTTATGGGGTAGAGAAAATCCGGAAGAGGCGCGAAAGGTTATGCTGGAGTTGGGGGATAGTGAAGAAGCCCGGCTTGCCCAGGCCCAAGACCCCCTTGAAAAGGGATTTCTGGAATGTGCGGAAATCCTGTTCGGCGAGAAGCCCAAAGAGGAGCGGCATGTTGCTTATGCTCAGGCCATGGAAAACCTCTATGCCCGGTTTCCAAGGAATCAGGAGGTGGCGGCCTTCTATTCGCTTTCCCTGCTTTGGACCCAGGATAATCAGGAGTTGGAGAAAAGCGCCCGGGTGGTACAGAGCGTTCTGGAAGAGAATCCCCAGCATCCCGGGGCTCTGCATTACATGATCCATGCTTATGACAATCCCGAATTTGCCCCCCGGGCCCTGGATGCCGCCCAGGCTTACGGGAAAGTAGCTCCCTCCGCTGCCCACGCTCTGCACATGCCTTCGCACATCTATGTGGCCATGGGGATGTGGGACGAAGTGGTCGAGGCCAACGAGCGGGCCTATGCGGCCAGTGTGGAACGTATGAAACGAAAAGGGCTGGGCAATGACGAGCGGGATCTCCATTCTTATCAATGGCTGATGTACGGGTATTTGCAGCAGGGCCGCTATGGGGAAGCCGAAAAGATCATGCTGGATGTGATCGATATGTACCCCACTCTGGAATACCGGAATTACGCCAATGAGTACATGGCGCGTATGGTCGGGGCCTATCTGATCGAATCCGGTGATTGGGAAAACGAAGCCGTGGTGCAGGCTCCCTTTGACGGTTCAGACATCGGGCTGCGCATGCGTTCGATGCACCAATACCCCATGGCATTCCTGGCCTACCGGAAGAAAGATGCCGAAAGCCTGGCCGCCATAGGCCGGGAACTGGCCGAATCCATTGCCGGTGCCGAAGTACTGATCTCTGACGATGGCCCCGCCATGTGCAGCGCGCCGGGACTTTCCCGATATGCGCCCTCCGAAAACGGGGTTTTAAGCGCCCAGGTGGTTTTGGCGGAGATCCAGGCCCTGGAAGCCATGCTTGCCAACGATCCCGCCTCCGCAGAGGCGCATTTGAAACAGGCCGTTGCCTGGGAAATGGAAACCGAGTATTCTTACGGTCCGCCCCAGATCCTGAAGCCCTCCGCCGAATTGTACGGCGAATGGCTGCTGACACAAGGGCGTGCGGAGGAAGCCTTGCTGCAATTCGATAAAGCTCTGGAGCGAGCACCCCGGCGGGTGATTCCGCTTCGAGGCAAAATGCAGGCTTACGATAGGCTGGGCATGACGGAAGAGTCGATCCGGCAACGACAAGAGATCGAATCCATCTGGCACAGGGCGGATCCGGAGGTGCTGAAATCCTTGCTACAGGACGATCTTTTGTCTTTTCGCTAAGGGGCTGACTGGTCTGTACCTGAATCCGGGGTTTGGGCGAGCCCGGCGTATCCTTTCCAGATGAGCAGGAGAGTTCCTATGTCGAGACTCAAAAGGGGAAGGCCATAAGTGAATGCCCACCAATACTTCCCGGCATCGCTTCCTCCACGGAAAGAGGTACTCCAGTTTCCGCTCACGATCCGGCTCAGCGGGAGCCAGGAAAAAGCAAGGATCAGATTCAGGATCAGGGCCTCTCGCATGATTTTCCAAACCCTATCCTGTATTTTTCGGTCCCGGCCCTTCGGCGGTCCCAGTTGCAGGATGGCCAGGGGAAATGCGATGAACATAAGCCAGGTCAATACATTGCCCAGCGGGACGTAGGGCTCCTCGATCAACGGATAGACCAACAAATCCGATCCCCGGATCAGCAGACTGGCCGCAAAGCCGATGTAGGCAAAGAGCAGCAGAGAGAACAAGTATCTGGGCATATGGGCATTAACGTTTCGAAGCTCAGAATTTCAGGCGTTTGCAGTGTATGAACAAGCAAGATAATTCGGAAAGGTTGAAAGTGGGCATTGCCCAGATGGCCCCGGTTTGGCTTCATAAAAGGGCCACGCTGGACAAGGTGCTCGGGAGAATGGACGAAGCGGCTTCCCTGGAAGTTGACCTCCTGGTTTTTGGAGAAGGGCTGGTACCGGGCTATCCCTTTTGGGTAGAGCGCACCGAAGGAGCCCGTTTTGATTCCGACATCCAAAAGGATCTCTTTGCCCGATATGCGCGGGAGGCGGTGCAAATCGCCTCCGGTGATCTGGATGCCGTCCGGGAAAGAGCGGGCCGATACCGAATGGCCGTTTACCTGGGCACCATCGAGCGGGCGGAAGACCGGAGCAATCACAGTCTGTATTGCAGCCTGGTCTACATTGATCCTTCGGGAAATATCGGATCAGTGCATCGCAAATTGGTGCCCACCTACGAAGAGCGCCTGGTCTGGTCTCCCGGCGACGGACACGGTTTGCGGGTTCACAAGCTGGGACCCTTCACGCTGGGCGGATTGAATTGTTGGGAAAACTGGATGCCGCTTGCCCGGGCGGCGCTCTACGGGCAGGGAGAAGATGTCCATATTTCCGTTTGGCCCGGCAACAAGGCGAATACGGAGGAACTGACCCGTTTTATTGCCCGGGAATCCCGTTCCTATCATCTGGCGGCCTGCGGGCTTCTTCGTCCGGAGGATGTGCCCGATGATCTGCCTCACCGGGATCTGATCCTGAAAGATGCGCCCCCCTATTTCGGAAACGGAGGCTCTTGTATAGCCGGTCCGGATGCCGCATGGATCATCGAGCCGGTGGTAGGAGAGGAAAGCTTGTTGATCACGGAGATCGATCACCGGCTGATCCGGAGGGAGCGACAGAATTTCGACCCCAGCGGTCACTATGCCCGGCCGGATGTCCTGCAACTCCGGGTAAAGCGGGAAAGGCAGTCGGTGCTGAAAATGGATCCATAGAAAACATCATGTCTCAACCGATCAGCAAAGAGCTTGGCGGAGGAATCAAAGTGCATGACTTTCAGGCCGGTACCGTGGCTGTAACCCGGGAACATTATCAATATTCCGGCCTGGGTTTCCTGAGGATGCCCAGGATCCTGCTCCGAAATAAGTTTTTACCCGAAATGCCCATTTGGGTGTGGGCCCTGGAGACCCCCCATGGGAATTTCCTGATCGATACCGGAGAAACCACTCTTTACTATTCGAAGGATCATTTTCGGGATCCCGTGGAAAGTTTCATCCACCGAAAGATCCTGCGACTGAACATCCTGGAAGGCCAACATATCGATAACCAACTACAGCAGGTAGGCCTGAGCGTCGAAAAAATAGATGCCGTGATCATGACCCATTTGCACATCGATCATACCGAAGGGATCCGGTTTTTTCCCCGGCAGGAATTCTTGGTGGCCAAAAAGGAATGGGAAAAGCCCTTTGGGGTTCCATTTTCCACTTTCCCGGCCGGATTCGAGGCCCAACGGATCGAATATACCCAGTGTGATTTGCCTTTTGAGGGTTCGTTTTCCCTATCTCCGGGCATAGCCTTGGTTTCCACACCCGGTCATACGGCCGGCCACCAATCGGTGCTGCTGGATGCGGGAAAGTGGCAGATCCTGTTTGCCGGGGATACTACCTTCGACGAAAGTCAACTGATCAACAACCGGATCGGAGGCATCAACCGGGACATCCGCTCCAGCTTTCGCACCCTGGAGCGGATCCGTCAATTCAGCCGGGAATCGTCCCTGATTTACCTGCCCTCCCACGATCCGGAATCCGGAATCCGACTCAGGGAACTCCAAACCACGCGAGTTGATTTTGAGGCATCAAAATGATAGACCAGCAAAACCTTTAGGCCCTTTATTCCTTTTCTCTTTTATGAATAAAAACGCCACCGCTTCGCTTGAGCTGAAAGATATTCTCCGGCGCTATTTCTCCGCCACGCGTCTGGTGGAGGATGAGCATCATGCATTGGAACTGCCGGTAGAAGGTGAGATCCCGACCGATCTGTCGGGCACCCTTTACCGAAACGGCAACGGTCGTTTTGAGCACCAGGGGGTGCCCTACAACCACTTGTTCGATGGTGACGGTATGCCCATGGCGTTCCGAATTGCCAACGGGAAAGTACACTACACCAACCGCTACGTACGTACGCGCGAATTCGTGAAGGAAGAAAAGCGGGGCCGAATGTTGTTTCGCAGTTTTGGGACCAACGTTCCCGGGGGAATACGTACCAACCTCGGCCGGATGCGATTTAAAAATGCCTCCAATACGAACATTATCTTTCACGGAGGTAAATTACTTTCCCTTTGGGAAGGAGGATTGCCTCATGTCTTGGAACCGGATTCCCTGGAAACCGTCGAACGATATGACTACGGCGGAACCTTGCGCAATCCCTTCGGCCTGTTCGATCGGATGATCAATCCCGAGCTGCCCTTCTCCGCCCACCCGAAGATTCACCGGGAAACGGGAGTGCTGCACAATTTCGGCACCCTCGCGGGTATCAAACAGCGCCTTCTGGTTTACGAAGTCTCTCCGGAAGGCCAGGCCGAGATTTCCCAGGTGATCAAGCTGGACCGTTTGTCCTTTACCCACGACTTCGTGCTGACCCGTACGGGCTACAAGGTTTTTTTCCTGGTGCCGGTTGCATTTGACGTTTTCCGGGCTTTCTCCGGCCTGGATTCACCTGTAGATTCCATAGAGGTGGACCGGAAACGCTCCACCCGGATCCTGGTTTTGCATCCGGACGGCAAACAACAGCAGATCGCAGTGCCTTTCTGTTTTCTCTTCCACTATGTAAACGGCTATCAGCTGGATGAGAACCACCTGGTTGTGGATGCCTTGTCTTTACCGGACTTTCCTTCCGGAGAACAGACCCGCCGCTTACTGAACGGGGAACCCTTTGACGGGCTGAAGGGTAAACTGTGGCGATACACCATCAATCTGAAAAAAGAACGGGTGGAGAGTCGTAAGATCATCGCTCATGGGCTGGAATTGCCCAACATCCACCCGGATCGGGAAGGGACCGACTACCGCTACATGTGGGGGATCAGCAGCCCCGACGAACCCGACCGTCCGCTGTTGGATGGCTTGGCCAAGGTGGATATGAGCACGGGGGAGACCACCTTCCTGGAGCTTTTCGGTCAGTTGCCCGGAGAGCCTGTGTTCGTTCCCCGGCCGGGGGCTTCGGAAGAAGATGACGGCTGGTTGTTGTACGTCCTTTTCGATGCCGAGACCGTTTCCACTGACCTGGTCATTGCCGATGCGGCCACCCTGGAAACCATTGCCACCGCGCGGCTGCCCCACAACGTTCCTCTGGGTTTTCATGGCTTTTGGATGGAAAATGGCCAGCCGGGATCATGAGTGGATAGCCGCTGCGGGTTTGGCGAAGGGCCGGATTTTTCGGACGAAAGAGCCCTCTGGATCTTTAGCCGCCGGCAACCTCATTTCAAAAATTCATTTTCGAAGGTGACCTTTCCCGGGGTTTGCTGATTGTTGTCCGAATCGAATACCCAGCATTCGTCCATCACCGAACAAAAACAGACGCGAATTCGTCCTTCGGGCGATTTCATAAGGCTCTTCCGCTCTTCTGTAGGTATCGGCCTTTCAGGGAATCCGAAACAGATCGTAATTCTCACCCGGCTTGATCACCATTTGGGAAAGTTGGCTGAGACCCAAAATATCGTATCCGATCTGATGCCCCGGGGCCAGCGAATCCAGCATTTCTTCCCAGCTTTTAAAATATTGGTCCCCTCTGGATACCTCTACCGAGTGGACCAGGGCAGGCCCTATCCCGTTGTTTTTGGCCTCAATCGCGAAGCCATCCCCGTCGTAATGCACCCCCACCATCAGGTAAGGCCAAACCATGGCGCGTTGTTGTTCCTGAAGGAGATTTGTTTCCCGGATGGAAACCACTAAGGCCAATACGGAAATGAGCAAGGCAAGGCCTGTGCCCAAAGACTGGATGAGATCGGTTCGCGACATGGACGGGTGATCTTTTGGGTTCGATAAGAGGGTTTCCTGAGATCAAAAGAAAATCCCACTGCAAAGGATCGGTTTTTTTCTTCAGGGATGCAGCTACGAAGGCAGGACTGAGAAATCTCATCCCTGGCAGGGGGCTTTCTCCCCTTGCTCCGTATGCAAAATCTTTGTTATCATGTAGAATAAAGGCTACCCATCGCATTGATAAGCTGGCATATTCATATTCGCGGACAAGTCCAGGGAGTAGGCTTCCGTCCATTCGTGTACCGCCTGGCCCGGGCGATGGGGGTTTGCGGATGGGTAAATAACACCCGGGATGGGGTGCACATCCGGTTTCAGGCTCCCGAAACGAAGGCAGCCTCCTTCTATCGGGCTTGTAGGGAACAGGCACCCGAACAGGCCCGGATTACCGGTCACCGGTTGGAGCGGGTCACTTCTCCTGAAACGTATACCTCCTTCGAAATCGTCCACAGCGAGGAGCAAGGAGAAGTGAATATGTTAGTCAGTCCGGACTTTGGCATGTGCTCCACCTGCCGCAAAGAGATCCTGGACCCGAGCAACCGCCGGTTCGGCTACGCTTTCACCACTTGTACGCATTGCGGGCCGCGTTTCTCCATCCTGAACCATTTGCCTTACGATCGCCCCCAGACCACCATGGCTCCTTTTGAACTTTGTCCGCCATGCCAGGCAGAGTACGGCAACCCGTTGGATCGCCGCTATTTCTCACAGACCAATTCCTGTCCGGATTGCGGCATCCGCCTGATTTATCATCGGCAACGAGAACCTCTTCTGCACGATGCAGATGCCCGGAAGCAGCTGGTATCAGACTGGAAAGAAGGGAAGATCGTCGCGATCAAGGGCATCGGCGGTTTTTTGCTTACCTGCGACGCCTCTTCTCCAGAAGCCGTCCGGCAACTGCGAGCAGTCAAAGAGCGGGCGGCCAAACCCTTTGCCCTGATGTATCCCGACCGGGACAGGATATTGGCCGACCTGGAGGTCCGGTCAGAACAGCTTGCCCTGCTGGCGTCGGAAAAAGCTCCGATTGGCCTATTCCCCCTTCAAAGAAACCCGAAACAGGCACTTGCCTGGAAGGAAATTGCGCCCGGCTTGGGACAGATAGGGGTGATGTTGCCCCATACTCCCCTGTACGAACTGTTATTAAATGAATTCGGGCGGCCGATCGTGGCCACCAGCGGGAACGTGAGCGGGCATCCCATTGTCTATCGATCTGAAAAGGTTTTCGAACAACTGGGAGACCGAGTCCACGGCATTCTGGATAACGACCGGGACATTGTCATCCCGCAAGACGATAGCGTTCTTCGTTTTACGGCATCCGGAAGGCCTTTGTTCCTGCGCCGCTCCAGAGGATATGCTCCTACTTTTCACCTGCCGGGTTTCCCCTGGTCTGCGGAGACCCAACTGGCATTCGGGGCCATGCTGAAAAGTACCCTGGCTCTCCTGCACCGGCAAAATACCTACGTGAGTCCGTATATCGGCAATCTGGATCAGTTCGATACCCAATGCCATTTCCGGATCATGCAGGACCATCTTTGTTCTTTGCTGGACGCCCGTCCGGATCGAATTCTGGTGGACCTTCATCCGGATTATCCTTCTACCCGCATGGGGCAGGAGATGGCGGCCGAAAGGGGACTGCCGGTTCATTTTATTCAGCATCACGAGGCCCATTTTGCAGCTATACTGGGCGAGCACCAATTGCTGGAGGAGGAAGTGCTCGGTATCATATGGGACGGCACCGGCTTTGGAAAGGACGGTCAGATCTGGGGCGGCGAGGCTTTCACCTACCGATCGGGCCAAATGGAGAGAGTCGCTCATCTGCCTTATTTTCCCTTGTTGCTGGGGGATAAGATGATCCGCGAGCCCCGGCTTTCGGCTTTATGCCTGTACGTTTATGCTGGTGTGGGGACGGAGCGGCTGCGGGATAAGTTTTCGGAACAGGAGTGGGACCTTTATCGTCGGATGCTGGTCCGGGAGGCAAAGCTTTCCTGCAGCAGCATGGGACGTCTTTTCGACGGGGTAGCCTCCCGGCTGGGATTTTGCGACCGGATGGCGTATGAGGGGCAGGCTGCCATGTTGCTTGAGGAGGCGGCAACCGCATTCCTCCGCGACCATCCCGAATACAGGAAGCCTTTTGATCTGTCTTGGGAAAGCGAACGGACATTCCCTCTCGGGGGGCTGATTCAGGCACTGGAAGAAGCTTGGGCGGCGGGGGAAAGCAGAGGTGAACTGGCCTTGCGTTTTCACCAAACCTTGGCCAAGTGGCCGGGTCGCCTGGCTGAGGCGTTGGGTATCCGGAAGATGGCCTTTAGCGGAGGCGTTTTCCAGAATGCCCTACTGGTGGATGCTCTGGAAAGCAGGTGGAGAGACCCATTTGAGCTTTACTTCCACGAGCAACTTTCGCCCAACGACGAAAACGTCTCCTTCGGCCAACTGGTCCATTACCATATGCAAACGAAAAACCGAGTGAGAAGGGAAGGTCGTATGGAACGGCAACCTCCCTCGAAAGAAAAAAGCCTAATGGAACAGCATGAAATATCTGACTGAATATCGAAATCCGGAGTGGGTTGAACAATACCTGAACGGAATCCGAAAACGGGTGACCCGCCCCTGGACGATCATGGAGGTATGCGGAGGGCAGACACACAGCCTGGTCAAAAACGGATTGCTCCAGATGCTGCCGAAAGAGATCACGATGGTTCATGGCCCGGGTTGTCCGGTTTGCGTCACCCCTTTGAACCTGATCGATAAGGCAATCTTCCTGGCCGAAGAGAAAGGAGTGATCCTGTGTTCCTTCGGGGATATGCTTCGCGTGCCGGGATCCAGGAAAAGTCTCCTGCAAGCCAAGGCTGCCGGAGCGGATGTCCGCATTCTTTACTCTCCGCTGGAGGCGGTCCAGCTCGCCTGCGAAAATCCGGATCGGGAAGTGGTCTTCTTCGCGGTTGGTTTCGAGACAACCGCACCGGCCAATGCCTTATCCGTTATCCATGCCCGCCAGAGGGGCTTATCCAATTACTCCATCCTGGCATCTCATGTTTTGGTTCCCCCGGCCATACGGGCTGTCATGCAGGATCCGGAAAACAACATTCAGGCCTTTCTGGCTGCCGGTCATGTGTGCACGATCATGGGTATGGAAGCGTATGAACCTCTGATAGAAGAATTCCGAATCCCCATCGTAGTAACCGGATTTGAGCCCGTGGATCTTTTGCAAGGCATCCTGATGTGCGTCCAACAGTTGGAAAAGGGAGAAGCTCGGCTGGAGAACCAGTACAGCCGGGTCGTTCAGGCGGAGGGAAACCCGGGGGCTCGAAAGGTGATCGAGACTGTTTTTGAAGAAAAGGACCGGGAATGGCGGGGTATTGGCAGGATCCCGAAAAGCGGCTATGAGGTTAGGCCCGCGTTTTCCGCCTACGATGCCCGGTTGAAATTCGATATCGATATCGAGGATGCGCCCGAAAATGAGAAGTGCATTGCCGGTCAGGTATTGAAAGGAATCAAAAAACCCCGCGAATGCTCGCAGTTCGGGAAAGCCTGCAAACCGGAATCTCCTTTGGGAGCACCCATGGTTTCCTCGGAAGGGGCCTGCGCGGCTTACTACCATTTCCATCAAATGGAGCCGGATTTGGAAAGGCAGACATGACTCCAAGCTTATGAGCCGAGAAACCTTAAGTATGCGCTTGCAATGTCCGATGCCCACCCTGGATTTTGATGTGATCACGCTGGGGCACGGAAGCGGGGGGCTTCTGACCCATAAATTACTGGACAGCGGGGTTTTTCAGTTGTTTGATAATCCGCACCTGCGGGATCGGCACGATGGCGTTATCCTCGAACTGGATCGTCCGGCCGCCTTTACCACCGATAGTTTTGTGATATCACCTATTTTTTTTCCGGGCGGAAATATCGGCGAGCTGGCCGTGAACGGCACGGTGAATGACCTGGCCATGTGCGGTGCGGAGCCCAGATTTCTGTCCTTGAGTTTTATCCTGGAAGAAGGTTTGCGGATGGAGGAGTTCTGGGAAGTTTTGGTAGGGGTAAAACATGCTGCCGACCAGGCGGGGGTACAGATCGTAACCGGGGATACCAAGGTAGTGGAAAAGGGAAAAGGGGACAAAGTCTTTGTCAACACTTCGGGTATCGGGTTGCAGCATCCGAAAGCGCAGATCAGCAGCCAACGGATAAAAGCCGGGGACAGGATCCTGGTAAGCGGGAATCTGGCCACGCACGGAGTAGCCATTCTTTCCGTACGGGAAGGGCTGGAATTCGAGACCGACATTTGCAGCGATACCCGGAGTTTGCACCGCCCTGTACTGGATGCCCTGGATCAATTGGGTGAGGAAGTGCACCTGCTTCGGGATCCTACCCGGGGCGGAGTAGCTACGGTGCTCAACGAAGTATGCCGCGACCTCCGGCTGGGGGTCGATCTCGACCAACGAAGACTACCCCTGGACGAGCAGGTAGAAGGGGCATGCGAACTCTTGGGGCTGGACCCCCTGTACGTGGCCAATGAGGGGATTTTTTTGATGTTCGTGGCGGCGCAGGCTGCGGAGAAAGCGCTGGAAATACTGCGATCTCATCCGGAGGGAAGCCAAGCATCTGTGATCGGAGAGGTGGTCTATGACCATCCGGGGCAGGTGGTGTTGAAGAGTGCGATCGGCGGGAGGCGAGTGGTCAATATGTTGGCCGGGGAGCAACTGCCCCGGATTTGCTAGGACCTGGATTATCCGAATGTTCATGTTTTTTCCTGACCGTACGGAAAATCCATTTTTCTAATCCCAATGGAATGAATTCGCATTCGTACCTGGCGTTTGCAAGAGGCACACAAGTAGCCTTACTCATGGACTATTAACGGGCTACCACTTGTGAATGGCTTTTTTGCTACCTGTATGCCTTGGGGTTTAGAATGCGTTTCCAAATTCGTTTCCAGTAGAATTTGCTTAACACCAGATATTTAGTTGAAAACCAAAAGAACTTTATGGAACCCACAATTCCCTTTCTGGTTGCCGGTATGGTAGGCTTTAGCCATGCTTTTGAAGCGGACCACCTGGTGGCGGTCAGCAACATCGTCACCCGGCGCCAAAAAGTCTGGGAGGCCGCTAAAGATGGCCTTTTTTGGGGGCTGGGCCACACCTCCACGATCTTTATCATCGGGGTTTTGATGATCCTGATGGGCGTGACGGTCAAGGAGAGCCAATTCTCGCTCATGGAAGCCTTTGTCGGACTGGTATTGATCGCCCTGGGTATTTTTCGCTTAGCGGGGGCGCATAAACGACCCGAATACCATACTCATGATGCGGAGGGTAAATACCATCTGGCTTACGGCGTGGGGCTGGTCCATGGCCTGGCCGGCAGCGGAGCGATTGTCTTGCTGGTCATGACGGAGATCCAGGGCAGTTTGAACGGGCTTCTTTATTTACTCATTTTCGGACTGGGCTCGGTTTTGGGCATGTTGCTGGCTGCCGGACTCTTTAGTCTGCCTTTTTCGCGAAAAGTGACCAACAGCAGGCTTTTGCAGCGGACGTTGATCTATGCGTCCTCCTTGCTCTGCATTGGGTACGGCATTTTCATACTGGTAGAAAACCTGAGGTAGGCGCAGCATCCGTTCCCGGGATCTGCCCGGACCGCGTTCGTCCATTTCTCTTTTTCTTTTGTAGAAACGACTGGCTGGGGGGCGGGAAAAATCAGACCTTTTAAGAAAAGGCTGGTTTTTATGCTGAAACGTATACTGCTGACCCTGGTGACCGTATTCTTTTTGATGGTCCTTCCCTTTTTTCTGTTGATCCGCGGATCGGTGTTCCTGCACGAACAATACGCCTGGCCTGCCTGGGTTTCGTTGTTGGGAGGTGTGGTGATGAGCGCGAGCGTCCTTTTTCTGTACATCCTTTACTTGCAGGGAAAATTTACTGGGGAATTGGGTGCGTTTCGTTTCACTTTTATACTTGCATTGGCCCTGGTAGTTGTCTATTGCTTGCCCACTGTCCTATACTTATCGGGCACGCATGCCAAACACGAATCGGTGCGGCAGGAGTTCACTCGTCTGCATCCGGTACTGCGTTTGGGGGTCAGTACCTTAACGGTTCTGGACTCCAGGCTGATCATTACGGATGCGGACCGGGTCCCGGAGGATTATCCGAAGATGGGGCTGCCGGTGAACGACCGTTCGCTGCATATTCGGCAGAGCAACGGCTACGCACACGCGGTAGACATACGGACGAAAGGGCACGGATTCGTCCGAAACGGTTTGGTGCAGGTTTACTTTCGCCTGATGGGATTTAATACCCTTCGCCATGTGGGTACCGACGACCACCTACATGTCTCCCTCATTAGCCACGACCGGCCCGAAGGGATCTGAGACCAAACCGGCGATTTTTTCGTATGCGATTGGAAGGGTATTTGAAAAAAAGTTGGGGACGATTTACTCGATTGCTTTATTCGAAATAAGCAGTTGATCTTCAAGGACCCATACCTCGCTCCGGATATTCTTCCAGGGCGACTTTTTGGTTGCGTTTTTCGAAATAGGATCGTTCAGTTCCATGGATCTGTCCAAGTTGAGCATCAAGGCTTTATCATTCCATCGTTCGATGAGCACGAAGTTGTAATCCCAGCTTGAGAGTTCGGTCTCAACCACCTTCCAGAGGCTTCGGTTTTCAAAACCTTCTATAGGCGCGGGTGATTCCACCATCCGGTTGGATTGCTTTTTTTGCTCTTCAACAAACGCCTTTTGTTTCCGGGGAGGGACGCGCTTCATTTCCAAAAACAGGTATTCTCCGCTTTCCAATCCGGTTAGAGGGGTAGGCCGGTATTCCAGCCGGAATACTTCCCGGTATACGATCTCTCTCAAGTTTTGGGATTTGTCGAGGACATCTTCCAGGGATTTATCGGGATGGGCTGCCTTGAAGGCCCGTTCGAAAGCGCCTTTGGTCAATTCCAGCTGCTCCAGGGAATTGTAATAATGAACGACCGCGTAGTTGTACTGCAGAAAGCCTTTCGTTGGTCCTTCCACGCTGAATAATTGCCAGCCTGAACCAAAATCATTTTGGATCAATTCGGCATAGATGGGCTTCCAGATCAATTTCTCCCATTCCACCAGCGAATACTGGGTATTGGCTTGGATGAAGAGGACCTCGGCGAAGGCAAAATTTGAATCTTTCTGATCTTGAGCTTCGGCCCGGGAAATAACGACCAGCGAAAGAAACAGGCAAAGAGCAGT
>CAZXIX010000013.1:0-36677 GCA_964640855.1 uncultured Saprospiraceae bacterium
TCATTTGAACACGAATTTAACCATTTTCGTGTCCGGTATTTTTAGACCATCTCATATCTGATAATAAATTGAATATCCTATTTGAACCTGATACCCGATCAACCGTTACCGGTTACCCTTTTGCGCTCGGATTATGTACACCCTTTTATTGGCCTGAGCCTACAGGAATATTAGGCCCGTACTTAATGTCTAGCGTCTGATGTCTGATGGACCGACAACTAAAACAGGCCTTGAACCCGCCAGTTGCCGAAACAGAAAGTGTTGGATGAGTAAAAGTCATCTCTATTTTTCCAACAAATTGCGTCAAAAGCCAAAATCGCCTATCTTTCCGGGGTGAAACACTATGCATCATGAAAAAGCAAGCTTCGCACCGGAAGTACAACATCCCGGATGCAGATCTCTACCTGGCCGCCATCGAGCGCATCACCTACGCCAAACGCGACCTTCCTTTTTTCGCCCAGTACAGTTTCGATGCCGGCAAGCTCAAAGCCTTTCTGAACCTGTGCGAAAAGTTTAAGGCCTTGCCGGACGACGACGAGCTTCTGGGCGATCAGATGATTTCCACCGAAAAAAAGTACGCGGCAGCCGAAAAACTGAAAAGCGCGATCCGAAGTCTTATGACACGGGTGGCCTTGAAATTCCCCAACAAAAGCGGGCGCTATCGGAAATTCGGTACGGCCAAGATGGGGGATATGACGGACGCGCAGCTTCTTTTTTGCGCCCGACGCGTCGTGCGGGTTGCCAGGGGCCAAATGGATTTCCTATCCGAAGTCGGCATCAACGACAACGTGTTGCAGCGCATCAGCCTGGCCAGTCAGGAATTCGAGAAAGCGCTGAACATTCAGCAGGATAAAGTGTCCGATCGGGATATTGCCGTCGAGAGCCGCATCGAGCTGGGGAACAAAGTTTATGACCAACTCGTCACCCTTTGTAACATCGGCAAGGATATCTGGGCGGAAAGTGACCCCGCCAAGTACGAGCAGTATGCCCTGTATGAAAGCAATAACGAGCAGAAAAAGGCCCGGAAAAGAAAAAGGCAAGAGCAGGAACAGCCTTCAGCAAAGTAGTGTTGCCGCTCCTGCCCTTCCGCTGCTGTCCGGTCTAATTAGTGGGTCGCTCTACAAAATCCAGGGAAACGGAGTTGATGCAGTAGCGGAGACCGGTAGGCTCCGGACCGTCCTCGAATACATGGCCCTGGTGGCCTCCGCAACGACCGCAGAGAACCTCGGTACGGGCATAACCTAATTTGTAATCGGTATCCAGTTTGACGTGCTCTGAGCGGATAGGCTCCCAGAAGCTGGGCCAGCCGAAGCCGGAGCGATATTTGGTTGATGAGGAGAAAAGGGGCAAACCACAGCCTCCGCAGGTGTAAACGCCTTCTTTTTTATTGTCCCAGTAGGCACCGGAAAAGGCCCTTTCGGTCCCTGCCTGCCGCAAAATGCGAAAAGCTTCCGGAGAAAGTCTTTCTTTCCATTCCGATTCGGAAAGATGGACGGGACCCAATTTCTCTCCCTCCAATCCGATGTAGGGACCCTGCCCGGTTTTGACTTCGGCGCTTCTCTCCTGGCTTTCGGTTTGGTTTTGCGCATTGCAGGAAAAAACCGTCACGGCAAAAAGTAAAAGGAATAGGTTGCGTGTCATGAAAGGTTTGATTTTCTATGCTAAACAAGAAAATCGACCTTCGGATTAGGGGACTGCGTTTTCCTTTTGTTAAGGAAGTCGTGATGAATGTCTTCGCTCCGGGGGTTCAATCCCCCAGGATCTTTTCGATCCGCTCCAGTTCTGCGGAAGAAAAGGCCAGTTTGGATTGAATGGCTACCGCATCTTCAATTTGGGAAACCTTGCTGGCCCCGATGATCACCGAAGTAACCCGACTGTCGCGCAGTACCCAGGAAAGGGCCATTTGTGCCAGCTTCTGCCCTCGCTCCTGCGCCAATTTATTGAGATCTCTGACCTTGGCCAATCGAGCCTCCGTGATGTCCTGCGAACCGAAATAGATCGATTTGGCCGCTCGCGAGTCCTCCGGGATGCCATCCAGGTATTTATCGGTAAGCAAGCCCTGGAACAAGGGGCTGAAAACGACGGAGCCGACGCCATTTTTTTCCAGCGTATCCAGCAAGCCTCCTTCCACCCATCGGTCGAACAGGCTGTAGGAAGGCTGGTGAACCAAACAGGGCGTCCCCAAAGATTTCAGGATATCGAAAGCGCGTTGGGATTGTTCCGCATCGTATTGGGATATACCGACGTACAGAGCTTTTCCGGACTTGACGATCCGGTCCAGCGCCATCATAGTCTCCTCCATCGGGGTTTCCGGGTCCGGTCGGTGGCTGTAGAAAATATCTACGTATTCCAGGCCCATCCTTTTGAGGCTCTGATCGCAACTCGCGATCAGATACTTCCGGGAACCAAAATTCCCGTAGGGTCCCGGCCACATGTCCCAGCCCGCCTTGGAGGTGATGACCAGCTCATCCCGGTAAGCAGACAGGTCCTTCTTCAGGATCCTTCCGAAATTCTCCTCCGCTGAGCCGTAGGGAGGTCCGTAATTATTGGCCAGATCGAAGTGGGTAATACCCAGGTCAAAAGCCCTGCGAACCATGCGGCGGCCGTTTTCGAAAGGATCCACGCCTCCGAAATTATGCCAAAAACCCAGGGAGACGATGGGTAGCTTGAGCCCGCTGCGACCGCAGCGATGGTAGATCATGGAGTCGTATCTGTCCTCTTGGGGAAGATGCTGTTGGTTCATAGCCACGAATTTGCATGGATATTTATCTATTCAGCCCGTCGCGAACAAAATAGAAAAATCCGGAGGAAGGATTTGCCCCGGTTTATTTGCGGTTCCGCAAGCGCGGATGGGTCCATTCCTCCTTCTGGGCAAAATCCACGATCGTACGCATGAGATTGATCAGACTCATAAAGACGAGGTAACAAAAGCTGACGACAATGAAGATCCAGCGATAGGAGCCGGCTTGTCCGATCGAAAGGCTGGAAAACCCCCAGGCCAAGAGACCCGATCCCAGAGCCAGGCCTATGAAGCTGTACATGGATCGCCCCCAGTACTTCTGCCTGTTCTGCGCCATCAGAGATGCAATGCTGCTGAATACCGCAAAAAACAACAGGAAGGAAGCCGCTGTCAGCCAGGGAAAATCCTCTTCCACGCTCAGCAATCCCGTGAGGTCAATCAGCTCGCTGACCATTATTACCAATAAAACGGAGCCCAGGGCCAGCAAGGCCTGAATGATGGGATCCTTAGCGCGATTCCAGTAGGATGGATTATCTGTTTGCATAATGGTTAAAGGCTTCGGCGGTATTATTGTTCAGGCTTCCGGAACAGGCTCTTCGGAAACGACCTCGCCGAACAGATCGTATTCCAGCGCCTCGGTGATTCGGATCGTCGCAAAATCACCGACTCGCACATATTGGTCGCGAGCTTTGACCAGAACCTCATTATCAACTTCCGGGCTGTCTCCCTCGGTGCGGCCTACAAAATATTCTCCTTCCTTTCGGTCGAAAAGCACCCGAACCGTTTTCCCAACCCAGCCCTGGTTTTTTTCGAGGGAGATGTCCTGCTGAATGGCCATAAGCCGGTTAGCCCGTTCCTCCTTGACCTCCGCAGGAACGTCATCCGGGAGATCATAGGCGCGCGTCCCTTCCTCGTGGCTGTACTGGAAGACGCCCAGGCGGTCGAAGCGTTGCTCTTGCACAAAGTCGCACAACTGCTGAAACTCTTCTTCCGTCTCGCCCGGAAAACCGACCAGCAGGGTGGTACGCAACGTCAGATCCGGTACTGTCCTTCTCGCTTTTTGGATCAGAGCCTCCGTTTCCTCCCGTGTGATCTGCCGGCGCATACGCTCGAGCACGGAATCGCTGGCGTGTTGCAGCGGCATATCCAGATAGTTGCAAATCTCTTTCCGCTCGGCCATCACCTCGAAGATCTCCTCCGGGAATTTACTGGGATAGGCATAATGGAGGCGGATCCACTCGATGCCCTCTACGTCGGCCAGCGCATGCAGCAGTCGGGGCAGATCCCGCCTTTTGTAGAGATCCAGGCCGTAATAGGTCAGCTCCTGGGCGATGAGCATCAATTCCTTCACGCCTCTGCGGGCCAGATTGCGGGCTTCCTGCACCAATTCTTCTACCGGGCGACTGATGTGCTTGCCCCGCATGAGCGGGATGGCACAGAATGCACAGGTGCGGTTGCAACCTTCGGAAATCTTCAGGTAGGCATAGTGGGGAGGGGTGGTGATGGCCCGCTCGCCGATCAATTCATGTTTGTAATCGGCCTGGAGCCGAGTCAGGAGGGCGGGGAGTTCTAGGGTGCCGAAGTAGGCATCTACTTCCGGGATCTCCTCCTCCAGTTCGTCCTTGTAGCGCTGAGAAAGGCAACCGGTCACGTATAGCTTTTCCAGCCGACCCTCCTTTTTCTCCTCCGCAAATTCCAGAATGGTATCGATGCTTTCCTGTTTGGCCAGATCGATGAAGCCGCAGGTATTGACGATTACGATATTGGCATCCGGCTCCGGGCTGTCGTGCGCCACCTCGTAATCATTCGCCTGCAATTGGGTGATCAGATTCTCCGAGTCCACGAGGTTCTTGGAGCACCCCAGGGTGATCACATTGACCTTGTCTGCCTTTATCGTACGCGTCTTCATATTCGGTTTTCTCCTTTCGGATTTGCAAAAATAGCGTATTCCCGAGGATTGTATGCGTGTAGTTGCCCCTGATCAAGGCATAGAACAGGGAGGGCCTGGTGTCGGTTCGCGGATCGGCAGCCGACTTTTGGTTTTCCGAAAACCGGAAGAGCGCTCGGATCGGCTCAGACTCCCGCTCTGCCATTCTACAAACGCATGCCTCCTTTTTCAGCGTTCTAATGATCCAGGGGAACCTTTTGCTGTTTTCATCGAAGAAAAGAAATGCCCATCTATATGAACGCCCGCAACTGGATCGTATCCATCGCATGGTTGTCCGTGCTCGGATTATTGCCCGATTGGACTCATGCCCAACTGGGCATCAGTTTCCGTTATCAACAGCCCCTCAACGATTCCTGGATCCTCCAGAGCAGCACGGATCAGACCGGTCAGCAAGTCCTTTTGAAAAACGGATACCAGATCGGTATCGACTACCGGCTTTTCCTGGAAGGGGTCCGGATCGAGTTCCTTCCCGAATTTCGGTTTCAGAAGTCTTCCTACGAATCTGTCCCGGAAGCCGATTTCAGCACCAACGCATGGGGGCTGGCTGTGCCTACGAATTTCTACCTTCTTGATCTGCAGGGCGATTGCGGATGCCCTACCTTTTCCAAACAGGGTAGTTTCCTGTCCAAAGGCCTTTTCGTATATCTTTCCCCGGGACTGCTGTTCCAACAACAAAGGATCGACTCTCCCGATCTCACATGGCGTTCAAATGCTCTGGCGTTCACCGCGGAAGCGGGCATCGGGCTGGATATTGGCCTTTCGTACCGTTTCACCCTGACACCGAGAGCGGGCCTGCAATGGATACCCTCTCTTGCCTGGGATGGGTTGAATGAGATGATTTCCAACGGCATTCCCTGGCAAGCGGTGGATGCATCCCCGGATCAATGGAACTGGCAAGCGGGCTTGCGCCTGGAATATCGATTTCGATAAAATCACTGGAAGGCCGAGATCCCGTCGGCATTGTTCCGGTCGTAGGGCAGCTTGAGGAAATCCATGGACCCGGGTTTTACGCGGATGAAGAACTGGTAGGTACCCCGCTGGGGGGCCCAGTTCAGCCCCATTTCCCAACAGTGCAGGTCCCGGTAAAAGCCCACGGAAGGATAGGTAAGTCTTTTTTGAATGAAATCGTAGCCAAAGTTGCCCACGGTTATATTCCAGTTGTCCGTCAAAGCAATATTGCCCCGAAAGTTGATGGAATTGACAGAGATCCGGAAAGTATCCGTTCCATCCGGCAAGCGATCCAGCTGAAGCACGAGGTTGTGGTTGAGCGAAAAGTTATCGAACAAACGGGCAAATTCGGAGGCAGGCTTACGCATGGATTTTTCCGGCCTCTCCCCGGGTTTGGCGCCCTTCCTGTCGTCGCGGTCGGTAAAGAAATCCTTGATCCTTCCTACGCTGAAGGAAGTGGCAAAACGAGCGGTGAAATTCACAAAGCGCAATAGCCTGCGTTCGGCTTCCCAGCGGGTAACGTCTATCCGCCGGTTGTTTTTGTTGACGATGTAGGGGTCCAGTATGGTAGACAGGCTGATGGTGGTCAGGCCTTTAAACAGCCGGTGGGTGCCCCGGATGTTGACGGTACTCCAGTTCAGGGAATCCGCGACGAAATTATAGCTCCCGTTTACAATGATGTTGTCGAAGATCTGGAACTTCTTCTCGGTGGTATCCCGTTTGGAAAAGTATTTTCCTTCGAAAACATTATTGAAAGAATAAGAAAGCAACATGGCGGGTCCACTCTGTACCGGCGCTCCGAAAATGGCGCCCTGGAAGATGTTGTATTCTTCCAGTAAATCCGGATCGCGAATATCGGTTTGCACGGATTGAATGTAGCGGTCCAGAAAGAGGTCGGGGGTGAAGCTGAAGCTGAAGGAAGGCTTGAAGGTGTGGCGCAACCCGCGCAGCCATCCTTTTTTGAAGAGCAGCGTTCCGAAGAGCTGCGTATTGAAGGTCACACTGGCCGACATCGTACGCCAGGAATCGAAACCGGTGACCAATCCTTCGTCGAGGGTACCAAACCCGACCGTATCCGGTTGAAATCCAATGGTGTCCCCGTCGGCGATGATGGGGAGGAACTCGATCTCCGGGGTAGGATCAAAGCTCTTCTCCAGGGTACGCATGTACCAGATCTCCTGGTAATCGATGCTGGGGTTGAAATTGATAAAACGAAATAGCTTGATCGAGTTGGACAGGCTAGCCCGCTGCCGAATCCCGAATTGAGCATTTTCCAGCGTTTCCTGTGAAAAAAGGGCAGTATCCGCAGCGGAGAAGCGGGTCTTCAGGTCCGCATTGTAGGTGATGACCGTAGATTCGAGGGGGCCTTGTCTGCCTCCGGGCTTCTTGAAGGGATATATGTTTTGAGTCCGGAAATTGAAATCGGGGAAAGTGATGGTCATCTGCCGGCTCCGGTTGTTCTGGCTGTGGGAAAAACCCAGAGCCAGGGCGATGGGCAAATCCTGCCAGTTCTTTCGGAAGGAAAGGTTGGAGTTCAGCTGATTCTCCAATACGTTGTCGGCATCGTTTTGGTCTCGGCTCTGAAAAAGGTTGGTCTGTATGTTGATGCTGCCGCCGAAGGTGTTGGTGGGATGGGCTGCCTGATCTTGATTGTGGCTCCATCGAATGGCAAAGGACTGGGTGCGTGTCACTTCTCCGGTCCCCAGATCTTCGCTGCGCCGGTTGTCGTATCCGAAGAAGGCATTCCCGCTGTACTTGTATCGCTTTCGGTATTGGGAAGTCAAATTGAGGCCGAAGGTTCCTTTGAGGTAAATGTTGGTCCGAATAGCCAGATTGGCGTGCTGGCCGATCGGGAAAAACCAGCCGACGCCCCGCAAACCGAATCCCCACTGCTCAGAAAATTCATAATCGCTGGGAAAGAGAAGTCCGGAACTCCTTTGTTTGGTTACCGGAAAGAAGCCGAAGGGTAAAAACAGAGGTGTAGGCACGCCCATGATCTCCAGGTTGGAGGGACCGACCACCACCAGTTTACCCGGGATCACCTTTTGCTTGTTGCTTCGGATCCCAAAATGCGGTTCCTCGTGATTGCAGGTAGTGAAAATGGCCCCCTGGGAATAGACCTCATCGTTTTTTCGCGCCAGGGAGTCCGACCCATCGGCGCTGACGAATTTCGATTGCCGGCCATAGACGGTAATGTCGTTGTAGGTAGTGGATACGCCGTACACGATCCCTTTTTGCGAGCGGAAGTTGTAGCGCATCCGCTTCGCATTGAACTTCTGCGATCCGTCCTCAAAAACGGGGGTTCCTACGATCTGTCCGGATGAGTCCGGCATACCTTCTGCTTCTACAATTCCGTTCTGTACATCGTAGGATATGTGGGCTGCGGTGAGCTTGATGCTGGTGTAGGTAACGAAGGCATCCCCATACAGTTCGAGTATGCCGCCTTCCTGGCTGTTGTAGATCATGGAGTCGCGCCCCCCATAATCCACGTTATGGGTCAGGGCATCGGGAGAGACGGGGTAGTCCGGCGGGGGCGGCAGACTGTCGGCAGCGGGGATAGAGTCAAGGGCGGGAGCCGGATCGGGAGACGAATCCGGGGCCCCGTTCGGGTTTTCGACTTGTCCCCAAAGCCCGATCTGCCCAAAAAACAGGAAAAATGCCGCTAACCCTTTTGCTTTCAAATGTTTTTATGCCGTATTTTGTAAAGTGTAGCTTAGAGAGGGAAATCTTCGTTGCAGAGTTCCCGCCGGGCTACTCCTTTAACATGAAACTTCTATGAAACACTTGTCCAACTACCTAACGGTTGCCTTATTCCTATTGCCTTCCCTTGCGATGGGATTTAACACTTCCTTCACGGCTCCTGCTGATTCCACACAAAAGCCCCTCGAAAGAGGTCACAAAGTTAACGGAAATGAGGGAATCCGGATAAACGGTTACCAAGTCCGTACGATAGTCATCGATGCCGGGCACGGCGGAAAGGATCCCGGATGTTCGGGAGTGAATCACTCGAGGGAGAAACACCTCGCCTTGGCTATAAGCCTGAAGGTGGCCGATCTGATCCGCTCCCGTTATCCCCAGGTCAAGGTGATCCTGACCCGGGATAAGGATGTTTTTGTGCCTTTGTACGAACGCGCAGCCATCGCCAACCGGGCCAAAGCCGACCTTTTTCTTTCCATTCATTGCAACTTCATGCCCAAGCTAAGCTGGGTCCGGGGATCGGAAACCTACGTCATGGGGCTTCATACCGCCGAACACAACCTTGATGTCGCCAAGCGGGAAAATGCGGCCATCCTTTTTGAGGCAGACTACGAAAAGAACTACGATTACGATCCCAATTCGCCCGAGGGACACATTATGTTGTCCATGGTACAAAATGCCTTCCTGGATCAAAGTATTCTCTTTGCCCAGTTTGTAGAACAACAGATCCATTCTCACGCCGGGCGCCGGAGCCGCGGCGTGAAGCAAGCCGGCTTTGTCGTCCTGAAGGAGACGATGATGCCCAGCGTTTTGGTGGAAACAGGCTTCCTGAGCAATGCCGGAGAGGAGCAATACCTCAATACCGAACCCGGGCAAATGGCCATGGCAGAGGCCATCGTGAAAGCCTTCGGTCAATACAAAGGAGAAGTAGAAGAGGCGCCGCAGGCCATCGCTTACCAACCCCCCCCGTCTCCCAACCCGAATCCGGGAATGGCCCAACGCCCTGCCGCTGGCGTACCGCCAGTCGAAACCAAACAGGTAAACCCCGTGCCGAGCGCCAGTTTGTCGGAACAGAAGAAAGCCGAGCCTTACCAGGGAAGCTACCAATTCACCCCGGCCATGTCAGATCCCTACAAAGGATTCAATCCCACGGTAGAATCCACGACCACCAGCCCTCAGGCCCGATCCGCTTCCCCGGAGAGCTACTCCAGCCAGCCTGACCCGATCTACGTAAATCAGCCCCTTCCTGTTGAAATCAAGGATCGCCAACCGACGGCACTGGCTTCTTTTCGGGAGGATCAGCCGGTGCATTTCCGGATACAATTGGCCGCCTCCGCTGAGCCGCTGCCCGCCGGGGAAAACCCTTTCACGCGAGTCGGTAAGCCGGTGGAGGTCATTACCGAAGACGGTCTTTACAAATACCAGGTCTTGCAAATAAAATCCTATCGGGAAGGAACGGAAATGGTAAAATTGCTCCGCATGAAAGGCTTCATCGACGCTTTTCTGGTAGCTTATCAGGAAGGAAAGCGGGTGGAGCTGCAGGAAGAACTATTCCTGGAAAAATAAGGTGGGGAACCGATTCCGCTTTCATCCCGAAAAACATGGAATCCCGGCGCGTTGTTCTTGGAAATAAGCGCAATCGACTACCTTTGCGCTCGAATTTAATACCCGTTTCATGTCAAAAGAGATCAAGGTAGCCCTATTGGCCATCGCCACCCTGCTGATTGCTTACTGGGGCTTCCGGTTCATCCAGGGCAAGAACATCCTGACCCGTTCCAACTTGTACTATGTGGAATACGAGGATGTCACAGGCCTCAAGTCCTCCTCCTCCGTGACAATCAGCGGAGTGGAAAAAGGCACAGTCTCCAGCATTCAGAATACCCCCGATGACCCGATGAAGGTCCTGGTCACCCTGGACATGGACCGGGAAACTCGCATCCCCCAGGACGCCGTAGCACGTATCATGTCCGATGGTCTGATAGGCGGCAAATACATTACGCTGGTTTTCGATGCTCCCTGCTCCGGTACCGATTGCGCCGAACCCGGTGATTTTCTGAAAGGAGAGAACCTGGGCCTTCTGGCTTCTAACCTGGATCCGGATGAGTTGAAAAATACCCTGGACGAAGTTACCACCGAACTCAGGAGTTTCGTCAATGTCCTCCGCAAAGACATCCTGGAAGACCAGGACTCCAGTACGCTGGCCCGGACCCTGGCCAACCTGGAGTCTACCACGGCCAATTTTGACCGTATCAGCTACCGGTTCGACCGGGTGTTGCGCCGTCAGGAATCCAACATAGACAGTACGCTGGAAGGCCTTGCCACGCTCGGGCAAACCCTCAAAACCAACGCCAGCAACATAGATACCATCTTCAAGAACCTCACCGCCCTCAGCCAGCAACTGGGCGACCACAACCTCTCCGGCACACTGGATTCCGTCGATGTGGCGGTAGCCAGCCTCAATCGTACTCTGCGGGGTGCCGACAGTTCCGTCACAAACCTGAAGGTCATTCTGGAGGGGCTCCGCGAAGGGGAAGGAACGCTGGGAAAACTGCTGTCTGACGACGAATTGTATTTCCAGCTCTCCGACCTGGGCATCCAGATCGATTCTTTCCTGAACGACGTTTCAGAAAAGCCCTACCGCTACATTCCCTTCAAGAGCCGGAGAAAGGTGAAAAAATACGATCGGAAAGACGAGAAACAGGAGGAAGAAGAATAACTCCTACCGTTTTAACCCCTGAAAAATCGCGCACCTCAACCGGGAATCGCCTTTACAGACAATTGACCTCCGGCTGAAGTCGTATGCCGTAGATTTCCTGTACGGAATCCATGATTTTTCGCGCAAAGGCCCAGATCTCGGCTCCCGTAGCCCGGCCGTGGTTGACGATGACGAGAGCTTGCTTTTCATAACACCCTACGGAGCCTATTTGCTTTCCTTTCCAACCCGCCTGCTCGATCAGCCAACCTGCCGGCACTTTGACCTTTCCCTCAGGCATGGGATAATGAGGTATACCCGGATTTTCGTTTTCCAGGCGAAGAAACACCTCCGGTTCCAATTCCGGGTTTTTAAAAAAACTGCCTGCATTTCCCAGAACCTCGGGATCCGGCAGCTTGGACCTTCGAATAGCCATCACGGCTTCGCTTACTTCCCGAATACCGGGTTTTTGCACCCCCATCTTTTCAAGGGTATGCAGGAGTGCGCCGTAATCCACTCGCACCTGATGGGGTGGGCGCTTTAAGCGGAGGAACACCCGGCTGATCAGAAATTTGCCCTTCCATTCCCCTTTGAAAATGCTGTCCCGGTATCCGAACCGGCAAGCGCTTCGATCGAAGCGCCTGAGCTTGCCGTCTTCCAGCGAAATAGCTTCCAGCGAATCGAAAACCTCCTGCAATTCTACCCCGTAGGCACCAATATTCTGTATCGGTGCCGCTCCGACAGTACCAGGGATCAGGCCCAGGTTTTCCAAGCCTCCCAGGTTCTGGTCCAGCGACCAGTCCACCAGCTTCTGCCAAACCACCCCGCCGCCGATGGCCACCAGCGCCTCCCGATCCGATTGCTCCACCACCTCCATCCCCCCGATCTCATTCTTCAGGATCGTTGACTGCGGGGAATTCACCCAAAGAATATTGCTTCCGCCGCCCAATACCAGGAAGGGGCCACTGCCCTGGTGCAGAGCCTCCAGAACAGCTCCCGCCTCCCGAATGCGAATGAACTCGGGGGCGCAAACATCCAAACCAAAGGAATTGTAAGGCTGGAGCGAAACCTGCTTCTCCACTTTTATCATGAGAGCGAAGGTACCACTGTTTAGCACGTCCAACAAGACCGGGTTTCCCTCACTGCCGGGCAGCATAACCTTCCAGGACGGGGTATCCCCAGAAGCCCTTCCGGGTCCATACGGATACGCTATCCCCCGGACTTATTTCCTCGGGGAAGGGATCCCGGGAGGAATAACGGATCAATTCACCTCCCCGGGCCAGCCAGACAATGTAGCTGTCGGCCTTTCGGGAAAGGTCTTTTTCGCGAACCCCGAAACCAAAGGTAAATACGCCCTCCTGCTCCACAAATTGATAGGAAACGGCCTTTCGGGGCGAAAGGATGCGGTTGGTCCAACCGGCCACAAAGGGGAGGATGGCGGCAGTCAGGGTCATGCAGATCACATAGATCTTAACCTTTTCATCCAGGGTTGAATCGGGATTTGCCAACCGGCGAGCCAGAAAAAAACCGGCGATAACCCCCAGCACGAGAGCGATCACGACCAACTGAGCAAAATGACGTGTATTTACCAGATGGCGAATTTCCAGGGCAAAGCCTGCCGCAACGCCTATGAGCAAAGTCAAGCCCAGGATAATCCCAATGCGTTTAGAAACCGAAAGATCTTTACTCATATGAAATCGGATTGAGATTCTTTGGCCTATTCTCCGAGACAGGCCGGTTCGCCCAGCCCGGTCTCCCTAGCCTGCCTGCTCGAACTGAAGCCGGGACAGATGATTGTAAACCCCGTCGGGAATGATCGACAGCTCGGCATGAGTGCCCTGCTCTACGATCTTTCCGTGATCGAGAACGTAAATCCGGTCCACATTTCGGATGGTGGACAGCCGGTGGGCTATAATGATCGATGTGCGCCCTTCCATGAGACTATCCAGGGCTTCCTGTACCAGTTTTTCGGATTCGGCATCCAGGGAGGAAGTAGCTTCATCCAGCAAAAGGATGGCCGGATCTTTTAATATAGCCCGGGCAATGGCTACCCGCTGCCGCTGTCCCCCGGACAACTTGACCCCGCGCTCGCCCACCACCGTGTCCAACTGTTCCGGAAAATCCCGGATAAACTCCCAGGCATTGGCCTTGCGGGCAGCTTCCATAATTTCGCTTTCGGTAGCTTCCGGATTTCCATAAAGGATGTTCTCACGGATGGTGCCTCCGAAAAGAAGGACTTCCTGCGGTACAATACCGATGTTTTTCCTGTATTTCAGCAGATCGTAGGCTCCGACCGGCTTTCCATCGACCTCAATGACACCTTCCTCCACCCGATAGAATTGGAGCAGCAGTTGAACGATCGTGGATTTTCCGGCGCCGGAAGGACCGACCAGCGCTACTTTTTCTCCGGGTTCGATGGCCAGATCGATCCCCCGGAGTACTTCTATATCCGGCCGGGTGGGATAGCGAAACCGAACGTCCCGATAACTTATCCGGCCCGAAAGCCGGTCTTCCGGAAGCAATTTCACTTCTTTCAAGGGCACTTCGGGCCCAAGGTCCAGCAGCTCCAGAATGCGTTCGGTAGCACCGATCGCTCCCGTAAGAGCCGTGTAAAGGTTCCCCAGCCCACCGATAGCTCCTCCTATGATCCCGGTATAAAGGATGAAGGAAAAGAGATCGCCTACCTCGATTTCGCCGGACTGCACCATAAAAGCCCCTTGCCAGAGGATGAAAAATATGGCCCCGAACAAAATGGTGATGATAAAGATGAAGAACAGACCCCGAATACGGGCAAAGCGCAGCGATATTCGAACGACCTCGTCAACGGATTTACCGTACCGCAGAGCCTCGAACCATTCGTTGGTAAAGGATTTCACCACGCTGAAAGATTGCAGGGTTTCCTCCACGACGATATTGGCGTCGGCTAAGTGATCTTGTCGCTCTCTGGACACCCGCCGGATGTAGCGCCCGAAAACCAAGGCAAGGATCATGACCACCGGGATGGTCAGCAGCATGATCCGCGAGAGGGAAGGCGTCAAAAAGGCAATGATGGCAATGCCCGCCAAAAGGATCACGATCTGCCGGATGAATTCGGCCAGGGTGATCGAAAAGGCATTTTGGAGCTGTTCTACGTCGGTGGTGATCCGGCTGGTCAGCTCCCCCACCCGCTTCTTCTCAAAAAAAGCTACGTCTTGCGTGATCAGCGTATTGAACAAGGCCTTTCGGACATCCGACATGCCTTTTTCACTCACCCGGGCGAAAAGGATAGTCCGAAAAAAAGAGAAGAGGCCCTGGATCAGCAGCAGGACCAGAAAGAAGAGACCGTACTGGGGCAGGGTGAATGAAAAGCGGGATTTGCCTACGGCTGCGTTGGCCATTTCTCCGGCAGCACCGGGGAAGACCATAAATACCAGGCTGGAGGCACTCAGCAGCAGCATGCCCAATAGGAAAGAAAAACGATAAGGTCGAATGAATCGGAAGATCCGGGCGGAATTCGATAACACCTTCTTATTCAACTTCACCTTTTCCTTGTCTCCGGGATTTTCCCTTCTTCTCATTCCCATACCTGCTTGGATACCTATATAAAATACAAATGTAAACAGACCGGATCATTTCCCATCTGCGTTATTTATCAAGCTAATGTCAGTATTGCAAGCTGGATTTTGCTGACCAAACACTTATCTTGAACGCTGGAAGAACAACATTCACCCAATATCCGGTTTGAATGAAACCTCATTTTCGCACGCACCTGAACTACTTTTCCCTGGTCCTTTTCCTTTGCTGCTGGACTTCCACCGCACTGAGGGGGCAGGTTTTTGATATTGGGGTTGCCGGCGGGGTAAGCGTTTATCAGGGGGATCTATCGGAGGAAAATCTGAGCGGATATCTGAACGACCTGAACGCAGGTGCGGGAGCTTTTTTGCGATGGAACGCCACACCTGCCTTCTCCTTGCGAGCCAATTTCTTCTACACCGTACTCGACGCCACGGATGCCGGAGGTCGGAACAGCGAACGCGACCTGTCCTTTCGTTCACCCCTATCCGAAATTTCCCTTTTGATAGAATACCAGCCTTTCCGCTTTTCCTTCGCCCGGGGAACCATGGAATGGATGCCCTACCTGACCGGCGGAGCGAGTTACATCTTTTTTAACCCGGAAACCTTTTCGCCCGTCAGCAACCGATTCGTCGAGCTCCAGCCCCTGGGCACAGAGGGTCAGGGGCTTCCCGGCTATGACGCCCCCTATGCCTTGCGAGACTGGGCTTTGCCCTTCGGCTTAGGCGTCAAGTTCCGGGTTTCGAAAAAGTGGACTTTTGCCCTGGAATGGGTTTCCCGAAAAACCTTTACCGATTACCTGGACGATGTCGGCAGCACGACGGTGGTCTACCGCGACGTGCTGATCGGGAACGGCTTCGAAGCAGCCCTGCTCTCCAACAAGAATATCGGCCCGGCCGATGATCCCGACCAGACCTATGTACGCGGCGGAACGGCCGAAGACTGGTTCCACAGTGCCCTTCTCTCGATCTCCTACGGCATCGGGGGAGGCGGCGGATCTTCGGGCTCGAAAAGATACCGGGGGCGCGCCTTGCCCTGCCCCATTTTTTGAGCCCGAATCAGAGTTCCTGAAAAATTTTCGCACCCTAAAACCCCACAGCTTATGCTTCCCGCCCCGATAGCGATTTTTTATCCGATCTGCTGTTTTGATTATTCTGGTAAACCCTTATTTTTATAGGTCCTAATTGCTTCTAGCTTCCTGATGCATACTGTACTGATTCTAGGCTATGGAGAAAACTTGCTGGGCCAGGTTTTGAGGGATTACCTTCAATTCTACGGCGGCCAGTGGGCCGAGATCTATTGCTCCGGCATCTGTGACCAACAGAAATTGAGTCCTTTTGCCCGGGAAATCCTAAACGATGACAACATACCCACGCATTCGGCTCGATGTCTCGACCTTACGGAAATCGAGAACCGATACTGGGATTTCATCATTTGCCCCAAGCCCATCGACCCGGTTAACCCTCGCCTGAGTCGGTTGAAATACGGCAAGGTGTTCTCCTTTGATTCCAATCTCCCCCTGATGAACGGTTCTACTGCGGCTTATCGGGATGATTTGCAGCAAAAGATCGAATCTCTTAAAAAACGAATCCTGGTTTTTATTGGCCGTGAATTTCTTCGCGAGCAAGAGCCTCTCGAAACATGGGCTACTTACTAAATGCAAACCCATAATGCTTGAAGGATTATGGGAATGTAGGGGTTGAGTGGGAATTTGGTATCGGGTATTGGGTATCGGTTGAGTAGTTGAGTGGGTAATGGGTAACAGGTTGGAGCGCAGAGGAGATCCTGACAAGCGGGGGAAAAACCAAAATCCTGGAAAAACCAAAATTCGCTTCGTCAGGGTATCGGGGTATCAGTTAAGTGGTTGAGTGGTAAAGTGGGTATCTGGTAACAGACTGAATATCCTATTCGTACCTGATACCTGATCAACCGGTGTCGGTTACCCTTTTGCCTGAGGAGTATGTGCACCCTTTTACAGGCCTGAGCCAGGCGGAATATAGGTCTGTTCTCAGCTCTCGTCTTAAATCCCCGGATTAAACCCTTTAACGGCTCCGATCTGTCGGCTGTCTTGCTATCTTACGAAGGAAAACCAATGTTATGGAAGATCATCCCCTGATCGAAAGGGATGTCAGTTGGCTTTATTTCAATGAACGCGTTCTACAGGAGGCCGAAGACAATCGCGTCCCACTTTTCGAACGGATCAAGTTTCTGGCCATTTACAGCTCCAACCTAGATGAGTTTTTCAGGGTGCGAGTGGCATCCTTACGCAGTTTCAAGCAGCTCAAAAAGAAAACCCGGAAATCCCTTGACCTCAAGCCCAAAAAGCAGCTGAAACAGATCCGGAAGCGGGTTCAGCAGCAGCAAAACCGATTTGGCCGGGTTTTTCGGGAAGAGATCCTTACCCTGCTGGCAAAAGAAGGCATCCACCTGCGAGCCAATGAGGAATACAGCATGGGGCAATACGATTTTACGCAAACCTACTTCCGGGAAACCGTACGTCCTCTTCTCGCGCTCCGGCCTTTGTCCCTGCAAGGGGAGATCCCGCCTTTCCTTAAAAATCGGAGCCTGTATTTTGTTACGCGCATTTTCCCGAACCCGGACGAAGGGCCCCAATATTGGCTGATCAATATCCCCACGGAATCCCTGGCCCGCTTTGTGGTACTCCCAACGCTGAAAAAGGATCGTTTCGAGATTTCCTTTTTGGACGACATCATCCGCTGCCATCTCCAGGAGTGTTTTGAGTATAGCCTGGATGGATTGTACAGCATTAAAATTTCCAGGGATGCCGAACTGTACATTGACGACGAGTTTGAGGGCGACCTCCTGGAAAAACTGAAGGAAAGTCTGGAAGAACGCAACGTGGGTCTGCCTACCCGATTTTTGTACGATGCCCGCATGCCCGAGGATTTCCTGAAGGAAATGAAATCCTTCTTCAACCTGAAAAAGGACGACTTGATCCCGGGGGCCCGGTATCACAATTTCAATGATTTTTTCACTTTCCCGGATCCCCTCCGGAGGGAAAACCTGCACGACGAGCCCCTGCCTCCCCTCCCCCACCCGGACCTGAAGGAAGTTGATTCTCTGATCGAGGAAATCCTCCGCCAGGATCTCCTGCTCAGCTTTCCTTACCAAAAATACGATTACGTGATCGATCTGATCCGGGAGGCGGCCGGGCATCCGCAGGTGACGGCCATCAAAATTACCCTGTACCGGGTAGCTGGCCGGTCGGCAGTCATGGAAGCGCTGTTGAAGGCATGTGAAGCCGGAAAAAGGGTGACCGTTTTCGTGGAAGCCAAAGCCCGATTCGACGAGGAGAGCAATCTTTATTGGGGAAATCAGCTGCAAGCTTCCGGAGCCAAGGTTTTTTACAGCTATCCCGGGGTCAAGGTGCACTCCAAATTACTCCTGATCGAAATGGAGGAAAAAGGAACAACCAAACCTAACTTCCTGGCTTATCTGGGCACGGGGAACTTCAATGAAAAAACGGCCCGCTTGTATGGCGATCACGCCTTGCTCACCGGACACCCGATTTTGGCAGAAGAAGTCAATCAGGTTTTCGCACTCCTGGAACGAAAGACCCTGCTGCCCGATTGCAAAACCCTTTTTGTGTCCCCCTTTACCCTCCGTCCCCGTTTCGAAGAACTGATCGATGAAGAGATCCGATTGGCGCGAAAAGGGAAGAAAGCTTATATGATCCTCAAGATGAATAGCCTGGAAGACCCGGCCATGATCGGGAAACTTTATGAAGCCAGCCAGGCGGGTGTTAAAATTTCCTTGATCGTGAGGGGGATCTGCTGCCTGCTGCCGGGATTACCGGGATGGAGCGAGAACATTGAGGGGATCAGCATCGTAGATCGCTTTCTGGAGCATGCCAGGGTTTATATTTTCGGAAACGATGGTAAAGAAAAAATGTACCTCGCTTCGGCCGACTGGATGACCCGCAATCTGGACCGCCGGGTCGAGGTGGCTTTCCCCATTCTGGACCCACGGATTGCCGCCACTATTCGTCACATCATTGACCTGCAGCTTAGCGACAACACCAAAGCCCGCATTCTGGATCCTGAAAATCAGAACCGATATCGGGAAGACCGCAAAGGGGAAGCTCGCATCCGGTCGCAAGTGGACACCTACAACTACTTCAAAAACAGGGTCACCGCCTTACAGGACTGATCCTCCATTTTCCTTTCGGGTAGGGATCGGGATGAAAATCGGCAATTTGCCTACATTTGCCCTCCGTAGCGACTTCAAATAGCACAAAAGCAACCCTTAGCCGATGAACCAACTACGAGATTGGATCTTTCGTCAGGTACATACCCGAAATCTGGTTTATAACACTTGCTGGGAGGATCCGCGATGTGATCGCAAACTCCTGAATTTCAACAGCCAAAGCGAGATCGTGATGATCACCAGTGCAGGCTGCAACGCCTTGGATTATTTGCTGGACGATCCTAAGGAAATCAACTGCATCGATGTCAATCCCCGCCAGAATGCTCTCTTGCGCCTCAAACTGGCCACTCTGCAGAAAGGGTCCTTCGAGGATCTTTTCCAACTTTTCGGGGAGGGAAAACACCCCCAGGTCAAACAACTTTATCAGGAAAAACTCCACCAAAATCTCCCGGGCTACGCCTCCGAATACTGGGATAAGAACCTGAACTTTTTCAACGGAAAGGGAATCCGGAAAAGCTTTTACCACTATTCTACTTCCGGAACTTTTGCCTGGCTGGCCAAACGTTACATGAACGCCCGCCGAAAGCTCAGCAAGCAGATCGACCAGCTTTTCCTTTCGGAAACCCTCGAACAGCAACGCCAGATCTACGACAATATCGAGCGCAAGGTCCTCAACCCCCTCATCGAATGGGTGGTCAATCAGCACTTTACCATGTGTCTGGTGGGCGTCCCCCGAAGTCAGCAATTGTTGTTTCGCGACGAGTACCAACGCGGGGCCATCGGATTCATCCAGGAATGCATGCGCAAGGTCTTTACTGAGATCACCCTGAAGGACAACTACTTCTGGAGGCTTTACTGGAAAGGGTCCTACGACATGGAATGCTGCCCGTCTTACCTGATGGCAGAACATTTCGACCACCTGCGGGAAAACAGCGACCGTATTCACAACTGGAACAATACCATTTCCGGCTTTCTGAAGGAAAACCCCAAGCCCTACAGTCATTACATTCTACTGGATCACCAGGACTGGCTGGCCGAGAACGATGTGCCGGCCCTGGAGGAAGAATGGCGCCTGATCCTGGCCAATAGCCAACCGGGTACCAAGATCCTGCTTCGCTCCGCCGCCAAGGAAGTCGATTTCTTCCCGAACTTCGTGATGGACTCCGTCCAATTCCAAAAAGAAGAATTGGAAGCCATTCACCAGGAAGACCGGGTCGGCACCTACGCGAGTGTCTATCTCGGGACCGTCCAAAAATAATTCCGTTAACTCCCCTCAAATCGATAAGTTGTGGCTTCAACTTCCTCCCAGCAGAGTGTTCAGGAACAGAATTCCGCAATGCAGCAATATTACAGGCTGCAATCCAAGATCTACGATGCGACCCGCTGGTCTTTCCTTTTTGGCCGCAAGCGTATCCTCCGGGAGTTGCCCTTTCAGACAGAAGACCGCTTTCACTTGCTCGAAGTGGGCTGCGGGACAGGGTTTAATCTGAAGCGCCTGGCCCGCTTGTATCCTCAGGCCAGCTTTACCGGACTGGATGTTTCTTGCGACATGATCTCGCTGTCCGAAAAGGCGACCCATTCTTTTACAGATCGGGTAGAGCTGCGGGAGATGCCTTATGAGGATGCCGATTCGGATCTCACGGGTAAACTGGATGCCATACTTTTTTCCTATTCCCTGACCATGATCAATCCGCAATGGGAAAGCCTTATCCACCGGGCCAAAAAAGACCTCAAGCCGGGCGGGCTGATTGCAGTTGTGGATTTCCACCATTCTACCATCCCCGCTTTTAAGTCGCATATGGGAAATCACCACGTTCGCATGGACGCCCACCTGCTGCCCGTATTGGAGCAGGAATTTGAGCCCCTGACCAGCCGAGTCCAAAAGGCCTATCTGGGAATCTGGGAATACGTGACCTTCATGGGAAGAAAGAAGGATTAAATGCCCTCAGAGCTCCGGGCATTCCTCTTCTTTTTCACCTTAAAGCTCCGTTTCTCCCATTTCCAGGACCTTCTCGAAAGCTTCCCCGGGTACGGGCATCACGGAAAGGCGGCTGTTTCGGATCAGGGCCAGGTCTTGCAATTCCGGTGTGGCTTTAATCTCTTTCAAACTGACCGGGCGATTTAGGGGTTTTACCGGCTCCAGTTCCACTACCGACCAATCCCCTTTTTCGGCCGTCGGATCGGGATAAGCCTCCTCGACCACCCGGCAAATACCGACCACTTCCAACCCTTCCCGGCTGTGGTAGTATAAAACGAGCTCGCCCTTTTTCATCTCCCGTAAATGGTTGCGTGCCTGGTAATTCCGGATGCCATCCCACAAGGTCCGTTTTTCCTTTTCCAGGTCGGCGTAGCTGTAGGCGAAGGGTTCGGACTTGACGAGCCAGTTCATTGGATTGCGGGTATGAATTACGAGGATGATGCGTACGGCAATGTCCTCTGATTTCCTGGTCTTTTTATTTCAACGCTCGTTTCGCTTGCTTGATGTGGCGATCGAAATGGGTGTCAAAAAAGGTCAGCATTCCGATCAGGCCCAACCGCCCGGCAAAAGGGTGCTTGTACACTTCCTTGTCAAACCAATGATCGTCCATTTGCCTGATGTATTCCGCCAGCCTTTTTCGCTGGGCCAGCCAGTCGGATCTCAACTCAACCAGGGAGACATCGGCAGGGAAGGCCGGCGTATCGACGGCTTCCGGAGCTTTCCGTTTGATCGGAGCTCGGAAAACCGTGGCCATCAGGAAGGTGCGCCACTGTGTTCCCAGTCCTACCTTGGGAATCTCCGGATTGAAGCTGAGCTTCTTTTCAATGTATTTATGCGCATATTCCTCGGCCAGGCGCATGTGGTGCAGCGCATCCATAGCCGACCATTGACCGAGTCCGGGTTTCTGGTCCAGCTTTGCCTGCTCGTATCCGGCCAATTCATCCAGGGCGGATTCCAGTTTTCGATCCAGGCGATCCAGTCGGTCGAGTACCTTTTGCTTCATGATCAGAAAATTAAAAAAAGGAAAGACCTGGGGCAAACGCTCCGGCAAGCCTTCTCTCCGCGCTCCCTTTAGCCTTTCAGATATTTCACTGGGGCGTTCAGGTTATAAAAGGTAAAAGACCACTTATCGGCCTGCTCCTGTATGATCTTGGAAGTTGGTTTTCCGGCTCCGTGCCCGGCTTTGGTCTCGATCCGGATCAAGGTCGGATTTCCACAATCGTCGGCCTGAGCGGCTTGCAACTCCGCCGCAAATTTGAAAGAGTGGGCCGGCACTACGCGGTCGTCGTGATCCCCGGTGGTCACCAGGGTCGCCGGATAGCAGGTTCCCTCCTTTAAGTTGTGATAGGGAGAATAGCCCTTCAGGTATTCGAACATTTCCGGACTTTCTTCCGCCGTGCCGTAATCGTAGGCCCAACCTGCCCCCGCCGTAAATTTGTCATAGCGAAGCATATCGAGTACGCCCACGGCCGGCAGAGCCACTTTCATCAGGTCAGGGCGCTGCGTCATGGTGGCGCCCACCAGCAAACCTCCGTTGGATCCGCCGGAGATGGCCAGTTTTTCGGAAGAAGTGTACCCCTCGGCGATCAGGTATTCCGCAGCAGCGATGAAATCGTCAAACACGTTTTGTTTGTTGAGCTTGGTGCCGGCTTTGTGCCATTTTTCCCCGTATTCGCCTCCTCCCCGCAGGTTGGGCTGGGCATAGACACCGCCATTTTCCAGCCAGATGATCCTTGAGGTACTGAAACCGGGCGTCAGGCTGATGTTGAAGCCCCCGTATCCATACAGCATGGTCGGATTCTTTCCGTCCAGGTCCAGGCCTTTTTTGTGGGTGATCATCATGGGGATACGGGTCCCGTCTTTGGATGTGTAGAATACCTGTCGGGAAACAAAATCATCGGGGTTCCACTTCACTGCGTCTCGTTTATACAGGGTGGAGGTGCCGGTCTCCACATCCAAAGCGTAAAGGGTACGCGGGGTAATGAAATCCTCGTAGCTGTAATAAAGGACTTTTTGTTCCCACTTGCCGCTGAAGCCCCCCGCACTTCCCTTTCCGGGCAACTCGATCTCCCGGATCTGTTGGCCTTCCAGGTCCATTTGGTAAACCACAGAAGTAGCATCCTTCAGATAGCGGGCGAACAGATATCCTCCTCCGGTTGAAACGTTGAGGGGCATATCTTTTTCAGGGATAACGTCCACCCAGTTCTCCGGTGCGGGATCAGAGGCATCCACTTTTACCAACCGACGGTTGGGAGCATCCCGGTTGGTCATGATGAATAAGGTGGTACCCTCTGCATGGACGACATAGGAATCGGAATCGAAGTTATCCTGAACGGTAACGATCGGGCCGCCCGGTTCTGCCAGATCCTGAACGTACAATTCGTTGCCGGTGGTCGAAACGCTGGCGGTGATCACGAGGTAGCGGTTATTCTCCGTTACATAGCCCCCGATGTATCGCCTGGGGGTTTTTTCGCCTCCGAAGATCAGCTGATCCTGACTTTGAGGCGTGCCCAGCTTGTGGTAATAAAGCTTGTGATACTGGGTCTTTGCGGATAACTGGCTGCCGGCAGTGGGTTTATCATAAGAACTGTAGTAAAACCCCTCATTCTCTTTCCAGGAAATGCCGGAAAACTTGACGTCGATCAGGGTGTCTTCGATGATCTGCTTGCTTTCGGCATCTATAACCAACACCTTTCGCCAGTCGGAACCGCCCTCCGAGATCAGATAAGCGGCCAGGCTGCCGTCATCGGTAAAGGAAATGCCGGAGAGAGAGGTTGTTCCGTCTTGGGTGAAACCATTGGGGTCCAGAAAGACTTCCGGTTCTTCCTCTCCCTTTTGGCGGTACAAAACCGATTGATTCTGGAGGCCATCGTTCTTGTAAAAGTAGGTGTAGTCCCCTTCCTGGAAGGGAGCGCTGAATTTTTCGTAATCCCACAATTCCTCCAGCCGATCCCGAACGGCGTCCCGAAAGGGGATTTGTTCGAGATATCCGAAGGTGACTTTATTCTGGGCTTCTACCCAGGAGCCGGTTTCTGCGGAAAGATCGTCTTCCAGCCAGCGATATTTGTCTTCTACTTCCTTTCCGTGGTAGGAATCGGTGACGGCCTCTTCCCGGGTTTCGGGCAGGGTCACGGGTATAGGGCTGTATTCCACTGTCTTCTGCTTTGTTTCGTTTGCGCAGGCCGCGCAAAGAAGAACCAGGCCTGTTATGAAAAGTCTATTTAACATGGTTGAGTCTTTTTAGTTGGAAAAATCCTCTCCGGAAAAGGGAATTTACGAAATGTGGATGAACTGGGTACTCCCCTTCACACATGCTAAATGATCTGTGCTTTCCCACTCCATTCAGCATTTTCGTATTTTCCGAACCATGCGGGAATTATTGGATCAAGACGGCCAGATCAACATAGGAGAGGAAGAACTAAAAGCCTTTTTCGGCCCCCGGCCTGACTATTTTCTGGGCCAATGGAATTTGTGGCATGCCGGGCAACATCCATCCTGGAACCCGGCGGCCTTCTTGCTGGGGATCTGCTGGTTCATCTACCGGCAAATGTGGATGCCGGCGGCGGTCTCCCTTTTGATTTTCTGGTTTTTCGGGTTGATCGAGGGACCGGTGCGGGATGTGGCCTCCCCGGAGATTCCGGAGTACATCTATTTCCCGGCCAGGCTTTTCCTTTTGCACCTGTTGATCGGCGCCTTCGGTAATCGGATATACCTGGGTATGGCCCAATATGAAATCGAAAATGTAAAAAACAAATATCCACACGGGGAGGTCCTGAAGGAATTGAGACTGCGCGGAGGCACTTCCCGCCTGGCGGTGTTCATTTTTTTACTCATGTTGCTGTCCATTACCTTCTGTCAGATCTGGGGCGCTCCGGTCGGAGGCCAGGGTCGTCTATTCTCCTGAATTTCAAAAAGCTTGCATCTATGTCAAAACTGCTCATTCTTCTCGTCGCTTGTTTGGGGCTGATCCCGATACAAGCGCAGATTCCGGACGCCCCCGAACGAAGTGAAGGAGAGGGTCCTTACCCCCAACTGATCATTCGGGGGGCTACCTTGATCAATGGCACGGGATCCCCTCCCATTGGCCCGGTAGATGTAGTGGTAGAGGGAAACCGCATCGTGGAAGTAAAAGCGGTAGGTTCGCCGGGGGTCCCTATCGATCCCAAAAATCGCCCTCAGGCTAAAGAGGGGAGCCGGGAACTGGATGCTTCCGGCATGTATCTGCTGCCCGGGCTCATCGATATGCACGGGCACATTGGCGGGGAGTCGCAGGGTACTCCGGCCGAATATGTTTTCAAACTTTGGATGGCGCACGGGATCACGACCATACGGGACCCGGCTTGCGGCAACGGTCTGGACTGGGTGTTGGCACATAAAAAGAAAAGCGAAACCAATGAGATCACCGCCCCCCGCATTCTGGCCTACACGGCTTTCGGCCAGGGGAGCGAAGAGCCCATCTCCAGTCCGGAAAAGGCCCGGGAATGGGTTCGGCAAAATGCGGCTCAAGGGGCCGACGGGATCAAATTCTTCGGAGCGGCCCCCAAAATCTTTGCTGCTGCGCTGGAGGAGAACAAGAAACTCGGCCTTCGCTCCGCATGCCACCACGCCCAACTCAGCGTGGCCCGCTGGAATGTGCTTCATTCTGCCCGAGCCGGATTGACCACTATGGAGCACTGGTACGGTCTGCCCGAAGCCCTTTTTCACGATCGCCGGGTTCAGGATTATCCCTTGGATTACAATTACCAAAATGAGCAGGACCGCTTCGGAGAAGCCGGCCGGCTCTGGACCCAGGCTACCCCGCCTTTTTCCGAGCACTGGAATCAGGTCATGCAGGAATTGCTGGACCTGGGCTTCACCCTGGACCCTACTTTCAACATTTACGAAGCCAGCCGCGACCTGCATCGGGCTCGAAGACTGGAGTGGCATGAGACCTATACCCTGCCCTCCCTGTGGCGGTTTTACCAGCCAAGCATGATCTCCCACGGATCCTACTGGCATTATTGGGGTACCGAAGAAGAGGTCAACTGGCGAAAAAACTATCAGCTTTGGATGACCTTCGTCAACGAATACAAAAACCGGGGAGGAAGAGTGACGGCCGGCTCCGATTCCGGCTTTATCTTCCAATTGTACGGTTTCGGATACATTCGGGAATTGGAGTTGCTTCGGGAAGCCGGTTTTCACCCGCTGGAGGTCATCCAGTCGGCTACTTTGAACGGGGCCGAAGCATTGGGCCTGGAGGATGAACTCGGGAGTATCGAACCCGGCAAACTGGCCGATATGATCCTGCTGGAAGAAAACCCCCTGCAAAACCTGAAAGCACTATACGGTACCGGCGCGATCAAACTGACTCAGGAAAACGAAGTCGTACGGGTAGGGGGCGTGAAGTACACCATTAAAGATGGCATCATCTATGATGCCAAACGCTTGCTCGAAGATGTCCGGGAAATGGTAGAAAAAGCTAAAAAGGAGGAAAACTTCCGGATCACCCAACCGGGAATTCCTAAAAATTGAGCTCCTCCCCTATTCAACAAACTTTATTTTCCCTACATTTAAGGGTTAATCTACACCTACTCTGAGAACACTTTAAACTCTATTCCTGAATAGATGTACAATAGCCGCTTCCACCCGGAGGCGGCTATTTTATTCCTGAAGGTCCAGCAGGCCCTCCGGAAGATCCATAAGCAGCCGGCGTTCTTTTTCCTTTACCTCCAGGATCAGGTCTTCCACCAGAGGGATCAAAAATTCCCTGTCCCCTTTTTCCAGAACAGCCATAATCTGCTGGGGGTATTCCCTGATCTCCCGAATAAGGCCCAGACTGCCCAGTTCCCGGTCGATCAATTCCCAGCCCTCCCATTGGGCCTGGGGCAAAAAGGATTCCTCCTGGGGTTCAAAGTCGATCAGGTCGGAATCCCGCAGGTACAGATCCTTTCCCTTGATCGATTCGGCAGTTTCGCGCGTATCTACTTCTTCGAGCTTCAGGATCAAACTGGCCCCCATGCGAAAGTGCTCAATAAAATAGGGTAGCGGCGCATCCGCTTCACCCAAAAAGATAGCCTTCCCTTCTTCCAATAGAGTTTCAAAACCCGGTTCCAGGTAAAGCTTGACTTCCCCATGCAAACCATGCGGCTTTTTTATCTGTCCGATCCGGCGATAAACCTCCATCAATAATGATCGATCAATTGCATCTTCAAAACAAAACCCAGTTCGGTTTTTCCGGACCAGGGTATATCCCGGCAAACGTCCAGGATTCCTGCGCAGCAGGTTTCGCATTGCGTATCGCGGATCTCCCAGGCGCGATAGATCAAGCCCACGTCCCGGGCATACCATTCCTCTGCCCGCCGAAGACGGAGGATATCCTCCAGGTCCGCCTGCTCTACCTGCCATACATCCTCGTATTCCTGACCATTTAGGATGACCCGCTCCGATTGATCGGCGTAGCGGTACTGCCAATCCCGAAAGGGCCGCAGTTCCTCTCCGGCAATCCGGATCGGCCGATCGCTGTCGAATCCCAGGTTCCCATCCCATTCCTTGCCCAGGCGGGGCGGAAAAACAAGGACCCAAAAGGGAAGATTGTCTTCGATCCGGACAGCCCGGTTTTCTTCCAATCCATATTGCAAGGTACCATCCGGCACCCAGGGCCCCCGGGGCTGACTGGACCGGGACCGGAAAAGGGAAAAATATTGCCCTTCCTCACCCAGCGTGTCGGAAGCCTCAGCCAGGGTGAATTGCCAGTAAAAAGAGGAGCTATCCCGGACGATCTGATTGTTTAATCGTTGGATGAGCAGGGAATCCACCTGGTAAATCCAGGTCTGCGCGGGTCGCAGGGGAAACCAGGCCGAATCGATGGGCCTGACAGGAAGGGATTCCTCCTCGCATCCCATCAAAAGAGACAGGATCAAAAAAACGCAGGTGGCCCGGAGGATATTCATATCGGATCAGCGGGAGGAAGAGGAATGAATGATCCCGCCGCCGACCACATCGTCTCCTTCGAAAAACACAGCGGATTGTCCCGGAGCTATTCCTTTTACGTTCGCCAGAAACTCTACCGTGACCCTATCTTCAGCCACCGGATGCAACACACCAAGCGTACCTCGATCTCGATATCGCACCTTCACGACCGCCTCCAATTGATCCGGGATCCTTTCATATTTCATGGCATTGACCTGACCGACCGTCATACCGTTGCGGATCAGCTCCGTTTCTTTACCCAGGACTACCGTGTTGGTCTCCGGGCGGATTTCCGTAACGTACATGGGTTCGCCGAAGGCGATCCCCAAGCCCTTCCGTTGACCAACGGTATAGAAGGGGTATCCCTTGTGTTCACCTATTACCTGACCCTCTCCGTTGACGAACTTACCTCCGGCCACCTGTTCTTCCAAACCGGGCACCCTTCTTTTGAGGAAGCCGCGATAGTCGTTGTCCGGCACGAAACAGATCTCGTAGCTCTCGGCTTTTTTGGAGAGCTCTTCGTAGCCGAAGTCTTTGGCCATCTGACGCACCTCCGGCTTGGTGTAGGTGCCCAGAGGAAACCGGCTCCTGTCCATGCATTCCTGGCTCAGGCCCCACAAAACGTAAGATTGGTCTTTTTGGGGATCTTTTCCCCGGGAAATGTATTTGCGTCCGTTCTCCTCGCGGATGATGGCGTAGTGCCCGGTGGCGATGAATTCGCAATCCAGTGCATCGGCTCGCTTCAGCAAGGCGCTCCATTTGATGTGCGTATTGCAGAGCACGCAGGGATTGGGCGTGCGCCCCGCCAGATACTCGTCTACGAAGTTATCGATCACATAATCTCCGAATTCCTCCCGGATATCGATGATGAAATGGTGAAATCCCATGCTCACGGCCACCTGCCGGGCATCGTTGATCGAATCCAGGCTACAGCAACCCGTTTCTTTTTTGGAACCGCCGGAATTGGCATAATCCCAGGTCTTCATGGTAATACCCACCACCTCATACCCCTCCTCATGCAACATCATAGCCGTGACGGTACTATCGATACCTCCGCTCATAGCGACCAGAACGCGTCCCTTCTTACTCATGTCTATCAGGTCCTTTTTGACTTGAAAACAAAATTACAATTTTCCCTTCCCTCTTGTTCAATTCCTGAGATCAGACCAAACCGGGGCCCGATTGCCGGAATATTTCCCATCTTTGTAAATTAGGACGGCACGACAACTATTTATGTTTAGTTTTCTTGTTCTTTTCTTGCTGATTCTGCTGATCGCGTTTGCTACAGGCATTCCCTTCGGACCGGTAAACCTGTCAGTGGTAAATGTTTCCCTGAACCACAACAGCCGGGCTGGTATTTTCATGAGTGCCGGATCGGCCACGGCTGAGGCCCTGATGATGGGCATCGCCATTTACCTGACGAGTTTCATCTCCATAGATCAGACCCGGAGCCCCTGGATCAAAGTGACGGCCATGCTGGTATTCATCGCCATAGGCCTGATCTTTTATTACAAAGGGAAGAAACCCAAGGAAGTGGATGAGGAAAATGAAGTTCAGCCGAGAAAAACCGTTCAATTCTTTTCCGGGTTTGCGGTTAGTATATTTAATCCCCAGATCATTCCCTTTTGGGTGATCATGATCGCCTGGCTGAACGGAGCCGGATATGCCGATATCCACGCCGGCAATCCTTCCTGGATATTGTTTTTCCTAATGGGCGCTGTTTTTATGGGGAAAGGAGGAGTGCTGGTCTTGTATAGCCTTTTTTGTCAGGTCATCAAAGAAAGGGCCCACTTCATCCGCCCATACGTCAATCGGGGCATCGGTATTCTGCTGGTTTGCCTCGGCTTCTTCCAGGGGGCCCGGGCAGCCTGGGAATATTTCCTCTGATCCCGACCTGATCGCAGCTCTCTTCGAAAGGAGGCTTGGGCCAAAACTACAACCCGGCACCGGACATCCTGATCACCGAGGTCAGACCTTATCATTAAGGCAATAAAAAAGCCCCTCATATTGCCTTTAGGCTTTTGTATTGGATTCTATGGTTTGAAACCCCTTTATTTTTTAGTTATATTGGCTATTTAATTGATGCTGACATGAAATTCATTCTCCCATTCTTGTTCTGCACCGTATTGTATGGAGCCAGCTTCGCCCAGGAATTCGGCCTGGCTTCCTATTATTCGGATCAATACCACGGTACGCTGACCGCTTATGGGGAGAAATACGACAAAAACGCTTTTACGGCAGCCCATAAAAAGCATCCTCTGGGAACTCGCCTGCGGGTAACGCGTTTAGACAATCGGCTGTCGGTGGTGGTTCGGGTCAATGATCGGGGGCCATACATAAAAGGCCGGATTGTGGACCTGAGTCGGGCAGCAGCCGAAAAGCTAAACCTGATCAGGGATGGTAAAGCCCAGGTACAGGTGGATGTATTGCCCGGACCGACCGAAACCGAAGAGACAACCGCTAGTTCTTCCCCCGGTAATAACGCCAACACATCCGATTCACCCCGTTCAGACACCAACCCATCTTCAGAAGATGAGGAAAGACTAAACGCCAGCCCGGTACCGGTCGATCAAAGAATTGATCGTCAAAACGTCACTCCCTACGGTTTGTACAAAGTGACCATCCAAAGAGAACAAAACACCGGTTTTGGAGTACAGGTAGCCTCTATGATGGATTACCTCAATGCCTTGCAAATGGTGGGCCAACTCAGGGCTGCCTATTTTGACAACATCCTGGTGAGCGTAGAAAGACAGGAGACCGGCGGCACGGTGTACAAGGTCATTCTGGGTCCCTTCAAAACCCGGGAGCAGGCCGAATCCTACAACACCAGCCTGCAAAAAAAATATAACCGGAAAGGTTTCGTCGTGGATTTTTCAGAGATCGACTACTAATCCAACGGCCATTCCAAAACAAAAACAGGTGCCGAATTCGTTATAGCCATTGCACTTGCTGCCCATCTTGGGTAATTTTAACAAAAACAAGCACATGAATACCCGCGCGTTTCTTTTTCTGCTGGCGTTGAGTTCACTGGGGGTTTCCTCCTGTGTCACCCTGGGTGAGCACGAAGAACTCAGCCGGGAGCGGGATCAGCATAAAGAGCAGGCCGAACTCGTTGGCGACATAAAAAAGCAGTTGGCTGAGTTGGAATCGGATAACCAAAATGCGAATGATGCCGCCCGAAAAGCGCTCTATGAGGTGGAGCAACTGATCGTGACCAACCGGACCCTGCTTTCCAATTATCAGGATCTGGTAGCCCGGGTCCAGGAATACGAGGATATTTACTCCGGCGATCCCAACGCCAACCTGCAGGAAGCCCTGCAAGCTCACCAGGGGGCTTTGGAGCAGAAAGAATATCAGATCCGCCAGCTCCAGCAGCAGACCCAGATGAACCAACAGCAAAGCCGGGGCGGAAGCGGCTCTTTCGGCGCCCCCTCCTCCGACGATATAGCCTGTCAGATCATTCAGCAGGATGGTTCCGCGATGATGATCCAATTGCGAAATCTGCATTTTGCCCTGGCTCAGGCCATATCGCGAAATGCCAACAGCCAGTCTCACGTAGAACTCTCCGAACCCTACACCAATCTCACCCTTTCCTTCGACGTGAGTTGGCTCCTGGAGCCCGGCCAGGCCAAACTCAGCGAAAGCGGAAGGAGCGGCATGGCCCGCTTTGCCGAAATCCTTCGCCCCTACAACCAGTTGAATGTGTACATCGAAGCCTATCCTTCTTCCAACATCGTTCAAGCCTGGGAACAAAGCGGCATCACCTCTGCCCTGATTGCCAAGGAACTCAACCTGAACGGCATTCCCTCGGAAATCCTTTTCCCGGTGGGGAAAGGCTACCCGAAACCGGACGCCTACGGCAAGAGCCCGGCTGGAAAAGTACGCTTCGTCTTCAAACCTCAATACGAGGTTTTGCACCAAAAAGTCATATCCAGTAGAAACACATCGGGCAACCTGGGGCAATAACCCCCTTCCGGCCTATCGATCTAACTTTATGATTACCCCTGGATTTTCCCTACTGCCTGTAAGCCTCAAAAGGCGACATCTTATTGGCATTTCCGCTTTGGTACTGACCTCCATGGCCTGCAATACCCTGCAAATCCCTCCCGAAGAACAGGACCGGCTGGATAAATGGGTGATCATGGAAAAAGGGCCTTGTCTCCCTCAGTGCCCCGAATACCAATTCACCGTTTTCCGAAACGGATTCTCCACCTACAACGGAAAAGCCCACGCCGCTCGCTCGGGACTCTTCTTTCGCTACTTGAGCCAGGAAGAAATGGAGACCATCGAAGAAGGATTCACCGGTATTCCCTTCAGTAATTTTCAGGATAACTATTTCAGCCAGATCCCGGATCGCCCAACCGTAGGAATTACCTATTTCTATCCGGACGGCAAGGTGAAAAGAGTGGTCGGACGGGAAAATCGCCCCGAAGAGATCTTGGAACTGGAACGAAAACTCACGCAAATAGTGGACGGCGGCGAGTGGTCTCCTTACGAACGACAGGGTGTTTATGGAGAAAAGCCCCCTTCCGCCCAAGCCGCCCCTCCCACAGAAATGATCGTTCAACTTCGCCCGGAAGCCAATATCGACGAATGGCTGGAAAAATATTTCGACGTTACCATGAAGTTGGTCAAGAAAATTGCGCCCAAAACCAAGTACTATCTGGTTTCCTTTGACCCGAATTCCACCCCACCAACGGAACTGCTCCGCGACGTGCGATCCGATCCGGAAGTGATCGGTGCTCAGTTCAATGAAAAGAAGGCCGAACCACGCAACGATTAGGCCCCTAAACGACTGAAAACCGCTCTCTACGGTATTCTACCTTCGAAAAGGTGCGGTGTTTTTACAAATCCAGGACTTCCAGGATGCCTCCTTGAACCTCTACGGGAGAAAGGGTCTCCCCCTGGGCCTCGCCGCCGGTAATGAAGACCGGATGATCCAGCGGATCTTCCGGGAGCCGGCCGTGGGAGCCTTTCACCAGCTTGGCATCCAAAGGAATGAGGTCCATCAGGTATCGAAAACCCAGCTTCTTTTTCATCAAACGCCAGCCGGCTGCTATCAGAGGACTCGTGAATTTCGGATCGACAAACATCTCAACCGGATCAAAACCGGGCTTCCGATGAATATCTACCGTTCGGGCAAAGTCCGGTGCTTTATCCTCTTCCAACCAATAATAATAGGTAAACCAGGAGTCCCGATCGGCCACGGCAACCAGGTCGCCCGAGCGCTCGTGGCGAAGTTGGAATTTCTCCTGCGCCCCTTTATCCAGCAAAAGCTCTATGCCCGGAACACGGGAAAGGGCAGCGCGCACCTTGGGCAGGTCCTGGTGATCCCTCACATAAATATGCGCGATCTGATGATCGGCCACAGCGAAAGCCCTGCTGGCCCCTGCATCCAGCAATTCCCAGCTTTGCTCCCGACGGATGGCGATCAGCCCCTCCTCCCGCAGGATCCGGTTGAGGTGAATGGGGCGATGGACGGGGGTGATCCCATATTCCGATAAAACAATGACCCGGCAACCCGCTCCTTCAAAAAAACTGATCAACTTTTCGACCTCCCGGTCGATCTCCTGCAGATCGGAGGATACGGAAGGGTGATCCGGACCGTGGCGCTGTAAGTTGTAGTCCAGATGGGGCAAATAAATGAGCGTAAGGGTGGGTCGGTATTTTTGGTAGGTATAAATCGCCGAATTCGCTATCCAGGCACTGGATTCGATCGAGGTTTTGGGGCCCCAGAATTTGAACAAGGGGAATTGTCCCAATTCTGCTTGCAGTTCGTCCCGGAGATCGGCCGGATGCGAGTAAACATCCGGAATTTTCAGACCGTTGGCCAGGTAATTGGGTCGGGGCGTTACGGAAAAGTCGACCGTCGAGTACATATTGTACCACCAGAAAAGGTTGGCGCAGGTAAATTCCCTGTTTCGGGTCCGGGCAAGGTCCCAGATCTTAGGAGCTCGAACCAGATCGTTGGACTGCCGCCAGAATTTGATCTCTTTTTCCGTTTTGAAATACCAGCCGTTGGCGACGATGCCGTGTTTGGAAGGCCACTTCCCGGTCAGATAGGTGGATTGAGCGGAGCAGGTAACGGCAGGTAGCACCGGATTAATGGTCTGAAGCTGCTTGTCGGACATCCATTTTCGGATGAAAGGCGTGTGCTCGCCGATGTGGCGACGCGTCAAGCCAACGACATTAAGGACGGCGGTCGGTTTCATAGGTTTCTTTTACCCATTTCAATTCACGGGCGATGGATGCGGTCAGATCCAGTCGCAGGTCATCCGGCAGCACTTCCCAGGTGTAAGTCTCCACCTCCAGCGGTGCCGATAAGCCTCTTTTTCTCATTTCCCGGAAAAAGATCCGGATATCCTCCCGGGTGGAAGATAAGACCCCATAGTCGGCCAGAAAAACGGGTACGTGAAAATGCACGCGCCACTCTCCCGGAAAGAGATTTTTTTCTTCCTGCCGGATGGCCAGGTCGAGATCCGGATATTTTTCCAGGGGCTTCTCCCTCCGGCGGATAACCACCTGATGCAAATAGGTGGGCTCCCGAAATGCTTCCAGTGCTTTCAGTTCCGTAACATCCCGAACTTCCGCCTTTAAGGCAGCGCTCACCTGAACTTTTCCAATGCGTATGCCCGATTCCGAAAGCCTGTCCAACACCTGAGCGTGGGACTCGAACTCGACAGCAAAATGGCAAATGTCGTAGCAAAGGGTGCAATGGCGCAGGACGATGTCCCGGGAGAGCCGGGTTAGATCCTGGTTCAGCAGGTAGTCCTGATAGTAGGCTTCAAATTCCTCAAAATTTTCCAGCAGTCCATCCGGCTCCGGTTCCAGGCAGAGGCTGATCCGCTTTCCGGTTCGGGATTCCACCTCTGCGAGTTCAGCCATGACCTTTTTCAGATTTGCCCGGCTTTTTTGCTTGACGAACTCCCGTTCCGAAGGATTGTGCCAATGACGATAGGAAAGTGGCGACGTGCTGATGCTACCCTCCAGATCAGCGGGCAACAATTGAGCCAGGATTTCGATCAGATCCCGGGTGTAGGCAACCCGTTCCGGGGTGGTCCAGTCGGGATCATGAACCTGATCCTTGACCCTTGTGTGGTGGAAATCTCCATAGGGAAATCCATTGAGGGTGAAAACATATAAATTTTCGGTCTCCAGCCAATCCTTGAATTTTTCTAATTCGCGCTCCTGAAGGAGTTCGCGGGCGGCGCGAGCGCCCAGTCGCAACCCTACTCCAAAGGGTGCACTTTGGGCAACGCGGTCCCGGACAGCCGGAAGAAATTTCTCCAGGCCCGCCTTTACGTCCGGCCAGGTTTCTCCGGCGTGAATATTGGTGCAATAGGTCAGCTGGGATCCGTCATTCAAGCGCATAATTATCCGACCGGGCTGTGTGAGGCAGAATAGGCTCCCAGGCTTTGCAAGGCTTTCTCGATCACTTCTTCTTCCATTTGGTGGACCTCGAAACCTTGCCCCAATTCTTGTAGAAGCATGATCGTCAATCGACCGCCCAGGTGCTCCCGAAACTCCTGAAGACCCTGCCAGATGGCCAGATGACCATCTGGATTCCGAAGATGTAATTCCGGGGCGCTCAGGGGAAGTCCAAGTTGATCGAAGAGTTGTAATACCCGTTGGCAATCCTCCGGGGCTAACGTTCCAATGAGGCTCGAGTACACCGTATCCAGCGCAATGCCGATGGCAACCGCCTCGCCGTGGCGGATTCGAAAATCGCTTAACTGCTCCAGTTTATGGGCCGACCAGTGGCCAAAATCGAGGGGTCGGGAAGACCCCATTTCAAAGGGATCGCCGCCGCCTATATGCTCCATGTGCAGGCGAGCGCATTGTTCGATGAGGTATTCCATGGCGGATTCATCGCGGTCGGCCAGCGCCGCCGCATGATCCTCCAGCCATTCGAAGAAGGGTTTATCCTTGATCAGGGCCACTTTGATCGCCTCGGATATGCCGGCGCGCCAATCGCGTTCGTCCAGGCTGCGAAGAAAATCAAAATCGTTGATCACCGCGATCGGGGGCGCAAAACTTCCTACAAAATTCTTTTTCCCCAGAAAATTGATCCCATTCTTGACCCCGACCCCGGAATCATTTTGGGATAGAACGGTCGTGGGGATTCGAATGTGACGAACCCCGCGATGAGCCACCGCAGCCGCAAAGCCGGCCATATCCAGCACCGCTCCGCCCCCGATGGCAACCAGATAAGAATGGCGGTCGATCTGCCGCAGCTCGATCTCCCGGATCAGTAATTCCGTCCATTCGGGGGAATTCTTGGCGGCTTCCCCACCGGGAACCCGGATCACCTCTCCCCTCTTATCCAACCAGGGATATTGTTTGCAATAATCCTCAATCTGCTCCTCCAGGGCTGGGTGCCCGTCCTTTACCCCCTGATCCAGGACAAAAAGCAGACGATTGCCCTCCTCTTTTCGGAACAGATCGGCAAATAATCGATTATCCGGGTGGAATAAACCCCGGCAAAAATGCACCTCGTAGGAGAAGGAAACCGAAAAGGATTGCTTGATACTTCGTTTCATACAGGTCTAAGTTACGGCAAACACGCGCGCTAATCCTGTCGATATGGGAAACAGCAAAAGAATTACCCCACCGAATAGCCAGCCTTCGAAAATGCAGCCCCAGGCCGCGTTCATGGGGATCAACCCTAAAACGCCCCACCTTACTGCCTTGCCGATCAGCGGACCTCTCGGATCCCGGATGGCTCTCACCAAGGGAGGCAGTACGACCCATCCGAATAGGGCCACGAATAGCAACGGTCTCCAGGGATCTTCGTTCACCGATACCGCCCATCCGGCCATTACCAGGATCAAAATGACATAAATCAGAGCTGCAAGCCCGAGGGATGGCCGGCCTCCTCCTTCCACTTCGCCCCGACTGACCAGGGTAACGGCTGCGATGAAAAAGAGGGGAACCCAGGCGATGGGCCAAAGGTGCCAGACGGAACCGAAGGCGGAAGCCCCCAGCAATAAATTGCCCGACCGGCAAA